>NZ_JBITIG010000001.1:0-941249 GCF_044458745.1 Streptomyces sp. NPDC050418
CGCGCGCCTCGCTCCGCGAGGACAACGCGCCGCCGCTACGCGGCGGAAGAAATGCCGCGCTCCGCGCGGCTGGAATTCCGGCTCCGCCGGAATTCGTGGCCAACTCCGTTGGCCACTGCTCGAATTGCTCCGCAATACGAGCAAATTCCCTTGCTCCGCAAGGGAATTGATGGCCCTTCGGGCCGTGGCTCGAATCGCTCCGCGATTCGGCCTGTGCAATCTGCTCCGCAGCTTGCACCAAAAGCGCAGCGAGAGGGTGTGCCCGGAGTTGGCGAGCTGCAGGTCGCCGGCGATCGGGTCGTTCCTCTGGTGTGGTGATGGTTGTTCAGTTTTGTTGTTCTGTACGGGATTTGAGATTGAGGGCTGGGTTTATGCTGCGAATCCGACGGCTGATACGTATTCGTACTGGCCCCATTGGGAGCCGAGGTCCACGATCGAGTCGATCCAGGCTTCGTCCAGGGCGCTGGTGTCGCCGGCGGCCCAGGCGCGGATGATGGTGTCCCATTGGCGGATGTTGAGGGTGCGGTATTCGAGGACGCGTTGGAATCTGCGGTCGACCTGGGACTGGTTGAGTGGGTGGATCTCCACTCGGGTGCCGCCTCGGCTGTTGAGGCGCTGGAGGAGGTAGCGGGCGACGTTGTTGCGGCGCACTGTTTGGTAGGCGGTTTCGATTTTTGTGAGGTTTGCTTTGGATGGCTGTCGGCGGCCGGTCTGCCAGGCTTTGAGGGTGCGGTCGGTGACGGTGAGGCCTGCTTGGCGGGCGGCTTGGAGGGCGTGTGGGGTTCTGGTGAGGTAGTTCAATCGTGCTTGTAGGCCGCGTCGTTGAGTGATGGGGGTGGCGATGAAGCCGGCGAGTTTGTCGAGCTGGCGAGCAATGGCGTCGCTGCCTTTGATGCCGCGGGCGCCGTATTTTCCGAACTCGTTTGTTCTGTCCGGCATTTGAGTCACCTCCCGCCTCTGTCGTTTTCTTTGCTGTGTTCTATGCTACCCCAACTGTCATGGGTTTATGGCGTTTTGAGCGCCATTTGGGAGAATGGAGGGTGCTGGAATATGGGGGTTGTGGAGTGGTCGCGCTTGGCCGTTTGATGCGGCCTGGGTTTACTTCTGCATAGAAGTGGTGGGTGCGGTGATGCGGTAAACACGCCTGGGTGAAGGAGAGGTGGTTCATGTCCAAGACGGGCAGATAGGTGGAGTCGGGCCGCATTCAGAAGCGGCTGACGTGTTCGGGGAAGGGGCTCACCGGTCAGGGTTGTCGTGATCTTCACGGTCCTGAGATCCTCGCCGGATGTGGCGTGAACGGATCCTGGCAGTGATGGCAGAGGCGGAGCTTGCTGCGCCGGCGACCATCGAGGCGTTGCCTGAGATCCTCGCCGGATGTGGCGTGAACGGATCCTGGCAGTGATGGCAGAGGCGGAGCTTGCTGCGCCGGCGACCATCGAGGCGTTGGCTGAGGTTGAACGTGTTCTGGGGCAGGCGCTTCCCGAGGAGCTCGCGTCTTTGCTGCGTGAGTGCAATGGAGTGTGCGGGCATTACGGGACGGACGTGGTGTGGAGTGCCGAGCGGATCGCGAAGGAGAACGCATTGTTCCGTGCCTCGGTGGACTTCGCCGAGCTCTATATGCCCTTCGAGCCGCTGATGTTCTTCGGAGACAACGGTGGCGGGGATCAGTTTGCGTTCGTCAGGGTCCCGCTGCGTGACGATGTGTTCGTCTGGGATCACGAGACGGACGGACGTATCTGGGTGGCGAACGGGATGGACGACTACCTGCGTCGGGTCCTGGAGGACTCTGGGGACTGGTGGCGGGACTGAGCTTTCAGCTTTCAGGGGGTCGTCCATGCGGGCGTGGGCGAGGCGGTAGGGGTTGATGCGCATCCAGAGAGCACAAGGGTCCCGATGTCAGGGGCTTGATGGCTCGACGCCGTCCGCGGTCGGTCGGAACGGCGGAACCGAGATCACTCCGTTCTCTCCCAGCACGATGCGTTCGAGGATCTGTACCACGACGGCGGCGGGGCTCACCGGTGACTCCCGCGCATATCTGGCAGGCAGGTAGCCCGCCCATGTGATGCGGTCGGTCGTCTCCGCCGACAACCACACCTCCATCCGCAGTCCGAAGGCGTCGCCTCGTCGCCATGCTTCGCCTCCGGGCTGGTCGGCCACCGAGTCGTTCCGGCGTCTGTCTCGCTCCCGCGCCCAGGCGGAGCCTTGAACGTCTCTCAGAGGCTCGCACACCTTCCAGTTCATCTCGTTCATCAAGGCTTGGACCCGCCGCCATTCCAGATGCCGCGCGGTACAGATCTCTGCCAGGTACTCGGCGTCAAAGTCCTCGTAGCCCGTGGCTGGATCCCTCAGCGTCCGCGCCCGCTCCGCAGCGTCCTGCTCCCAGGCAGCCGCCTGGGCCAGCCTGGCTGCCACAGCTGCAGCGTCGAGCCCGTCACCCTCGTGACGGATCCCCTCACGCACACGATCCTCAACGCCCCACACGTTCGTGTCCCCTCCAAGCTCCACACACCACGCCCAGGCCCAGGCCCATGCTCCGGGATGTCTGCGCCGCCTCGATGATCCCCGCGTGCGCGGCCGCCATGCACCACACGGCTCGACCGAGACACGCCTCGGGGCGATCATGGCGACGTGTCGTCGACCGAAGCAACAGGAATCGCACTGACGGGACCATGCCGCCTTGTGGGATGAGGGGGGCATCGGGTCGTCGTCGGCGCCCTTTGGTGTCGTCGGCGTACCTGGACTGCTGCGCCGGTGCTGCCGAGGGGCAGCAGAGAAAGAATTTTCTTCTGGCTTGTCGATCGGGTGGTGTCCCGTTCGTCGTCATCATGTACGGCAGTCCGCCGTATGACCGCAGGACAGTCGAAGGGGAGCCTGACCATGAAGTACATGATGCTGATCAACGGGATCGCGGATGGCAACGGTGATGCGGAGGGCTGCACGCCGGCCGACTGGATGGCGTTCGACAAGGACGTCAGGGATGCCGGGATCCTGGTGTCCGGGGAATCCCTGGCCGATCTGGTCACGGCGACCACGGTCCGGGTCGACGGGGACGGGCGGCGCACCGTGACGGACGGGCCGTTCGCCGAGAGTCGTGAGGTGCTCGGCGGGTTCTATGTCATCGACGTGCCGGACCTGGACGCGGCGCTCGACTGGGCGGCCCGGTGCCCGGGGGCTCGCGGCAGCGGTTCGGTCGTGGTGCGGCCGGTCGCGGATTTCGGGGCCTGAGTATGCCGGACGAGGCGCCCGCCGGGCGGGAGGCCGGGGTCTGGGTGGAGTCCGTGTTCCGTGAGGAACGCGGGCGGCTCCTGGCCTGCCTGGTGTCCCGTTTCGGCGATCTCGATCTGGCCGAGGAGGTCACCTCGGAGGCGGTGGAGGCTGCGCTGGTCCACTGGCCGGTGCAAGGCGGTGGACCGGCTGCGGCGCGACCGCGTGTATGCGGACCGGCTCGCGGTGCTGCGGGTCGAGGCCGAGCGTGCGGGGCCCGCTTTGGCGGCGGACGCCGCCGGTGAACTGCCGGACGACCGGCTGCAGCTGTTCTTCACCTGCGCGCACCCGGCGCTGGCGGCGCAGGACCGTACCGCGTTGATGCTGCGCTGCCTGGCGGGGCTCGGCACACCCGAGGTGGCGCGCGCCCTTTCTTGTGCCGGTGCCGGCCATGGCGCAGCGCATCGTGCGGGCCAAGAAGAAGATCCGGGAAGCGCGGATCCCGTTCCGGGTGCCGGGGGCGGACGAACTGCCGGAGCGGCTGCCCGGCGTGCTGCAGGTGGTGTACTCCATCTTCACCGAGGGTTACGTGGCCAGCTCCGGACCGGACCTGCAACGCCTCGATCTTGCAGAGGAAGCGATCCGGCTGGCCCGGATCCTGCGCCGCCTCATGCCCGGTGAGCGGGAAGTGGCGGGGCTCCTCGCGCTGATGCTGCTCGTACATGCACGGCGTAACGCGCGCACAGGTCCCGACGGAGCTCTCGTCCTCCTCGACGACCAGGACCGGCAGCTGTGGGACCGGCCGATGATCGACGAAGGCACCGCGCTCGTCGTGACAGCGCTCAGCGGTGGCCCGCCGGGCCGGTACGGAGTGCAGGCGGCGATCGCGGCGCTGCACGACGAGGCACCCGACGTGGCGGGCACGGACTGGCCGCAGATCGTGGCCCTGTACGAAGTGCTGGGCGCGATCGCGCCTTCCCCCGTGGTGGAACTCAACAAGGCGATCGCGGTGGCGATGCGGGACGGCCCGGTGGCAGGCCTCGCTCTCCTGGACGCTCTGGCCGACACCCCGCAGCTACGCGGTCATCACCCCTATCAGACAGCACGAGGCGAACTGATGGAACGCCTCGGCCGGCAGACCGAAGCGATCGCGGCATACCGCGCGGCACTCGCGGGGGCCGGCACCGACCCCGAACGCAACCGACTACGCCACCGCATCACAACACTCACGGCGGAACAGGTCTCGGACGGCGAGCCGGAAGGGCACGGGAACCGAACGCCTGGCGAGAGCGCGTGACCGGACAGGGCGAGTGCAGGTGGCTACACGCCTGCGCCGTCCACGAGAGTCAACAGCTCCTGTGAATCCTGCACTTGACGCCCCTTCACTTCTGTTGAAGCGTTGCCGGTACGCGGAGTCGAACACCACGCGGACGGGGGTTGGCGGTCATGCAGGAGCGGCAGGCGGATGGAGCTGCGGCACGTGATGCCGCCCGTATGCATCTGCTCGTCTTCAGTGTGGCCAGCACACTGTTCCTGATGGCCGGCGGCTACTTTCTCGGGTCGATGATCGGCTGGTGGGCTGGATCCGACTGGATGGATGTGACGGCCGCGGTGGTGTTCGCGAGTGTCATCCTCGTAGCACGTCTCCTCACCAAATAAGCAGGCACCGGCCGGACACGTCGCCATCAGCAGGCACTCGCCGGACACGTCGCCATAAGCAGGCCTGGCCGGACACGTCGCCGACTCATCGCGGCGGCCTGCGGCCGGACACGTCGCCGACTCATCGCGGCGGCCTGCGGCCGGTCACGGAAGACGGCTGCGAGCCTCTGCTCACCCTCGACGCACTACTTGACGCTTCTCGCCCGTGCGCCTCATTCCGACAGCCGGGTCGAACCCGGCCTCGGTGAGAACGTCAGCGGCGACTCCACGGCCGACCTGGACGCCGGAGCCAAGCCCGGATTCTGACGCAGCCGCAACTACGCCCGTTCCACCGGCACTTGGTGTCCCCCGCCGGGACACCGGCAGACTCGCTCGCGTCTGTCGGCCGGGCTCGGGGCATGACGCGTCGGCCGCCGTCCGTCCACATCGGCGGCACACTCCACGTCGTGGTCGTCCGCAAGATCGCGCGCCGGTCCTCGATCGGGCTCCGCCCGGCGCGACTTGCGGCTGCTGCGTTACCCGAAGACAGCCCGGCGTCCGCCTCACCTGTTCGCTCCGAAGCGCTGCCCGGCTTGCCACACCGTCCACAGCCGGGCGTATGTGCCGCCGGCGGCGAGGAGTTCATCGTGGGTGCCGGTCTCGGTGATGCGGCCGGCGTCCATGACCACGATCCGGTCGCACGCGGCGGCTTGGGAGAGCCGGTGGGCGATCACGATGCCGGTCCGGCCGGCCAGGA
Organism: Streptomyces sp. NPDC050418; assembly: GCF_044458745.1. Classification (NCBI taxonomy): domain Bacteria; kingdom Bacillati; phylum Actinomycetota; class Actinomycetes; order Kitasatosporales; family Streptomycetaceae; genus Streptomyces; species Streptomyces sp. NPDC050418. The sequence continues at coordinate 5,600 of NZ_JBITIG010000001.1, forward strand.
CCGCTTCCGAGGCGCGGTCGAGCCGCTCGGCGTGAGCAGAGCCCGCCTCGGCGGTGGCTTCGTCGAGGATCGCCAGTTCCGGGTCGGCGAGGAGCAGCCGGGCGAGGGCGAGTTGTTGCGCCTGCGCCTCGGTGAGCGGGTGTCCGCCGGTCCCGACCACCGTGTCCAGGGCTTCCTCCGACAGGTCCAACAGGCCGGCTGCGCCGGTGGTTCCGAGCGCGGCACGGATCTCACCGTCGGTGGCGCCGGGCGCGGCGAGCGTGAGATTGTCTCGTAGTGTCCCGGCGAACACGTGTACTTCCTGCGTGATCACCGCGGTGCCGGAGGGGCGGGTCACAGTCCCCGCGTCAGGCCGGTGAACGCCCGCGATCACAGCGGCGAGCGTGGTCTTCCCCGCCCCGGACGGGCCGACGATCGCGAGGTGCTGACCGGCCGGGATGTCGAGGGCGATGCCGTCGAGCACGAGTGGACCGTCGGCGTAGCGGAACGCGATCTCGCGAAGCCGGACAGCGGTGGCTGTCTTCGCCGGGACCGCCGGGACCGCCGAAACCGCCGGAACTGCCGAAACCGCCGGGACTGCCGGGACTGCCGAAACCGCCGAAACCGCCGGAACTGCCGAAACCGCCGGATCTGCCGGATCTGCCGAGTCCGCCAGGTCTGCCCGCCACATCGCCGCGCCGGCCGCGTCCACGGTCGGGACCGTGACGACCCCGATCATGCGGCTCAGCGATGCGAGGGCCGACTGGAGAGTGTCGATCACGAACAGCAGTTGGTTGACCGGCCCCAGCAGGCGCAGCACAAGCAACATCGCGGTCGTGGCGCCGCCGACGGTCGAGGATCCCCGGTCGATCAGAATGAATCCGACGACGAGCACAGCAGCCAGGCTCAGGCATTCCCCGAGGTTGAGCCGGGCATTGAGCATGCTCTGCACGGTGCGCGCCCGCAGCGACTGCACCGCGACGCCCCAGGAACCCGACATCACAGCGCGATGACGTCGCTCGGCGAGCCCGAAGCCGAGCACAGTGGCATACCCACGCCGAGACTCAAGGATCTGCTGCACACGCCCGGTGGGCTGGATCGTCAGATGGGCTCGTTCGCGGCCGTTGTGATGACGGGCTCGGTGCCGGTGGGCAGAAGTTCAAGTAGGAGATTCACCGCTTCCTCGGCGGTGCCGACTTCGCCGATCACGGTGAAGGGCTTGCGCCGGTGAACCCTGAACCGGCCATTGAGCAGGGGCTCGATGGTGCCGGCCTGCACGGTCCATGGGTAGCCGGTGGAGCTGCTGAAGAGCAAGGCAAAGTGGCTGGTGAACGGATACAGCCGTCTGAGACGGGGTTGAGCGGCGGCTGCATCCAGCAGCGGGACGATGCCCGGATAGGGGTGACCGGGCTTGTGGATCTGGTGCGCTACATACCGCCACTGCCAGGCAAGTCGCAGGGACTGCCAACGAGCCTCCACAGCGTCAGCCGGCCCGCGACGGTGTGCCGCGGCCATGTCCGGCAGAACCGGCCTTGGAGGCAGGAGTGGCTGTTCGCCTGAGGTCTCGCTGTTCGCATCCACTCTCGTAGTGTCGCCGCGGACGCGGTCGTGGCGGATACGGACGTCGTGCGCGGCCCGCATGGTGCGGAAGTCGTTGCTGAGGGTGGACAGCTCGCCGAACAGGTCGCGCGGGGCCCGGTCGTGCGGTTCGCGTCCGGCCTCGACGCGCCGTTGATGGCGATGCTCACGCTGCGCCTGCCCACGCGCCCGACCCTGATGCTTGCCCAGGGCGCCTACGCCCTCGGGCACGCGGTTGTGCCCTGATGGGTGGGTTGTTCTTGTAGCAGGCTATGTTGGCGGCGAGGGTGAGAAGGGCGGTGCCGGCCCAGGTGCTGGTCGGATTCGATGCCGGTTCGGGCGATGCGCGGCACGATGCCGCGTCTGCGTGGTCAGGCCCGATGCTCAGCCGAGAGTGAGCGGGGCGGTGGCACTGCGGCCGGCGGCGTCCGGGGCAACGCGCAGGTGCGCGCCGGTGCTGACGGATCGCCCCGATAGCCGGCATTGCTATGGACGCGACGAAGGGACCCCTCGTGGGCTACGGGATCATGCCTTACTCGGTGAACATCAACGTGCTGCGCAAGCCGCACGCCTACACGTCCGATCCCGAGGAGTTCCTGGGGTGGATCCAGGGCCGGCACTGCACCGGCGGCGAGTTCGACCCCACTCCGCAGACGATGCGGGAACTGTTCTACAACGAGCCGTTCACCGGGGACGGCCACATTTACGGCTACACCCTCAAGGCTCTCTGCGAGGAATTCGGCGGACATCTGAACAATGGCTTCTGGCACAAGTTCGGTTCCGGCTGGCTCGACACGGTGCAGACCGCACTGGCCGAAGCCGGCGTGCGGTTCGACCCGAACGACCTGCTCTACTCCGGATCGCCGGTACCGCTCCCGCCCGTCGACGATTTCCCGCTCATCGGATACGTGGAGCGCGAGGAGGCGCTGCGGCTCGCCGCGGAACTGGACGCCGCGGACCTGTCGGCAATCGAGGACGCCCATGTCGCCGGGGGCGTCGCAGAACTGCACGGCTGGCTGAAGGCGTGCAACAACGTCGAGGGCGACGAATTCAACTCCTCCGACCTGGTCTGCTTCTACCACTGAACCCATCTCACCCTTGGGTTGGTCGAGTGAAGATCCGGCAGGGGCTCGCTCCGGGCGGGGACATCCCGCCGGATCTGTCCACCACGCGCCCCCAGGCGCGGGCCTCACCCATCCGTGCGTTTCGGAAAACGGAGCGCCTCGTAGACGGCGATGGCATCTTCCGGCCGCTGCTGCTGGAAAGCCGCGTCCAGAGCGGCTTGTTCGGCTCGGGCGTTGGAGCCGTCGGGCTGGCCCGCGAACGCTGCACGAGCCTGCGCGATCAGCGCGTCGGTGACATCCGGGTAGGCCTCAACGATCTCCCACAACGTCGTATCGGTCCACGCATCGAACCCGTTGCAGGAGGTCGAGCCTTCCCCCGCCACGACGGCGGCCAGGGTCTCCTCGAAGGTCCGCCGAAGTTCGTCATCGGTGGGGTAACGGCTCCACATAGGCGCCTCTCCTGCCCAAAGTTGATGAACTAGCCGAAGTACCGGTCAACGACCCAGCGTCTCTGAGAGCGCCCCCCAGAATGGGGTGACGGGTCAGTGCCGGGCGAACCGGGTCGGGCGCCTCACAACTTTCCGTCGCGGAACCGGGACCAGCTGCCGCCGCCGTCGGTGGAGACCCAAACGCCCTCACCCTTCACCCGTTCCACGACGTCGGAGGTGGTGGAATCGGCGATCCCGACCAGAGCCTTCCCCTGCGCGGACACCGAGGTGAAACCGACCGGCGTCGCGACCCTCGTGAACCGCGAACCGTCCGGGCTCCCCACCCAGAACTGCCCCTTGCCGAGCGCCTTGACCAGCACGCGCCCGTCCGACAGCACCTCCACCGGGCTGTCGCCGTCGAGCCCCTTCAGCGGCATCGACGGCGTACTCGGAACCTCACGCCAGCCTGCGCCGTCCCGATGGAGGCGCAGCGCCGGCTTCTCACCCTTGCGTTCGCTGCCCACGTACGCGACAAACGTCCCCCCACCCGCCGCGATCCCGTTGACGTAGTACTGCTCCGAGAGCTGCAGATTCTCCGCACCCGCCGAGGTGGCGATCCGCGCAGGTGCGGCGGCCCGCTCCTGGTCCTGCTCCACCTCCCACGTGGTGCCCCGCTCCGGGTCGACCGTCATATCCACAATGTCCCCTTCGAGCTCGGGTACAGGTGCGACGGAACGCGACGACGGCCGGAAGGCGTACTTGGGCTGCGCATAGCCAGAACTCCCGCGCCCGACAGCGACGTCACCCGGACGAGTCTCCCGAAGCGCCTTCTGCGTGGTGACCGGATGCTTCTCCCCTGCGGCGTCGAGCAGCCAGCGCTTCCCGTTCAGCGGATCGAACAGGAACCCGCCCGCGGTGGCACGGAAGTGCCCAGGCAGGCCCATCTCCATGTCGCCGTGCTCCGCATGATCGGCGACCCGCTTCCCCTGTGGGGAATAGAGGCGCCAGGCGTAGGCGGCGGGCCCCTCGTCGTCGTCCCGCCCACCCGCGAAGAAGCTCAGCAGCAGCGAACCGTCGGCCCCTCGAGCAGCCTCCTGAGGGGCTCCTGCCACGTCGATGACGTCCTGCACCGCTGGCGTCGAGTCCTCGACAACCGCGTCGTACTTCGCCGCTCGCTCCTTCGCCGACGAGGGAGCAGAGGAGGAAGCAGAGGAAGCGTCGGACTCGGCGTTGCAGGCGGTGGTGAACCCCAGAGCGGCAAGGGTGGCCAGGGTGAGTGCGGCGGCACCATGGGACCGAAGGCGGGGGCGGGAGTGCGAGCGTTGCGGCATGGAGGACCTCGGAGGGTGCGCTTTACTTGATGGCATGACTGATCGTCGTGTCGCATAGTCACACGTGAGAGGTGGGCTGGGTAGTTCCGAGGGGCGAAGGACGAACACCAGACCGCAGGAGTTCAGTCAGTCAATGCCCCCGACAACGGAGTCTTCTGCCTCCGAATGAACTCCACCGTGCTGAGCCGGTGTGCAATCACTACACGGGTGCAGCGGAGTTCCTGAAGGTTCTGCTGGATGGACTTCCGGGACCGCGACTGTGGCATTGGGCGGCCCGGGTCCCGTAACGAGACCCGGGCCGGTCCTCAGCGGCTGGGCTCCTGCATGGTGACGCAGTGAGCCCCGCCGCCGCCATTGCCGTAGAGGTTGTCCAGGTTGAGCTGGACGACGGGCCGGTCATAGGCGGCGGCGATGGCCGTCTTGGCTGCAGCGTCCTTGGCGGTGTCGCCGAACTGGGCGGTGATGACCGCCTGGTTGGTGACCGTCCAGTTCATGTAGGAGCTGAGGAAGTCCGCCCGCTTGCCGGGCGATATCCGCGGCAGCGTGTCCGGTCCTTCGATGGTGAGGACCTGGAGCCGGCGGCCCTTGGCGTCGGTCGCGTCGGCCAGGACGTCGTGGATGGCCTGAGCGTTGTCCGTCCACACGTCGGGTCGCACGGCGCCGGCCAGTTGCACCATCACGACCCCGGGCTTGATGTAGCGGGCGGTGCCGTCGATGTGGCCGTCGGTGACGTCCCATCCTGTGACGCCGGGAAGCCAGATCATCTTCGTCGCGCCGAACCGGGACAGCAGTTCCGCCTCGACCTGACCGCGCGATTTGCCTGGGTTGCGGTTGCGGTTGAGCCAGCAGCTCTCGGTCGCCATGAGGGTGCCGTCGCCGTCGTACTCGATGCCGCCGCCCTCGCCGACCACGGATGCTTTGGCGAACGGGACACCTGCATGGGCGGCGATCCGTCCGGCGACCACACGGTCCTTGTTGTAGGCGGAGTAGGGCAGGCCGTAGAAGGTCGTGGCGTTCTCGCCCCAGGCGTTGAAATTCAGGCCGAAGGAGTCGAGGCCGCCGGCCCCGTCGACGCGGAACATCGGGCCGGTGTCGCGTACCCAGCAGTCCGACACCGGGATGGAGCTGATCACCGTGACGGTGGAGCCGCATGCGTTTCTGGCCTGCGACGCGGCCGAGGAACCGTCCGCGCACATGATGACCGGCTCGTGCTCGGCGACTTCCTTGGCGAGCTTGGCGATGTCTGTCTGGATCTTGGACAGCAGGTTGCCCCAGATCGTGTAGCTGGAGGGCCAGGCCATCCAGGTCCGCTTGTGCGGGGCTTCTTCGCCGGGGACGTGCCAGGAGGCGGCCGCGGCCGGCTGGATGCCGCCGAGTACCGGCCCCACCGCCAGGGCGGCGGCGGCCGCCCCGGTCCGGGAGATGAGGGTTCTGCGGCTGATGCCTGGGCGTTCGCCTCGGTGCTCTGCGTTCACGTGGTGCTCCTTCTCTCAAGGGCTTGTACGTGCTGGAGCGGGTTGGTCAGTGCAGGCGATCCAGCAGCCCCTCCTCTCGCACCAGCCGGCGTTCGGTGGTCAGATCGAGGCTTCGGGCGAAGGCCCAGTAGAGGGCGCCCGCGACCGGAAGGCCGACGAAGATCGAGCAGTCGACGCCGCCGAGGGCCTTGGCGACGGGCCCCACGAAGAGGCCGGTGATGACCATGAAGGGGGCCATGCAGGCCAGCCCGATCGCATAGGCGAGGTTTCCTCGCCATCCCCACCGGCCGTACATCCCCTGCGGGTTGAAGATCTCCTTGACGACGTACTGGCCTCGTCGGACGAAGAAGAAGTCGACGAGGTTGATGGCCGTCCACGGGATGAAGAGGTAGGTCAGGACAACGACCACGTTCGAGTAGAACCAGTTGAACTGGTCGATGCCGACCAGGGTGGAGACCGTGCCGACGGCCACCAGCATGATCCCGATCGTTGCGACCCGGATCGCCCGCGTCGGTTTGACCGGCCGGAACGAATCGACGATCGAGATCATGGTGAGGCTGCCGCCGTACTGGTTGATCGCCATGATGGAGAGCAGCCCCACGAGCAGAACGATCACCGCGACGGTGCCGAAGCCGTCGAACAGCCGGTCGGCGGCCAACTTCAGGGCGGTCACCGGGTCGGTGCCCTTCGGAGCGCCGGCCGATACGACGGCGCCGAGGACGAACACCCAGATGCCTGAGATCGCGCTCGGCAGATAGGTCCACCAGAAGGTGCTGCGGACGGGGACATCGGGTCTGAGGTAGCGCGAGTAGTCCGAGACGTACGGCGCCCAGCCCAGCTGGAAGCCGGCGACGAAGACGAACACCAGCATGAAAGGGGCGAGTTCGAACGGGCCCGGGGTCCAAGTGCCGTCCGGCAGGCCGCCGCCGAAGAGGGCTGCTGCGGTGATCGCTGCGGTGATGACGACGAAGGGCCAGGTGAGCCATTTGTTGAGCCGGTGGATCCACTCGTATCCGAACAGGGCAATCACCGTCGCCACCGCGGCGCCCAGCAGATAGCCGAGGCCGTTGGGCATACCGGTGAGCAGGTTCATGGCCTGGCCGGACAGCAGGGCGTCGGAGGTATTGAAGGCCACGTAGTTGACCAGGGCGAACACCCACACCGTGAGGGCGGCTCCGAGATAGCCGAACTGCGGCCGCGACTGGACCAGTTGCGGCAGGCCCAGCTGGGGCCCCTGGGCCGAGTGGAACGCCATGAAGAACGTTCCGAAGAGCGAGCCGAGGACGGTGGCGATAACTGTCCAGACGAGCGAGGCGCCCATCGACAGCGTCACGACGCCGGTCGCCAGGCCCGTGAGATTGAGGCTGCCGACGAACCAGATGGCCCCGACGTCCGAGGGTTTGCCGTGCCGTTCCGACAGGGGCACCCAGTCGATGGAGTGCTGTTCGATGCCCGCGTGCGCTGCGGAGTCATGCGTCTGCGCGTCAACTGGCCCCATGTGGGCTCCTGTTCAGGGAAATGTCCATAAGACACAGCAGCGCCGGCATGACCGCCGGCGCTGCACGGTGCGCCCACAGTAGGGACTGACTTAAATTTCAGTCAATCGGTCGGACGGCACTCATCGGTCGAAGTTTCGAGTCATACGTGTCAGGCGACGGGCTGCTGCTGCGTGACGCAGTGGATGCCCCCGCCGCCGGTGCCGAGACGGTCGATGTTCAGCTGCTCGATCCGCCGGTCGGGGTAGAGACGGGACAGGGTCGCCCGCGCGGCCTCGTCCGCCGTACGGTCGCCGAACTGGGCCGAGATGACTGCGTCGTTGCAGAGGTAGAAGTTTGCGTAGGACGCGAGGAAGTCCCGGTTGGTGGAGCGGATCTTGTTGTAGTCCGGACCCTGGAGGCGCATCACGTCCATCGCCCTGCCTGCCGAGGTCGTCGAACTGGAGAGGGTGCTGTACTGCCGGCGGGCGTCGCGGGCGTAGGCGTCGTTGTCGGCGGCGACGGGCATCTGCACGAGGGCCTCGCCTGGGGCGAGGAAGCGGGAGGTCGCGTCGACGTGGTCGTCGGTGATGTCCTGGCCGTACACGCCGTCGAACCAGATGACTTTGGACGCGCCGTACGCGTCACACATCGCCCGCTCCAGCTCGCGTTCCGGCACCCCGGGGTTGCGGTTGCGGTTCACAAGACTGCTTCGGGTGGCCATCAGGGTGCCGGCGCCGTCCTGCTCGATGGCTCCGCCCTCGCCGACCAGGTCGGCAGAGGTGAAGGGCACATCCACGTGGGCGGCGATCCGCTCGGCCACCAGGGCATCCTTGGCGTGGGGCTGCCTGTCGCCCCAGCCGTTGAAATTGAGGCCCACGGTATCGAGGCCGCCGTTGCCGTCGGTGCGGAACACGGGACCCGTGTCGCGCATCCAGCAGTCATCGACCGGGATGGACGTGATGACGCTGACCGCGGTTCCGCACATCGAGCGGGCCTTCGCCGCACTCCGGGAGTTGGCGCACATCACGACCGGCTCGTACTTCGCGATCGTGCGCGCGATCAGTGCGATGTCCGCCTGCACGCCGCTCAGCATGCTGCCCCAGATCGAGGTGGTATCCGGCCAGGCCATCCACGTACGGGTGTGGCGGACGTCCTCGACCGGGACGCGGAAGGTGCGGGCGGACGGCGCTGCCCCGGCACGGCTTTGGACGGCGGTCGTGGCGGCGGCGCCGGCGGCAGCGGCCAGTCCGGCTGCCGCCAGGAACCGGCGCCTGTTGAGGCCGGGGCCGGCGTGGCGGGCGGCAGGGCGGTGGTTCATGGTTGACCTCCTGTGTCAACGTGCGTGCGTTGTGGGGGTGCCGGTCACAGAGGTGGGTGGGCGCACAGATGCCCCCCAAGGCCTCGCTGCCGGGTTCGGTGCGGTGGCGGTCTGTGGTGAGTGCGCTGCGCCGCAGAATCAGCGCCGCGTTCAGAGCGCCCTGCGGGCGGCGGCGATGGCCTGCGGGTCCCAGCCGGGGCGGGGCACGGATTCCAGCAGCAGCCGCGTGTAGGGGTGTTGCGGTGCCGCGAGCACGTCGGCAGTCGGACCCGCCTCGACGACCCTGCCCCGGCGCATCACGATGACGTCATCGGTGACGCACCGGACCACGCCGAGATCGTGAGTGATGAACAGGTAGCCGATCCGGGTCTCTTCGCGGATGTCGGCGAGCAGGTTGAGGATCTGGGCCTGAACCGAGACGTCCAGTGCGGCGACCGCCTCGTCCAGGACGAGCACCGCGGGTTCGACGGCGAGTGCGCGGGCGATGGCGACGCGCTGGCGCTGTCCGCCGGAGAGCTGCCGCGGCAGCGCGTCGGCGGCGCGGGTGCCCAGGCCGACCTGGTCGAGGAGTTCGCGGACGCGCCGGTCGTGGTCCGCACCGGGAAAGTGCAGGCGCAGGGTTTCGCGCAGGACCTGTTCGACGCTGGTCCTCGGATCCAGCGACAGGTAGGGGTCCTGGAAGACCATCTGGACTTCGCGGGCCCTCGCCAGGCGCTGGTGCCGGCCGCGGCCGCGGGAGACGCGAGCCCGGCCGCGTACCAGAACGTCCCCGGCATCCGCCTGTTCGAGGCCGACGACGATCCGGGCCGTGGTGGTCTTGCCGGAGCCGGATTCACCCACGATGCCCAGCGAGCCGCCCTCGGCAAGAGTGAAGGACACATCGTCGACGGCGCGGACACTGCCGAAGGCTCGGCAAAGACCGGCAGCTTCCAGAACGTTCTCAGACATCGACGGGGCTCCCCTCGAGACGGTCGCTGTGGTGACAGGCGGCCTGGTGGTGCGGCTCACCGGGTGCCGGCTGCGGTGCGGGGGCCTGCTGGTCGCAGATCTCGGTGGCCAGCGGGCAGCGCGCGGCGAACGGGCAGCCGGTCAATTCCTGCCGCAGGTCGGGGGGGTGGCCGTCGATGGCGGCGAGCCTCCCCTGCGGGGCTTCCAGGCGGGGCGTGGAGGCGAGCAGCGCCGAGGTGTACGGGTGCCGGGGCCGTGCGAAGAGGGCTTCGGCGGGGCCGCTCTCGGCGATCCGGCCGGCGTACATGACGTAGACGCGGTCGCTGATGGCGGCGGCGAGGTCGAGGTCGTGGGTGACGAAGAGCAGGCCGGTGCCGAAGCGTTCGCGGAGTTCGGCCAGGAGAGCGATGACCTCGGCCTGTGTGGTGACATCCAGTGCGGTGGTCGGTTCGTCGGCGAGCAGGAGTGCCGGGTCCCCCATCAGCGCGGCGGCGATCATGACGCGTTGCAGCATGCCGCCGGAAACCTGGCCCGGGTACTTGTGCAGGGCGGACTCGTCCAGGCCGACGGCCCGGAGCAGTTCGACGGCCCGTGCCGTGGCGTCCGCCTGGCTCATGCTCATGCTCCTGGCCAGGGTCACGCTCTCGGTGAGGAAGTCACCGATGCGGCGCAGGGGGTTCAGGGCGGTGCGCGGATCCTGGAAGATCATGGCCACCCTGCCGGTGCGCAGAGCGCGCAGTTGGTCGGCGTTCATGGTCAGCACGTCCTGGCCGCTCACCCGGACAGCGCCTTCGACAACGGCGCCGGGCGGCAGCAGCTTCAGGGCGCTGCGTGAGGTGAGGGTCTTCCCGGATCCCGACTCGCCGACCAGCGCGACGGTTTCACGGGCGCCGACGTGGAGGTCGACGCCGTCGAGGACGGGCCGTGCTGTGCCGGGCAGGGTGATGCGCAGCCCCTGGACGTCGAGGGTGTAGGGGGTCTTCGTCAGGTTCATCGGTCTCTCCTGGCGACGCGGTCGGCCCAGCGCTCTCCGACCACGTTGAAGGCGACGACGGTGAGCACGATGAACACGCAGGGCAGGATCGCCGACAGCGGGTAGCCGTGCTGGATGGCTGTCTGGCCGTCGAAGACCATGCGGCCCCAGTCGGGGGTGAGCGCGGGTACCCCGAGGCCGAGGAAGGACAGGCTGGCGAGGTCCATCAGTGCGTAGCCGAAGTTGATGGCGGACTGGGCAAGAACGACGGGGGCGATGTTGGGCAGGACGTGACGCACGCAGATCTGGAGGGCCGAGTGCCCCTGGACCTGATAGGCGCTGACGTAGGGGCGCTTGCGTTCGGCCAGCACGAGGGAGCGGGTGAGGCGGCTGACGTAGGGCAGGTAGGCGACCGAGAGGGCGATGACGGGGGCGAGCAGTCCTTCGCCGTAGATCGAGATGATCAGGATGGCGAGGAGCATCCCGGGGAACGCGAAGACGAGTTCGGTGCTTCGCGACAGGACGGAGTCGAGCCAGCCGCCCCGCCAGCCCGCGGCCATGCCGACCGCGACGCCGGCGACGGTGGAGAAGACCACCACCCCGAGGGGTCCCAAGAGCGAGGTGCGAGCGCCGAGGAGCAGCCGGGAGAGCGTGTCGCGGCCGGCGGCGTCGACGCCGAGGAGGTGCTCCGCGGACGGACCGGCCAGCGCGTTGCCGAGGTCGACCGCGTTGGGGTCGTACGGCACCAGCCACGACGCGAGGAGCGCGGCTGCCGTGACGAGGCCGACGAAGCCGAAGCAGGCCAGGTGCAGCGGGGACCGGGCGGTGCGGATCTTCTTGAGTCCGGGCCGGCGGGTCAGGACGGCGGTCATGCGGCGGACCCTCTCGTGCCGAGCGTGATCCGTGGGTCGGCCAGGGGAAGGAGCAGGTCGACGATCAGGTTCACGGCCATGAACAGGGCGACAATGATCAGCGAGATCGCCTGGACGGTGGGGAAGTCCTTGGTGGTGGTGGACAGTTCGAGGAGCTGGCCGATGCCGCCGATGCTGAACGCGGTTTCCACGAGGATCGTGCAGACCAGGAGGGTGGAGACGATCAGTCCGCCGGTGGTGAGGACTGTGCCGAGTGAGTTGCGGAGCACATGGCGGTAGATGACCTGGCGTTCGGGGACTCCGCGGCTGCGGGCGACGGTGACGTGCTCGCTGTCGAGAGCCTCGAGCATGGCCGAGCGGGTGACCCGCGCCAACATGCCGATCAGGTAGAGGGCGAGGGCGATCGCGGGGAGGGTCAGGTGCCAGAGCATGTCGCCGAATCCGTCGCCGGCTCCGCTGCTGGGGAACCAGCCCAGTTTGACGGCGAACAGGCCCTGGAGGAGCACTGCTGCGACGAAGGAGGGGGTGCCGACGGCGAACGTGGTGCCGACCAGGATGGTGGAATCGGTGGCACCGCCGCGTACGGCTGCTACGCAACCGAGGACCAGGCCGATCACGGCGACCACGACCAGGGCCATGACGACCAGCAGCAAGGTGGTGGGCAGGCGGTCGGCCAGCAGGCGTGACACGTCGGTGCGGTAGGTGATGGACCGTCCGAAATCTCCCTGGACCACGTCGCCGAGCCAGCTGATGTACCGGACGAAGAAGGGATCGTCCAGGTGGTACTGGGCTTTGACCGTGGCGATGGCCTCCGGTGAGGCCGAACGTCCCGAGAGCAGGAAGCCGGCCGGGCTGCCCGGCGCCAGGTACATGGCGCCGAACACCACGAACGATGCGGCGAGCAGGGTGGCGGCCATCTCCGCCACCCGGCGTACGGCGAATCTCAGGAAGTTCACCTCGCGGCCCCCACGTCGGCGGCCCACGGGTAGTACATGTACGAGATGGTGGTGGGCGCGCCGGTGATCCTCTTGTTGAGGAACACGGTGGTGGGCCACTCCGCGACCGGGATCCACAGCACCTGCTCGGCCACGTGCTGTTGCAGGTCGGCCTCGATCTGCATCCGCTTGTCCGGCTGGTAGACGCCGGTGGCCCGGTCCACGAGGCGGTCGTATCCCTTGTCGCTGTATCCGGCGAAGTTCAGGTAGGCGCCGGTCTTGAAGTTCGCCAGCATGTCGAGCGGGTCCGTGATGTTCTGATACGAGGTGTACGGGAACAGATCGATTCCCTTGCGCGCGCCGGGGTCGGTGAAGAGCGCGGTGAAGGCGTTCGGGGCGATGGTCTTGAGGCGGATGTCCAGGCCGATCTGGGTGCCGGCCGCCTGAACCGCGGTGGCGAGGAGGGAGACGTCCTGGCCGATGGAACTGGTGGCGACGGTCAAGGTCTTGCCGGTGGCACCGGCCTCCTTGATCAGCTTCGTGGCCTTGTCGATGTCCCGTTCGGTGGGCGGCAGGGCGTCGAAGGCGGCTTTCCTGGTTCCCTCCGATGCTGCGGTCCAGGCGGCACGCGGGGTGAGCGAGTTGGTGACGGTGCCCGCACCGCCGAGTCCGGCCTGGACGAACCCGGAGCGGTCCAGGGCCAGGGAGAGCGCGCGGCGTACGCGGACGTCACCGAGCGGGCCCTTCATGTTGGTGACGTTGACGTTGACCGTGGTCAGTCCCTCACCGAAGTACAGCTTGCCCACGCCGCTGTCGCGCAGGCGGTCGTAGCTCTCGGTCGGGATCAGATAGCCGCCGTCGGACTCCCCGCTGAGCATGGAGTTGGTGCGCGATGACGGGTCGGTGAGGACCCGGAAGACGGCCTTCTTGGCCTTGGCATTCCTGCCCCAATAACCGTCGAACCGCTCCAGTGCGATCGACTGGCCCTTGTCCCAGGTACCGAGCTTGAACGGCCCGGTGCAGGCGAGGTCTCCGCTGGTCCCGTAGTCCTTGCCCGCCGCCTTGATTCCGGACCTGGAGGCCACTACGCCCGCGGCGGTCGCCATGTACTGCGGGTACTGGGAGTCGGGCTTCTTGAGCTTGACGGTGACTTGGAGCTTGCCGGTCTTCTTCACGGAAGCGACGTTCTGGAATACCTGCGCCCAGGCGGCGGCGTTGTCCGGGTCCCGCTGCCTCTCCAGGCTGAACACCACGTCGTCGGCGGTCATCTTCCCGCCGTTGTGGAACCGCACCCCTTCGCGCAGGTCGTAGACCCATGTGGTGGGGTCGGGGTTCGATGCCTTCTTCGCCAGGCCCGGCTCCATGGTGAGCCCGGGCGTCCAGCGCATCAGGCTCTCGCACACATTGGACAGGATCGTGTTCTGCGGATAGTCGAACGCCATCGTGTAGTCGAGGGTGGGCGGTTCCGCGTACACGGCCCAGGTGAAGGAGTCGATCTCGCCGCGGGCCGGAGGCGTCGAGGCGGAGAGCTCGATCTCACCCCCGCTGTCCTGCGAGTCCTTCGGCGGGCCGGAGCAGGCCGCGAGAACCACCAGGGAGGTCAAAGCGGCCGTCGTCACGGCGATCCGTCCGCGCCGGAGGCGGGGCCGTCTGCTGCCGGCAGGGGGCAGGGTAGTCGTCATCGTCGCGCTCTCTTTCCTTGAGGGGGTGCGGGCGGCCGGAGGGCTGCTGGAACAGCCCTCCGGGAGCGTTCCGACGTCGGCTCAGGTCGTGGCGGGGACCGCGGGGATCTGCTGCGTGATGCAGTGGACCCCTCCCCCGCCGTAGGCGATGCCGGGCGCCCGTACTCCGACGACCTTCCGGCCGGGGTACGCATCCGCGATGACCGCCAACGCGTCGTCGTCCTGGGGTGCGCCGGGCACCGGGACGACGACGCCCCCGTTGGCCACGTAGTAGTTGAGGTAGGACACTTCGACCTCGCCGCCGGCGATCGCGGCGTATGCGGTCTGCGGGACGTCGATGATCTCGAAGGAACGGCCCTGGGCGTCCGTGGTGTTTTCGAGGACCGCGCGGTTGGCGCGCATCCGCGCGTAGTCGGGGTGTGCGGGGTCGTCGGGCAGGGAGACGACGACTTTGCCGGGTGCGGCGAACGCGCAGACGCCGTCGACGTGCCCGTCGGTCTCGGTGTCCAGCAGACCGCCGTACGGAAGCCACACAACCTTGTCCACGCCGAGCCGGGATTTCAGCTCCGTCTCGATCTCGTCCCGGTTCATCCCGGGGTTCCGGTTCGGGTGGAGCAGGCACTGCTCGGTGGTGATCAGCGTGCCTTCGCCGTCGACCGTGATCGCACCGCCCTCAAGGATCATGTCGGAGGCGATGCGCTCGACGCCGAGGTGGTCCAGGATCAGGGCGCTGATCCGGTCGTCGGAGTCGAACGGGCTGTGCTTGCGGCCCCAGGCGTTGAACCGGAAGTCCACTGCGGCGCGGTTGCCGTCGGCGTCCAGCACGAACAGCGGGGCGGAATCGCGGAACCACGAGTCGTCCTGGGCCAGCTCCACCACGGTGATCCGGTCACCGCACCGCGAGCGGGCCTCGTCGCCGTGGCCCGGCGGCGCGACCATGGTCACGGGTTCGAACGCGTGGATCGCGCGGGCGACGTTCGCGTACTCCTCCTTGACGTCGTCCAGCACTCCTCCCCACAGGTCCTCCCTGACGGGCCAGGCCATCAGGCACCCCTCGTGCGTGGACCACTCGGCAGGCATACGGAATGCAGTCATCACGGGTCTCTCTTCGTTTCGCCAGAAGTACCCGTCGGCGGTGGCCGGCTCAGCCTGGCAATGGCGCGGTACGGGTACGCGGTGTGAACAGCATCCTCCTCCCGACTGAAAATTCAGTCAAGAGGAAGTTCGTGGCTTTGGAGCGCGGCCGGCGGACCGCTTCAGAGGAAGTACAGGCGGCTCAGCGACACCTGCTGCGCCGGCTCCGAGCGCATCGGCGCGCCGTCCAGGGTGACCAGGCCGGTGCGGGGGTCGACGTCCACCTGTCCGAGGCGGGCGTTGTGCAGCATGTCGGCGGGGCCGATGCCACGCGTGCCTCGTACAGCGACACGCCTGCGTCGCGTGGCCAGGGTGTCGTGCGGTGACCCGACCGAGCCGGATTCGGCCGCGGCGCGGCTGACGAAGGCGACGGAGAGATCGGCCGGCGCGGCGCCGTGCGCGCCGAACAGGGGCCCCAGGACCAAGGGTTCGCAGGTGTCGGTGGCGGCGTTCGGATCGCCCGTGACGCCGTAGGCGGGAAAGCCCGCCTTGAGGACCATCTGTGGTTTCGCGCCGAAGAACGGCGGCCGCCAGAGCACGATGTCGGCCAGCTTGCCGATCTCGATCGAGCCGACCTCGTGGGCGAGGCCGTGGGCGATGGCGGGATTGATGGTGAGCTTGGCTATGTAGCGCAGGACACGGGCGTTGTCGTCTCCCTCCCCATCGCCTTCGAGCGGCCCGAGTTCAGCCTTCATTTTCCCGGCCATGGCGAACGTGCGCCGGACGGTCTCCCCCGCACGGCCCATGCCCTGCGCGTCGGACGAAGTGATGCCGATCGCGCCGAGGTCGTGCAGCACGTCCTCGGCCCCCATCGTCCCGGCCCGGATCCGGTCGCGCGCCATGGCGGCGTCACCGGGGAGGTCCGTCTTGAGTGCGTGGACGGAGACGATCATCCCGTAGTGCTCGGCGATGGCGTCCCGCCCGAACGGCAGCGTCGGATTGGTGGAGGAGCCGATCACGTTCGGCACGCCCGCCATCTTCAGCACGTTCGGGACGTGCCCGCCGCCGCACCCCTCGATGTGGAAGGCATGGATCGTCCGGCCCTCCAGGACACGCAGGGTGTCCTCCACCGAGAGGCACTCGTTGAGGCCGTCGCTGTGCAGGGCGACCTGGACGTCGTGTGCTTCCGCGACGCGCAGCGCGGTGTCCAGGGCCCGGGTGTGGGCGCCCATGTCCTCATGGACCTTGAAGCCACAGGCGCCGCCCTCGGCCAGCGCCTCGACCAGGGGCGCCTCGTCGGAGGCGGATCCGCGGGCGAGGAAGCCGATGTTCACCGGCCAGGCGTCGAAGGCACTGAACCCGAGCTTCAGTGCCCAGGGGGAGTTCACGCCGACGCCCCAACTCGGCCCGATCTCCTGGCCGATGACCGTGGTGACACCGGAGGCCAGCGACGCCTCCATGATCCGCGGGGAGAGCAGGTGGACATGGGTGTCGATCGCCCCTGCGGTGGCGATGAGGCCCTCACCGGGGATCATCGTGGTGCCGGTGCCGACCACCACATCCACGCCGTCGAGTGTGTCGGGGTTGCCAGCGCGTCCGATCGCGTGGATGCGGCCCTCGCGGATCCCGATCGACACCTTCCGGATGCCGAGCACGGCGTCGATGACCAGAACATTGGTGATCACGACGTCGCAGGTCTCGCGGACGGCTGCGGCCTTGAGGTGCATGCCGTCGCGGGCGGTCTTGCCGAACCCGGCCAGGAACTCCTCGCCGTACGCCTGCGAGTCCGACTCCACCCGGACAACGAGCCCGGAGTCGCCGAGGCGGACGCGGTCCCCTGCGCGGGGGCCGTGCACGGTGGCGTATTCGTGCGGGTCGATGTGCCGGCTGCTGCCGGGCGCGCAGTGGCCGGCGTGTCCGGTGGGCCTGCTCATCGCTCCGTCTCCTTTGCTCCCAGGTAGCCGCATGCGACGGCGCGCTTCAGGGCCTCGGCCTTCGCGCCGGGTGCGTCCAGCGGTCCGTCGACCAGGCCCGCGAACCCGATCGCGATACGGTCCCCGCCCATCGGCGCGAGTCCGACTTCGATGACAGCGCCGGGGTCGAACCGGGTGGACGACCCGGCGGGAGCGGCGAGCCGCATGCCGTAGGCGGCGGCCCGGTCGAACTCCAGGCGCGGGTTCGCCTCGAAGAAGTGGAAGTGCGAGGTCACGCTGACCGGGACTTCGGACGTGTTGCGGACGCCCAGGGTGACCAGCGGCTCCGTCTCCGGCAGCGTCTGCGTGTGGGGCAGGACGGCCCCGGGGGCGCCGTCGTCGTGCTCCACCGCACCGAACGGGGCGCTGATGACGGCGAGTCGGGTGCCGTCCTCGAACACCGCCTCCACCTGGATCTCCGTCACCACGTCCGTGACGCCGGGGAGCACATCGTCAGACCCGAGGATGCTGCGGCCCCGGTCGAGGGCCTCCGCGAGATGGAGGCCGTCACGCGCGGCCTCGCACACCGTGTCGGCGATCAATGCAGTCGCCTCCGGTACGTTGAGCCGCAGTCCGCGCTCCAGGCGCGTCCGGGCCAGCTGAGCGGCCGTGAACAGCAGCAGCCGGTCGCGTTCGGTGGGCGTCAGAGGCATGCCGCCCCCTGCCCCAGGGGTCTGCGCACACGCATGTCCCGTTCCTTTCCTGAATGCGGGGGTGAGGTGTGCGGCTCACTGTGGCACTGACTGAAATATCAGTCAATAAAGTTGACGGTAGAGAGCGGTGCGGTCCCGCGAGCACGGACATGCGGCGAGGGAAGCGTTGGAACGAACGCGGGTGCCGAGCCGGCTACCGCACTGGGGAGCGCGAGCCGTCAGTCCCCCAGCCGAGCGATCTCGGCGTCGATGGCCTCACTCATCAGCGATCTGGCGTGTGCGATCTGGAGGGTGCCGCTGAGCCAGCGCATACTCAGGCCTTCAAGGAGCGCGGTGAGGCGCTCGGCGGTAGCCGTGAGGGCAACTGCGGGCGCCATCGGCCGGACCTGGCCGAGAAGGGCTGCCACCTCCTGCACCCACGTGAGGGTGGATCGCGCCAGGTCCTCGCGGAGAACCTCGTCGAACACGGCGCTGGCCCGCAACTCACCCCAGGCGCTGCTGTTCTCCCTGACCTCGACCGAGTCCTGGAGCTCGAGCAGCAGGGTCCGGTCCAGCACCTCGCGCGGGGTGAGCGGCTCGGCGCCCGGGTCGACTTCGGTCGTGTAGCGCTCGGCGCGGTCGCTGATGAACTCCAGCGTCTGACGCAGGATTCCCGTGCGGTCCTTGAAGTGGTAGTAGATCAATGCCGTGGACACGCCCGCTTCGGCAGCCAGCTCCTCCACGCGCAGGCCACGGACTCCGCGCCGGGCGATCACCCGGGCGGCGGCTTCGAGGATCTGAGTGCTGCGAGACGCCATGGCCCGAACCTTACCGGGCACCTCTCATCAGCGGCATCGCGCCCTGACGAATGGGGACGACGAGACTTCCGAGCACTCTCCACACTCTGGATCTGACTAAGTATTCAGTCAGAATGCGCTACTGTTGTTTCAGATCATCCGGAGGGACACACGTGGCGACGGACCGCCGAAAAGCCATCCTGGAGGGTGCCGCCCGAGTCATCGCTCGGCGAGGGGTACGCGGGCTGCGCATGGAGGAACTGGCGACCGAAGCCGGGGTGTCCACGGCGCTGCTCTACTACCACTTCAACGGTCGGGCCGGGATCCTGCATCACACCTTGGAGTTCATCAGCGACCGGGCCGACCGGTATACGTCCGGCGCGGAAGCTTCTGCCCAGCCGCGCGACGCCCGCCAGGAGCTGGAGCAGTCCCTCCTGCTCGAATTCCAGGATCTGCCCGAAGTCCGCGAGAACAGCACGGCTTGGGGTGAGCTACGGGCCAGCGCGATCTTCGAGCCCGATTTGCGCGCGGATGTAGCCCGCGCCACTCTCACCTGGATCCACGACGTGGCGCACCACCTGGGCCGCGTCCGGCCTGCAGCTCCCGCACCCGCTCTGACGGTGTCCGCGGAACGACTCACCGCCCTGGTGGAAGGGCTCAGCACCCGTTGGCTGAGTGGTGCACTGCCCCTGGCTCACGCTCGCGAGCTGATGCGGGACGCGGTCGCCGGCGAGCTCGAAAGGCTGGGCGACACGAAGACGTGTCCATCGTCTCGGTGCGAGTGATTCCCGGGGCACCTCATGCACCCTGTTCACGAGTGCGACCGTGATCACCTCTCCGCTTGAGGCGCCCTCCACATCACTCTGCCGGATCCCCCGACCCCGGCTGCACACGAATCGGAGACCACCATGTCCGCCCAGGCCCCTTCCCGCCGCTCGGCACTTCGCGTCATCGCCGGAATCGGCGCGCTGGCCCTCGGCACCTCGGCGTGCGGCACCGGCAACTCCGACGAAGCGGCCGACCCCACCATGGCCGGCCAGGCCGCGAGGAAGCAGGAGGGCGACCTGCGGATGCCCGCCGAGTGGGAAAGCCACGCCCGCACCTTCATGTCGTGGCCTGCACTCGAGTCCGTCTGGGAGGACGACCTCCCCTACGTACGCGAGGACATCGCACGCGTCGCACGGGCCATCGCGGAGCACGAGTACGTCGTCATGATGGCGCGGCCGGACCAACGGGCCGCCGCTCAAAGGGAGTGCGGCTCCGGCGTCGAAGTGATCGAACTCGCCGTTGACGACCTGTGGGCGCGCGACACCGTCCCGGTGTTCGTCGAGGAGGGCACCAAGGTCACCGGAGTCGACTTCAACTTCAATGGCTGGGGCGACAAACAGACCCACGACAACGACGCGCAAGTCGGCCGGCTCGTGCTGCAGAAGTACGGGTTGCCACGGGTCCAGGCGCCGCTCGTCTCCGAGGGCGGGTCCTTCGAGACGGACGGCGAGGGCACGCTCCTGATCACCGAGAGCTCGATCGTCAACGACAACCGCAACCCGGGCATGAGCCGCGCCGAGATCGAGACCGACCTCAAGAAACTCCTGGGCATGAAGAAGGTGATCTGGCTGAAGGGGGTGCGCGGCGAGGACATCACCGACGCCCACGTCGACAGCCTCGTCCGCTTCACCGCACCCGGCGTGATTCTCCTGGACCGCGCTTTTCCGGGCACGCCCGCCGATTCCTGGTCGCGTTCCTCGGACCAGGCCATGTCCGTGCTGAGCGAGGCAACCGACGCGCAGGGCCGTGAGTTCGAGATCATCGACCTCCCGCAGCCTGATCCCGACCTGATCACCGGGTACAGCGACGACTTCCTGTCCACCTACGCCAACTTCTACATCGGCAATGACGCTGTGTACATGCCCAAGTTCGGTGACAAGAAGGCCGACGACCGGGCACGCGGCATCCTTCAGGAGCACTTCCCCAAGCGGGACATCGTTCAGGTCAACATCGACACCGTCGCCACCGGTGGCGGCGGCATCCACTGCGCCACCCACGACCAGCCCGGCAAGCCGGTCGAGTAGCACGGTTCAAGGAGTCCCCGTGTCCGACACCCGCCGCAGACTCTTCGCGACCGTGCTGGCCTGTTTCGCGATCGCGGCAGCCATCACCCTGGGCGCCTGGCTTCAGTTCGGTGAACGCCAGGACCTGGACACGGTGTACACGGCAGGCAGTTCGGCCCCCGACCGAGTGGACATCAATGCCACGATCCAGCGCGTCGACGCCGCCGGACGGGAACTGATTCTGCGTGTCCTGGTCACCCCGCGAGGAAGGCTGGCCGAGGCAGGAGGCGTGTCACCCACCGAAGACCTGACGCTCCAGACGTCGACCTCCACCCGTGGTGATCTCTCCTTCACGGCACACAGCCGCATCGCAACCAAGGATCTGCCTGTCACGCTGACAGGCGGCTCGATCACCGACTACCCCTTCGACGCCTACGACGCTGCGATCGAGTTCAGCGCCACACAGGGCGGCGAGAAGGTACCCGTCCGGATGGTCCTCGCCAACAGCGACGCTCTGTACTCGGGCGCGGTGGACGCATCGGAGATCAACGGCGCCGCCGTCTTCGACGTCGGCCTGGCGCGCTCCGGCAGCGCGTTCGTCTTCGCGCTCTTCATGATGGCTGCAATGTGGGCACTCGCCGTCTCGGTCCTCATCGGAGCGTGGTACCTCGTTACGCGCAAGAAGGGACTCACCTGGCCCGCCCTCGGCTGGATGGCTGCCACACTGTTCGCCCTGTCGGCCTTCCGTAACGCCGCTCCCGGAACCCCGCCCATCGGGTGCCTCCTCGACTACATCGCCTTTCTCTGGGCCGAGGCCGTCATCGCCTTCTGTCTCATCACGGTGGCTGTCGCGGGCTTCAGGGCGGAACGCAACCCCGAAGTCACTCCCCCGTCGTAGGTCCCGAGCAGGTCCGCCGGGGTCTGCCCGCCGAGGCAGGTAGCAGGGGAACGAGGTGGCCGGTCACGCCGGGGAGAATGCCCTGCCGGTCAACGACGTCGTGCGGCAGCAA
The DNA here is from genome assembly GCF_044458745.1 of Streptomyces sp. NPDC050418. NCBI lineage: Bacteria > Bacillati > Actinomycetota > Actinomycetes > Kitasatosporales > Streptomycetaceae > Streptomyces > Streptomyces sp. NPDC050418. The sequence goes on from NZ_JBITIG010000001.1 coordinate 27,198, forward strand.
ACCCGGACACGCCTGTTCAAGCGCCTTCGACGTGCCGGCTCATGACAACCGTCACGGGACCTTCGCCGGGCACCGCCTCGATGAGCCGCACGATGACGACGCTCTTCCCATCCGGGCTGCGTACGCAGAACGGTCGCTCGTCGGCCAGCTCGTCGTACAGGAGCTCCGTCACCGGCTCCCGCTCGATGCCCCGTACGCAGTCGGCAGGGCTCAGGACGTACCCGGCCGCCACGAAGGCATCGCTCTCCTCGGGCAGGACGAACTCGCCGTCGGCCACCTCCAGATACCACGGCGCGGTCTCGGCGGGGACGACCTTCCCGGCCGAGAGGTCGAACTCGTAGTCGGGGTCGGGGGCGGTGAGCTCGGCATCGGTGTAGTCGGGGACGTACACGGGCTCGGTGGACGGTGAGGTGGAGGGGCGCGATGGCGCGGAGGAGGGGTGAGGTGAGGGGGTGGGCCGACCGCCGGCGGTGCCGGAGGAGCCGCGTCCGGGGTCTTTTCGGAGTTCCAGGATGTAGTACGCCGTGCCGCCGGCGGCCACGAGAACCGCGGCCGCCAGCGTGGCCACGACCCACCGCCGTCGGCCGCGGCGGTGGGCCCGGCGTGGGCCGGAGTCGGCCAGGTCGCCGGCCTCGGGGGCGGGCCGGGCGACGGCAGTGGGTGTCGCGGGAACGGCGGCGAGAGTCGGCTGGGCGTGCACCTGTCCCCCGCTGCTGCCGCTGTCACGTCCCCATAGCCGGCCGTGGGCGGCGGTCTCGCTGCTGATTTCGCGCGGGAGCCAGCCGTCGGTGAACTCCGGACGTGCGCCCACCACGGGATGGGCGCGCACGGCGCCGATGAGGTCGCCCGGGAGCGGCCGGTCCTCGGGGCGCTTGGCAAGACACCACCGCAGCAGGTCATACAGATCCGGCGGAACCGTGGAGAGGTCCGGTTCCTCGTGGACCACCCGGTACAACGTTCCGGACTCGGGTCCGCCCCCGAACGGGAGCACGCCCCCGGCCACGTATGCGGCAAGCGCGCCGAGGGCGAAGACGTCGGTCGCCGGGGTCACCGCCAGGCCTTGCGCCTGCTCCGGCGCCATGTAGGCGGCGGTGCCGATGCGCAGCCCGGTGCCGGTCAGGTCAGTGGCATCGGCGGCGCGGGCGATGCCGAAGTCGATGACGCGGGGGCCGTCCTCGGCGATCAGTACGTTCGCGGGTTTGAGGTCCCGGTGCACGACCCCCGCCCGGTGGATGGCCTGGAGTGCTTCGGCGATGCCGGCCACGAGCAGCAGCACCGTGCGCGTCGGCAGCGGGCCATGGCGCGCGACGACCTGTTGCAGCGAGGGTCCGGGTACGTATGCGGTGGCGAGCCAGGGAGTGGGGGCTTCCACGCCCGAGTCCACCACCTGGGCGGTGAACAGGCCATGGATGCTGCGGGCGCTGGCCACCTCGTCGGCGAACCGGCGGCGGAACTCCGGGTCAGCGGCGAACTCGCCCCGCACCGCCTTCAGCGCGATGGGCCGCCCGCCCGGCGTATGGGCCAGGTACACGATCCCCATCCCTCCGGCGCCGAGCCTGGCGTGCAGACGGTAGCCGCCGATCTCGGCGGGATCGTCGGCCGACAGATGGGTGCGGGTGAAGTGCGCCCCGGGAGGCTGAGCGGACATTGCGGTGACTCTTTCGGCAAGAGGAGGAGGGGTCGGAGCAAGGGCCCGCCCCGTGATGAGCGGGTCGCTATCTGAAGTTTCAGTCAACATCGATCCACCAGGGGAATTCAACTGCACCAACATGATGGAACCGCCGCGTGCGAGACAAACCACTCCCACATTTTGACTGAATTTTCAGTCTGTGCCAGAGTCGAGTCAGCGACCGGTTTCCCCGCATGGCCCATGTCGGCACCCGTGGCGCGGCGTTCCTGCGCCTCGTCAGGCGTCACGCCATGCGGACGGATACGTTGACCCCACCACAATCGGAGCTCACCATGTCCCCCCTCCTCCCCACCCGCCGCTCAGCACTCCGCACCCTCGGCGGAATCGGCGCAGTCGTCCTGGGCGCATCGGCCTGCAACCCCGGCGACGATCTGGCCGGCGCATCCGGCAACCAGGACACGGCGGCGAAAGGACTGCGCATGGGCGCAGAGTGGGAGAGCCACGCGCGCACCTTCATGTCATGGCCCGCGTTGGATTCCGTATGGGGAGAAGACCTCCCCTACGTGCGGGCGGACATCGCGCGCATCGCCCGTGCCATCGCCGACTACGAGTACGTCGTGATGATGGCGAGGCCCGACCAGCAGAAGGCCGCCCAGAAGGCGTGCGGCCGGGACGTCGAGGTGATCCCGCTGGCCGTCGACGACCTGTGGGCCCGCGACACCGTGCCTGTCTTCGTGGAGCAGGACGGCAAGGTCGTCGGCGTCGACGTGAACTTCAACGGGTGGGGCGACAAGCAGACCCACGCCAACGACGGCAAGGTGGGCCGCACACTGCTCGCCGAGTACGACATCCCGCGCCGCCAGGCGCCCTTCATCGCCGAGGGCGGCTCCTTCGAGACCGACGGCGAGGGCACCCTCCTCATCACCGAGAGCTCGATCGTCAACGACAACCGCAACCGAGGAAAGAGCCGGGACCGGATCGAGGCCGAACTCAAGGAGAACCTGGGTGTCACGAAGGTCATCTGGCTCAAGGGCGTGCGCGGCCAGGACATCACCGATGCGCACGTGGACAGTCTCGTCCGCTTCACCGAACCCGGTGTGGTGCTCCTTGACCGGGCGCACCCCGACATGCCCGCCGACTCGTGGTCCCGCTCGGCCGATCAGGCGCAGACCGTCCTGAGCAAGGCGACGGACGCCAAGGGCCGCCCCTTCGAGATCATCGATCTGCCGCAGCCCGACCCGTACGCGATCACCGGCGAAGGCGACGATTTCCTGTCCACCTACGCCAACTTCTACATCGCCAACGACTCCGTCTTCATCCCCAAGTTCGGCGACCGCAAGGCCGACAAGCGCGCCAAGAGCATCCTCCAGGAGCACTTCCCCAAGCGCGACATCGTGCAGGTCGACATCGACACCGTCGCCTCCGGGGGCGGCGGCATCCACTGCGCCACCCACGACCAGCCCGGCAAACCGGTCGACTGACCCCGGCTTCCTCGCACGGTGCAACGGTTTCCAGGGAGCCGAACAAGCAGATCGCGGGCCCCTGGTCCGCCGGGCCGGCCCACGACTTGGACCAGCAGGTCGGGTGAGCGTGCACAGGAAGGGATCCTGAGCCACTACCCGTCGACGATCCCGAAGAGCTCCTCGCACCCCTTGAACCCGCTCACCGTCACGGGCGGACGCTCACTCAGGTGCCAGTCTTCGCGGGAGAGGCGGAACCTCTGGGACTCGACGACCTCGCCGTGCAGGACGTCACGGGTGATGCCGTCGGGGCGGTAGCCGAGTTTGCGGGACACGGAGATCGAGGAGAAGTTGTCGGTGAAGGACATCGAAGTCGCCGACACAGCGCCCATTTCCGCGAACGCGAGGTGCAGCATGGCGACGCGCATCTCGGTGCCAAGTCCCCTGCCCTGATGGTCAAGGCCGATCCACGAGCCCGAGATGAACTCTTGGCGGATGCCGAAATCCACGGCTCGCATGTCCTGAACACCCACGGGGCGGCCGTCGAAAAAGGCGACGAGTTCCAACGCCCAGTTCTGCGGCGTCCATCGACCCAGCCGGCTCCAGTGCATCTGTATGACGTGCCGTGCGCGCTCGGCCGGCGGCAGATCCGTCCAGGGGGTCAGGAAGGGCTTGGCAGTCGGCTCGTGTACGCCTCGTGCGGCGACATCGGCGAGCTCCGCCAGCTCGTCCTCGGAGGGGAGTCGCAACTCCAGACGCGGAGACCGTACGCGTAGGGCCTTCAACGGCCAGTGATCGATAAGCACGCGCGTCAGTCTGCACAGGTCGCGTCCGGGTCGCACCACCTTTTGCCGCTAGGCGACGCTCGTCCCCCGCACTCGCGGAATCCGCGACGAGCGGCGGCGCCCGCCTGCATGGGGCGCCGCTCGCCCGCCGTACGGATGAAGGGAGGGGAGGCGAGGCGAGGCGAGGACGGAGATGGTCAGGGCTGCAGCCACCACGGGCTCGTATACGCGACGCCGAAGTCGTTGCAGGCGTGGCCGGCCGGGCCGGGGGTGCCGTTGGGCAGCGAGGGGTCGGAGATGCGCAGGACCACCCAGTCGCCGTCGGCCGCGTTGAGCGGAACGGTGAGGTCCGCGACGGCGCCGTTCACCGTGTCGATGACCTCCACGACCGTCGGGACCTGCGTGCCGGGGCGGAGCACCTGGACCCGCAAGGGTTTGCCTTCCCAGTCCGGACCCCGGTCGATGTCGACGAGGAAGCGGACGTCGCCGGAGGCGAGGGGGATGGTGCTTCCCATCCGTACGCCGTTGGCCGTGGCATCGACGCGCAGCCCGGAGACCCGGGTCGCGAACGAGCGCCGCGCGCGCATCGCCTCGAAGACGGCGGTGCGGGTGTTCTCGGTGACCCACAGGCCGCTGCGGCCCTTGCCCTCGTGGAAGCCCCAGGTGGTGCCGTGCTCGTCGGTGACTCCGGTGAGGCCGGGCCGCCAGCCGGAGTTGAGGCAGACGCAGAGCGGTGATGCTTTGCCCGATGACCAGCCTTCGAAGAGGTAGTCGTCGGTGCGGTTGAACATTTCCAGGCCGACCATCTGCTCGAGCACGGAGGCCTTGAAGGCGAACTCGTTGAACCGGCCCGGCTCCCGGCCGGGGTGGTTGAAGCTCGCGAGGCTGCCGGGCCGGCCGGCCAGCCAGTTGTAGAGGTTGCCGGGGCCGGGGGCCCGCAACAGGTCGGCGAACTCGCCGGTGTTCCACACGTTGATGTGCCCTTCGAGCGGGCTCGACCACTCGAAGCCGCGCAGTGCCGTGAACTGTCCCGGGCTGTTGGCGGCGTCCGCGAGCTGCCCCTGGGTGTTCCACTCCCCCGAGCTCAGGCCGTCGATGGCGAACAGCGTCGCGTGGTCGGTCAGCGCCGCGACGTCCAGTCCGGCCTCCCGCATCGAGCCGAACGCGGCCTGGGCGGAGCCGTCGCCGTCGGACATCACGGTGTGGTTGTGCATGTCGGCGTGGACGAGCGTCGTGCCCTGTGTGAGCTTCGAGGTGCGCGAGGCCGCGAGGAGCGGCGCGGCGGAGCCGGCCGTGGTCGCGTGGGCGGCGCGAGCGCTGCCGGGCACGGCCGCCAGCATCAGGAGTCCGCCGGCCGAGGAGAGCAGGGCCCTGCGGCCGACTCTCTTGGGGTGGTCATGGCTCACCTGTCCATACGGCAGGGTGGTGTCGTCCGTACGGCCGTGGTCTTGGTCGTGCCCGTGGTCACATGCATGCGCGGGTAAGGAATTCATGGCGCGCAAGCTAGCGCGGGCATGCCAAGAAGGACACGGGTGGTGATGGACCGCAGGGGAACAGTTTCCGACGGCCGGTCCATCCGTCCGCCTCGGTCTAGAGTGGGCGGACCATGACGCGCTTTCGCGAGGCCGTCCGTGGCCTGCTCCGCGAGCGGGTCCTTGACGCCGCATACGAGCTGGTGACGACGGAGGGCTGGGGGCGGCTCCGGGTCGCTGCCGTGGCGCGGGCGGCGGGGGTGAGCCGGCAGACGGTCTACAACGAGTTCGGTTCGAACTCGAAGGACGCGATCGGCCTCGCCCTGGTGGAGCGCGAGGCCGAGCAGTTCCTGCTCGGGATCCAGCGGGAGCTGGACCAGCACCGCGACTCCCTCAACGCGGCGGCACGCGCGGGCGTCGGTTTCGTCCTGGGCCAGGCCGCGGACAACCCGCTCATCAAGTCCGTCCTCACTGCGGCGCGCGGTGGCGAGGACGATGACCTCCTCGCCTACCTGACGACTCGTTCCGAGCCGGTCTTCGACACCGCTACCGCCATGCTCGACGCCTACGCGTCCGACGCCTGGCCCGAGGTCGACGCGCACTCGCGCAGTCTCGCCGTCGAGACGATCGTCCGGCTCACGGTGAGCCACATCGTGCAGCCCGCCGCGTCGCCCGAGGAGTCTGCCCGCCGCATCGCGGCGATCACCACTCGGATCGCCTACCCGGCGCCGGTCGACGAGTCCTGATTCGCCGTCAACTCCGTTGGCTGCCACGGCCCTTCACCGCGGCGGCACGCCAGGACCGCACTGTGACCACTTCTTCACACCCTGACTGCACCGATCCCTACCCAAGCCATTGACGCCCTGCCGGGCCGGTGTCACTTTGCTGGACAGTAAGTGCCTCAAGTGTCCAAAGCCGTGAACGTGAGGAGATCGGCCGTGCCTTCGCACAGCGAGCCCGAAACCCTGCACGAGGCGCCGCCCTGGCGGGACCCGAAGCGCTACCTGTGGCTGATGGGCCTGATCGTGCCGTGCTTCCCCTTCCTCTCCTGGGGCCTGGTGGAACTCACCGGCCTGGGCGTCTTCTGGTGGAGCGGCGTGATCCTGCTCTACGTCCTCTTCCCGGTCATCGACCAGCTCATCGGCAAGGACTCCGCCAACCCGCCCGACAGCGCTCTCGCCCGACTCGAAGCGGACCGCTACTACCGCTGGTGCACGTACATGTACCTGCCGCTGCAGTACGCGGGCCTCGTCGCCGGCTGCGCGCTGCTCACCAGTGGCGAGCTTTCCCTGGCCGCCCGGATCGGTCTCACCGTCACCCTCGGCGGGGTCGCCGGCATCGGCATCAACACCGCGCACGAACTCGGCCACAAGAAGGAGTCCACGGAGCGCTGGCTCTCCCGCGTCGCCCTCGCGCAGACCTGCTACGGCCACTTCTACATCGAGCACAACCGCGGCCACCACGTCCGTGTCGCCACCCCCGACGACCCGGCCAGTGCCCGGCTCGGCGAGAGCTTCTGGCGCTTCCTGCCCCGCACCGTCACCGGCAGCCTCGCCTCCGCCTGGCGGCTGGAGAAACGCCGCCTGACCCGGCGCGGCGGTTCCCCGTGGACCTGGCGCAACGACATCCTCAGCGCCTGGGCCATGTCCGCCGTGCTCTTCGCCACGCTCGCCCTCGCCTTCGGGCCCGAGGTGCTGCCCTACCTCGTGGGCCAGGCCGTCTTCGGCTTCTGCCTGCTCGAGGTCATCAACTACACCGAGCACTACGGGCTGCTGCGCGAACGCACCGAGTCCGGCCGGTTCGAACGCTGCGCCCCCAAGCACAGCTGGAACAGCGACAACGTCGCCTCCAACGTCTTCCTCTATCACCTCCAGCGGCACAGCGACCACCACGCCAACCCCACCCGCCGATACCAGGCCCTGCGCCACTTTGAGGACGCCCCCGAACTGCCCACCGGCTACGCCGGGATGATCGTCCTCGCGTACTTCCCGCCGCTGTGGCGCCGCGTCATGGACCACCGGGTGCTCGCCCACTACGGCGGCGACGTCCGCCGCGCGAACCTCCAGCCCTCACGGCGCGGCGCCCTGCTCACTCGGTACGGCGCAGGCGAGCACCCCAAGGACACCCCGGGCGTCACCGCATGAGCCGCTACCGCTGCCCGTCCTGCGACTACCTCTACGACGAGGACACGGGCCACCCCCGCGAGGGCTTCCCTGCCGGCACCCTGTGGAAGGCGGTCCCCGACGACTGGGCCTGCCCCGACTGCGGCGTCCGCGAGAAGATCGACTTCGATCCGGTGGACGTCGCCTGACCTCGCACGCGGTCAGGCCTCCTGCACCCTGGTGGTGACCGGTGTCCCGGCCTCGATGGTGCGGCTGACCGTGCAGAGCCGGTCGTGGGAGGTCTTGATCGCTCTGGGCAGGATGGTGCGGGCCCGGTCGCCCGGTTCCCCGTCCGGGAAGGCCACGGTGAAGGCGGCTTCGAGGTCGGTCAGACGGTTGCCCTGGTCATCCTCGATCTTGTGTCCGCTCACCGTCACGCGGAACGTCACGGGTTCCGCGTGACGGCTCGTCGCGACGTCCACGTCGGCCGCGGTGCAGCCGCCGATCGCGGCCAGGAGCAGCTCGACCGGGGAGAAGCCGCCGCCCGAGCCGGTCCCGAAGTCGACGGTGTCGCCGCGGGAGTTGGTTGCGGTGAACCGGCCGGCGCCGGTCCGCTCGACGGCAACGGAACGCAGAGTGTCGGAAGTCATGGCGGCGAGCGTAGCCACGCGGCAATGCGGTGATCCGATGCCGCGCCTGGGCCGCGCCCCGGCGGGACACCGGGCACGCCTAACTGGGCGAGTCCACCTCGAGGTCGAGCAGGTCCGGGGTGGCGGGCAGAGAGGCGGGGCACGACGGTGCGTCCAGGTAGAAGAGTGCCGTCGAGGCGATGTCGTCGTGGTTGGCGCGGTAGCGGTGCGGCAGTCCGTTGCCGTGGCCGTGGGCGATGCCCAGGCACTGCACGGTGACGCGGAGGTCGTCCTGGAAGCGCACCGGGTCCAGTATGTGCCATCGGTACATCCCGAACCGCTGCTGGCTGGCGTAGCGGCCGTCCGGGCGCAGGATCTGGTGCAGGCCGAGATACGGCGTGGTGTACGCGGTGTAGCCCTGGCCGGGGACGTCGAAGTTCCAGGCGCCGCCGAAGTAGTCCTCCGTTCCGGTGCCGCAGATCGTCGGGAACTCGCCGTCGCCGTCCAGGAAGAACTTCATCTCGCCCTCGCCCCACCAGCCGGGGCTGTTGACGCCCCACGCCAGGTACGTGCCGACGTACGAGCCGCGTCCGGTGACGTCCTGCAGGAGCGTGTGGTCGACGCCGGTCGTGACCGGGTTGCTGCGGCGCCATTGGGCATGGAGGTAGGCGGCGTCGTCCGCGGTCCCGCCCAGCTCGTAGTCGATCTGGTAGTAGAGGGTGATCTGTTCGGCGGAGAGGTTCTCCAGGGTGATCCGCGCATGGCGCCGGAACGGCATCGGCCAGTACGCGTTGAGGCCGCCGTTGGGGTTCGCGGCGACGGGGACCGAGGAGACCTGGGAGAAGACGGCCCACCCGTTGCAGAAGAAGTCCCCGAGCGGCACCTCGACGGCCGGGGCCTCGGCATCGTCCCAGTACATGCGCAACAGCGTGGTGCGCCAGGCCGCATGGGGCGCGGTCGTGCACCAGATGTGCCGGATGGTGCCCGGTCCGTCGATCTCGCCGAGGACGGCTGTCTCACCGGCAGCGATGTCGATGCTCGGCGAGACCTTCCAGCCCCGCCCGAGCCGCCCGGCGGCTCGGGCCCCGGTGCCTTCCGTGGCCCGGCCTCCCCCGCCCTTGGCGCCGGTGAAGTTCTCCGCGCTGATGGACCGGGTCACGGCGCCACTGGTGCGGGCCAGGTCGTCCAGGCCGAAATGGGTGCTCATCCATACTCCTTGTGACATCGATTGCAGATCCGCGCGCTCATACGTCCCCGGCCGGCACATCCGCCTGTTCACGGTCCCCGCGGCGCACCTGGACCTCGTACGCATATCCGGGCGCCGTGCCCTCGTAATGGGCTGCCCGGAAGCCGTCCTCCGACGGGCGGATCACGAGGGTGCCGACCAGCGGACCGGCCACCACGGGCCAGCGGCCCGGCACCGGGTCGACGGTGATCGTCCGCGCCCGCGCGTCCACGACGGTCCGCGGCCAGGCGTGGGCCAGTCCGAAGGAGGCCATCGCGCGCACGTAGTGGCTGCCGCACTCCGTCTCGTCGAAGGGGTTGCGGCGACGGCCCGAATGGCGGGCGCGTGCGTCGGCGACGAGGTGCTCGGCCTGATCGTGCTCGCCCTGCAGGGCGAGGGTCACGGCGGCCGTGTACTCCAGGCCCGTCCAGACCTCGCTGCTGTACGGGAAGGGCCGGCGCGGACGCTCCCCGTGCGGATACGTGCAGTTGAGAAGACCGTGCTCGGACCCCAGGGCGTAGCCGCGCAGATGGTTCACGTGCGCATGGAAGTCGGTGCGGTGGTTGTACCGCACCACGCTGCGCATCGCCGTGGCCGTGTGCGCGGGATCGAGGCCGTCGTCGAGGCCGCTGAGGACGGCGAGGGCGTGGCCGGCGAGCTGGTCGCTCATGCAGCCCGCACCGATCTGGAAGTCGGGTGCGGCCAGGTCGTCGGAGCCGACATCGGGGCTGTCGCCCTCGTACCGAATACGCAGTCCTTCGGCGATCCGCTCGGCCGAACCCGGTGGCAGGACGCGCTGTTGGTAGTACTCGCCGTTGAACAGAGCGGCGTCGGTGCGTGCCGCTCCCGTGGCCCGCAGTTCCTCGCAGGTGTCGGCGAAGGCGTGCTCGCCGACCGCGCGCGCCATGACGGCGCAGGCCGCCAGCGCGGCGAGGTACCACGACTGGTTGATGCCGCTCGGACCGTAGTACTCGACGTCGGTGGTGCTGTGCTGGCAGCCCTCCATGACGCCGTCCTGGTCGGCGTCCCAGCCGAGCGGGATCCAGGCGAACTCCAGCGCCTTGCGTGCCCCGGGCCACAGCCGCGCAAGGAGGTCGTCACGGCCGGTGAGCCGCCAGGTCCGCAACAGCCGTACGAGGGCGCCCATCTGACCGTCGGCGGCGGCGATGCGCCAGCCGGTGCCGTTCGTCTCCAGCGGCAGGCCAGCGCGGAAGCTCATCAGCCCGCGCTCGTCGAGGGAGTGGACGAATTCCACCTCCCGCATCGTCCAGGCGAGCTCGGGAAAGAGCTGTTCCAGCGCGTACTGGTAGTTCCATACGTGGGTGCAACTGCCGTGGCAGCTCCCGTGGTCGGCGTTGCAGCCCTCCCAGCCGAGGAAGGTGCCGTCGGCGATCCGGAAGCAGGTCGGCGACTTGAGTACGGCGAGGTTGGACAGCACCGCGTCCTGGACGGCGGCGGGCAGGGTGGACGTGGTGATGGTCTCCACGAAGCGCCGGGTGGCGTCCTCGTAGCCGGCCAGGCGCGGTACGACGGTGCGTACGACGTCGGCGGCGTCGGTGAAACGGCCGGTGTAGTGGTTGCCGACGAGATCGTCGCTGTGGCCGAAGACGGGCGCGGGGCGGAAGTCGTGGCGCCAGCCGCGGCGGTTGGGGACGTGCCAGGCGATGAGAAAGGTGACGGTCGCGGTGGCGCCGGGCGCGAGTTCCTTGCTGACGACGAGGGAGCCGGTGGGCACCTTGGCTCCTTCGTCGGGTTCGTCCAGTGCACCGTCGGCGGCGAAGTCCTCCCAGAAATCAAGCAAGGAGTCGCCCCAGGAACGTTTGGCCCAGGTGCGACGGCTGCTGCTCACGGGGTCGCCGACGACGGCCAGGGCGAGACTCCCCCATGCCTCGTCATCCTCGGCCACCTCGGTGCAGTGCCCGTACAGCCCTGTGGCTCCGTCGGCGGTGAACGGGCGGAAGCGATTGCCGGCCGGCAGCTCCCCCGACCGCTGCCGGCCGACGACGTGTTGCACGGCGGCGCAGACGCTCGCGGTGACCGGCCGCGGCGACACGTTGGTGAGGCGCACCCGGTGGACGTGGACGGGCAGCCCACTGGCCTCGGCGTCGCCCGGCACCAGCGGGTTGTACGCCTGCACCGTGGCCTCCACGGGCAGCCCCGGGTCGGTGAGACGGACCTGACCGAAGGGGTACGCGGCGGCGAACTCGCCGGTGCGGAAACGGGGCAGTCCGTGCAGCGCGGACGGGCTGCCGTGCGGTCCTGCGTACTCGTGGTCGAGGAGTTCCGACTCCAGGACGCGTGTGTGTACCCCACTCGCGTCCGCGGTGCGCACACAGAAGAAGGACTGCGGGGTGAAGCCCTTGCCGGGGCGGTTGAACAGCTCCCAGTCCAGCAGTTGACCCCGTCCGCCAAGACTGATGCAGCCGGTGCCGATGCCGCCGACGGGCAGGGCGATCCGGGCGAGTTCGGCGCCCCGGTAGCGGCGTACGACGGGCCAGTCGGATTCTTCTGCTGTGGTCACTTGATCCCCGAGAGACGGACGCCGTTGACGATGAAGCGCTGGAAGACGAGGAACAGGACGAGCGTCGGCAGCGAGGCCAGCGTGGATCCGGCCATGAGCATCGCCCAGTCGTTGCCGCGCGTGGTGCGGTAGTCGGCGAGGAACTGCATGATCTGCGTCAGGTTCGGATCGCTGATGGTCAGCACCGGCCACACGTAGGAGTTCCAGAAGGCCAGGTAGAAGACGATCCCCATCACGACGAACGGGGCCGCCGACTGCGGCAGGAAGATCCTGGTGAAGATCTGCCAGCGCGACGCGCCGTCGATCAAGGCGGCTTCCTCCACGGACGTGGGGAAGCCCAGATAGAACTGCCGCAGGAAGAACATCTGCGCGGAGGCCGCGAGTCCGGGGACGATGAGCACCGCCATCGTGTTGAGCATGCCCAGCTTCGAGACCACGACGAACGAGGTCAGCAGGATCGCCATCATGGGGATGAACATGGGGGTGATGCAGTAGACCCACCACAGGCGTTTGCCGGTGAACTCGAGCCGTGCGAAGACGTATGCGGCCATCGAGTTCACCACCAGGCTGAGCACGGTGAAGATGAGCGCGCCCACGAAGGTGAGGATCATCGCCCGCATGAACTGCGCATCACCGGCGATCTCCCGGTAGTTCTCGAAACGCCACACTTCGGGGAAGAACTGGAACGGTGAACTCAGCACCTCTGTCTTCGTCTTGAAGCCGGCGATCGCCATCCAGGCCAGCGGGAAGAGGGTGCTGATGCCGATGACGGCGACGAACATCCCGGAGAACATGCGGCGGGAAGCTGAAATCTGCATGGAGGGCCCCTGGCGCTCAGCCGTCGATGGACTTCTCAGCCGTCGATGGACTTCTCGGACTTGAGGAAGCGGAAGATGAGCAAGGAGATCGCCCCCAGGACGACGAACAGCAGCAGCGCTGCCGTCAGTGAATAGCTCGTCGCATACGGGGTGGCGTCCCGGAAGCTGAAGAAGATGAACAGGTTGGGGGTGGTCGTCGACCCGACCGGCCCGCCCTCCGTCATGATCAAGGGGAGCTCCAGCTGCTGGATACCGGTCGCGGGCACGACGAGGCCGGTCACCGTGAGGTACAGGAGGATGTTCTTCAGGAGCGGCAGCGTGATCGACCAGGTGCACCGGAAGAAGCCGGCGCCGTCGAGCTGAGCGGATTCGTAGTAACTCTCCGGGATGTCCAGGAGGGCGGCCAGCAGGATCAGCGTGGTCAGGCCGAAGCTGAGCCACAGGCCGGGCACGGCGATGGCGGGCAGTGCGGTGTCGGCGTTCTCCAGCCAGCCCACGGGTTCGACGCCGAACAGGCCGAGCAGCCAGTTCACCACGCCCTCGTCCTGGTACATGAAGCGGAACAGCAGCGAGGCGATCACCACGGAGATCACGGCGGGCAGGTAGACCACGGTCTTGACGAAGGCCGCGGACCTGCGGCCCAGGGTCTTGATGAAGCTCGCGAGCAGCAGCGCGACGACCAGACCGCTGGGTACGACGAGCGCGGCGAAGTACAGGCCCTTCCCGACCGAGGACCAGAACTGCGGGTCGGCCAGCACGTACTTGTAGAACTTCATGCCGACAAACGTCGAGCCCTTGTAGAAGTTGATCTCGAAGAGGCTCAGATACACGGAGTACACCAGCGGCCAGAAGACGAAGACGCCGAGCAGGCCCACCATGGGGGCGAGCATCAGATACGCGGTGGCGTTGTCCTTGCGGCGGGTGCGCCCGCTGCGCCGCCCGGCGGGACGGGCGGGGCGGGTGGGCCTTCTGGTCTGCGCCGCCCGTGGTTTGGTGATCGACATCGCGGGTCTCCTCCGGGAGAGGCGGCGCCGGGACGCGGTGTCCCGGCGCCGTCGCGGGGCTACTTGGGGGCCGTCCCCGCCAGCGACTGCTTCTTGATGGCCTCGTTGATGGCCTTGTCGGCGGTCTTCAGGGCGTCGGGGATGCTCTGTTTGCCCTTCATCGCCGCTTCGATGGCCTTGCCGAGCGCGAGCGAGACCTCCCAGGGGTGCGCCGCTTCCGGCTTGCTGTACGGGACGACCTGCTCCGAGATGACCTTCATGAACGGGTCGGCCGTGGCATCCGGATCCGACGCCAGTGCCTCGTCCACCGACGTACGTGTCGTGTACTTCGAGTAGCCCGTGGCCTTGAAGAAGTCCGTCATGATGGCCGGGTCACCGGCGACCAGGAACTTGATGAAATCGGCGGCCTCCGCCTTGGCCTGCGATTTGGCGTCCACGGTCATGGTCCAGCCGCCGAGTGTCGCCGTGGTCTTCTCCGGATCCCCGTCGACGGAGGGGAACGGTGCGACGGCCGTCTTCTTCACCATGCCGGCGAACTCGTTCTTGAGCTGGCCCAGGGAGAAGGACCCGCCGGCCGACATCGCCACGTCTCCCTGGCCGTACGGGGCGATGTCCCCGTAACCGACCTTGGGCTGCTTGGGCACCAGGCCCTGGGAGTACAGGTCGCGGTAGAGGCCGGCCAGTTTCTCGAAGCACGGTTCGGTGGCACGGGCCTTGGACCAGTCGTCGGATATGGGCAGATGGCCGCAGGCGTTGTACTGCAGGCCCCAGCTCGTCCAGCCCAGATCCGCCTCCGTGGAGGCGATCGACATGCCCTTGACCTTGCCCTTGGTCAGCTTCTTCGCCCAGGTGAGCAACTCGGCCCAGGTGGTAGGCGGTTTCGCCGGGTCGAGACCGGCGGCCGTCACCAGGTCGGTGCGGTAGTAGAGGACCGTGGACGGTTCCACGAGGAACGGGTAGGCGTACGTCTTGCCCTCGACGCTCACGTAGTCCCGTACGTTCTCCTTGATGTCGCTCATGGCCTTCGCCGGGAGCAGGTCGTCCAGCGGCGCGAAGCGGCCTTCGCGGGTGCCGGGCACGATGCCGTTGTACGCGGTGGTCGACACGTCCGGCTGCCTGCCTGCGGCCTGGGCGGCCTTCAGCTTCTGCTCCCAGGTGTCGCCGGGGACCACCTGGATCCTGACCTTCACCTTGTCCTGGGAGGCGTTGTACTTGTCGACCTGCTTCTTGAACCACTTCTGCTGGTAGTCCTCGTACTTGAACTGCCAGAAGTCGACGACGGTCCGTCCGCCCTCGGTCTCCTTGGCCCCGCCGCTGTCGCAGCCGGCCAGGACCATGACACAGGCCATGGCCGCCGCGGCCAGTGCGGCCGTTCTCCGTCGCCCGATGAACACGATCTCTCCTTTGGGATGTCCGGCGTCACTTCACGTCCACGTCGCCGCAGAGGTGCACGGCGAGACCGAGTTCGGCGAAAAGGGCGGCCTTGGCGAGCAGCGCCCGGTCGGCGGCCTCCGCGTCGGGGGCGTAGGCCACCTGCACGTGGTTGGCCTTGTGCCGTGCCATCAGCTGGTCGCGGCCGACCCCGTGCAGCACCGCGTGCATGATCGGCCACTGCGGAGTGGTCGCGTCGAGCCGGCGCTGCGTCTCCTCCTCGGGCAGTCCGACGACGTGCCCGCGGCCGAGGTCCACGTGCAGGGCACCGCCCGTCAGGAAGACACGGGACCATACGATCTCGCCCGGCTTGGACACGCCGCTGAGGGTGCCGCCGCCCAGCGGGAAGTACATCGGCGGCTGGCGCATGCTCCAGCTGCGGTCGTAGCCGCCGTTGTGCGCGGCCGGGACCGAGCCGGAGATCTCGAAGACCCACACGAACTCGCCGTCGTACTCCTCGCCCCACCGGATGTCGTGCAGGGTGGTGGCGGGGTCCAGGCCCATGGCGGTCCAGATCCGGTTGGTGACGAGCGCGTCCACGGCGACGCCCTCGTCCACCTCGTTGAAATGGGGCAGCGGCCGGCCCGGGTACAGCTCGCGTGAGCCGTCGCGGCTGTGCACGGGCGGCCGTTCGGTGTCGTTGAGCAGGCCCTCGGCGAGGTCGCTGGCCGGGACGGTGTCCTTGAGGCCCTGCTGGTACTGGATGCCGACCGCGTCGAGTCCGAAGTCATCGCTGATGCGCAGCGCCGCGATATACATCTTGAACTGGCTGGTCAGCTGGGCCTCGGTGAGCTCGGTGGCGTCGTCGGTGCCGAGGTGGAAGGTGAAACCGCGCGCGTCCAGCCAGCTGCGTACGGCGGCGGCCTCCTCGTCCGGGACCCGGTCCATCTCGGCGACCAGGGCGCTCTGCGAGAGGCGCTCCTTGTAGATGCCGAGGGGGTTGAGCAGTTCGTCGTCGATGATCGCGTTGTACATGCCCATGCAGCCCTCGTCGAAGACGCCGATGATGGCTTTGTCGTCGCGCAGGTGGCGGGCGAGGGCCGCGCCGAGTTCCACCTCGGGCCGGGCGGCGTCGAGTGCGGGCAGCTCACGGACGTGGGACTGATCGTGCTCGAGCACGCCGGTCTCCAGCCAGCGGCTCAGTCCTGCGCGGGCCCAGTCGTCGGTGAAGTCGGTGCTCCACAAGGTCGAATGGGGCACACCGGCCTTGGTCAGGCTCGCGCCGAGGCCCAGCAGGCCGACGAGACCGGGGTGCGCGCCGGACCAGTTGGCGACGACGAGGATCGGGCCGCGGTGGCTGCGCAGACCGGCGAGCACGTGGTGGCTGTACTGCCAGACGGCGGTGACGACGATCAGCGGGGCGTCCGGCGGCAGGGATTTGAACACCTCGATGCCGCGCCGCTGGCTGTCGATGAATCCGTGCTGGGCGTCGGGGTCGGCCTCGTGGCCGCGCCGTACGGACCAGCCGAGCGAGGTGACGGCTGCCGTGAGGTCGGCCTCGAGTCCCTCCTGCGCCGGCCAGCATGCGATGTTCGCGCCGGGCCGCAGATCGCCGCTGGCGACGGTGTACACGGTGCGCGGCAGCGCCTGCGGTCGCTGGGTGGGTGGGGGCAGCGTGTAGGTGGGCAAGGGGCTTCCTCTCCCATCGAGGCGGCGGGTGTTGCACCCCGCCGCGGCGGCCGATCCGAGGGTCGAGCTGTGGATGGTGGCGTGGAATCTGGCAGAAATCGATTTCACCGTCAAGCCCTGCAGCAGGGGTCGGATCGGTTCGTCTGCGTAGCGCGACAGGGCGCCTGCGAGTTCGTACGTCCCCATTGACGCGCCCGGAACGGACTGGCAGCCTCACTCGACCGTAGGGTCAATTCCCTTGCAGGAGGCCGGTAGGTGCGGCGGGAGCGTGCTCCCGTTTTCGCGGAGGCCTCGGTTCGCCCACCTGATCAGGTATCCGTGCGCCGCGACGTGCACTCGCTCGAAAACGATTCCGTCGACGCACGGGTCCATGAGGTCCACCCCCACATGTCATGGCTTCGAGGAGGGCACGATGAAACGGTCCACTTTCCTGAGAGCCGCAGCAGGCACCGCACTTGGCGCGTCGGTGCTCGGCGCCTCCGGCGGTGCGCGAGCGGCGGGGCGCCAGGCCCTACGAGTCGACAAGATCCGGGATCTGACCGGGCCCGGCCTGACCACGGCCTATCGGATGGAGGCCACCGACCTCGGCATTCCCGCCCGTACCCCCGACGGACGGATGCTGTTCGTCTTCGGTGACACCTTCGAGCAGGCGCACGTCGGCGGCGGCTGGTGGCGCTCCCCCGTCGCGCTGTGGTCGGACACGACGGACCTCGCCTCGGGGGTGCGCTGGTCCGGCGCCGTCGGTGGGGCCGCGGCCGAGCAGCTGTGGTTCTACGAGCACGACAACCCGGTCTTCTCGACCGTACTGCCGTCCGATGTGATCACCGTCGGCGGCAGCATGTATCTGCACGTCATGGTCAACCAGGGCCTGCACAACGTCGTGTGGACCGAGATCTGGCGGTCCGACGACTCGGGCGCGCACTGGTACCACACGGGCGCCAAGTTCGCCCCGGATGCGCACGGCGGACTGTTCCAGTGCCTCAGCTGGGGGCAGGGCAACGACGGCTGGATATACGTGTACTCCACCGCGTTCACCCGCTCCCGGCCCATCATCCTGACGCGGGTTCGCGCCGACCGGATCGCGGACCCCGGCGCGTACGAACCGTGGGGCTACCGCAACGGCGCCTGGGGCTGGGGCAATCCGGCCACGCCCGTACTGGAGGGGAAGTTCGGCGAGCTGTGCCTGCGGCCGCTCGGCGGGAAGTGGGTACTGACCTGGTTCAACGCCGGTGACTACCGGATCGACGGCATGATCATGGACTACCCCACGTCCAACCTGTACACCGCGCACCGGCGCACGCTCATCCATGGCGGCGAGTGGGGGCAGGAGGACGACTCGCACGTGGCGCAACTCTACGGCGGATACATCATTCCCGGTTCCACGCTGGACGATCTGCACCTCGCCGTCAGCCAGTGGAACACCGCGCAGGGCTGGCCGTACCGCGTGATGCAGCACCGCATCCAGGGCTTCGCCTCCGCGCCGTAAGGGGCCGGCCTCAACCCCGGGACTCAGCCCAGAAGTTGGTCCGCCAGCGCCGCCAGCGGGTCCTCCAAGGCGCGCAGTGCGTCGAGGTCGCCGGTGATGAGGTGCGTGGTGACCAGCTGGGCGGTTGCCGCCACCAGTGCCTCGCAGGAGAACCGGTCCTGCGGGGTGCGGGCGGCGAAGATCTCGGCGATGGCCTCCGCGAAGCGGCGCTGGCCCTCGCGGCGGTGTTCCATCGCCTCCGGTCCCGCCGCGTACACCTCGACGAGGAAGACCCGGGCGAGGGCCGGCTCGTCCGCGAGGGTGCCGAGGTAGATGCGCATCAGGCGGCGGAACTTGGCGGACGGGTCAAGCCTGCGGTCGCCCGTGTCCTTGTCCCGCTCGTCATCGGCAGCGAGTTCGAGCAGGCCCGCAAGCAGCTCCGTACCGGTGTCGAGCGCTTGGACGAAGCAGTCCTGCTTGGAGCGGAACTGCTGGTAGAAGGTCTCCCGGGAGACACCGGCCCGTCGGATGATCTCCGCCACGGAGGTGCCGACATAGCCCTTCTCCATCATGGCGTCCGCCATGGCGACGAGGATCCGCCGCCGCTGCGAGCCGACCACCTGCTCGCGGGTGAGGTGGTGCCGGCCGCTGGGCAGTCGTGCGCTGGACATGGGCGGACCCTAACAGTCGCGGAACTGCGGCGTACACGGTCGCCGGGTGCCTGCGTCAGGACCGCGCACGGGCATACATGGGGAACACAGGTGTACGTGAAGCCCGCCTTCACCAGTACTTACGGCATCCGGGTCGGGCCTCAACTCATCATGTACAGCAATGTTCTTGAGTGCTAGCGTGCGCGCATGCGACGACCTTCGCGCAAGGACCTGCACGGCCGGCAAGTGTTCATCACCGGCGCGGCAAGCGGCATCGGGCGTGCGGTGGCGCTGCGCGCCGCAGCCGCGGGCGCGCAGCTGTACCTCACTGATATCGACGCAAGCGGGCTGGCCACGACCGCCGCCCAGGTCCATGCCTGCGGCGGCGTGGTGGGCCATGCCGAACCGGCCGACATCAGCGACTACGACGCCGTCATGGCACTGGCCGCGCAGATCCACGCGGAGGCCGGGCCCATGGACGTGGTGATGAACGTGGCCGGCATCTCCGCCTGGGGCAGGGTCGACGCTCTGGAGCACCGGCACTGGCGCTCGATGATCGAGGTCAACCTGATGGGGCCCGTCCACGTGATCGAGGCGTTCGTCCCAGCGATGATGGCATCGGGCCGCGGCGGCCATCTCGTCAACGTCGCTTCCGCCGCCGCACTGTTGGGGCTTCCGTGGCACGCCGCGTACAGCGCGTCGAAGTTCGGTCTGCGCGGGATCTCCGAGGTGCTCCGCTTCGATCTGCGCCGGTACGGCATCGGCGTCAGCCTGGTCTGCCCGGGAGCCGTGGACACCCCGCTCACCGCCACCGTGGACATCGTCGGGGTGGACCGGTCGCTGCCCGCCTTCCGGCGCGCGCAGGAGGCGTTCCGCAAGCGGGCCGCCTCGCCCGACGCGGTGGCGGCGGCGATCCTGGCGGGCGTCCGCCGCAACCGCTACCTCGTCCACACCTCGCGGCGGATCCAGGCCGTCCATGTCGCCGAGCGCGTCGTGCCGCCGCTGTACCGGCTTGCCATGCAGTCCATCAACGACGCGGCGGAACGCTTCGTCCGGCAGGCCACGGGCGGCTCCGCCTCGGGACCGAGCCGTCCGAGTTCGCAAGGGGTCCGGTGACTGCCCCGCGGATCCGTCCGGGCGACCGCCGCGAAGTGGGCCTGCGCACCTGGCTGTTCAGCCGGGGCGCGGGACTCGTCGCCGGCACGCGGCCGCCCGCGCTGTTCCTCACCCTGGGCCGGCACCGCAAGCTGTTCCGCGGCTGGCTGCGGTTCGCGGCCCGGCTGATGCCACGCGGCACGCTGCCCCGCAGGGAGAGCGAGCTGGTGATCCTGCGGGTGGCTCATCTACGGGGCTGCGCCTACGAGTTCGAGCACCACCGCCGCCTGGGCCGCCGCGCGGGCGTACGCTCCGCCGATGTGGACCGCGTCGTCGAGGGGCCGGGCGCATCCGGCTGGTCAGCGCGGGAGCGGGCCGTGCTCACCGCGGTCGACCGGCTGCACGAGCAACAGGACCTCGACGATGCGGCCTGGGACGAGCTGCGGACGTACCTTGACGAGGCGCAGACGATCGAGTTCCTGCTGCTCGTCGGCCACTACCAGATGCTGGCCACGACCATCACCGCACTGCGTCTGGTCCCCGACCGGCCGCGCCGCTGACCACAGGCGGCCGCTCGGGGCCCGAGGCGGGCGGCCGGCTACGCTGGCCTGAGCCGGGCGAGTATCCCGTCGAGATCCTGGGAGAAGACGCCGGGCCGGAACACGTGCCCGCCCGGCTCCTCGCGCCACTCATGCGGAATACCCGCTTCGCCGAGGCGGGCACGGAACTCGCGCTGGCCCGCGAGGACTTGGGTCTCGTTCGCGGTGTCGAACCAGTTGACCGGGTCGGGGCTCGTGCCGGCCACCATGAAGACGCGCTTGTTGCGGTAGCTGTCGAGGCGTTCCACCGGGTTGTCGGCGCTCACCCGGGCCTCGTCCCAGGGTGCGCCGTAGACCATGGCTCCGCCCAGGTCCAGGGCGGCCGAGGTCGCGTTGGCCCAGTGCACGACCAGGCCGGAGTCCCGGCGTAGGCTGGCAGGGCCGGAATGCGAGCTGACCGAGGCGAAGTGGCCGTAGTACTTGGCCGCGTACTTCAGGGCGCCGAACCCGCCCATGGAGAAGCCGCCGACCGCGCGGCCGTCGTACTCGGCGTAGGTGCGGAAGTTCGCATCGATCCACGGGAGCAGCTGGGCGATGTGGAAGGTCTCCCAGTTACGTGGACCGGTGTTGGAGCCGACCGGGTTGGAGTACCAGCCGGCGTGGCCCCCGTCCGGCATGACGACGATGAGGGGCCTGCCCGCGGTCAGGGCACGGATGCCCAGGCGGTCGAATTCGATGAAGTCCGCTCCGGTGCCGCCGCCGTGGAACAGATAGAGGACGGGGTAGCGCCTGCCGCTGCCGTGATAGCCGTCCGGCAGCAGGACGTTGACGCCGGGGTTCCAGCCGATCGCGTCGGTCGCGAACCGGTAGTACCACATCCGGGGGTCGCTCTCGTTGCGCTCGACGATCCGTAAGCCGAATCCGTCCTCGGCGGCACCGGCCGGTGCCGCGGCGGCGACCACTCCCGTGCCGGCCATGGCCACCGCTGCCGTCAGACCGCCTGCGGTCCTGAGGAGACTTCTGCGGGTAGGACGTTCCGCGTTCATCCAGACCTCCTATGTAATCGATTTCACGTGAGGCGCGTGGGAACGAGGATGATTGATAGACAACAGTGTTCGCAAGAGTTGTGACCCCGGCGGACCATGCGGTCACGTCTGACGTGCGAGGCGCAGCAGTTGCCGACCATGTGCGGGTCGATATCGATCTGCACCGCGCGCGCCTGGTCGAATCCGGGCAGGAGCTGGGTGTAGGGGAAACTACGAGTTCACCATTGCCAGATGTGCGTGGAGGCTCACTGTCGACCGTATGCACGTCCGGAGGTCCGTAGATGCAGTTCAGGTGTGCCCGGCATGTCGTTCGTGGAGGACTCTCCGCGCTCGTCGCTCTTCCGCTCGTCGCGTGCGGGCATGACACCGCCCCGGCGCCACCGGACCGGGCTGCCGCGACAGAGCAGGCGGCAGACCCTGCCGCGACGAAGCAGGCCGTCGAAGATCTCAAGGAGCTGGAGCGCAAGTACGGCGCACGGCTCGGGGTCTTTGCGGTCAGCACGGGCGACGGGCGGGAGGTCGCCTTCAACGCTGATGAGCGGTTCGCTTACGCCTCCACGTTCAAGGCGTTCGCTGCCGCTGCCGTCCTGCGCAAGTACTCGGTGAGCGGCATGGACAAGGTCGTCATGTACTCGCGGAGCGACCTGATCGACTACTCCCCCGTCACGGAGAAGCATGTCGATACCGGTATGACCCTGCGTGACCTGTGCGATGCGGCCGTCCGCTACAGCGACAACACCGCGGCCAACCTCCTGCTCGACGCACTGGGTGGTCCACAGGGCCTGGCCGCCGCTCTCGCGGAGGCAGGTGACGTCACCACCAAGGTGGTACGCGGTGAGCCCGAACTGAGCCGCTGGGTTCCTGGCGAGACACGTGACACGACCACGCCCCGCGTATGGGCCGATGACCTGCGTGCCTTCGTTCTCGGCGACGCCCTGGGCAAGAACGAACGTGAACAGCTCACTCAGTGGCTGCGGACCAACACCACCGGGGACGAACTCATCAGGGCCGGAGTGCCCAAGGGGTGGACGGTCGGCGACAAGACCGGGACCACCAGCTACTACGGCGGCCGCAACGACATCGCCGTCGTGTGGCCACCCGACGCCGCACCCATCGTCATGGCGATCATGTCCCACCGCGACACCAAGGACGCCCGCCACGACAACAAGCTGATCGCGGAAGCGGCATCCGTGGTCGCCAGGACACTGTCGTAGCGCTTCATCACGAGGAGGTGGTACGGGAGGCCTCACGCGCGGGACTACTTCTGAGCCAGGCAACCGCCTCGCGGCGTTCCGCGTCGGCGAGGACGGAGCCGTGGTCAGCGTCTTCCCATGTTGGACACCCCTCACAACTACGTGACCACGCCCGCCGATTGGGCCTCCGAGCTGAGCGACACGGGCACGGGTGCGCCAAAGGCTCGAAAGCGGCCGCAAAGGATCCGGAAGACGATGCCGGGGCTACTCCCCACAAAGCGTAGGAATTACCAGCCCGGCCCAGAGTGCGCAGCCGATTGCCGACCTCGGCCGCCGGTGCTTGCTTGTGACCTGAGCACGTTCCGCCCGGGGCGCGCCGGCGCGAGGGGGAGGTCCCCATGAGTCAGAAATTCGTCCAGATCATCGACTTCGAGTCGCAGCGGTTCGACGAGATGCAGCAGGTACTCGACCGCTTCGAGCAGCAGATGCAGGGTACGTCCGGCGGCCCCACGCACCGCATCCTGCTCCAGGACCGGGAGCAGCCGGGACGCTACCTCGCGATCATCGAGTTCGAGTCGTACGACGATGCGATGCGCAACAACGAGCGCCCCGAGGTCGCCAAGCTCAACGAGCAGCTCAGCGCTCTGTGCACTCGCGCGCCGTCCTTCACCAACTGCGACCTGAAGGATTCACGCGAACTGAAGTGAGCGGACCGGGAGCGGCTGCTTCGAGGATCCGCCGCGTCGGCGTGCGTAAGGGGCGACCAGTGGGTCCGGCCGCCCCTTACGAGCAGACATTCCAGCCGGGCGTCAGGCCAGGGGCGTCCGGTGGCCATGCCGGTCGCTCGTCCGTCTCACCGCGCAGGACAAAGGTCAAAGGATCCCGCCAATCCCGTCACCCCGCGCTACGGCGATGACCTGACGCGTCACAAGGAGTCGGGCTGTATCCCCGCGGGATCCCGGTACACATGATCGAGCGACAGCAACGCGCCCCCGCGGGCCGCTGCGCTGAACCCCAGCGTGGACGCCATGACGGTGCAGCCACCCGCATCGGGCGCCATGACCCGCACAGCGAGCTCGTCCTGTACGCGGTCGATGATGTGCTCACCGAAGTAGGCGAAGTAGCCGCCGAGCACGATGGCCCGGGGGTTGAGGATGTCCGCCAGGGCCGCGAGGCCCAGCCCGAGGCTGTCGATGATCTTGTCGAACGCGGCCAGGGTGGCCGGGTTTCCTTCGTCGGCTCGGCGCTTCAGTTCGGCGAGCCGCTCTTCCAGGTCCACGGTCACATCGCGCACCGGATCGCCGGGCGCGGCCGCGTGCGAGAGCAGTGCGTTCAGGCCGACGAGCGTCTCGAAGCAGCCCCGCCGGCCGCAGGCACACTCTCCGCCTTCTCCGGCCAGCCGCATATGGCCGATCTCGCCGGCGAACCCGGCGGAACCGCGCAGGAGCCGGCCGTCGGAGATGATGCCGCCGCCGACACCGGTTTCGCCCGTCACGTAGATCAGATCGTGAATGTCGGCGGCGGAAGCGACCAAGTACTCTGCGATGGCGCCGAGTTTGGCATCGTTCTCCAGATGGACGGGCGGGCAGCCACGGCCGAGGCGCTCGCGCAGGCCGCCGATCATGTTCACGTCGCGCCAGCCTAGGTTGGGCGCGTAGGAAACCACTCCGCTGTCCCGCTGGATCACGCCGGGTGCCGCGACCGTGATCGCCACGGGGCGTCGACCTTGGGCCTGTAGCGTCCGGCGGGTCGCGCGGATCGTCTCCGCCGCCAGGTCGAGCACCCGGTCCGGGCCGTCGGCCCGCGCGTCGTGCGCCACACGATGCTCGACGGCGACCTCTCCCCTGAGGTCGAGTGCAACCAGGGAGAGACGGTCGGCGCTGATCTCCAGGCCGATGCCGCACACGGCGCGTCCGTCGATCTCCAGGGTGCGGCTGGGGCGTCCCACGGCACCGTCACGCGCGGCTTCGCCCTCGCGCACGAGGCCGAGCTCCACCAACTCCGCGACCAGGTTGGTGATCGTGGCCTTGGGCAGCCCCGTCTCCGTCGCGATCTGCGTACGCGGACGCGGTCCCGCATCCCGCAGCAGACGCAGCACCAGACCAAGGTTGGTACGGCGCAGCGACGCACGGTCCCCTGCTCGGGACGGTTCGTCCAAGCCCAGGTCCCGTACGCCGGCTCCCCGCAGATCTGCCGTCACTGGGCCTCTCCTTGCGCACTCGTTTCCTGCCCGGGCCAACGTACGCGAACGACCAGCGCCAGGCGAGACCCGAGAGGGACAGAGCTTTCGCTCTCCTACCCATTGACTAGGCCTTATTTATTTTAGATTCTAGCCGAACTAATCAGAGTCGGTGGTGGAGGCGATCGATCAGGTGACCGGCGGTGCGACGACAGCGCGCTATCACGTCCGCTTCCAGCTCAGGCCCGGCGACGATCTCGCCGACCGTGCGGCCGGTCTGGCCAAGATGTGTTTCGAGAACGATGTCGCCGAGGTCGTTCTGCTGCTCGGCGCCGAGGAGGCGTACACCGGCCATCTGGCCGGGGCGGAGCAGGAGCGCTGGTACGCGGCCACGGCGCAGGCACACGACGTCCTGACCGGCTCGGGCATCTCCGTCAGCCTCAACCCGTGGGTCACCGTCGGGCACGCCGACCGTGGCCGCGCAAACCGGCTCGGTTTCGCCCCGATGGTCTCGCCGACCGGTCAAGTGGCCGCGGCCCAGGCATCGTTCGCCTGTCCCGTGTGGCGCGACTGGCTGTACTCGCACTACGGACGCTTCGCCCGCCTGGGCTTCCGCGTGCTGTGGATCGAGGACGACTTCCGCTTCCACAACCACGCCCCGCTCGACTGGGGCGGCGGCTTCGAGCCGCTGATGATGGAGCGCCTGTCCCGGCTGGCGGGCGAGGAACTCGTACGGGAAGAGGTCGTCGCTGCCGTCACCGCGCCCGGCCGCCCGCACCCTTGGCGCGCCCTGTTGCAGCATGTGTGGCGGACCGCGCAACTCGAGGTCGCGGAGGGTCTGGCAGAGGTCGTACGGGAGAACTCAGCGGGGCGGTCGCAGCTGGGTCTGATGAGTTCGGTACCCGCCGCGCACTCCGTCGAAGGACGCGACTGGGACGCCCTGTACGGTGCGCTGTCGATCGGTGGGCGCGTCACACAGCGTCCGCACTTCGCACCCTATGCGGATACACCGGCCCGCCAACTGACGGCGTCGGTATGGGCCCTTGAGGTGCAGCGCTCACTGCGTCCCGGGTACGTGGCGTGCGAACCGGAGATCGAGAACTGGCCGCACACCACATGGGCCAAGTCGGATACCCAGACCTGGTCGGAGATGGTCACCGCCCAGCTCTCCGGCGCCGACGCCCTGATGCTGAACGTGCACCCCAGCTCCGCCGGCCGCGCCCAGGAGTACCCGCGCATCGACCGGCTGCTCAGCCGTGCCCGGCCGGCTCTCGACTGGGTCGCCCGACTGCGCCCGGAGCAATCGGCCTCGCTGGGTGTCGGCCTGCCCTGGCGGCCGGACACCGCATCCCGTCTGCGTACGGTCGAGGGGTCCTTGGGTGAGCTGGAGGCCGATCCGGCCGCCACGGCGGAGTTCCTGCTCGGCTACGGCGTACCGGTCACCGCCGAACAGGGGCCGGTCCAGGCACTGTTCGGTCGGGCCGTCGACGCGTTCGGCGACGAAGAGCTGCGCGCCATGCTGCACGGAGGGCTCCTTCTGGACGGCGTGTCCGCGCACCTTCTGGCAGAGCGTGGCTTCGCCGGTCTGCTCGGTATACGGGCTGCGCAGGTGCACGCCCGCGAAGCGACAGTGCCGCCCGGACCGTACGCGACCGAGCGGATCCTGGGCGACACGGACGAAGGCGCGCACTTGAGCGTCGACGTGCAGCCGGCACTGGCCCGGCTCGAGCCCGCCCCCGGCGCCGAAGTTGTCACCGATGTCCTGACGCCGGATGGCACCTACTGGGGCGCAGGCCGCTGCCACTACGTCAATGAGCTGGGCGGACGGGTCGCGGTGCTCGCGGCGACCGCGCCGGCCCGGCTCGCGCGCAGCGACCGGGGGCAGCGACTGCTCCATGCGTCCGTGCGCTTCCTCGAGGGCGGGCGTTCCTGGCTGCCCCTGGTCGACGGCGCCCCTCATCTCATCCCTCACCTGTCGCGTACCGGTGACCTCATCCGGCTCGCGATCGCCAACGGCAGTGCCGATCCGGCCCATCCGCGCATCGCCCTGCCCGCCAGTCCCGACGCCGTACGCGCCACCCTGCTCGCGCCACTGGCCGCACCGGCCCCGGCGCCCACCACACAGGCCACCGGCCTCCTTGAACTCGAGCCCGCTCTGCCGCACCGCGGCTGGCTGGTCCTCGAATGGCGAACTGCCTCCGGGTGGTCGCCCGTTCGGTCCCCCTCCCCCCTCTCCTGAAGCGAGGAGTTGTCGTGTCAGCTCGTACCAGAGCAAGGACCGCCGGCATGATCGCCGCCGTGGCGGCCCTGATGTCCGGCGCCACGATCGCATCGCCGGCCACAGCCGCCGACGACCCGACGTATTCGGTCACGGTCGGCAGCAAGGGCACATGGAACAACCCGGACGACACCCCGGCCGCCACGTACATCGACAAGGACGGCACCTTCCACTACCAGCAGGCACACGCGCTCTACTCCGCCGACGACCCGCGCAAGTGGTCCTTCTACACCGGGCGCGACTTCGACTCCGCGAAGCTGGACACCAAGACCAGCAACGCGGTCGACCCGGCCAACTCCCTCGACCGCAACAACGACACGACCTGGCGCTGCAACAACAGCCCGACCGGCCGCGAGTCGACGTACGCACCCGACACCTCCCACTACGCGCAGAAGAACTACTGCGACCTCATGGGCGTGTGGGTCGACCCGGATACGGGCGACTGGTACGGCCTCGTGCACAACGAGTTCACGCCCAGCCCCTTCGACGACGGCCTGCACTACGACGCGATCGACTACGCCGTATCCAAGGACCAGGGAAAGACCTGGGACATCAAGGACCACGTCCTGACCTCGCCGTTCAGCACGAAGCGCGGTGACACCGAGGCCTTCCCGAACGACCTCTACCACTACGGCAACGGCGATGCGCGCCTGTTCGTCGACACCGCTTCGGGCTACTTCTACGTCTACTACAACTCCCGGGCGATCCCGAAGGGCGGTGTCTCCGGCGGCTGGACCGACGGCAGCCGCGGCCATGTCGCGCGCGCCCCGATGTCCGCGAAGATGGCGCCGGGCTCCTGGAAGAAGTGGTACGACGGCGACTGGTCGCAGCCCGGTGTCGGCGGCCTGGAAAGCAACATGGAGCCGGTCACGGCAAACAAGCCGCTCGGCTACACGCCGCCCGAGCACGACTACGACCCGGCCAACGACGGCAATGTCGCCGAGCAGGTCGCTGCCGGTGAACTGCCCGCCAAGTCAGACCTGCTGACGATGAACATCGCGTACAACGCCCACCTGGGCCTGTACATCGGCACACCGGAGGCGATCGTCCAGGACAGCAGCGAGTCCCAGCGCTTCTACGCCACGGACGATCTGTCCACGCAGAAGTGGAAGCTCATCGGCGACACCGGTGACTACAAGTCCGGCTCCTGGTACCGCTGGATGCTGGACTCGGTGAACAACACCGGCTCCACCATCGTCGGCAAGAACTTCCGCAGCTACTGCTCGTGGCAGTGCTCCGACGAGGCGAGCGGCGAGTACGTCGACATCAGCCTCGGCACCGATGCCCCGGCCGCTCCGGTCGAGGAGGGCAAGGCCTACACCATCGCGAACGGTGACGGGCGCGCACTGGCCCAGGCCGGCGGCAAGGGTGTCACGTCGCTGCCCGCCGCCGACGGATCCGCCCGTAGCCAGTGGGTCTTCACCTCGAACGGTGACGGCTCGTACACCGTCGCCAACGCCGCCACGAAGCAGCTCCTCGGCGTCGACTCGGCCAAGGACGCAGGCCGCGCCTGGTCGGCGAAGCCGACAGTGACCTCGGCCCCGAAGAGTGGTCCGACGGTCGGCCAGCAGTGGTTCGTCATCGAGAACACCACGAGGGACGGTGAGCTCACCGGCACGTACCGCCTGGTCAACCGCTACAGCGGCCTGGTCATCGGGATGTCGGACGCTGAGGGCCGTGCCGTGGAGACCACACCGACCCGGGCGTGGACGGACACCAGCGGTTCGGCGGTCGGCGGTTCCAGAACGCCCTCGGAGCAGACGCTGAGCCTCGACGCCACCGACTGATCCGCCCCTCGCCGGCCCGAGAACCGTCTACCCCGGAAGGTGGCACGCCACCTGCCTGCCCCCGCCCCCCGTCAGCAGCGGCCGCTCCGTGCGACAGATGTCCTCGGCACGTGGGCAGCGCGGATGGAAGCCGCAGCCGGGCGGCGGGGCGGCCGGGCTCGGGGGATCGCCGCGCAGCACGATGCGTTCGCGTGTGCGCTCGGCCGCCGGGTCGGGCAGGGGGATGGCGGACAGCAAGGCTTGTGTGTAGGGGTGTTGGGGGTTCGCGTACACCTCCTTCTTGTCGCCGCTCTCCACGATCCGGCCGAGGTACATCACCGCCACCCGGTCGCAGACCCGTTTGACCACGGAGAGGTCGTGGGCGATGAAGACATACGCCAGGCCGAGGTCCTGCTGCAGGTCCTGCATGAGGTTGACGATCTGGGCCTGGACGGAGACGTCGAGGGCGGAGACCGGTTCGTCGGCGATGATCAGGCGCGGGCCCGTGGCCAATGCGCGGGCTATGCCGATGCGCTGGGCCTGGCCGCCGGAGAATTCGTGGGGGTAGCGGTCGAGGTGTTCGGGGATCAGCCCGACCTGCCCCATCAGTTCCGCCGCCCGCTCCCGCGCCTCGGCGGCCTTGCGGCCCTGGACGAGCAGCGGGTCGGAGATGATGCGGGCCACGGTCTGGCGGGGGTTGAGGGAGGAGTGCGGGTCCTGGAACACCATCTGGAGGTGTTTGCGCAGGGGGCGCAGGCCGCCGGGTGACAGGTGGGTGATGTTCCGGCCGTCGAACTCCACGGATCCCGCGGTCGGTTCGAGCAGCCGGACGATCATCCGGCCCGTGGTGGACTTGCCGCAGCCCGACTCACCCACGAGGCCGAGGGTCTCTCCTTCCCGTACGTCGAAGGAGACCCCGTCGACGGCCCGCACGGGACGGCTTCGGCGGGCGGGGAACGTCATGGTCAGGTCGGACACATGGAGAAGCGGGCTGCCGCTCATACGGCCACCTCCTGGGCAGTCAGCGGGTGGTGGCAGGCCGTGTGCCGCCCGGGTGAGCCGAGCGGAAGCAGTTCGGGCCGGTGTTCCTCGCACCGCTCCCGCCCCGCCGCGTCCAGCGTGGCCACCCGCGCGCACCGGGGCGCGAACGCACAGCCCGGCGCCGGGTCGCGCAGGGAGGGCGGGGTGCCGGAGATGGACCGCAGCGGTGTGTCGTCGCTGTCGTCGAGGCGGGGCAGCGAGTCGAGCAGGCCGCGTGTGTACGGGTGGCCGGGTGCGGCGAACAGGGCGTCCACGCCGGCCTGTTCGGCGGTCCGTCCCGCGTACATCACCAGGACCTCATGGGCCACGCGCGCCACCACCCCGAGATCGTGGGTGATCATCACGATGCCCAGGCCGCGCTCCTCCTGGATACGGGCGAGGAGTTCGAGGATCTGGGCCTGCACGGTGACATCGAGGGCGGTGGTGGGCTCGTCGGCGATCAGGAGATCCGGTTCGCAGGCGAGCGCCATCGCGATCATCGCGCGCTGGCGCATCCCGCCGGAGAACTGGTGCGGGTACTCCCCCGCCCGCCGCTTGGGCTCGGGGATGCCGACCTCGGCCAGCATGTCGACGGCCCGACGCCGGGCGGCCGCTCGTGAGGCGCGCAGATGGACGCGGACGTGCTCGGCGACCTGCTCGCCGACTGTGTAGTAGGGGTGCAGGCCGGACAGCGGATCCTGGAAGATCATCGCCATGCGGCGGCCGCGCAGCCGGGAGAGTTCCTTCTCGGCGCGGCCGACGAGCTCCGTACCGGAAAGAGCGATGGAGCCGGTGACGGTGGCCCGTTCGCGGTGCAGGCCCATGACCGCGAGGGAGGTCACGGACTTGCCCGATGCCGACTCGCCGACGATGCCGAGCGTGCGTCCGGCCTCGACGCGGAAGCCCACGCCGTCCACGGCCTTTACGTCGTGTCCGTCGGGGGTGTGGAAGGTGACGGAGAGGTCGCTGACCTCAAGGAGGGGGACGTCGGCGGGCATCAGAACCTCACTCGGGGGTCGACGACCGCGTAGAGCAGGTCCACGACCAGGTTGGCGATGACGATGAAGGAGGCGGCGAGCAGTGTGACGCCGAGGATGATCGGCTGGTCCTGGGTGACGAGGGCCTTCTGGAAGAGCTGGCCGACGCCTTGGAGCCCGAAGATCTGCTCGGTGATGATGGCGCCCGCGAGCAGTCCGGCGAGATCCATGCCGAAGATGGTGAGGAGCGGTGTCATCCCGGTCCGCAGGCCGTGCTTGACGATGACCGTCCGCTCCGGCATGCCTTTGGCTCGGGCCGTGCGGATATACGGCTCGGCCATCGCCTCGATCATCGAACCGCGGCTGATCCGCGTGTACATGGCGGCGTACAGGAAGGCGAGGGCGATCCAGGGCAGGAGCAGGTTCGATGCCCAGCCGAGCGGGTCGTCGGTGAGCTTCTCGTAGGCCGGATACGGCAGCCAGCCGAGCGTCTTGATGAAGAGCAGGATCAGCAGCCCGGACGTGAAGTAGACGGGCATGGAGGCGGCGGCCACCGCGCCGATCATCAGGGAGCGGTCGGTGCCGGTGTCCTTGCGCAGGGCGGCGGTGACGCCGGTGCCGAGGCCGAGGAGCAGCCACAGTGCGGCGGCTCCGACGGCGAGGGAGACGGAGACCGGCAGGCGGTCCACGAGCATGTCCCGGACGGGTTCGGAGTAGGCGTACGAGTAGCCGAGGCACGGGAAGTCGCAGGAGATCGCGAACTGTCCGGTGCCGAGCGAGCGGCCGGTGAAGATGCCGGTGAGGAAGTGCCGGAACTGCTCTGCGATCGGGGCGTCCAGGCCCATGTAGTGGCGTACGGCGTCGAGTTGTTCGGGACTGCAGACCTTGCCGCAGGCCGCCTGGGCGGGATCGGCCGGCATCACGTAGAAGATCGTGAAGGTGACGGCGGCGATGGCGAGCAGTACGCCGGACGCCCCGAGCAGCCTACGGGCGACGTACAGGATCATGAGCGCCCTCCCGTGCGTCCGGTCTTCGGATCGAGGACATCGCGCAGCGCGTCGCCGAGCAGGGTGAAGGCGAGGACGGCGAGGAAGAGGAAGACCGTCGGGATGACGAAATACATCGGGTCGGTCTCGTAGAAGTTGTAGCTCTCGGCGATCAGTTGTCCCCAGGACGGGGTGGGCGGGCGCACGCCGACGCCGAGGAAGCTGAGTGCCGCCTCGGTGGCGATCATGCCCGGGATGAGGAGGGTCGTATACGCGATGACGGGGCCCGAGACGCCCGGCAGGATGTCGCGCGTCAGGATGCGCCAGGTGGTGGCGCCGCCCACGCGGGCGGCGTCCACGTATTCGCGGTGCTTGAGCGAGAGCGTCTGGCCGCGCACCACGCGGGCGATGCCCGGCCAGCCGAACAGGCCGATGACCAGCGTCATCAGAAGGATCCGGTTGACGTCCCCGGCCACCGACATCATCGCGATCATGAAGATCAGCGACGGGAAGGACATCGTCAGGTCCATGAGCCGGGACAGGGCCGCATCCACCCGGCCTCCGAAGTAGCCGGCCGCGATCCCGGCCGCCGTGCCCGCGAGCACCACGATGGCGGTGCTCGCGAAGGCGATGAGCAGCGAGACCTGCGCGCCGTGCACGACGCGCGCGAACAGGTCGCGGCCGGTCAGCGGCTCCACACCGAACCAGTGCTCGGAGCCGATGCCGCCGAGCGGTCCGATGGGGATGCCGCCGACATACGGGTCGATGGCGTTCTTGTCGAACTCGTTGGGGCTCCAGCCGCCCAGCCGGCTGAGCAGCGGGGCGGCAGCGGCCATGAAGACGAAGAGTGCGACGACGGCGAGGGCGATCTTCACGGAGGTGCGGCGCCGCAGCTCCGCACGGGCCAGGCGCCATGGACTCGTACCCGGCGCTTCGGTGAGCATGGTCATCGAGTCGCTCAACTCTGGCTCTTCTTCGGGTCCTTGAGGCCGATCGTCGCGTAGTCGAGCTGCGCGGCCCACACCGGGTGGGCGTAGGCGCCCGCGATGTTGGTGCCGATGAGCAGCGGCTTGCGCTCGATGGCGACCGGGATGGACGGGGCCTTCTTCATCACCTCGGCGTCCAGGGCGGCCCACTGTTCATTGGCCTTCGCGACGTCCTCGATCTTCTTGATCCCGTCGATCCGGTCCATGGTCGCCTGGTCGCGGAACTGGGAGATGTTCGAGGAGTTGCCCTTCTCGGTGATGAACCTGCCGTCGAAGACGAACGGCAGGAAGGTCGCACCGGACGGATAGTCGGGGCACCAGCCGCTGTACGCGAGGTCGGGGGCGTTCTTGGTGTCACCGATGACGTCGTAGTAGGCGGCCGGGTCCACGGTGTCGACCTGCACGCTGATGCCCGCCTTGCCGAGCGCTTCCTGGATGGCCTCGCCGCGGCCCTTCTCGCCGGTGGAGACGGTCATGGTGACCTTCAGGTTCTCCTTGCCGGCCGACTTGAGCAGCTGCTTGGCCTTCTCCTGGTCGCCGGTCGGCGGGATCTTCAGGCTGTCGGGCTGGGTGCCGCCGGTCAGGGCGGGCGGCATGTACGCGGTGGCGATCTCGTTGAGTGCGGGCCCGCCGCTCGCGGTGACCACGGACTCCTTGTCGACGGCGTACTGGACCGCCTCGCGGACCAACGGGTCGTCGAAGGGGGCCTTGGTGGTGTTGAGGTGCAGCATGCTGGTGCACGCGCCCACCTCGGAGACGAAGCGCTTCTTCACCTCGTCGTCGGTGAGCACCTTCGATGCGGAACCGGGCTGCAGATCGGACCAGGCGAGCGCGGAGGCGTCGGGGCCGTCGGAGGCTATGAGCCGGTCGTCGATCTGGGTACCCTTGAGGCCCATCACCATCACGAACTTGTCCGGGTAGGCCTTGCGCACCTCGTCCGTCGCCGGGTCCCAGTGCTCGTTGCGCACGAGGACGAGTTTCTTCTCTCGCTCGTATGACTCGATCTTGTACGGGCCCGAGGAGAACGGGTGGTTGTCGTACTTGACGCCCGTCTCCTTGGAAGCGGGAACGGGCGAGAAGGTCGGCAGCGTGACTGTGGAGCCGAACTCATGGACCGGCTGGTTGAGTTCGAAGACGATCGTGTGGTCGTCGGGCGTCTTGACCGAGTCGAGGTGCTCGCCCTTGAGCGGCCCGGTGTAGCCCTCGGTGCCGGCGAGGTAGCGCTTGGCGTAGTCGGGGCCGCTGGTCAGCTCGGTGGCGAAGGAACGCTCGACGTTGTACTTGATGTCCTGCGCCTTCACCTCGCTGCCGTCCTCGTATTTCACGCCCTTCTTCAGCTTGAACGTCCAGGTCCTCCCGCCGTTGGCCGGCTGCCCGAGGTCGGTGGCGAGGTCCGGGACGACCTCCAGGCCCTCCTTGCCCGGGGCCGCCTTGAACGTGGTCAGCGTGCGGTAGAGCAGCCGCGTGCCGAAGTCCATGGTCGGCATCGTCCAGTTGCGGGCCGGGTCGAGGTGGGCGAAGTCCTGGTTGGACAGGATCGTCAGGGTCCCGCCCTTGTTCGGCGCACCGCCTGCGATCTTTCCGTCGTTGGCCGCGGCGGGGTTCTTGCGCCCGCCGCCCTCGCCCGACCCCTTGGAGTCCTGCGAACAGCCCGCAACGGACAGGGAGATGACTACGGCGGTGGCGAGGGTCAGGCGGGTACGCGCGTTCATCGTGGGCGCTCCTGAGGGTCATGAAGGCAGGCACGGAAGAAGGTCGCGGAGCGGAAAGCTCGGCGCCGTGCGATATGTGGCACGTAACATAGCAATGTGAAATTGTACTGAGAACCCCTCAGCGGCGAAGACCCTGAACTGACCCCGAACCAACCCCGAACCGAGCCCGAACCGGCTTCTGCGCTTGGAGAGTTCATGACCGAAATCTCGGCACAGTCCGCACGTCCTCGCACCACCTCCCACGACCTCGACGTCTCCCCCGAGCTCGCCGCCTCCATGGCGCAGGGCTGGGCGCCCAGTCCGCTGCCCGGCGAACTGGAGCTGCCCATGGCCGCGTTGACGGCCCGGCGCCGCGCCCGTCTGTCGGCCCGCTTCCCCGGTGAGCGGCTGATCGTCCCGGCGGGCGAGCTGAAGGTGCGGTCCAACGACTGCGACCACCGCTTCCGCCCGCACAGCGCGTACGCCC
This sequence comes from Streptomyces sp. NPDC050418, assembly GCF_044458745.1. NCBI lineage: Bacteria > Bacillati > Actinomycetota > Actinomycetes > Kitasatosporales > Streptomycetaceae > Streptomyces > Streptomyces sp. NPDC050418. Next base: position 62,262 of record NZ_JBITIG010000001.1, read on the forward strand.
ATCTCACGGGCCTGACCGGCGAGGAGCAGGCCGGGCACGTCCTGGTCCTGGAACCGTCCGGCACGTCGGGGCACGAGGCGGTCCTTCACATACGGCCGCGCTCGCAGCGCTCCGACGGCACCGGCGCGTTCTTCCGCGACCGGCGCTACGGCGAGTTCTGGGTGGGCCGCCGCCCCGACCTCGCCGAGGCCGAGCGGATGACGGGCATCCGCTGCACAGAACTCACGGACCTTCCTCCCGGCCGCGACGCCTCGGCCGACCGCGAACTGCAGGCCGCATTGAGCGAGTTGCGCCTCATCAAGGACGCCTGGGAGGTCGAGCAGCTGCAGCTGGCCGTCGACCACACGACCGCCGGCTTCGAGGACGTGGTCCGCGCCCTGCCTGCCGCCCTGCGCCATCCGCGCGGGGAGCGCTGGATCGAGGGCGTCTTCAACCTGCGGGCCCGCGCGGAGGGCAACGGCCTCGGCTACGACACCATCGCCGCATCCGGAGCCCACGCCTGCGTCCTGCACTGGATCCGCAACGACGGACACCTCGACCCGGACCACCTGCTGCTGCTCGACGCGGGCGTGGAGACCGACACCCTCTACACCGCCGACATCACCCGCACCCTTCCCCTGTCCGGCCACTACTCCCCCGTACAGCGCCGGGTGTACGAACTGGTCCTGGCCGCCCAGGAGGCAGGTATCGCAGCCCTGCGCCCCGGCGCGAGCTTCCGCGACTTCCACCGGGCGGGGATGCGGGTGATCGCCGAGGGCCTGACCGACTGGGGCATCCTCAAATCCCCCGAGGGGGACCTCCACCGGCGCTACACCCTCTGCAACAGCGGCCACATGCTCGGGCTCGACGTGCACGACTGCGCCCAGGCCCGCACTCAGACGTACATGGACGGCGAGCTGGCCGAAGGTCATGTCCTGACCGTCGAGCCCGGCCTGTACTTCCAGCCCGACGACGAGACCCTGCCGCCCGAACTGCGCGGGATCGGTGTGCGCATCGAGGACGATCTGCTGATCACGACGGAGGGGGCGCGGCTGATGTCCTCGGCTCTGCCCAGGACTCCGGGCGCGATCGAGGACTGGATGGAAGCGCTCCGGGAAGGGTGAGGCTCCAAGAAGGGTGAGGCTTCAAGTGGTTCCGGTCTGCTGCCGTCGGCCTCTTGGCAGCCTCAGTGCCATGTGAAATATTACTGAGGTGTCCACGGAATCCACGAGAACCTCCTTGAGCACAGGCCGAGTTCGCAGCGCGCCGGACGTCATCGTCATCGGTGCCGGTGTGGTCGGTGCCGCCTGTGCCTACTACGCCGCCCGCGCCGGGCTCTCCGTCACCGTCCTCGACCGGGGTCCTGTGGCGGGCGGCACCACCGGCGCGGGCGAGGGCAACCTCCTGGTCTCCGACAAGGAGCCGGGCCCCGAGCTCGAACTCGCCCTGCACTCGGCGCGGTTGTGGCGGGAACTCGCCACCGAGCTGCCCGCCGCGATCGAGTACGAGACGAAGGGCGGCGTCGTCGTCGCCCGTGACGAGAGCGGTCTCGCGGCGCTGCGCACCTTCGCCGCCACCCAGACCAAGGCCGGGGTCGACGCCCACGAGGTCACCGGCGACCGGCTCCACGACCTGGAGCCGCACGTGGCCGAGGGGATGGCCGGCGCGTTCCACTATCCCGGAGACGCGCAGGTCCAACCCGCCCTCGCCGCCGCCCACTTGCTGCGCTCCTCGGGCGCGCGGGTGCGCTGCGGCGAGGAGGTCACGGAGATACGCAGGGCCGGGGACGGGTCGGTACGCGGGGTGACCACCGCGTCGGGACTGCGGCTCGACGCGCCGTACGTGGTCAACGCGGCCGGGACCTGGGGTGGTTCCCTGGCCCGTCTCGCCGGGGTGGACCTGCCCGTCCTCCCCCGCCGCGGCTTCGTCCTGGTCACAGAGCCGCTGCCGCGTGTGGTGCGGCACAAGGTGTATGCGGCGGACTACGTGGCCGATGTGGCGAGCGGTTCGGCGGCGCTGCAGACCTCGGCGGTCGTCGAGGGCACGCCTGCGGGTCCGGTCCTGATCGGGGCGAGCCGTGAACGGGTGGGCTTCGACCGTACGTTGTCCACGGAGGTGCTCCGTCGTCTCGCCGCCCAGGCGACCGCGCTCTTCCCGGTCCTCGCGGGGGTGCGGGTGATCCGCACGTACGCGGGTTTCCGGCCCTACCTGCCGGATCATCTGCCCGCGATCGGGCCCGATCCACGGGTGCCGGGGCTGCTGCATGCCTGCGGGCACGAAGGGGCGGGGATCGGGCTTGCACCCGCGACGGGGGCGCTGATCGCGGCGGCCCTGGTGGGTGACCTGCCGCTGATGGACCCGGCGGCGTTCCGCCCGGACCGGTTCGGGGACTGCGGCCTGCCCGAGAACCCGGCCGGCTCGGGCCGGCCCGGCGCACCGGCCGGGACCGGTCCGCCCGGCGCCCCACTCCACTCCCCCGAAGCCGACCGTTCACCCGCCCCGGGATCCCCGGAACCCAACCGTTTCCCCGACTCCCCGGAAGCGACTGCCTGATGACATCGTGGAAGCACCCTCGCAAGGGGAGACGTATGAACCCCGCCGAGCTGGTGGCCGCCGACCCCGGCCCCGCCTTCGAGATCACCTTCGACGGGCGGCCCGTCCTCGCCCTGCCCGGTCAGTCGCTCGCAGCCGCCCTGTGGGCCGCCGGGATCCTCGCCTGGCGCACCACCCGTGTCACCGGCCGCCCGCGGGGCGCCTTCTGCGGAATCGGCCAGTGCCATGACTGCCTGGCCACGGTGAACGGCGTCCCGAACCGGCGGGCCTGCCTGGTCCCGGCCGAGCCGGGGGACGCGGTGACCACCCAGGAGGGAGGCGGACGCGATGACCTCGCCTGCTGAGCAGGACAGTTCCCCCGCTTACGACCTCGTCGTCATCGGCGCGGGACCCGCGGGTCTCGCCGGAGCCGTGGCTGCCGGAGAAGCCGGGCTGCGGGTCGCCCTGGTCGACGCGGGCGAGCAGACCGGCGGGCAGTTCTACCGGAGCCCCTCCCCCGGCCTGGGCGCCCGACGCCCCGAGGCGCTGCACCATGGCTGGTCCGCCTACGCCTCACTGCGAGCCCGGCTCGACCGCTGCGCGGGCATCAGCCATCTCGCCCTGCACCACGTATGGAGTGTCGTACGGGAGGACCGCGACCCCACCTGGACCGTGCACGCCCTCGTGGGTGCGGACGGCACGGACGCCACCCCGGCCCGTATCAGCGCCCGCGGCCTGCTGCTCGCCACCGGAGCCGTGGAGCGCCAGCTCCCCTTCCCCGGCTGGACCCTGCCCGGAGTGATCAGTGCGGGCGGCGCCCAGGCCATGCTCAAGTCGGGGCTCGTGTTGCCCGGGCGGCGGATCGTCGTCGCGGGCAGCGGACCGCTGCTGCTCGCCGCCGCGAGCTCGCTCACCGCGGCGGGCGCGCGGGTCCCGGCCGTCGTCGACGCCACCGGCTATCTCGGGTACGCCCGCCACCCGCGCGCCCTGGCGCTCAACCCGGGCAAGGCGGCCGAGGCGCTCACCCATGCCCGGGCCCTTGTCCGGCACAAGGTCCCGGTCCGTACGCGCACCGCGGTCACCGAGGTGCACGGCACCGAACGGGTCGAGGCGGTCACGGTCTCGCGCCTCGACCGCACGTGGCGGCCTGTGCCCGGCACCGGGCGGCGGATCGCGTGTGACGCGGTGGCGGTGGGCCACGGTCTCGTCCCGCAGATCGACCTGGCCACCGCGCTGGGCTGCGAGGTGCGCCGTACGGCCGACGACGCCTACGCCCTGGTCACCGACGACTCCCTTGAGACGTCCGTCCCCGCCTTGTGGGTGGCCGGCGAATCCCGCGGCGTCGGCGGCGCGGAACTCGCGCTGGCCGAGGGAGAGTTGGCGGGACTCCTGGCAGCCGCCCGACTCGGCGACAGGGCCGGTGGACAGCTCACCGGAAGGACCGCATCGACTTCCCGTACGACGCCACTGCGCCGCCGTATCGCCAGAATGCGCACTTTCGCCGACGCCATGGCCGCCGTCCACGCCCCAGGTCCGGGCTGGACCGGCTGGCTGGCCGGCGACACCGAGGTCTGCCGCTGCGAGGAGGTCACCGCGGACCGCATCCGCGAGGCCACCACCGAACTCGGCGCCCGCGACACCCGCACGGTCAAGCTCCTCACGCGCGCGGGCATGGGCTGGTGCCAGGGCCGCATCTGCTCCTCGGCGGTCGCCTGCCTGGCCGGAGAACCGTCGGCCCCTGACCGACGCCTCCTGTCCACCCCCGTACCGCTGTCGGCCCTGGCAGCGCTCCCGCCTCAACCCGCGGACCCTTCCGAAGCCCCCCAGTAACAACCCCGCACACGCCCCGTCTGGAGTCCCGATGAACAACGGCACCACCTGGAGCACCACCCACCCCTGGCGCGGCATCATGGTCGCCACCGCGCTGCCCCTGCGCGAGGACGGCTCGGTCGACTACGACGCCTACGCCGAGCATGTGCGCTTCCTGCTCGACAACGGCTGCGACGGCGTCGTGCCCAACGGCTCGCTCGGCGAGTACCAGACCCTGACCTCCGAGGAGCGCGCCCGCGTCGTCCACACCGCCGTCGAGGCGGCGGGTGACGGGGCGCGGGTCATGCCCGGGGTCGCCGCGTACGGAAGCACCGAGTCCCGCCTGTGGGCCGAGCGCGCCGCCGCCGCGGGCTGCGGCAGCGTGCTGCTCCTGCCGCCGAACGCCTACCGCGCCGACCACGAGGCCGTACGCGCCCACTACGCCGAGGTCGCCAAGGCGGGCTTGCCCGTCGTCGCGTACAACAACCCGATCGACACCAAGGTCGATCTGGTGCCGTCGCTGCTCGCCGAACTGCACGCGGCCGGGCACATCGTGGCGGTCAAGGAGTTCAGCGGCGATGTCCGCCGGGCGTACGAGCTCGCCGAACTCGCCCCCGATCTCGACCTGTTGATCGGCGCGGACGACGTCCTGCTCGAACTCGCCGTCGCGGGCGCCGTCGGCTGGATCGCCGGCTACCCCAACGCCTTCCCGGCCTCCTGCGCCGAGCTCTACCACGCTGCGACGGCCGGCGACCTGGACCGGGCCCTGCCTCTGTACCGGGCTCTGCACTCGCTCCTGCGCTGGGACTCCAGGACCGAGTTCGTGCAGGCCATCAAGCTCTCCATGGACCTCACCGGCCGCCGCGGAGGCCCGACCCGGCCGCCGCGCATGCCACTGGCCGGTCCGGCCGAGCAGGCCGTGCGCGCGGCCACCGAGAAGGCCGTCGCCGACGGACACCGCTGAGCCGACGCCACGACCGAGTCCGCCCGGACACCATCGAGGGGAACCCGCCATGCGTACCCGCCACGTCTTCCACGCCGTCGACTCGCATACCGAGGGCATGCCCACGCGCGTGATCACCGGGGGTGTCGGAGTCATCCCCGGCGCCACCATGGCCGAGCGCCGGCTGCACTTCATCGAGCACATGGACCACCTCCGCACGCTCCTGATGTACGAGCCGCGCGGCCACTCGGCGATGAGCGGCGCGATCCTCCAGCCGCCCATCCGGCCCGAGGCCGACTACGGCGTCCTCTATATAGAGGTGTCCGGGGTCCTCCCGATGTGCGGCCACGGCACCATCGGGGTGGCCACCGTCCTGGTCGAGACGGGCATGGTGGCCGTCACCGAGCCCGTCACGCGCGTCACCCTGGACACTCCGGCGGGTCTCGTCCCCGTGGATGTCCAGGTGGAGGACGGGGTCGCGAAGTCGGCATCGCTCACCAACGTGCCCGCGTTCTGCGCCGGGTTGGACCGCAAGGTCGAGGTCCCGGGCCACGGGACGGTCACGTACGACTTGGCGTTCGGCGGGAACTTCTACGCGTTCGTCGATCTCGACAGCCTGGGACTGCCCTTCGACCGCGCCCGCAAGGAGGATCTGCTCACGGCAGGTCTCGCCGTCATGGACGCGATCAACGCCTCGCCGGATCGCCCTGTGCACCCCGAACAGCCCGAGATCGCGGGCCTCAAGCACGTCCACCTCACCGCACCCGGCTCCGATGCCCGCCACTCACGGCACGCGATGGCCATCCACCCCGGCTGGTTCGACCGCTCACCGTGCGGCACCGGCACTTCGGCCCGCATGGCACAGCTGCACGCGCGCGGCGAGCTGCCCCTGGAGCAGGACTTTGTCAACGAGTCCTTCATCGGTACGCAGTTCACCGGGCGCCTGCTGTACGAGACGGAGGTCGGCGGACGGACCGCGGTGGTGCCCAGGATCACCGGGCGGGCCTGGATCACGGGCACGGGTCAGTATTTCCTCGACCCTGAGGACCCGTTCCCGGCCGGGTTCCTGATGTGAGAGGCACCGGTGTTGTGATCTGAACCGGTTTGTCACGTACAGGAGTTGGGCCGGGGCTCGGCCGGAGTCCGGTCCGTGGACAGTTCTCCCCGCATCCACCTGCACAAACGATGTGACATTGTACGCTGGTGATCCGCTCGGCCACCGGGGTGCGGGGCGCCGGCACGAAGGGAACCACCGCCATGGGCCACCTGTCTCAGCGCGACCTCATCACCACACGCGAGCGCCTGCGCGACCAGGTGGCCCACGCGCTGCACGCGGCGCTGATCTCGGGCGAACTCAAGCCCGGCGAGGTCTACTCGGCGCCCGCGCTCGCCGAGGACCTGGGGGTCTCGGCGACCCCTGTGCGCGAGGCGATGCTGGATCTGGCGCGCGAGGGCATGGTCGAGCCGGTGCGCAACAAGGGCTTCAGGGTCACCGAGGTCAATGAGCGCGATCTGGACCAGTACACGGAGATCCGCACCCTGATCGAGGTCCCCATGATCGGCCGGATCACCCGCACCGCGGCCCGCGAGGACCTGGAGGCACTGCGCCCGATCGCCAAGGAGATCGTGAGCAGTGCCCGCAAGCACGACCTGATCGGCTACCTGGAGGCCGACCGCCGCTTCCACCTGGCGCTGCTCTCCCTCACGGGCAACGAGCGTCTGGTGGAGACCGTCGGCGACCTGCGCAAGCGCACCCGCCTGTACGGACTGACCGGCCTGGACGAGCGCGGTGAGCTGCTGCCCTCCGCCGAGGAGCACCTGGAGCTGCTCGACCTGATGCTGGCCGGGGACGCCAAGGGCGCCGAGAAGTGCATGACTCGCCACCTCGGACATGTGCGCACGCTGTGGGCGAAGGGACAGCAGGCGAAGGAGCCGGCGAAGACGGTACGCGGACGCCGCTGACGCACGACGGCTCGAGGGACCGGTCGGTCCCGCCGGGGCCGTGCGCCCAGGGCGTGCCCACCTCCCTTTCCCCGTACGGCTGTTCATGGACACCGCAGAAGGCTTCCCTGTGCAATGCGACCTGTGCAATGGTACATGTCACACAGTAGCCATGGGCATGTCACCCGGAGGCCACCTTGATACGCAGATCCCCCACGCGCGTCCGATCCGCACCCAGATCCGGTGCGCACCTGCTGATCGCAACCCTGACGGTGAGCTTGGGGCTCGCCGTCCTCGCCCCGACCGCGGCGAGCGCGCAGAGCGCCGCGTCTCCCCCTCACACGGCCCCCGCTTCGGCGGGCACGGCCAAGTCCCCCGAGCCGCGCCCGGGCACAGGCCCGCGGCCGGCCACCCTCATCACCAAGTCCGCGCTCGTCGCCGACGAGGCCGAGCACGCCGCGGAGCCCACCGAGAACCCCGACCGGCGCCCGCCGCTGCACACCACGAAGGCCGCGCCCAAGAAGCCGGGCGCCAAGAAGCCGGGCGCCAAGGCAGCCTGCGACACGGCCGATTTCACCTCGAAGACCGGAGCGGCCCTGGTCCAGCAGATCAAGGTGTCCGACACCGCCTGCATCAACACCCTGTTCAGCGCGGGCGGTTCGGACGCGAGGTCGCTGTTCCGTGAGGAGCAGATGATCACGGTGGCCTCCGCCCTGCGGGACAGCGCCACGAACTACCCGGGGAACAACACCGGTTCGATCACCCAGCTGGTCCTGTACCTGCGGGCCGGCTACTACGTGCAGTGGGGCGACCCGGACACCGTCGGCTCGTACGGGCCCGCACTGCAGAGCGCGATCCGCTCCGGCCTCGACTCCTTCTTCGGCTCATCGCACGCCTTCGACGTCAGCGCGGCCAATGGAGAGACCCTGGCCGAGACCGTGACGCTGATCGACAGCGCGACGGAGAACGCCCGCTATCTGCGAGTGGTCAAGCACCTGCTCGGCGACTACAACTCCACCTACGACGCGCACTGGTGGATGGTCGCCGCCGTGAACAACACCTACACCGTGCTGTTCCGCGGCCACCAGGAACCGGACTTCGTGACCGCCGTGCAGAGCGACCCGTCCGTCCTGACCGTCCTGCGCGACTTCGCCGTCCGCCACGACGCCCTGCTCGACACGGACAAGGACTACCTCCCCGCGAACGCCGGCCGCGAACTGGCCCGCTTCCTGCAGCACGGCGAACTGCGGTCCACCGTACGGCCGTTGGCGGAGCAACTCCTCGGCCGCAGCGCCATGACCGGCCGTACGGCGTCCCTGTGGGTGGGTGTGGCCGAAATGACCTGGGCGTACGACAAGGAGAACTGCAGCGCGTACGGCACCTGCGACCTGGAGCGCCGGCTCTACGACAAGGTCCTCACCGTGCGACACACCTGCGGTCCGACCCTGCGCATCGTGGCCCAGGAGCTGACCGCGGCCGAGCTGGACGCGAGCTGCACCAGTCTGGCGGGGCAGGACGCGTACTTCCATGCCATGGCCAAGGACAGCGGACCGGTGGCGGACGACAACAACACCACCCTCGAAGTGGTGGTCTTCGACTCCAGCGCCCAGTACCAGCGTTACGCCGGGATCATCTTCGGCATCAGCACCGACAACGGCGGCATGTACCTGGAGGGCGACCCGGCGCAGGCCGGCAATCTGCCGCGGTTCATCGCGTACGAGGCGGAGTGGCTGCGGCCCGAGTTCCACATCTGGAACCTCAACCATGAGTACACGCACTACCTCGACGGCCGCTTCAACATGTACGGGGACTTCGCGGAGGGGATGCGGACACCGACCGTGATGTGGGTGGAGGGCTTCGCCGAGTACATCTCGTACGGGTACCGGGACGTCCCCTACGAGAAGGCACTTACCGAAGCGGGCCGCAACACCTACACACTCAGCACCCTCTTCGACACGACATACGAGAACTCCGACTCCACCCGCGTCTACCAGTGGGGCTATCTCGCCGTCCGCTACCTGATCCAGTCCCACCCCGAGGACGTGGCCACCCTGCTCGGCCACTACCGCACCGGTGACTGGAACGCCGCCCGCACCCTGCTCACCAGCACGATCGGCACCCGCTACGACGCGGACTTCGCCGCGTGGCTGAGCCGGTGCGCGGCGGGAGACTGCGGCACGAACACGCCCGCGCCCTCGGAATGCACGTCGAGCGACACACGCGAGCTCGGCAACGACTGTGTCCGCTCGTCCCTCTCGGCCACCGCCGGCAACTACACGTACCTGTACGCGCGCATCCCCGAGGGCACCGCATCCCTCAAGCTCACGGTCTCCGGCGGCACCGGCGACGCGGACCTCTACTACAACCCGACGACGTGGGCGACCAAGTCCGCCCACACCGCAAGCTCGACAACCTCCGGCAACACGGAAACGCTCACCATCCAGAACCCACCACCCGGCTACGTCTACGTAAGCCTGCACGCAACGGAGCCCTTCTCCGGGGTCAGGATCGCCTCGGCGTTCTGACGAGGACGGGACTCGACGAAAGCCCCCCGCCTCATGCGGGGGGCTTTCAGTCGTGCGAGGGTCTGGTAACCCCGAGGTCCGTTTGCATCAGCTCATGCATCCGGGCCAGGTTTCGCCACCCCTGAGTGATCTCGTCGCCGATCCGGTGTAACGCCGCCTCCGACGACCGGAACACGGACCGGCGACGCGCCGCGAGCCGTCAGTCGCCGACGCTGCCGTCGATCAGCTCGCGCAGGATGTCCGCGTGGCCCGCGTGCCGGCCGGTCTCCAGGATCAGGTGCAAGTACACCCACCGCAACGTCAACTCCCCGCCCGGCGGCGCGTAGTCAAGGCTGTGCTGGGCGGCGATCTCGCGGGAGCGGTCGCACTCCGCCTGGTAGGCGCCGATGACGTCGTCGAGCGTCTCGTTCGGCTCCAGCCGCAGGTCGGCCTCCGGGTCTGCGGCGGTCCACGGCGGCGTGGGCAGCTCCGCGGCAGGGATCTGCCCGATCCCCTCGGCGAACCCGCCCAGTTCCACCCACCGCAGGTGTTTGATCAGGCCGCCGAGGTTGGTGCCGGTCGGCACCGGGCTGCGCCGGGCGTCCTCCTCCGACACCCCGCGGGCCTTGCGCACGACGGCGTCACGCAGGTAATCCAGGAACGTCTCGAGCTGCTCGCGCTCGCCGGCGGCGACCACACTGCCGAGAATCTCACTGGGTCTCGTCATGGCGCGAACGTAGCACGCGGGCCGACCCTCCCACCGGAGGCAATTTGGGCTCTTCGGAGTCGCAGTCGAGGTGTAGTCCGGTCGGCGCATCGGTGGCCGGGCAGGGGTCGAGGTCGCCCGAGGATGGAGGTGAGGCCCGCCCTGACCTGACCACGTTCGGTCGCCCGCGTCGCCGACGCTCTGGGGGTCTCGTGGCCAGGACCGCCAACGACGCGGTCCTGGCCGAGGGCGCCGCCGACGTGCTCGCCCACTTCGACGGGCCCGGCACATCCAACGGCCCCACCGAAGCGCTCAACGGCCGCCTCGAACACCTCCGCGGCTCCGCCCTCGGCTTCCGCAACTGACGAACTACACAGCCTCCGAACTCGGTGACACCGTCGCACCACTCGGCGGCGTCACAGGCCCTGAACCGGCCATGGGAAAATGCGCGCATGGCAACCGTGGGGGTGGCGGCGTGAGTGACAGGACGGCACTGGGCGATCGCATGAAGCGCTACGAGGCAGCGGCGCGGCATGTCCTGCCGCGCCGCACCTACACCGTCCTTCGTGTCGACGGCCGCGCCTTTCACTCCTACTTGCGGGGCGCCGAGAAGCCCTTCGACGAGGGGTTCATGGCCGACATGAGCGCCGTGGCCGAAGCGCTCTGCCAGGAAATCAGCGGAAGCGTGTTCGCCTACACGCAGTCCGACGAGATCAGCGTTCTCATCACCGACTTCGCCACCCACCAGACCGAGCCCTGGTTCGGCGGAGTTGTGGCCAAGCAGCTCAGCATCAGCGCAGCCGTGGCCACCGCCGTACTCAACGAGCGACGTCCCGGAAAGCGTGCCCTGTTCGACGCGCGGGTGTTCACGATCGGGGACCCGGTCGAGGTGGCGAACTACTTCCTGTGGCGGCAGCGCGACGCGGTGCGCAACAGCATCAGCATGGCCGCCCAAGCCCACTTCTCCCACTCCCGGCTGCACGGCGTCTCCGTCGAAGGCATGCAGGAGCTTCTGTGGTCCGAGGCCGGCGTGAACTGGAACGATTACCCGGTCGGCTGCAAGCGTGGCCGCGTCACGAGGCGCGAGTCCGGCGAGCGTGAACTCACCTACGTCGACAAGCGGTCGGGGGCCACCCGCACCACTCGGGCGGTCCGCAGTTGGTGGACGACAACGCCGGCGCCGCACTTCACGACCGATCCGGGGTCCTTCCTCGCTCAGGAGATTCCCGCGCTTCCCACGTTGGTCGCTCCGACGAATGAAGTCGACGGGGATTGACGCAGCCGCGTGATCGTTCGCCTTGACCGCTGGGGCGGGGTCCCCACCGGACCACCGCCCCGCACCGACCGTTCAGTTGCCGGCCGGAGCTCCGTACACCCCCATCTCATAGATGGAGTAGCCCCACGTGGTGCTGCGCTTCACGCCTTGCATGCGGACGTGGTTCACCGGCTGTTCCCCGGTGAGGCGGATGACGTCGTTGCCGCACGCGGTCGGCGTCCTGGTGGCGGCGGTGGTCCAGTGCACTCCGTCCTCGGAGGTCTCGATGCGGTACTGCGACGCGCACGCGCTCTCCCATGCCAGGGTCACCGCGACGACCTTCGTGGGTGCCGCGAGTTCGATCTGCACCCATGCGTCGTCGCTGTAGCCGGAGGCCCAACGAGTCCCCAGCGAGCCGTCGTTGACGAAGCGCGCAGCCAGCCGGTCGAGGTCGCCTTCCACGCTGGAGGCGCTCGCCTTGCCGGTGAGGGCGAGGTTCTCGCCGCCGCCGACCGAGTCCCACAGGTCGAGCATCACGTCGGCCTGTACGAGGAAAGCGTCCAGGACACCGTCACCGACCTTGACCGGTGCCGCTCCCCAGGAGTTGCGGGGCGGATCCACGCGTACACCCGCCGCCTGTTCCTGCAGTGTGCGCGATGCGGCCTGGAGCTTCTGCGACCGGTCGGCGTCGCCGTCGACCCGGGCGGCGAGGGCATCGACCATGTGCACGGTCGCGTCGCCCCACAGGTCGGTGGCGTCGAGCCATGGCTTGGCGTCGGTCACGAAGCCCTCTTGTACGGCGCCGCCGCGGATCCGTTCCGGAGCGTCGGCGATCCTCACCGCGTACGTGCGCAGATCTGCCAGTGCCTCGGTGCGGTCCCCGGCCTTCCACTGCGTCCAGTACCGGGTCAGTCGCGCCGCCAGTTCGGGCGCCTGCTCCTGCCACGGCGTCTCGCCGAAGGTGGGCGCGAGGTGCTCCAGGTCGGCGAAGACGCGCAGGGCTTCGGCCGCCTTGCGGTCGCCGCCCGCGAGATAGGTGAGGGCCCGGGGCCAGTTGGTGTCCGCGTCGTAGGCGCGGTCGTTCCATCCGAAGGACGCCGCGCCGAACACGGCGACCTTGCTGGCGTACGGCTGGTTCATCGGGTTGGCGACGATCCCGCTGAGGTGCTCGGACAGTCCGGCTTCGCGTTTGTCGTACGGGGCGAGCAGCAGGCGGCCGCTGGTGCGGCCGAAGTCGTTGACGGGGTAGTTGTCCCAGACGAACACCTTGCGGCCGAACAGTTCCGAGGCGGCGTCCGCCTGCTCGTTGGTGATGGCGGGCGGGACGACGTCGGTGCCGGTCCACATCACGACGACCGCGGGGTCCAGCGTGGCGCGCATGGTCTGCTTGTACGCGGTGTCGGTGAGGTCTCCGTATTCGGTCGGCACCATCTGCAGCGGCTGGGTGCCGTCGTGGGTCGCGACGAAATTGCGCTGGACGTCGTTGAGAAGATCGACCTGCGCCTTGGCCGCGGCGGCGCGGCCGGGTTCTCCGTAGGCGGTGCGGTCGCCGTCGCAGTTCCATTTCGTGTAGCTGATGTCGTCGAGGGGGACGGAGAAGGCGCGCACTCCCTTGTCGTAGAGCGCCTGCAGCTTCTCCTTCAGTGCCGCGCGGTCGGACGGGTCCGAGTAGCAGATGGAGCCGCCGGGCGAGACGGCGAAGGTGAACCGGACGTGGTTGGCGTCGGCCCGCCCGACGAGCCGGCCGAGTTCGGCGAGTTTGTCGGCCGGGTAGGGTTCGCGCCACTTGTCACGGTGGTACGGGTCGTCCTTGGGCGCGTACACATAGGTGTTGGCCTTGATGTCGCCGTAGAAGTCCATCTGGTCGAGGCGCTCGGCCGGTGTCCAGGGCAGGCCGTAGAAGCCCTCGATGGTTCCTCGCAGGGGCATGGCGGGGTGGTCGCTGACGTGCACTCCCGAGATGCGCCAGCCGTCCGAGGCTCGAACGAAGAGCTGCCGCAGCGTCTGGACGGCGTAGAACTGGCCGGCCGCGTCCGCGCCGCCCAGCGCTGCCTGCTTGGACGCGCCTCGGACGGCGACGCGCAGTGCGTAGGCCTCGGGGCGATCGGGCGCCTTCACGCTGCCCAGTTGTGCTGCGATGTCGGTGCGGTCGGCAGGGCCGAGGCGGAGGGTCAGCAGGCCGGGCGTGGTGCGGGCGCCGGGTGGGACCACATCGACGTTGTCGGCGCCGTGCCGGCGCAGTTCGCTCTTGAGGTGGCGCAACGCCGCCGGATCCGTACGGTCGTCCGCGACGACGATGACGCGTCCGGTCACGGGTGCGTCGGCGCCGGAGCGGTCGATGGTCTGGGGCGGCGGCGAGACGGCGGGCAGGGGTTGCTCGGCTTCGGGTGCGGCGGCTGGTGCGGCCTGGGCCGACGACCCGAGTCCGAGGTGTGCGGCGGCAAGGCCCATCACCAGGGCCACGGTTCCGACGACTGAGCGGGATCTCTTCACGGGGCTCCGATCCGGTCGATGAAGCGAGTGCTTTCAAGTCCGAACGGGCAGCAACAGAGGGCCGGCAGTGCGAGGTGACGGGAGACCCGATGGGTCTCCGTACTGGTGTCGGCCCCCTGCGTGCGGATCATGCCGTCGTCACGGTGACACAGAAACGAACATGTTGTCTAGACCTCTCGCAGGCACCCTTCGCCTCCAACTCCACGCCATTCATGGCGAGTTGAGCCGCTTTCACCTGAAGACCGGCACTGCACCGTCCCCTCTGCACCATCGCCGCATTGGTCCGAACCTGTGGGAATCTCTCGCTTTCTGGTGGAGCCTTCGAGGCCGCTCACGAACCCCGCGGAGACGGACGGTGACGGGCGGCGGTGGACGTCGGACCCTCGCCGCGCACTCTTCGCCAAACCCGTCAGCCGAGCAGCCCCGCCTCCTGAGCCAGCACCGCGGCCTGCACCCGGTTCGAGCAGCCGGTGCGGGTGAGGATGCTGCTGATGTGGGCCTTGACCGTGCCCGAGCTCAGGTGGAGTCGGGCGGCGATCTCGGTGTTGGAGAGGCCGGTGCCCAGCAGGCTCAGGATGTCGCGTTCGGCCCGTGTCAGTTCGGTGAGCCGGCCGGCTGCGGCCTCGTTGCTGTGGCCGGAACGGACCCGGAAGTCGACGAGTTGGCGCGTGATCTGCGGTGCGAGGACGGGGTCGCCGGCGGCTGCGCGCCGGACGGCTTCGATGAGGTCGCGTGGGCCCGTGTCCTTGAGGAGATAGCCGTGCGCGCCGGCCCGCAGGGCGCTGGTCACCGTCTCCTCCTCGCCGAAGGAGGTCAGCATCACCGCGTGCGTCCGGGGCGAGTGCCGGGCGATCCCGGTGACGGCGGTGATGCCGTCGCCCGGCATGCGGATGTCCAGGAGCGCGACGTCGACCTGGTGGGCGCGGCAGGCCTCGACGGCCTCGTGGGCGTTCTGTGCCTCGGCCACCACGCTGATCTCGTCGTCGTGTTCCAGGACGAGCCTGACCCCGGTGCGCATCAGCGCTTCGTCGTCGGCGATGAGGACTCGGATCATCGGCTCATTGTAGGACCGCCATGATCAGCAGGGCGACGATGCCGCCGATCGTCGGCAGCAGGACCAGCAGGGCCGCGCAGCCGCCTCCCAGGAGGCGGGGCCAGGTGAGGACTTCGGTGGACAGCGGTGGCCGCGAGCCGGCTCCCTCTGACAGGCGCATCGGCGAAGTGGCGTACTCGGGCTGCACATTGGGGCGCGAGGGCATCCGGGCGGACAGGACGAAGCCGCCTTCAGGCCGGTGACCTGCCTGCAGCGCTCCCCCGAGCAGGCGGACGCGTTCCTGCAGGCCCACGAGTCCGCTGCGGCTGCCTTCCCCCGGCGAACGGGGAGTGGGCGGCGCGTCGTTGGCGACCGTCACCACCACCGAGTCCCCGTCGTCCTGGAACATCACCCGGACCGGAGCGCCGGGTGCGTGCTTGAGCGCGTTGGTGAGTCCTTCGCGGGTGACGCGGTGTACCGCTTGCCTGATCCGCGGGTCGGGCTCCGTCAGCTCGCCGGCGTTCCAGTTCAGTGCGACGTCCACGCCTGCGCTGCGGGAGTCCTCGACGAGGGCGGAGAGGGCTTCGCGGGTGCCTCGGTCTCCGACGTCCTCCGCGGAGCGGTGGCGCAGGACGCCGAGGATGCCGCGGAGTTCGTCCATGGCCGTGCCGGCGGTGGTGTGCAGGAGTTCGGCCTGGGGCGCCAGTGGAGGGGCCTGTCGTTCGGCTGCGAGCTGGAGTGCTCCCGCGTGTACCGCGATGAGGCCGATGCGGTGGCCGAGCAGATCATGCATCTCGCCGGCGATGCGGGCGCGTTCCTCCATGCGGGCCGCCTCGTCGGTGAGGAAGCGGGCCTGTTCGAGGTAGGCGTTGCGTTCCTGCAGCAGTCGTCTCAGCGGGCGGCGGCGTCCCAGCACTCGTCCGGACAGGGCGGGCAGGACGACGAACAGGGCGGCGACGGCGGCGCCCGTGAGGACGTACGGCAGGGTCGGCAGTCCGCTGCGGGCCTGGGCGATGACCGACAGGAGCACGGCTCCGGTGGCGCTCGCCGCGACGGCGGTCCAGGCGCGCCGTGCGGAGGGGATGCGGCGTGCGGCGGACCAGACGACCCAGGGCACGACCGCCGTCGCCCAAACGTTCTCGCCGGCGAGCACCGGTATGCAGCCCAGTACGGCGAAGGCCGGATACCTGCGGCGTGCGGGGACGAGCAGCGCTGCCCACACGCCGACGAGGACGCCGGGCACCGGGTGGGCGGGTGGGAGGAGTGGGAGCGGTGCCAGCGAGCAGAGGAGGACCAGGCAGGCCAGGACGACCTCGTTCGCGACGGTCCGGCCGGGCGCTGTTCGCATGGCCTTGCGGACGGCAGTTGCCTCACCGCGTATACGCATCCACGGTCGTACCGCCGTGCTCATCGTTGCCTCCGTGCGGATTCCGCTAGTCAACGGGTGATGCTGTCATATGCGTTGACGCGCTCCATTCGGCCTCAGTGGGGCGATGCCGCTCCGCGCGGAACCCGCAGCTCCGGCTCGGCGCGGAGGGCCTCGACGTCCACGCCGCTCTCCGTCAGCACGCGTGTGATCTCTGCCGCGGACTCCGCGTCCGTCCCGGTCTCGTCCAGCAGTGCGGCCAGCAGATGGGTCGTGCCGACGGTCGGCGAACCGTGGTGGGCAGCGGTCAACTGGGTGACGTGCAGGAGGCGTCGCTCGAAGTCCGCGGGCTCACGGTCCTCCGCGGGCTCCACGTCCACGACTCCGGTGGCCGGAAGCAGCACGCGAGCCATCGCCTCCTGGCCGCCACCGTGGCGGCGCAGGAGTTCCGCTCCCCGGTTGGCGCCCTGCAGCTTCTCGGGCAGGTCGCGTTCCGCAACGGTCAGCGACCGCTCCAGGGCCAGGATGCCCATCAGCAGGTCGACGGGCCGGCGTTGCGGTTGCCCGCGGCGCACCGCCCCGCGTGTGGCCTCCGAGGACACCACGCCCACGACCGCGGAGCCGAACCCTGCGCCGCCGCCGAAGATCCAGGCGGTCATCTTCCGGGTCAGCGGGTTGCCGCTCTTCCCGAACGTCCCCGCCTTGCGCAGCACCAACACGGTGGCGGGCTCCGGCACTTCATCGCTCCCCCGCAACGCTTCGAGAGCAGTCGCGGCAGCCGAGGTGTCCAGCTTCTCCACGAGCATGGCCTCCTGGGCGCGGGTGCCGGGCAGCTCGATCAGCGCGCGGGCGACATGGCCGACGCACACCGAAAGGACGCCCTCCTCCCGTGCGGACTCCAGAGCCTTGTGCAGTACGGACCTCACCGCACCTGTCATCGGCGGCAGGTCAAGGCTTGCCCTGTCCCGTTCCTCCTTCTTGCGGTTCTTCCAGCGGATCCGGTCGGCCTCGTCGTGCCGGACCTCCCGCCAGAGGGCGTCGATCTCCTGCCGGTCGTCCAGGGACTCCGGCCTGCCGTCCCCCGCGTCCTCGCTGACCCACACGGATGTACCCCGGCTGCCGATCGACCCGGCGAGCGACCCTGAGACCTTCACCCCAGGAGCGATCGCGGCGCCCGCGGCGGAGTCACCCGACACGAGTGCGCTCAGCACACTCTCCGTGCCCAGGTCGGTGCGCTCCTGGCGCATGGCCGCGCGCATCGCGTCCAACAGCAGCTTGACGACGTCCTCCTCGAACTCCACGGTCAGATCTGCAACTCGGTCCGATGCCCGCTGATCCATCGTGTGTCCTCTCCGTGGTGTGTCACCTGATGAAGAGAACGCTAGATCCGCACGGTCCGGCGCCGCGTCGGCCGACTGTCCAGGCTTCCCGTCCGACCGGCCAGAACTCCGGCTCCATTCGGCCGCTGCGGGGCGTCACGGGCTTGTCGTCGGTCACCGGCCTTGACCGGTGGGTGACAGCCGGCCTGCCCGCTGAGACCGTGGGGCATCGGGAGGTGGAGTGAACGGGAGACCAAGACTGTGGCCGGCCGGGGCACTCGCAGGTGTCGCGGCTTCGGTGCTGACCTTTGCGTTGGCCGTGGTCATGGTCATACTCATCCCCGCGTGGTGGCCGCACCACGCGGTGGCCGCGGTGACGACGCTGATGCTGCTCGGCGCGGGCTTCGTACTGATCGCCGTCTGCTTCATCCACCTCAGTCCCTGGCACTTCGGTGCGGCCGCGGTGGTGGAGTGCCTGCTCGCCGTGGGCCTGCTGGCCTTCCTCGACCAGGCCGTGCTCGATGCGTGGGGAAAGCCCGTCGAGACTGTTGTCACCAAGGTGGTTCGGCATGAAAGAACAGCGCCGACAGGGCAGGTCACCCGCGTGTGGTGGGAGTGCTCACTGGAGCGGCCTGACGGCACGGCGCTGAAACGAACCCTCCGGGAATCGGACTTCGCCCGACTGGGGAAGGCATGTCCTGCAGATGCGCGGGCGGGAGACCGGCTCGTCGTCTACGCAACGCCCGGGGAGTTCACCCGCCCGCAGATGAACGCCCCGGTCGGAGGCGTCTGGCTGGTCACGTCGTTCACCGCCGTAGCCACAGCCCTGGCAGCGGCATTGGCGGCGGCCGGTCTCCGCTCTCCGCGGCCCGGCGCCGTTCAGTGACGCCGAGGGCCCTTGCCTCGGCGCCTTGTTCATCTGGCGGCTGACAACACCGCTGTGGGGTCGAACTGCCCGTCCGGAAGCCGGAGTCCAAGTCCCGTCCGCAGGCGGCGTTCGAGGTCGATGCCACGCGTCGGGTCGACGGAGGCTTTGCGCATGGCGGTGTAGAAGGCGTCCGCTGTTTCCGCCGTGGCCGCCTCGTCCCAGTACGGGACTCCACGCCGCATTTCGTCGGCGAGCTCCTGGGCCGGCTTCCGCAGCGCCGCGGGGATCTCGGCCTCGTCGAGCATCCGCGCCGTCTGTGCTTGGCCGGCGGACACCTCACGCGCCCACTTCCGAGCTCCCACCAGGTCCCGCTTCGGGCCCAGCAGCGGCCTGCGGGCCTGGGCCAGCTGCACCGGCTTGACCGCGGCCAGGTAGGCGCGTTGGGCGGGCTTCATGGCGTCGAGGTCCTGGCGGATCGGCTCGCTGAGGTCTCCCTGGGGCCGGCCGGCCCAGCAGAGGACGGTCCGGTCTCCCCGGTGCCAGCTGTCACGCTCGGGGAAGTAGAAGAAGGTGCGCAGGCCTCCGAACGCGGCCGGGTCAGGGGAGTAGTCGAAGAGGCGAACAGCGCACTTCTCGGCGGCCGTCTTCTTGACCGACTCCGTTCCGGGGAACTCCGTTTGGTCGGGCAGCTGAATCCGTGCGTAAAGCTCGCCGCGGTGCGGTTCGCCGCACGGGATGCGTACAGCCGTGAAGTCCTTGAGCTGTCCGGAGTCCTCATTCGGGACTTCACCGGGGGTGAAGCAGTCGCGCTCGCGCAGCACGCCGATGTGCACGCGGTCTCCGTTCGCGGACGAGGGCGGCGTGCTGGAGCTTCCCGTCGGAGTGCCCGGGTTGTGGACCGCCCAGACCCTGAAGTGCAGTACGCCGCTCAGGAGTGCCACTGCGAGGGCGAGGACCACGCCGGAGACCGAGATTCCGGCGATCGCGAGTCCTCGGCCGCGGTGGCCTGTGCGCGTCGTACGGACGAGGGCCACGATCCCGAGGGGCAGGGCGATCGGCGCCAGCAGGACGAGGGAGCAGACGAGGGAGGCGACGGCCAAGCCGTCGACCGGGGGTCTGGGCGGGGGTATTGGCGGCCCGTAGAAGGGCGGAGGCGTGGGCACCGGCCCGCCTTGTGGCGGTGGCATCTGCTGGTACGGAGGCGGAAAGGACACGGCAGCACACTCCCTTCGGTGACCACAGGCCGTCAGGCCAACTCCTGGCTCGCGGAGGGTCCCAGACCTGCTGACCAGCGAGCATTGCCGTGACCCAGCAGTCTTCTCGTCACTTTGATGCCAGATCCAGGCGGCGACAGGCGCGCCCTTCTGACCGACGCTGATCGGGTCGACAGGCCCTCACCCCTGCCGCAGGCATGCAGATCATGATCCGGCAGGATGGGCAGCGGGACTGCACAGTCGTTCTACGGGGAGCAAGAGCAGTGGCACGGGGGAAGTGGTGGGCCGCATTGACGGCCTTTGCGGTGCTGGGCACGGGAGCAGGGCTATGGGTGAGCGGCTCATGGCCCTTCAAGGAGTCGTACTGCTGGGGCGCTTGGCAGGCGGGCGGCGCCGACGGCTTCCTGGGCGACGAGGCCTTGGAGAAGTCCGGTTCCGAGCGCAGCAGTGAAGAGACTTCACCACCGGGCAAGGAGCGGCCGCACGGGAAGTGCACGGTGACGGTGCGATCCGAGGTGCCCGACGGTGACGCGGGCGGATCCATTTCGATCATCGAGCGGATCACGGTCAGATACGGGCCGGTGCCCGAGAAGGCCGGATCGCGGCGGGCATGGATCGACGCGCAGTTCGCGGGGTCGGGGACGCCACTGCCGGATGGGCTGCCGGGCTTCGTCGCCGGGGATCACGCCATGGCCGTTCTGCCCGAGGAGTGCGACGTGGACGGACGTCCTACGGCAGTGACGCTGACGCCGACCTCGCACGGGGATGGGCACTTGGGCCGCGTGGAGATGCCGTTCTCCATGGGCAGCTACGGGGAGATCACGCAGATGCTGTTGTCCGTGGCCAACACGGGGATGAAGTCGGCCGGTTGCGCACCGGACGAGCCGTGGAGCGTGTCATCTCCGTTTGTCGATGTCGCCGAGGACGACGACTCGTTCGGCGGCAATGACGCCTGCCGGATCGACGGGGTCGACTTCCGGCTGCGGAAGGGCTCGCAGTACCAGGACCAGGTGGGGACCGTGGGCGACCGACTGCAGACCTGCACTGTCTTCTGGACGGCACCGCGCCAACCGGATGAGACCGGTGCGCAGTTCGTGATGGTGTCGCAGCCGCGGCTCGCCGCCGTGTTCGACGGCCTTCCGGAGCAAGCTGGTGCGGCGTCGGCGTTGAAGCGGGTCGAGTGCGCGGGACGCCCGACGTACTTCTACATGCACCTCATCTCGCTACAGCCCCATGCACGACCGGATGGTCCGGGTGTGTTCGCACGGTTCGAGCAGGCCGTGCAGAAGCGGATCGGCTGCGAGACGGGCGACGGTACGGACGGGGGCGAAGCGTGATGGGCCAGGACCGCAAGAACGGTCAGGACGCGGTGCCCCCGAAGCCGGACGCTGATGAGCCCGCCGCCTCAATCCCACCTGGTCGCCTGCGGCGTGTGCTGCGCTCCCCCGCCTTGCGCGCGTCGGCGATCGGCGTCCTCGTCGGCGCCCTGCTCGGCGCCGGTGTGGTCGGCTGGCGTACGGACAGCCTGCCGCTGCTCGGGAAGGACCCGTGCTGGGGTGCGCTGGACGAGACCACCCTCTCGGCAATGTTCGGGAAGCTGGAGACGCGGGTCGATGAACTGACTCCCGAATACGATCCGTTGGGTCAGAACGAGCTCTACGGGGAGTGCCGGATCCTGGGCTACGAGAACGACGCGGCCCGCTGGTCGGCAACCTTGCGGATGCACACGCTCGACGGGCTGCGCGGCACGGACGACCCGCTGTGGCCCACCGAGTTCCTCGGCTCCGAGATGGTGGGACTCGGCGACGGGCTGCCCGGCATGGCATCGGACAGCCGGGCGTGGATCGCACTGCCCGAAGGATGCGTCGGCAAGGGCGACGAGTTCGACGGGCCAACCGTCGTCGACGTCTCGGTCGGCACCAGGGGATCGGAGAGCGGCGAAGCGGAGGACCGCGCGGCTCTCGCCCGTGCCGTGGTCCGCACCGCCAACAGCACCCTTGCCGAACTCGGCTGCGGCGGCACGTACAAAGCACCCACCGAACTGCCCGAACCGGCCAGGTGGCAGAAGGCCGACACCGATCGCCTGTGCGGCATCGACGGCCTCGCTCTGCCGCGCTCGACACGTACATCCCTCAAGCAGGTACGCGTCACCGCCGACGCCGACGCCGCCGTACGCACCTGCGAGGTGAGTACTGGCAGCGGCCAGGCAGATCTCCGGCTGACGACCGTCGCCGACCCGCGCCTGGCCCCGGTCTTCACCCGGGCCGAACTGAACGGCGGCCCGCGTGTCACGGGCACCCACGGATACGGAAGCGCCACCGACACCCGCGCCGTCTACCAGGCCAAGTGTCAGATCGGCCGCGTCACCTTCGTCATCGAACAGTCCGAGGCACTCGGCAGACAACCCACCTGGCTACCACCGACGCTCCTCCCCCGATACGTCGCCGGCGAGGCCGAACGCGTCGGCTGCGCGGCAGAACGCATTCAGGCAGCCAACGGCGCCGGAACATAGGAATGCGCCCACGCATTCCACCTAGCGTGGGGTTGCCCCATTCGACTGCTTGGGATCCTGGGGCACGCCGTAGGGTTCATCAGGTGCGTCAAGCGTCGACAGCCAGTTGATCAACACCACGATCATGGCCGCGATCGCACCGCAGACAACAATCGCAGCGATCCTTTGCAGGGCCGCCTTGCCCAGATCCATGAAGTTCCTCCCCCACTACACTGCAGACCACTGTCCGGGTCACCACCGGCTCATGAGCGGTGTGTCCGGTTCACGTTGACGCCAGACCTCGGTGAGGCGGATCAGCCGGTTGGGGGCGGCGATGCCGCGCACCGTTGCGATCCTGCCGTCTGCGAGGTCGAACGTCACGGCACCGATGACCTGGTCGCCGATGACGAAGAGGATCGCGGGACCCCCGTTGACGAACGCGTGATACGCGGTGGGCGTGATGCCGTCGAGTCGCCGTTGCATGGATGCGGGCTTGAAGCCGGCGCTTGCGACGGCTGCGATCCGCTGCGGAGTGTCGTAGCGCAGCAGCGTCCTGGTCAGGCCCGCGCCGTCGGTGATCGCGGTCGCGTCGTCCGTGAGCAGCGCGACGAGGCGTTCGGTGCGGCCCGAGGAGGCGGCGGCGAGGAACTCCTCGACGACCCGGCGGGCAGCTTCCTGATCGGCCGCCCTGCCCTCGCGGCGCGCGGCGGTGATGCGACGCCGGGCGCGATGGAGGTGCTGCTGACTTGCGGACTCTGTGATGTCGAGGATCTCGGCGATCACTGCGTGGCTGTCCGAGAACGCTTCGCGCAGGACATAGACGGCCCGTTCGACGGGTGACAGACGTTCCATGAGCGTCAGCACGGCCAGGGAGACCGACTCGCGTTGCTCGGCCGTATCGGCGGGGCCGAGCAGCGGATCGCCGTCGAGGAGCGGTTCGGGCAGCCACGCGCCGGCGGTCCGTTCACGGCGGGCCTGTGCCGAGCGGAGGCGGTCGAGACACAGATTGGTGACGACCTTGGTCAGCCATGCCTCCGGCACGTTGATCCGCTTCCGGTCGGCGGCCTGCCAGTGCAGAAACGCGTCCTGGACGATGTCCTGGGCGTCGGTGGCGGAACCCAGCAGCCGGTAGGCAATTGAGGCCAGCCGGTGACGACTGGCCTCGAACGTGCCGGTGTCGAAGCGATCGGTGCCGGTGGTGTCCACGTGGATCACCCTAGACAGCCGCGTGACCGCTTGTCCCGGTGGGCGTCTTCGGGGCGGCTGCCAACCGGTGCCTGCGCCGGGGCAAGCCGAAGGTCGGATGCGAGGTGCCCCACAGCGCTCCCTTCTGGATGCCCGCCTTGACCCTCACGGCCTTCCGGCCGCCCATGAACCTCGGCTTCGGCTCCGCTTCGCCGTCGATCAACTGCAGGATCCCGTCCCTCTGTCCGAGGCTGATGGCGTTGTACTGGTAGACCAGCTTGACGTTGGCGATCGTGCGGCCGGTCAGGCGTCCCACAATCGCCTCGATGGCCTGCCGTCCCGTGAAACCGGCCGAGCCGCAGTTCATCGGCAGCGGCAGGCCGTTGTCGCCGAGGGTGAAGACACTGTCGCCGACGGCGTAGACATCCGGGTGCGAAACCGACCGCATGGTGCGGTCGACGACCATCTGGCCGGCTTCGGTGACCTCAAGACCGCCGGCGGCCGCGATGGGGCTGACCGCGAACCCTGCCGTCCACACGGTCGCATCGGCTGCCAGGGCGGTGCCGTCGGCGCACAGCACTCGTGTCGCTTCGACGGCTTCGACCCGGGTGTTCTCCAGGACCGTGATGCCAAGGCGGTCGCACGCCCGGCGCAGGTGGCCGCGGGCGCCGTCGGAGA
Source organism: Streptomyces sp. NPDC050418 (assembly GCF_044458745.1). Classification (NCBI taxonomy): domain Bacteria; kingdom Bacillati; phylum Actinomycetota; class Actinomycetes; order Kitasatosporales; family Streptomycetaceae; genus Streptomyces; species Streptomyces sp. NPDC050418. Next base: position 86,578 of record NZ_JBITIG010000001.1, read on the forward strand.
GCCGGGCACCCAGTTCACCGCGGGCGACCAGCGCCACCGACAGACCGGGGCGGGCTTCGGCGATCTCAGTGGCGGTCTCGATGCCGGTCAACCCGTCACCGACGACCACTACGCTCCCGCCGTCGCCCTGCCGGTCCAGGCCGCCGAGGCTGTCCAGGCGCTCACGCAGACGCAGCGCGGATGGCCTGCCGGCGACGTCGAAGGCGTGCTCGGCCACGCCGGGGACGCCATGGTCGTCGCGGTGGCTGCCGAGCGCGTACACGAGCGTGTCATAGCCGAGATCACCGCCGCCGTCGGCATCGGCAACGACGACGACCGCCCGCTCGGGGTCGACAGCGGTGACCCGGGCCACGCGCAGCCGGATCCCCGTGCCCGCGAAGACATCGGTGAGCTTCGGAGCCTCGATGTCACGTCCGGCTGCCAACTGGTTCAGCCGCTGCCGCTGTACGAAGTCGGGCACGGCATTGACCACGGTGAGCTCGATGTCCGCCGGGGACAGCCGACGGGCCAGGTTCCCGGCCACGTACGCCCCGGCATAGCCGGCACCGAGTACAACGATGCGGTGCTTCATGTGATGCTCCTGTCGGATCGCCTCGCTCTTCGTGAGGTGAGCGGGATGGCGCCCCGATTCCTGACAGGAATCCATTGTGACGTGGGTCACATGTGGGTGGTTCTGCCGCGGCGGGCGGCATCCAGGAGGGCGTGAATCCGTGGTCGCACTTCTTCAGGGTTCTGGATGGAGGTGGGGAAGGGCAGTCGGACGTCGGTGTGGGTCCGGGGGTATTCGAGGCGGAGCGTGATGCCGTAGCGGTCCAGGGCGAGGGGCAGGGCGCGCTGCAGCCCGGGCTGCGGGTGGGGGCGGACGAGGCGCAACAGCAGCGTGACGAGCTCGGGATGACCGTGCGCGAGGTGGGTGAGCATCGCCGGTTCGGCGCCGGCGAGCGGGTCCGGCTCGACCGCGTGGAGTTCCCGCAGGCTGACGAAGCTCCGCTCGCCGCCGGTCTCGAGGACGGCCTGTCCGTATTCCATGCAGAAGCTGTCCGTCGCGCCAGGCCGGAAGGGCGCCTCGAGGACTCCCGTCACGGTGAGCCGGGCGCGCAGCCGAGCGCGCACTGCGGTCGGCGCGATGTCGGTGAATTCCAGGCGCACGGGGGTGCGTTGCGCCTCGGGATGGAGCGCCGCTTCAGATGGGTCATGCAGATGAATGTGTCCCATCGCGTCCGTGGCGTCGAGGTGGTGCACCACGTGCTCGTCGGTGTTGTCAGTGACCACGGACATCGAGTGCGCCGTCGCGAGGATCGTCCGGACACGCTCCGCCGCACTCGGAAGCAGATCAGGCACGTGCAAGGCAGGCCGCAAGGCGCTGGCAGGGGCGCGGAAAAGGCGCATGTAAGTACTCCCGGAGGGCAGGCGGAGACACCAAACCGCACACCCCGTGCGACTTAGGTATGCCTAACCTAACCTCAATCGCGGCAGGTGAGAAGCCCCCACACGCCACGCCGCATCGTGGCGCGACCACCGAGTTCCCGCGGACCGGCATCGACCTGAAGTCTTGAGCCGGAGTGTTCTCTCGTGCTTCCTTCGATGTTCACAGGCCTGCGCGAAGGTCTGCCCATGGGCCCTGACGTTGGGGGAATCGAGCGTGCTGATACGCGCCATCCGGGTACCTGAAGTGCGCAGGCGGCTCCTCGTCATGCTGCTCGCCGTCACGTTGTTCCGGTGCGGCCAGAGCCTGCCCCTGCCCGGAGTCGACAACTCGGCACTGGCGGCAGCCGATCCGGCCTCCGGGCAACTGCCAGGGCTCCTCGACCTGCTCACCGGTGGCGGGCTGGCCGAGCTCTCGGTCCTTGCGTTGGGAGTCCTGCCGGTCATCGCCGCGACCTACCTCGTCGGATTCGGCGGCCTGCTGGTCCCCCGCGTCCGGGCGCTGGTTGAGGCCGGCGAGGCCGGACACGCCAGGATCGCGTCGTACACCAGGTGCGTCGCCGTCCTGCTGAGCGCGGCGCTCGCGACGGTGGTGGTGCGGTTGACCGTCGACGGTCGCCCTCCGCTGACGGACACTGCAGCGGATGCGGACGTCCTGTACAGCACGGGTGCCCTCTCACAGATCACCATGGTGGTCTGCATGACCGGCGGCACGGCCGTGGTCCTGTGGCTGAGCGCCATCATCACTGACCGTGGGTTCGGGGAGGGCCTGTCGATTCTGTTTCTCGCCCAGGCCGCGGCGGTCTTTCCGGGGCAGGTGTGGGACGCGGCCCCCGGCGGCATTGGCGGTGTGGCGGTTTCGTTGGCCGTCGTCCTCGCACTGGTGCTGGTCACCGGGCTCAGCGTCACGATCCTGCAGGGTGAGCGCAGGGTCCCGATCCAGTACGCGAAGCGGATGATCGGCCGCCGCGCCTACGGCGGCAGTGGGACCTACATCGCGGTTCGCGGCGGACAGGGCGCGTTCGGGGTGGCGGTCCCCGCCTCCCTGCTCCTCGTGCTGCCGGCGCCTCCGATTCCCTGGCTCATTGCGGCGTACGCACTGCTCGTCTTCGCGTACGTCTTCCTCCGTGGGGGTTTCGCGTTCAACAGCGAGGAAGCCACGGGGAGTCTGCAGCGCGAAGGGGGCTTCGTTCCGGGCATCCGGCCGGGACGCCCGACCGCCGAGTACCTCGGTTACGTGCACGTACGGATCGTCGTGGCCGGCGCGTTCGGGATGGCCGTGGTCGCGCTGATCCCGGTGGCCGCGCTCGCGTTGCCCGGCGTCCGCGCGGGCGAGGCCGCCCTCGGTGTCACTGCGCTGCTCCTCGTCGCGCACATGAACCTCGCCACCGTGTTGCCCACAGTCCGGCAGATCGAGTCCTGGCTGCTGAAGCCCGCCTTCGAACCGCGACCGCGCTGAACAGCGGCTGCGGGAGACCTCGGCTCCGAGGACATCAGGGGTGCGGCGCCGCCGCTTGGGACCACAGCCGTTCGGCGATCTCGAAGGCCGCATGTTGGCGGGGTCCGTGGGCGTTGAAGACGCTCCACTGGCCCTTCTCGACGGTGATGCGGACCTGAAGATCGCGGCCCAGCACGATGCCGGTGACAAGTGACCAGGGGATGAAGCCCTCCTTGCCCTTCAGAGTGCGCCGGAACCCGTCGAAGGTCAGGCGCAGGTTCTTCTCCGGGTTCAGGTTGACCACACCGCCGTCTTCCAGCGTCTCCAGGATGTGGGCGATGTGTGCCTGAGCGACGGCCTCCTGGACGCGCTGCCCGAAATCAAGGCTGCCGGCCGGGCCCCGGACCTCGTAGTGGCCGCTTCCCCTGTCGATACGGACGTGGTCCTGGCGATATTCCTGCGACAGCGTGACCTTGATGATGTCGCGCCACGACGCCCATCGTTCGACGCCCGCGTCGTTGGTGTACCGCATCGCGTGCGTGAAGAGCGTGACACTGCCGCCGGCAGGCAGAGGGCTGTGCGCCTCCTGGAGTCCGGGATCTTCCGGCCGGGGCCACTTGGCTGCGTCGGCGAGGTCTCTCGCCTTGCGCTCGGCCGCCTCTCGTGCGGCGGACACGGCTGTTCCCACTGCCCCGAGGATCATCACGCCGCCCAGGCCCAGCCCGACCAGGCCCACGGTCTCGTCGGTCTCGGACTGGCGGTCGGCGATGTCCTCGTAACCGTACGAATCACCGCTCCCCTCCTCGACGCAGCGGTCGCCTTCCTCCATCACGTATCCGTCGCACTTGTCCGAGAATCCGTCCCACTGGATGGCGAACCCACCGACGATGATGAGGGCACCGACCACCCCCGTGATCAAAGGCCCGACATATCGGCCCACTTCATCCCCCTCCGCGCTGCCGGCACGGCTAGTGCCCCACGATCATGACCACAACCCCCGGGCATCACAAGGGCGTTGGCGCTCCAGGCTGCAAGGGAGGACAGGGCGGGATGGGCCGGGTGCTCCTGGACGTCAGCGGCGACGGCCGCCTAGGCCGCGTTTGAGAAGTCGGTGACCTGCCTGGTTGGCCCTCCGGGGAGGTCGCGGGCGACCATCCAGATCGTGAGGTCGCGGGCGATGTCGTTGAAATGGCTGCGCCAGTCCTGTCAGTGGCCCGTGCGATGCTCTGAAATCATGAGCGAGCATGGGTTGTCGTCGTCCTGGCTGTTGTCGTGGGCGAGCAGAATGTTGGACGCCGAGAAGGCGATGATGGTCGACCATGAAGAGAAGTACGGCTTCCAGGCGACCGACAACCACGCTCGGCTTGCCGACTCCGCGGAGCGTGAGGCCGCACTCGCACTGACCCGGGCGACAACCATGGCCCCTGACCTGATCACCTTCTATCGCACGATCGGTGGAGTTTGGCTGCCGGACGTGGGGAACGGGTACTGGATCGATTCGGCGAGCGGCGTCCTCGTACAGCTCGCCGAATACGGAACGGTGCATGCGGACGAGGTTCAGGGCGGGCTGGTCATCGGGTCGAACGGCGGAGGGCTCTCCTATGTTGTTGCCCTCGATGGTGCGGTGTGGCGGACGCGAACAGCGACGCTGGACGAACCGGAGCTCGACAAAGTCGCGGATGACATGCGGCAGTTCCTGGAACTGCTCGAGCACTCTGTCGTCGGGTTTGCCGCGACCGGTGACCCAGGACTCGTCTAGGCCAAGCCGTGGTGGAGGTCCCACTGCGCCATCGCGCAGACAGGCGTTGCGCCGTGTGCAGTAGCGCGGGCGGCCTGTGCTGCGGTGGCGCGTGACGCTGAGGGTCACCGTGTGCATGCCGTCCTTCAGGAGAACCCGATGCCCCCTCGCACCCGCCCCCGTCACTGCCTGCGCGCTCTCACTTTGTTCACCGCATGCATGGCTCTGCTCTCTCCGCAGGCCGCTCAGGCTGCCGGGCAAGGTGAGGGGGATCCACACGGTTCGCTGCAGCGGCAACTGGAGGAACTGGTGCGGACTCCTGGCGGACCACCGGGAGCAATCGCCGTACTGCGCGACGGACGCCACCAACGCGTGGTGCGCGCCGGAGTCGCCGATCTGCAGACCGGGCGCCCGCCCCACTCCGACGACCACATGCGGATCGCCAGCACGGCCAAGGCGTTCAGCGGCGCGATCGCCCTGTCTCTCGTCGAACAACGTGCACTGCGCCTCGACGACACCCTCGGTCGACGACTGCCGCAGCTGCCAAGAGCCTGGCGGGCGGTGACACTCCGGCAACTCCTGAACCACACCTCCGGCCTGCCCGACTATTCGCAGGCCCCCGCGTTCGGGGCCGTCCTGCGCGCCGACCCCCACCACCGATTCGATTCACGGCGGCTGCTCGACTACGTCAGCGACCAGCCGCTGCATTTCAAGCCCGGCTCGCGCTACCAGTACTCCAACTCCGACAACATCGCCGTGGCACTCATGGCGGAGGCCGTCACCCGCACCCCGTACGAGCAGCTCCTCAAGAAGCTCGTGTACCGGCCGCTGGGCCTGCAGCGCACCAGCCTGCCGCACGGCTTCCGGATGCGTGAACCGTATCTGCACGGCTACGACGTCAGCCCGCCCGGAGCACCCGAGGACGTCAGCGAGCTGATCGGCATGTCGGGGGTGTGGGCCTCGGGCGGTATCGTCTCCACGCCTGCCGACATGAGCCGCTTCGTCAGCGCCTACGCGGGTGGCCGCCTCACCGGGCGTGGCATCGTGCGCGAGCAGCGGCGCTGGGTGGCCGGCGGGGCCTCCGAACCTGCCGGGCCGGGGCGCAACGATGCCGGGCTTGCTCTCTTCCGGTACACGACCCGGTGCGGCGTCGTACTCGGGCACACCGGCAACACCGCCGGCTACACGCAGTTGATCGCGGCGACACCCGACGGACGCCGCTCGCTGACCTTCTCCGTCACCTCGCAGATCAACGCCCGCACCGATCCCGACATGCTGCAGCGCCTGCGCGCGGTGCAGGAGGACTTCGTCTGCGCGCTGCTCTGCACAGAACACTGACACCCGGCCCGCCGCCGACCGCCGACCGCGCATGACACTCGTGCGGCTGTGTGCCTGACTGAACTCACTGGCGGCGCATCAGCACCCCGAGCGCCTCGTCCAGATATGTCTGGAACTCGCCACCCTCCTGCGGAGGCAGCACCGACGGTGCGGCGTGGCCGAGTTGGGCGTGGCCCAGGTACACGGAGTAGGCGAGGAGACCGCGCCTGCGGGCCTCGCCCTCGGGGAAGCCGAGGGCGGCGAAGAGTTCCGCGACGTACGCGACGCGGCGCTCCGTCACCCGTCTCACCGCGGCGGCCACCCGGGGATGCGCCGCGGTGGCGAGCAGGGCGACTTCCAAGGGGTCGTCGGTGGCGGCTTGGATGGCGAAGGCGAAGAGGCGGCGGATCTTCTGCTCGGGGTCGGATTCCGCCTCGACGTCCGCGATGGTGCCCTCGGTGGCGACCTCCGCCCACCGGTCGAGGGCCGCGTCGATCAGGGCGTCACGGTTCGTGAAGTGCCAGTAGAAGCTGCCCTTCGTGGTGCCCAGGCGTGCGGCGAGCGGCTCGACGGCGACGGCTGCGAGTCCGCCTTCCGCGATCGCTTCGAGGGCGGCGTCCGCCCAGTCGTCCGCGGTCAGTCGCGGCTTCTTGCTGCTGTCCCGTGGGGCTTCCTGCCGCCGTTGCACCATGACCATACGGTACCGTACGGTAGAACCATACGGCAGCGTATGGAGGTGCGTGATGACCCGGATCCGCAGTGTGCACGAGCGCGTGATCGAGGCACCGGCCGAGGCCGTCGGGGCCTTGCTCGACCGGCTCTCGGCCGAAGACGACCCGATCTTCCCGACCCCCGCCTGGGATCCGATGCACTTCGACCGGCCGCTTCAGGTCGGCGCGGTCGGCGGCCACGGACCGATCACCTACGAGGTCACCGAATTCGAGCCGGGGCACCGCATCCGCTTCGACATGACCCCTCCCCTGGACGGCTACCACGAGTTCACCGTCGAACCACTCGGCCAGGGGCACAGCCGCGTCCGGCATGTACTGGAGCTGAAGTACAGCAGCGTCGGACACCTAGGCTGGCTCGCCGCGGTCAAGCCTCTTCACGACACGATCGTCGAGGAGGTCTTCGACAACATCGAACGCGTGACGACGAGTTCACTCGCCCACCCCATACGCCACTCCCCGCGCGTCCGCCTGCTCGGCGCCCTGATGTGGGCGAAGCCGGAGACGAGCGCGATACCTGATCACGCACGCCTCATCCATACGGCACTCGACCGCCCCGCCTACCAGGACGCGTACCGCATGCCGTTGCTCCCCGGCCTGCCGCGCGACCCTCAGGCGTGGACGCCGATCCTCCGCGAAGCGTTCCCCGTCATCGCCCGCGACGACCGGGAAATCCTTCTGCGCGTGGACACCGCCGGCGTCACCGCCCGCGCCTCGATCCTGGTTGACGACACCCACGTCTGGCTGTGCACCGTCGCCGCGGCGGAATCTCTGCGAGGGCGCCTCTACTGGGGCGTCGTGCGCCTCGGCCATCCCTTCATGGCCCGCCTGATGCTGCGCCGCACCCATCGAGCCTTCGCGCTCGCGGCACCGACGGCAGGCGAACGGGAGTTGTCACGCCGTGTCGACGCAGGTGAGATGGCTTCCGCCCGCGAGCAGTGACGGTCAGCGGCGTCCGTTCATGAGGTTGAGGCCCTTTTGTGTGAGGGGTTCGGGGAGGGCGCCGTAACCGAGTTCCGCCGCTGTTTTCTGACCCTTCTCGCTCAGGGCGTGGGCGAGGAAGGGGCGGACATCCGGGGTGGTCTTGCTGCTGTGCTTGGCGCACACGACGGCGTAACCGAACCGGAAGACCGGATAGGCGTTGTCCGCGGTGGTGTCGTAGGCGACCTTCATCGCCATGTCCCTGCGGGTGGGGTCGACCACGTCGGCGGTCGCGGCGCCTTCGGTGAGGGACTCGGCATCGGGGAAGACCGGTTTGCCGGCGCCGGTGTCCAGGGACGCGGCGGACAGCTTCGCCTGCGTCACGATGTCCATGGGCGCGTAGGCGAGTGAGCCGTCGGTCGCGGTGACCTTGTCGGCGATGTCCTCGTCCGGGACGGCCTCGCTCTTCAGGTCGGGCATGGAGATGCTGGGCATGTAGCGCCAGTCGTCGGGCGCGGCGCCGGCGAGATATTCGGTGAGCGTCTGCGTGGACTCGGACTGGCCGTGGTGATGGAACAGGGTGATGGTCCGGTCGGGCAGGGTCACTTCGGGGTTGAGGCCGACGATCTGCGGATCGTTCCAGCGCGTGATCTTGCCCATGTAGATCTGGGCGATGGTCCTGCCGCTGAGCGTAAGGGAGTCGACGCCCTCCAGATGGAACACGAGCGCCACCGGCATGGTGGTCACAGGGAACTGCACAGCGCCGCCGGCGCCACACCTCTGGTCGACCCAGGTGGATTCGGCCGCGCTCATGGGCTTGTTGAGGACGGCGAAATCGGCCCGCTCACCCTTGAAGTCCATGTAGCCGAACCCGGAACCCCCGCCGTCGTAGGACATGTCCTGGTCCGGGCAGGCCGTGGTGTAGTCGCGGATCCACGCGTTGACAGCCGGCTGCTGGGTCTGGGAACCGGCGCCGCGCGTCATCCCCGACCGCTCCGCGCAAGAGGAGTTCAGCGGCCCTCCCCCGCCCTGGGACGCGCTCGACGACGGGGACGGACCGGTGCCGGTGCCGGACTTCTTGCCGTCGTCTCCCAGCTGATTCACCAGTACGGGCACGGTGATCGCGACAGCTGCCAGGGCGGCTGCGGCGGCGATGACCGCAGGTCGGCGCATGAGCCGTATCCGACGAGGACCGAGGGCGGCGCCCTGCACGGTCGGCGGCGGTCCGAACCCCGCCGGCGCCGTGGGCTGCGGTGACAACACGGTCGGGGGCACGGCATCACTCGGTCCGGCTGCGCCGAGCGTCTGCAGGACCTGGTCCACGGTAGGACGCTGCGCCGGGTCCTTGGCGAGGCAGGAGGTCACCAGCGAGCGCAGTTCGTCCGGGAGCGAGGTCAGGTCCGGGTCCTCGTAGACGACGCGGAAGCCGATCGTGTGCATGCTGTCCCCGTCGAAAGGACCATGTCCGGTGGCCGCGTGGACGAGGACCGAGCCCAACGAGAACACGTCCGCCGACGGGCCGACCGGGGCGCCGGTGAACTGCTCGGGCGCCATGAACGGCGGCGTGCCGACGGCCGTGCCGGTCTGCGTCAGCTGAGTCCCGTCGCTGGCCCGGGAGATACCGAAGTCGATGACACGCGGGCCGTCGTCCGCGAGCAGGACATTGCCCGGCTTGAGGTCGCGGTGGACCAGCCCCGCGCGGTGGATGTCCCGCAGCGCCTCCGCCAGACCGGCCGCCAGGCGCAGCACCTCACCCGGGGCCAACGGGCCCTGTCCGGCAATACGTTCGGCAAGGGAGGGGCCGGGCACGAACAGTGTCGCCAGCCACGGCGTGGGGGCGTCCGGGTCGGCGTCCACGACCGGCGCGGTGAACGCACCGCTCACCTGGCGCGCGGCGGCCACCTCACGCCGGAAGCGGTCCCGGAACCCCGCGTCCTGAGCCAGCTCCGGCCGGATCACTTTGACGGCCACCTGCCGGCCCGACAGCGAACGGGCACGGTAGACCACTCCCATGCCGCCCGCGCCGAGCCGGCCCTCCAATGCATAACTGCCGATGGAACGCGGATCCCCGTCCTGCAAGGTCATACGCTGCAATCCCCCGTGATGTGCCTGCACCGAACCCCAGCCGGCCTCGGCACTTCGCATGACTCCGGCTCGGCGCCCGCCAGACTACCTGCGCCTGTACGGAACCGGCCGGGCGCCGGCGTGACTGCCGGTGCCCGGCCGGGCATGGGTCGGGACCAGCCGCAGCCGGTCCCGGGGATCAACTGGGGTTCTCGGCGTGGGTAAGGGTCTCCCACGCAACGAACAGGTTGTTCGAACCGGCCGGACGCTGCTGCTCGGTGAGCTTCTGGGTGTTGGTCATGGCGATGCCGCGGCGGGTGTGCAGGGCGTTGTAGCCGACCTCGGTGACCGGGCCGAGGCCACGCTCGACGGAGCCGCCGCACAGCCAGCTGGGCGGCGCCTCGCCGAGCTGGTACTTGGAGTGGAAGCCGAGGGCCTGGCGCAGCCGCTCGCCGACATCGGTACCGTAGAGGTCCTGTCCTTGGATGCGGCTGGTCTCGGCGATGTGGGAGATGGACGAGATGCCGTATCCGGTGTGCGTGAAGTCGCGGCAGGTCTCCTGCGACAACCCGGTCACGAATGTGGACTGGCCCTGCCAGTACTTGACGATCTTTTCCCTGGTGTCGAGATTCTGACTGGGCACCGTCTTGGGCAGCGCGCCATCCGACGACAGGTATATGTACGCGGCGGTGCGTGTACGGAACTTGGCCATCGCCTTGTCGTACGAGGCCTTGTCCTCCAGGAAGACGGAGATGCCGATGGCGGCCTCCATCATGGTCAGCTCCCAGTTGCCGTTGGAGTTCGACCCGTTGATCACCTCGGGCAGGTACACGTTCCGCAGCATGGTCCGGAAGCGGCCCTCGTTCGCCCAGCCGCCGGTGTACGTGTACTTGATGATCTCCGCGGCCTTGGGCCAGGAGGAGCCGGCCCAGCCGGTCTGAAGGGGCGCGTTGCTGTTGGTGTGGTCCTGGATGACGGCCGACCAGGCGTCCATGAGCTGGATGGACTTCTTCGCGTGGCGCTCGTCGCGGGTGAAGTACCAGGCGAGCGCGTGAGTGTACGCGGCGATGGCGTCCTCGCGCTCGTCCGTACAGCCGTAGTTGGGGTTGGAGTACGAGCCGCACTCGACTGTCGCCCGGGGCTTCGGGGTGCGGTTCAGGTCGGCGTATTTGCCGGCCTTCATCTGATCGAAGGCGCTCTTCCACGGCTGGGCGCCGGCGTCGAGCTTGGCCTTGGTGAAGTCCAACTGCCCCTTGGAGACAGTGACTCCGGGGTGGACGAACACGGCGGGGGCGGCGTCCGCGCGATCGGCCCCGGGCCAGGCGATGAGCCCGGCGACGAGAGCCGCGACGGAGGCGACGAGAGCGGAGAACAGTGCAGTGCGTGGCCTTCTGTGGCGAGGCTGCATGGTGGGGGGCCATCCGTTCCTGTATGTGAACGCTGGACGTTGACGTGAACATGGCGTCGGCTGGAGAACATAGGTACAGACCATGGCCGCGTCAAGTGCCACGCAAGAACACACGGAACCCGGGCGTTAATGACTGGCTGCGTCACTGGAGGTTCTGGAGAATCCGGTGTTGTGCGTATGGGAATCTCCGGCTTCGAGCCGGACTTCGTGGTCGGACTCGAAGCCGTCCGCGAGGATCACGGTCTACGGCTGGCGCAGTTGGGCGGGCGGCGCCTGAGCGGGTTCGCGCTGGTGCGCTTCGTCGATGACGGAGACTGGTTCGCTGATTGCCCGGTGGTGCTGGACTTCGAAGGCGTGCGAGTCGAGATCTGCCACTGGAAGTTCGATGAGCTGTCGATCGGCTGGAACACCATCGACACCACCGCGGCGATCACCGGCTGGGAAGACTCCGATTTCACGCCCGCGTGGTCCGGTGCCGACGTACGGCTCGAGCCGTACGTCGGCCAGCTACTCCGCGACGTATCCCTGCTCGAATGGCGCGCGCCGGGCCAGGACTTGGCCGATGGCACCGTCGCGGTGGAGTTCGCCTTCGATGCCGGTTGTTTCCGCATCGGCAACGGGCTCGACGAGAACACCATCGAAGTGGGAGAACCGGATCCGGAGTACGTGAAGCATCGGCTGAGCGGATGAGAGCCGGCGGCTCACGCCGACGCCGGTCCAGAGGGCGGGCGGGGTGAGGCGCTCGTCAGGCCGATTCGAGGACCGGACGCAATTCGATTGTCTCGGGGGTGGGGAAGCTGCGGGCCAGTTCGATGGCCTCGGCGTGGTCGGTCACCTCCAGCAGAAACCAGCCGCCGAGGGTTTCCTCGCCGCCGTGCACGGGCCCGTCGGTCACCGAGACGGTTCCGTCCGATGCCGTGCGCACCGTGACAGGGTCCTGATGCTCGGTGTCGAGGGCGTCACCGCCCGCCAGTTTGCCGGTGGCAGCCAGCTTGCCGATCCACGTCTCGTAGGCCGCACGGTGGGCATCGCGGTCGGCCCGGATCCGAGCGCGCGACGCGTCGGTCTCGAAGATGACCAGGGCGTATTTCACAGCAGGTTCCTCACTTTTGTGGGTACAGCAGAACGGGTGGCTTCGTGGGGTGTTGTCATGGCCGCCCCAGGCCTTCGGTGGCGGCGATGCGGGCAATGTCCTCCGGGGAACCGAACATGATGGTGCGGGCGTTGGCGCTCACCACGTCGATGGGCCAGTACGGATGGTCGGCGCCCGCCATCAGATATTCGGGTGTACGCACGGCATTGCGGTCAGGCGTCACGCGGGACCATTCCTTCGGGTTCTTACGGGGGTGTCGGGCAGGCCGGGTGCGGGTGCCGCGGAGGGGACTGACCGGACCTGTTCCAGCATGCGGAGCACCGATCCCGGGAACAACTGCCGATCTTGCTAGGGTCGTTAACTCAGAGGTTCATGATCCGAGACCGTCCGGCGGCCGGATGCGGAGCCGGAGGGGGCGAAGCGGGATGGAACTGCGGGACATAGAGATCTTCCTGACGCTCGCGCAGGAGCTTCACTTCGGCCGCAGCGCCGAGCGGCTGAGCGTCTCCCCGGCTCGCGTCAGCCAGGCGATCAAGAAGCAGGAACGCCGCATCGGAGCGCAGCTTTTCGAGCGGACCAGTCGGCACGTACACCTGACTCCCCTCGGCGAAGAACTCCACCGGAGGCTGAAGCCGGCCTATGACGACATCCAAGCGGCCATGGCGGAGGTCACGGCCCTCGCCCGTCGGCCTCCCTCCGTACTGACAGTCGGTGTGATGGGTGCGCAGATGCATGAGATGCGCACCGTCCTCGACCACTTCCGGGCCCAGCACCCTGGCGTCGAACTCCGGTTCAAGGAGGTGTTCTTCAGCAATCCGTTCGGAGCGTTGCGGGCAGGCGAGGTCGACACCGTGGCCGCCTGGCTGCCAGTGCGCGAACCTGACCTCACCGTCGGCGTTGTGCTGCGCGAAGAACCGCTGCATCTGATGGTCGCCGCGGACCATCCGCTCGCCGGGCGGGCGACGGTGAGCATGGAGGAGCTCGGCGACCACACGGTTCCGAGCCCGGCCGGTCCCCGTCCCGACGACTGGGTGGGCGCTGTCCTGCCGCACCGCACACCGTCGGGGCGTCCGATCCGCCGCGGACCGTCCGTCTCCACCTTCTACGAGGTCCTCGCCCTCGTCGCGACAGGAGACGTGGTGTGTACCGTCCCTGATGAAGGGCGGCGCTACTACGCACAGCCCGACATCGCCTTTCTGCCCGTCCACGACGCGGCGCCCGTCCAATGGGGCCTGATCTGGCGCACGGACCGCGCGACCCCACTGGTGCACGCACTCGCCCAGGCGGCGACGGAACGCGGTGCCCGTTGGTGCGGGGGCGGCCCCCAGACGGACCCAAGGGGCGAGATCATCGGACGACGCCGGTGAACCGGTCTTCGACATAGTGCCTGCGCGCCTGCTCGTCGCGCCCGGAGGCCAGATACCGGGACCACGCTTGTGTTTCGTGCCAGACCGCGCCCATTTCCCACACGCAGAACGTGCCGCGGTGGTTGCCCGGGAAGGTGTGCAGGCGGAAGGGTCCGTCGTTCTTCGCGAACACCGTCTCCCAGAGCTCGTTCTCACCGCGCCACGTCTGCACCAGCAGGAACGAGAACGTCGGGGTGCACTTGTGGAGGATCACGAAGCCCAGCTCGTCGTCGAACGGCAGGTCCACGGAGACAAGGAAGTCGCGGGCCTGCTGACGTTCCTTCTCCGAGAGCTCCAGATCCTCCCGTCGCAGGTCGTACCACTTCAGATAGGCGCCGGGCAGACGTAAGTCCTCGGCAGGCGTTATCAGCTTTGAAACGTGTCGATACGTGTCGGCGACGCTGCCGCCGCCAGGAAGCTCGGTCATGCGGCAAACCTAACCCGCGGGCGCCGGACTCTCTCCGATCCGGCGAGCGCTACGACTTCACCCTCGCCCCTCGCCCCTCGCCCCTCGCCCCTCGCCCCTCGCCGTCACCCGCACCCGCCGCACCCACCACACCCGCCATCACCGCACCCACTGTCACTGCCGCTGGTGCCGCCGCCGCAACCGGCGGCGGTGGCGCCGCCCGCGGTGCCGGCACCGGCCTGCTTGGCCCTTGTTGCGCGCTGCGCCTGGGCCTGACGGATTTGTTCGTCCCGGCGTTCGGCCCGTATCGCATCGTCGCGGACCTTCTCGCGCCGTGCGCGCTCGTGTTCCGTGCCGTCGACCGGTTGCGACGCGCCGAGGCGATGGCGGCGGTTCGGGAGCAGGGCGGCTGTCGTGACGCTCAGGCTCATCTGTCCCGTCTCCTGACGGTAGTGGTAAGCGATGCTCGCGTACGCCACGACGATCTCCGCGCCCTCGTGCACCGGACCGTAGAGGACCGCCTCGAAGGCCTCCTTGAACGGGTCGATGCTGTGGTGTCCGTCGCCGATGCCATAGGAGGCGGAGCCCAGCAGTTGCGTGGGTGTGCGGGTGCTCCGGCCCTCGGGGGCGTACGAGATCATCGGCCGGCCGTCGCGTATGCGGGCGTCGGGGTGGATCCAGTGGCGGCCGTCGGGGGCGACGCGGATGCCCACGCGCAGGGCAGGGTGGGCTTCCTCATCGTGCAGGCGCCGAGCAGCCCGGTAGGCGGCAAGGCCCCGCGCCAAGAGGGTGCTGCCGGGGAGCGCGAGCAGCAGGGCCACGGTCTGGTGGCCCACCGCGTCGTAGGTGGAACCTGAGAGGTCCCCGATCAGACCGTCGGTCAGCACAGCGGCAGCGATCAGGCACAGCGCGGCGCCTGCGTACACCTGCGCGTGCCCGCGGTATCCATCGGACTCGGGCACGCGCGCGGGCAGCGGGAACCGCCGAGGGCCCGCGGCGGCAAGGAAGAGCGCGCGCTGCGTGCGGCGGGCCCGCAGACGCAGGCAGCTCCCGGTGAACAGCCAGACGGTCACGGCGAGTACGAGCAGGTGGCCGGCCTGCTCGACGCCGCCATCGGCGGCGGTGACGGCTACTGCTGCGTACGCCGCGACGATCGCAGCCGCCGCCGCGGCGAGCACCGGAACATGGCGGTACCACAGCGGCAGGAACGCCAGCAGCGCTGCTCCCGGATAGCGCAGCCAGTCCGTACCCACCTCGGCGCCACCCGGCCACGACGCGGGCGAGTCCGAGAAAGCCGACGTCAGCCAGTACGCCACCACCACAGCGACGATCGCGACCCAACTGGCCGCGACGGGCGCGAAAACACCGGGCACTCGGGCCGCACGCCACTGTTCGGCGTCGGTCACACTCCACGTCTTCAGCTCGGCATCGGGCAGCGCCGCAACCGGCAACTGCTTCACCCGCTCGCCCGGCCTGCTTTCGCGCATGGCACGAACCCCCCGGCTTCCCCTGCGTACCCCCGCTGCGGAGGCACCGCCAAGTGTCCCCGTTGGCATGGCAGGACAAACGCGCTTGCGAGTGCGGGACGTCTGGGAGAATCTCGCCCACGCGGATCTCAGGCTCCGACCGGCCGGCAGAGGAGGAAGCGTGGGGCTGATCTACGGATACGAGTTCTATCTGCGGCCGCGGGACGTCAGCCGGGCGTTGACCCGTCTCGCCGCGCTGGCGCCACCGGCACGCGCCGTAGCGCCGCTTGAGGTCACGTTGCCCGGTGGTGAGCGGCTCGTTCTGCCGTTCACGTCGCACTTCGAGAGCGATCCGGTCGACTGTTCCGCCCCGGGCAGCACGCTCGGGCTGGATACGTCCCTCCTCTTCGACGCGGATGACGCGCTGCGCGAGTACGCGCAACTGAACGGTCCGCAGCTGGAGGTGGGCGGACGCGTTCGGATCGGGTACGTGTACGTGACGGTCCGGTTCACGTCGCTCCTGCACCCCGGCTACGCCTCCGTGGAGTGCTGGGCCGCGACGTCGGGGATGAGCCGGTTGTTCGCGCGGTCGGCGAGTGTCAGGAAGACATTCGTCGATCTCACCGCTGCGAGTGGCGGGGTGTGCTGTCTTTTCGACACCGGTGATGGTGCGCCTGAGCAGTTGTACTGGCTGAACGGTGAAGCGCTGGACGAGACCGTGCCCGGGCCTCGCTTCGCGGATGAGCGAGCGCTGGTTGCCGCGTGGCCCGCCTTGGAGGAGTGAGTGCTGGTCATCCAGCGGGTTTGATGCGCAGCTCTGCCGAGGCGGACTGCACCATGATGACCTGCAGGTTCATCGTGTCGTTGATGACCGCGACCGTTCCCTTGTCGCAGCGCAGCACCACGCCGCCCCCGCCGTTCGAGGACGTCCCTCCCCCGCCGGAGCATCCGGAGATGCTGTAGCCCGACCCGGTCAGCGGTGCGGTCAGTTCGACCGACTTGCCCGCGATCCCCTTCACCGTCAGTGGGCCGAGGCCGTACGAGGCGGGGATCGCCACTACGTCTCCGACGGCCACTTCGATCTCGCATTCACCATCCGCGCACGGTCCGCTCGGTGACGGCTTCGTCTTACCCGGGGAGGACTCCTGCGGGCCTTCGGATCCCGATGCCGTCGCGCTCGACGCCGCGGACGGGTCCTTGTCGCCCGCGTCCGGGGAACTCGACGAGCACCCTTGGACGCCGGCCATGACGGCAGCAACAACCAACGCGAGCACGGCAGATGACCTCGTACGCATCATGGTCCCCATGTAACCGCGCGCCGGTGGGCCAAGTCCACGGCGGCCGCGGTTGCCGGAAGCGCGTCGACATCGCCTTCGTACCGCACATCGGGGTACTCCGACGACCTCGACCTCGATGCGTCCCTCAAGCCTTGACCGGTGCCGACTTGGCGGCCTGCTCGAGCTTCGCCCGGTAGGCCGCGCGGGCCTCCTCGTCGATCGGCTGCTCGAAGTCGGCGCGCAGACCGGTGCGGCCGTCGACGTTCTCGCGGAGGATGTCGGCCTGGCCGGTATGGCGGAGGGTCTCGCTCAGGACGTGGACGATGACGGCGAAAAGGTTCGTGTTCGGATGCGGTTCCGACCACCACGGCACGTGCCCGGGGGCGTCCAGGGCAAGCTCGTCGATCGTCGCGTCGGAGTGCTCCCAGGTGCGGCGGTAGAACGCGACGATGTCCTCGCGGGTCTCGTCCTCGGACGCCCACATGTCGCCGCCGTCGTAGTCCTGCCACTTGCACAGCGGTTCCGGGGACGGGCGGTCGAAGACCTCGCCGAAGTAGCGGGCCTCGACGGTGGCCACGTGCTTCACCAGACCGAGGAGGTTGGTCCCGGTCGCCGTCAGGGGGCGGCGGGCGTCGTAATCGGACAGGCCGTCGAGCTTCCAGAGCAGGGCCTGGCGGTCCCGTCGCAGTCGCCACAGCAGGTTGTTCTTCGCGAAGTCGTCGATCATGAAGGGTGAGCCTGCCACGGCATGTTCCCGGCCTCAAGATCGGGGCGGGTCCGAGGGCGGACGTGAAGGTGCGACGCGTGGGCCCAGCGGCGATGAGTTTCGTGGCGCCGAGAGGTCTCAACCCGCAACAGGCACACCGTCACCCCCACGCGAGGAGCGCATCATGGCCGCTACGTACACCTGGGACGTCTTCTGCACTCTCGACGGCTTCGGGTCGTACGGGCCCGATGGTGACTGGGGCGGCTACTGGGGAAAGCACGGCCCTGAGTTCCTGGAGAACCGCCGTGCCGTGCTCGGCGAGGACCAGCTCATGGTGCTGGGAGGCAACACCTTTCGCATGTTCGTGAAGTTGCTGGGCCAGATCCCGCTCGACGACCTCGACCCGGTGAACGCGCGGATGCTGAGCATGCCGACGACCGTTGTGTCGACGACGGTCTCGGGACCCTTCCCGTGGCCGGACACGACCGTCGCGACCGGCGACGCCGTCGATGTCGTCTCCCGGCTCAAGAAGGAATCCGGCGTCCCGTTGCGTTCGCACGGCAGCCTGTCGCTGAACCGGGCGCTGATGGCCGCCGGGCTCGTCGACCGTGTCCAGGTCACGATCTTCCCGGTGATCAGCGGTCGGACGGGCGCCTTCCCGGTCTTCGGGGGTGCGGAGGACTTCGACCTCGACCTGCTGGAGCACCGGACGTTCGACGGGCGTACGCAGGAGCTCATCTACCGGCCCGCGCTGCACGGTTAGGGGCGGGTTGGGCGCGTCGAGCCGAAGACGGATCCGCACGCACCGTCCTCAGCCCGCGACGCGACCTGTAACGACCTTGGCCGGAGGGTGAAACACGCAGAACTCGTTGCCCTCGGGGTCCGCGACCACGATCCAGCGAAAGCCGTGCTCGCTCATTTCGCCGGTAATCCGCCGGGCCCCGAGCCGTTCTAGACGCTCCACTTCGGCGAGCAGGTCTTCGGTGTCGAAGTCCAGATCCAGGTGCATCCGGTTCTTGCCCTGCTTGGGCTCCGGGACCCGGTGCAGGAGAAGCGTGGGAGCGGGGGAAGGGCCGACCAGGCTCAGGTAGGGCATCCCCTCGAAGCCGCGGCGGTAGTCCAGCGGGGCCAGCGCTGCGAGCCAGAATTCCGCCTGCGCTTCGGTGTCGACACAGTCCAGTGTCACGACGATCTGCATGGCGGAACGGTAGGAGAAGGCGGGCCGTTGGGGCGAGTCGCCGCCGAGTTCACCACGTCACCGGATAGCGCACCGGATGGCGCCCGATGCGGCCCGGGAGCATGCCCAGGGCCACGACCAGGGTCGTGCCGAGGGCCAGCAGGGCGAGGAATGCGGTCGGGTCCGGGGACTGGAGGACCACGATCAGTGCCGTGGCGGTGGCCGGGGCGTGGGAGGTGTGGGTCAGCATCATGGCGCCCAGGGAGAGGCCGGCTGCCACACCGGCTCCCCAGGGGCCGGGGCCCGTGACGGCGAGGGTCGCGAAGCCGATGAGGGCGGACACCAGGTGGCCCGCGATGACGTTGCGCGGCTGGGCCAGGGGCAGTCCGGGAGCGCTGTGGACGAGGGTGGCGCTGGCGGCCAACGGGGGTATCAGGAGCGGCTGGTGAAGGATGCCGCCGACCAGGGTGAGTGCGAGCAGGGCGCCGATGGCGAATGCGGTGACGCGCAGGAGATGCGGGAGGTCCCTGCGGGTCGGACGGGTTGGCGACGGCACGGTGATTCGGACTCCGGTGGTGCACAGGCGGGCAGGACCGTTGGGCCCGGGTGGCAGGGCGGGCCTAGCAGATCGACTGACTTTAAACAAAATGTTGAAGGACGGGTTGGGGTGTCTCGTCTTCCGGACACCTGAGGAGGGTGGGTGGCGGAGTGCGGCGCGGGAGGCTCGACGTCGCGCGGGCCGTGGCGTTTAGGGTGCGGGGATGCCGCTTGTCGAAGTGACCTATGCGTCCTCGGTACCGGAGCCCGTGCTGCGCGAACTCGGCTCCGTGCTGCCCCATCTGGTGTCGCTTGCCGTGGAGTGTCCCGAGGAGCCGTACGACGGTGATCTGCAGCCCGGGGATGTCGAGATCCGTTTCCGGGAGCTGGGCCCACTGGATCGCAGCGGGCTGCCGGTGGTGATCGAGATCAGGTCGAAGTGGTTCGCGAGCAGGGCGGCCGACCGGCAGGAGCGCGTGGACGTGTTGCACGAGGGGATCCGTGCGGCGACCGGGCTCGATGAGTTCGGTGTGTATCTGTCGTTGCCAGTCGCGGCGTGGGCTCAGGGCGACTGAGCGGCGCGGGGAGATCGAGGGGTTCGAGGATGTCCGAGGAATCGTCGCGCTGGTTTCGGGGGCGCATGGTCGTGGGGCCGTTCGCGGCGTTCGAGCGCGCCGAGTTCGAGGCGGTGGAGCAGGCGGTCGGGCTGCCCGTGCCGGAGTCCTATCGCTTGTTCCTGGAGGAGGCAGGGGGTGCTCGTCTGCCGTACGCCGTGCACGTGCCCGGGTGTGAGCCATCACCGGTGCAGGGCTTCGACGAGCTTCATCGGCTGGGCCGGAACCGCAAGGACGAGTACGGGTGGGGCACCTTGGTCGGCGAGTACCAGAAGTCTCGTGAGTGGTGGCTTGCGGATGAGGTGCCGCTCGCCGGCCTGCTGCCGATCGCGCGGAACGGTGGGAGCGACACGGTGTTCCTGGATCTCAATCCGGGGGCGGGCCACGGTCAGGTATGTGCATTCGTGCACGGCACTCCCCTGCCCGGCTACATGTCCCAGGGTGTCTTCGCGGAGGTCGCCGACAGTTTCGACGACTTCCTCGACCGGCTGATCGTCGATCCGGACCTGGCCGAGCACAGCTGGTCCGATGTGGCCGAGCGCGAGCCCACCGACCCTTGGCGGCTGACCGTCGAGGAGTGGTTGGACAAGGAGGTCCCGCAGTGGCGGGACGAGCCCTGGGCGCGATGACGCAGGGCGAGCCGTTCTGACCTTCCGTACGGATTCCATGGGGGCCGTTCGGGGCACGCTGCTTCACCTGGTATCTTGCTTTGCATGGAACCAGGTCATGACAGTAAGCAGGCGCGGGCAGCCGCGCAGCTGCGCAAGGGAGTGCTCGAGTACTGTGTGCTCGCTCTGATGCGGGACCGTCCCCGGTACGGCGTCGAGCTGCTCCAGGCGCTGGAGGACTCCGGCGCCCTGGCGACCAGCCAGGGCACGGTCTATCCGCTGCTGTCACGGCTGCGCCGCGACGACTTGGTCACCACCACCTGGCAGGAGTCCACCTCCGGCCCCCCTCGTCGCTATTACGCCCTCACCGACAGCGGCCGGGCCGCGCTCGACGAGTTCACCCGCGTCTGGCCCGGCTTCCGCAATGCCGTCGACGCCTTCCTGACCGCCCCCCACACCCTCGGAGACCTCGCATGAAGACCACCGCCGAACCCGTTCGCGATTACCTCGCCGCCGTCGAGCGTGAGGCCTCCGCACTTCCCGCGGACCGTCGGCAGGAGCTGCTCGCGGACCTCGCCGAGCACATCGAGGTCACGCGGGCCGAGCGTCCCGATGTCCCGGTCGGCGAGATCCTCGGCGAGCTGGGCGATCCGCGCACCATTGCGTCCACGGCGCTGGCCGAGGCGGGCGGTCTCGACGGCCGCACCGTCGTGGCCGCCGCACCCGCCGCCCGGCGCGGCAAGGTGCACCCGATCGTTCCGCTGCTGATGCTGACCGTCCCGTACTTCCTGGCGGTGCTCGGGCCGGACGTGACCGCGCTGCAGTTCTGCAGTGGCCTGCTCCGCATTGTCGGTGCGGTGCTGCTGTGCACCTCCGTGCACTGGGCGCCGGTTCAGAAGGTCGTGGGTGTCATGCTGGCCGCCGTGCTGCCGACCACCGCGATCCTGGTGTGGGACGAGACCACCGTTGCACCGGCCGGCGAGACCCCGGCGCTCGTGGCCAACCTGATCACGCTCGCCGTATTGATCGGTACGTCGGCCTGGCTGTGGCGAGCGCGCCGCCGCGTCTGAGGGCTCGGCCCCGGCGCTGACGAGTAGCGGGTGAGGAGTGGCGGGTGGCCGTGTCGGCCCCCCGCCACTCCTGCTTTACGGCGCCCGGGTGGCATGCGGTCGACGACGCTCACGCGTGCCCATGCCCGGTGGCACCCGCCCGATGCCGGACCTAGCCTGGGCGGCAGGCAGCGCGCCGAGCGGCCCGGGACCGGGTTGCCGTCGGCGGCGCGCGTTCGCGTGACGGAAGGTGAGAGCCTTGGCTGCGTCCGATGACGGCCGGGAATCAGCGGTACCGAACGTCGGGCCGGTGTCCGCGGACGAGCCCGAGTTCCGCCCGTATCACCATCCCGCCGCGGGTTGGGGTGCCGCGAAGAGCGTGACCCGGTTCCTGCTGCGGGAGCGCGAACCCGTGGACGGGCCGCGGGCCATCATGAAGATGAACCACGAACGGTCCGGTTTCGACTGTCCGGGCTGCGCCTGGCCCGACGACACCAAGGGCCTGCACCTGGACATCTGCGAGAACGGCATCAAGCACGTCACGTGGGAGATGACCCGCAAGCGCGTCGGCCGCGAGTTCTTCGCCGCGCACTCCGTGACCGAACTCGCCGGGTGGAGCGACTACGACCTGGAGGTCCAGGGGCGCCTCACCGAGCCGATGGTCTACGACCCCGGCTCCGACCACTACGTACCGATCAGCTGGAAGGACGCCTTCGAGCTCGTCGGCCGTACGCTGCGCGGGCTCGACAACCCGAACCAGGCCTCGTACTACACCTCCGGCCGGCTCGGCAACGAGGCCACCTTCCTCTACCAGCTGATGGCCCGCGAGCTCGGCACCAACAACCTGCCCGACTGCTCCAACATGTGCCACGAGGCGAGCGGCCGCGCGCTGCAGGCCTCCCTCGGGACCGGCAAGGGCACCGTCGACCTCAAGGACTGGGAGACGGCCGACGCGCTCTTCATCTTCGGGGTCAACGCGGCCTCCAACGCGCCGCGCATGCTGACCGCGCTGGCCGAGGCATACCACCGCGGCGCGCAGATCGTGCACGTCAACCCGCTGGTGGAAGCCGCCGCGACGCGCACGATCGTGCCGCACGACTTCCTCGACATGGCGCTCCTGCGATCCACGAAGACGAGCACCCTCAATCTGCAGGTCCGCATCGGCGGCGACATGGCGCTGCTGCGCGGCATGGCCAAGGCGATCCTCGAGCAGTCGGCGACGGATCCGAAGGCGCTGGACCGGGAGTTCATCGACCGGTACACGGCGGGCTTCGAGGCGTACAAGGAAGTCTGCGAGGCCGCTTCCTGGGATGAGCTGGAGCGCCAGTCCGGGATCAGCCGCGCGGACATCCTCAAGGCGGCGCGCGTCTACCGGGAATCCGACCGCTCGATCATCAGCTGGTGCCTCGGCCTGACCCAGCACGAGCACGGCGTCGATACGGTCCGCGAGATCGTCAACCTGCTTCTGCTGCGCGGGAATCTGGGCCGCGAAGGCGCTGGCCCCTCCCCCGTGCGCGGGCACAGCAACGTGCAGGGCAACCGCACCTGCGGTATCGACCACCGGCCCGCACCGAAATTCCTCGACCGGCTCGCCGAGGTCTGCAAGATCGACCCTCCGCGTGAACACGGGCTCGACACCATCGGCACGATCCGGGCCATGGCCTCGGGCGACGTCAAGGTGTTCATCGGCATGGGCGGCAACTTCGCGCTCGCCGCACCCGACAGCCCGGTCACCTTCGCCGCACTGCGCACCTGCGACCTGACCGTGCAGGTCAGCACCAAGCTCAACCGCAGTCATGTGGTCCACGGCAAGCGGGCGTTGATCCTGCCGTGCCTGGGCCGCACCGAGAAGGACCACCAGCGCACGGGCATCCAGCGGACCTCCGTCGAGGACTCGATGAGCATGGTGCACCTGTCCCTCGGCATGAAGAAGCCCGCGTCCGAACAGCTGCTCTCCGAACCCGCCATCGTCGCCGGCATGGCGCAGGCCGCGCTGCCCGACAGCCCCACACCGTGGCCGTGGTACATCGAGGACTACGACCGGATCCGCGACACCATGGCCCAGGTCCTCGACGGTTTCGAGGACTTCAACCGCCGCGTGCGGCTGCCGCTCGGCTTCCGCATCAAGCAACCCGCCCGCGAACTGGTCTTCCTCACCCCGTCCGGCAAGGCCGAGTTCTCCGCCGCCGACCTGGCGGACGTGGTCCCCGAACCGGGCACGCTCGCGCTCGGCACGATGCGCTCGCACGACCAGTGGAACACCACGATCTACTCCGCCGACGACCGCTACCGCGGCATCAGGAACCTGCGCACACTCGTCTTCATGAACCGCGCCGACATGCGCGAACGCGGCATCGACGACATGGCCCCGGTCGACATCACCAGCACGGCACGCGACGGCAGCACCCGGCAGCTCAACGGCTACCTGGCCATCCCGTACGACATCCCGCGGGGCTGCGCGGCCGGATACATGCCGGAGATGAACGTGCTGTGCGCGCTCGGCGACTTCAGCACGCAGAGCGATCAGCCGATCATGAAGCATGTGAAGGTGCGGATCGGGCCGGCGGAATAAGGATTCGGTCGAGACGGAATCGGTTGCCGCCGCCTGACGCGGATCAGGCCCGCGCCTTCAACACCGCCAGCGCCCGGTCCGCATGGACGCCCATGCGGATCTCGCTGTGGATCGTCTCCAGGACCTTGCGGTCGGTGTCGATGACGAACGTGACGCGCTTCGTCGGCAGGACCGAGAAGCCGCGGGCCACGCCCAGCTTGGTGCGGACGGTGCCGTCCGGGTCGGAGAGAAGGGGCATGCCGAGGGAGTGGCGTTCGGTGAACTCCTGTTGGCGTTCGACCGGGTCGGCGCTGATGCCGACCGGCTGGGCGCCGACGGCGGCGAACTCTGCGGCGAGGTCCCGGAAGTGGCAGGCCTCGGCGGTGCAGCCGGGGGTGAGGGCCGCGGGGTAGAAGAAGAGCACCACCGGGCCGTGCGTGAGCAGTTCACTGAGAGTGCGAGGGCTGCCGGTCTCGTCGTGGAGCGTGAAGTCCTCGATTGTGTCGCCGGCTTCGATGCGCGTCTTCATGGGCCACACCCTACTCGCAGGTAAGTCACTTCCCAGGGGCCCGGAACCGGCCGATCGCCTTGGTGAACGCGGTGCGGGGCGATGTGGTGGGCTTGGGGGGTACGGGGAGTTGTCCGGGCGTGGGGACCTCGCCGTTGGTCGCTTCCTTCAGCGCCGACTGGAGGGCTTCGGTGGCTTCCTGGTAGCGGTCGCGGGACTGCGTCATCGCCTCCAGGGCCTCCGCGTAGTGGTGGACCATGCGCTGGGCGTGGGCGAGTTCCTCGTCCGGGGTGAGCAGGTGCCAGCCTCGGCGCAGCCGGGTCAGGGCGGCCTCGGCCTCCGCGGACATCGGCCTCGGTATCGAGGCGAACTCGATGATGCGGGTGATGAGTTCGGTCGGTTCGGTGCCGTCGAGGAAGACCGTGTGCAGCGTGAAGCGGTCGGCGTCGTACGCCGGGTGGGGTTCGGCGCCCGGCAGGACGACCGCGCCGCCGCGCGGCATCCGGACACCGAACTCCTTGCGCAGCGCGAAGTCGGCAATCTGCGCCTGCTGCGGTGTGGCCCGGTGCTCGATCACCTGGTGGCGCAGGCTCGGCGGCAGGAACGCGGCGAGGGGCCGCCGGCCGAGGGCGTCGGGGGTCATCGCCTCGTGCACGACGAAGCGGAGGTACCAGCTCTGCCTGGCGCAGTCCCGGAGCAGCTCGCGCAGCTCGTCGTCGTCGGCGGGAAGGTGGTTGGGGGAGCCGAGCCGTACGCCCGGCACCATGTCGTGGTCCCATTCGACGCGGCCGCCGTCCGGCCAGAACATCGTGACCGGCGCGGGCCAGGCCGGCTCCCAGCGCTGCTCGGCCTCGGCGGCGAGGATCCAGGCCACGGACTCCTGGCTCCTGCGGCGGGCCTCGCCCGTGTACGTCGTCAGCTGGGCACGGACCGTGACACCGTCGCCGACGCGCCAGCGCGCCTCGAACACACGGCGGGCGGAGGGGCCCGGGTCGGCGGCCGGTTCGCGCGGGTACAGGGCCGTGGAGCGCGCCGCCTCGGCGGGCTCCAGCTCCATGAAGTCGTCCAGGACTCCGGCGGCCTTGAGCGCGATCAGGTTGCGGCGCACGTCCAGCTCGGGATCGGGGCCGAGGTGCCGCCCGCGTGCCAGCCAAGCGGTATCGGGGATGACGGTCGTGGGACTTGCTTGCTTGGCCATGAAGTCAATCCGAGCGGGGACAGGGACACACCAGTATGAGCCGCCGCGTCCCGGCGCCGCAGGGAGGGTGGCGGACCCGCCATACGGAGCAGCGTGCGGCGCGGTCACACAGGACCGTGCCTAGCGTTGCGGCGTGGAGCGACCCCGTAGCGAAACCGCCGAGCGTGTACCGGCCGCCGCGTACCGGAATCTGGTCATGGCGACGATCGGGTTCACCCTGACGTTCTGGGCCTGGGATCTGATCGCGCCGCTGGCCGGCACGTACAACGACCGGCTGGGGCTGACCTCCTTCCAGCAGTCCCTGCTGGTCGCGGTACCGGTCCTCGTCGGCTCGCTGGGCCGGATCCCGGTCGGTGCGCTGACCGACCGCTACGGGGCGCGGGTCATGTTCCCGATCGTGTCCGCGCTCACCGTCATCCCGGTCCTGCTGCTCATTCCCGCCAAGGACTCGTACACGGCGCTGCTCGGCGCGGGATTTCTGCTCGGTCTCGGCGGCACGACGTTCGCGATCGGTGTGCCGCTGGTCAATTCCTGGTTCCCGCCCGCGCGGCGCGGCTTCGCCATCGGTGTGTTCGGCATGGGCACGGGTGGTGTGGCGCTCTCCGGCTACTTCACGCCGCGGATCGCCAAGCACGGCGAGAACCTGCCGTTCCTCGTCGTCGCGGCGGCGCTCGCCGTCTTCGCGGTTCTCGGAGCGCTCCTGATCACCGACCGTCCCGACCGCAAGATCCCCGACGCCTCGCTCGCCCACCGGCTCAAGGGGGCGGGGCGGCTGCGGGTCACCTGGGAGCTGTCCGCGCTGTACGCGATCGGCTTCGGCGGCGTCGTCGCGTTCGGGGTGTATCTGCCGACGTATCTGAAGACCTGGTACGAGCTGGCGCCGACGGACGCGGGCACGAAGGCGGCGGGCTTCGCGGTGGTCACCGTGGTGGCGCGGCCGCTCGGCGGCTGGCTCGCCGACCGGATCCACCCCGCGACCGTCACCGCCTGGTCGCTGGCCGTGGTGGCGGTGTTCGCCGTGATCCAGGCCTTCGATCCGCCGCTCGCCCCGATCGGCACGATCTGCTTCCTGTCCATGGCCGCCGGACTCGGCGCGGCCGGCGGCAGCGTCTTCGCCCTCGTCGCCCAGGTCACACCGCCGCCGCAGGTCGGCAGCGTGACCGGCATCGTCGGCGCCGTCGGCGGCCTCGGCGGCTTCGTGCCACCGCTGGTGATGGGCGCGGTCTACAGCGCCAAGGACTCGTACTCGATCGGTTTCATGCTGCTGTCCGATCTGGCGCTCGCGGGGTGCGTCTATGCGTATGGGCGGATGCGTGGACTGTCGCGGGGTGGCGAGGGGCTCTGAGGGACGGGGCCCGCACTTTTCAGGCGCCGCGCCCCAGTCGCTCCGCAAGCCGCGTGGCGTTCATGTACGCGATGGCCTCGATGGAGATCATCGGGTTCACGCCCGATGAGGTGGGGAAGCAGGAGGCGTCCGCCACGACGACGTTCGGGACTTCCCAGGTGGCTCCGTCGGGGTTGGTGGCGCTGGTGTCGCGGGAGCCGCCCATGCGGGCCGTGCCCATGATGTGGAGGGCGGCGATGGCGCAACGGCCCGGCTCGTAGCCCGCGTTGTGGCAGGCGGTGATGAAGTCCTCGTGTGTGCCCTTGCGGCCCGGTTCGTAGGACGGACCCGCCTGGTGGGCGGAGGAGATGCGGTGGGCTCCCGCGGCGGCGAGGATCTTCGCGGCGCCCTCGATGCCCGCGTGCAGATGGGCCGCGTCGTGGGCGGAGAGGCGGTAGTGCGGGACGGGTTCGCCGTCGCGGGCCACCTTGACGACGCCGCTGTCGCGGTCGCGGGTGATGACGCCGATGCCGGCGGTGTGGCCGAGGTCCTTGAGTGCGGCGAGGTGGGCGGAGGCGCCGCGCCAGTTCATGAAGCCCTGGAGGGCGGCGGGGTTGCCGGGGCCTGTCTCGTAGATGACGCCGTGGCCCCGGCCGTCGAGGTCGCTGTGCTCGCGGGAGTAGCGGGTCTGCAGGCCGCCCTCCCAGGGGCGGACCTCCTCCTCGAACACGCCCCAGACGGCGGTGGCGGGGTGCAGGCGCAGGTGGCGGCCGATGGCCGGGTCGGTCAGGCCCGAGCGGCGCAGCAGGGCGGGGGTCTGGATGGCGCCTGCCGCCGCGACGACCGCGCGGGCATGGACCGTGACCGTGTGACCGGCCGCCGTGGTGCCGCGGACACCGACAGCGCGGCCTTGCTTCACCTCGATGGTGCGCACGGTGGTGTCGATGACGAGGCGGGCGCCCGCGGCCTCGGCGTCGGCGAGCCAGGTCTTGGTGACGGACTGCTTGGCACCGAGGCGGCAGCCGTAGCCGCAGCGTCCGCAGTCGGTGCCCACGTCGCAGCCGACGACGTTGCGCGGCATCGCGTCGACGTGCCAGCCGAGGGACTGCAGACCGCGTTCCATGATGGCGTCGCGGGCGGATGCGGTGTTGTGGTCGGTGTTGACGGAGAGGCGGTCCGTGACGGCGTCGAGGGCCGCGGTGTACTCCTTCTCCGCGAACTGGGCGGCGCCGAGGCCCGCCCATTCCTCGCGGATGGCGTCGGGTGTACGGAACGATGTCGTCCAGTTGACGACGGTGCCGCCGCCCAGGCAGGACCCGGCGACGAGGGAGACCTGGCCCTCCGCGGTGGCGGTGGGACCGGAGGCGTAGAGGTTCGTCAGGCCGGTGCGTTCGCTGCCGTCGAAGTCGGCGTCGTCGTGGTACCCGCCGCGTTCCAGGACGACCACGTCGAGTCCGGCTGCGGCCAGGACGCCTGCCGCGGTGCCTCCGCCTGCGCCGGAGCCGACCACGACGACATCGCAGTCGAGGGTGGTGTCGGCCGTGGGGGTCAGCGGGCTGAGGCGCGGGCGGGGCGCGTCCGGCAGGGTGCCGAGCGGGCCGGGGTAGCCGATCGCCTCCCATACGGGTGAGGTGCCGTTCTCCCCCGGTGCCAGGAGATACGCGGAGGTGGCCAGGCCGCGCAGGGCCTGGAACAGGACGCGTTTGCGGGCCGACGAGGCGTCGCCCAGACGCAGCATCAGCTGCTCGCGCGCGGCCGGTGGCAGGGTGGAGTAGCGGCGGCCGCCGGTGCCGAGGAGCAGTCCGGCCAGGCGTGAGTCCCACAGGGACAGCAGGGTGGCGAGTTGCTTGCGTTCGCTCGCGCGCGGCAGTGCGCGCACAAGGGCTTCGGCGAGGGGGACGGCACCGATCGCGCCGGCGGACGGGATCGCTGCGCCGTCGCCCGGGGCGAAGGTGTCGCATATCGCGGTGAGCGCCGCCTGCTGGCGGGAGTCGAGCTGCATGGGTGTGTCCTCAACATGGGAGAGTTCCGAGGCTGATCGTCCGGGGCGCGCCCCGGCGCACTCAGGTGGTGGGCTGTGTCCCGTCCGCGTCCTGAGTTCGCAGGGTGTGCTTGACGACCTTGCCGCCCGCGTTGCGGGGCAGTCCGTCGCCCGTGACGAGGGCCTTGGGCATCTTGAAGGACGCGATCCTGCCGTCGAGGAAGTCGGTCAACTCCGCGAGGGACAGTGCACTTTGGGGCGCGAGGGTGACGTAGGCGACGGGGATCTGACCCCATCGCTCGTCGGGCCGCCCGATCACCGCGACCTCGAGGACGTGCGGGTGGGCGGCGATGGCGTTCTCCAGCTCGGCGCAGTAGATGTTCTCGCCACCACTGATGATCATGTCCTTCTTGCGGTCGACGACCCAGACGAAGCCCTCCTCGTCCACCTTCACAAGGTCGCCGGAGTGGAACCAGCCGCCCTCGAAGGCGTCCGCGGTCTCCTGCGGCTTCTTCCAGTAGCCCCGGGTCACCGTCGGGCCGCGGTAGACGATCTCGCCGACCTCGCCCACGGGTACGTCGTTCATGGCCCCGTCGACGATGCGGTACTGGATCGTCGGGATCGGACGGCCGACCGAGCCGAGCTTGCGCAGGGAGTCCTTGCCGCGCAGGACGCAGGTGATCGGTGAGGTCTCGGTCTGGCCGAACACGGCCACGTTCAGGGCGTCCGGGAACGCCTCCCCCATCGCCCGCAGGGTCGCATCGCTCGCGGGCGCCGCGCCCCAGCTGATGACGCGCAGCTTCAAGTCGCGCTTGTGGATGTCGGGTTGCGCGCAGAGCAGGTCCCACTGCTGCGGCACGTTGAACACCACGGTCGCGCCCTCGCGTTCGTACGCGTCGAGCACCGCCTTGGGGTCGAAGGCGCCGAGCGGGTGGATGACGACGGCGCTGCCGACCAGCAGGTTGGCGACCATCGAGCCCAGACCGGCGATGTGGAAGAAGGGCGCGGTCAGGAAGCCGACGTCGGAGTCGTCGAACATCTCCATCGCGCGGACACAGGTGATCGCCTGCACCTGCATGTTGCGGTGCGAGAGCAGGACGCCTTTCGGGCGGCCGGTGGTGCCCGAGGTGTACATGATGAGGGCCGTGGCGTCCTCGGGGACGTCCGGCAGCTCGATGGGTTCGTGAGCGGCGAGGAACTCCTCGTACGCGAACTCCTGCTGCTGCGGCGCCTGTTGTCCCGCTTCGCCCTCGCCGATCACGATGACCGTACCGATGGAGGCGGCGGACGGGACCGCGCGCAGGAGCGGAAGCAGGCGGGCGTCGATGACAAGGGCGGACGGTGTGCAGTCGTCCAGGATGTAGCCGAGCTCGGGGGGTGCGAGGCGGAAGCTGAGCGGGACGGCCATGGCGCCCAGGCTGTTGGCCGCCAGGACGCTCTCCACGAACCACGGGTGGTTGAGGGTCAGCAGGGCCACCCGGTCGCCCTCGCCGATGCCGTGCTCACGCAGACCGGCGGCCAACTGCAGGGACCGTCGCGAGAGATCGGCCCAGGTCGTGGTGGCCCCGAGGTGGCGCAGTGCGGGCTTCTCGGGCCGCATGGCCGCGTGGGTGGCCACCTGGGCCATCCAGTGGTGCCGGAAGGACCAGGCGGGAGCCGTAACGGTGGACATGCCACTCCTCGGGATCCGGATGCGCGGGACGGGGTGCGTGCTGTGGCGCGGGATGGAGCGGGACGGAGTGCGGTGGGGGCGGAAGCGTTGGGCCATTATGCCCGCGACGGCATCGCTCAAGAAGCCCTTTGTTAATGGGAAATCACATCGGATGTGAAGCACGCGTCACGTGACGCCGGAGGTGTACGGCGGGCTCGGAGCGGCCGGGCGCCTGTGATTCACTGGTGGACATGGTGCTGTCCCCGACCGCGGCCACCCGCCCGCGCAACCGCAAGCAGCTGATCGTCGAGGCGGCCGGCCGGGTGTTCAGCGAGCGCGGCTACCACGCGGCGTCGATGGAGGAGATCGCGGCCGCCGTGGGCATCACGGCCACGGCCCTGTACCGGCATTTCCCCAACAAGTACGCGCTGTTCGCCGAGTGCGCGAACGTGATGGCGGACCGGCTCGTCGCCACGCTCGACGAGGTGCCGTCCGAGGCGGAGCTAGCCGAGGTGCTCGGCGCCGTCACCCGGGTCGCGGTGGAGCACCGCGCGTCCGGCGGGCTCTACCGCTGGGAGGCGCGCTATCTCGAAGCCGGGGACCGGCGCCTCCTCAAGGGGAAGTTCGCGCGAGTCGTGGAGCGGGTGTCCGAGGCCGTACGGCGCGAACATCCACGGCACGACGTGCGGTTGCGTGCCGTCGCGGCGCTCGGCGTGATCGGATCGGTCACCCAGCATCACAACTCCATCGCCAGGAAGCGCCTGGAGGAGGTGCTCCTGACCTCCGCGCTCCGCGTCGCGGACACCGCACCCGCGGGTGAGGCGCCCGGCCCGCGAACGGTCGTGCCGCCCGCCCAGCCGGTGCCGCGCACACGTCGGGCGGAGATCCTTGCGGCGGCCATCCCGCTGTTCGCGCGGGACGGGTTCGCAAAGGTCACCAACGGGCAGATCGCACAGGCCGTAGGCCTCGCGCCGTCCGCGCTCTACCGGCACTACGCCACCAAGGTGGACATCCTGGTGGCGGCCTGTCTGCAGGCGGCCGCCCTCCTGGAGCAGGCGGTGGAGCGCAGCCTGGCCGAAGTGAGCGACGCGCGGGACGCGGTGGTCGCACTGGCGGCGGCGTACGTCGGCTACAGCTTCGAGCACACCGCGCTGATCAGCGTCGCGGCAGCCGAGGTCGCCGGTCTGCCGGACGACCTGCGGCGGCCCCTGATCCTCGCGCAGCGCGAACACATCGCCGTGTGGGAGCAGCAACTGCTGATCGCCCGGCCCGAACTGGATGCGCGCCAGGCCCGGGTTCTGGTGCATGCGGGCTTCGGGGTGGTGGTCGAAGCCGGTCGCAGTCTGCGCCGGCAGGACTCCCCCGCGCACCGGAGCGCCGTCACTGCCTTGGTCGTTCGGGCGCTGGGGCTGTGACGGATATGAGGTGCCGGCGGACGCCCGGTACTGGTGGGCGTGCGGGGCGTCCCGCTCTCGTTCAGGCACCCGGCCTGTTCGCCGTCGGGAGCGTGATCGGGGTCTGGGTCGTCGACGTGCCGTTGCTGAGGTAGAGCATCGCGATGCCGCGCAGGGCTTGGTCGAAGAGGTAGCCGCTGCCGGGCAGCACCCCGGAGGTTCCCTCGCGGAAGGCCACGTACAGCGGCCATTCGATACGGATCAGGGCCGCCTGCCCCCAGTCGCGCCGCAGCCCGAGCCAGTCACCGGTCTCGTTGCCGAGGAGATAGCGCACGAATTCGTTGGCGAAGCCGGTGGCCAGGCCGAACGTGGGCTGGGTGATGTAGCCGAGGAGGGTCTCGGCGAGGCTGTTGCCCTCGGTCGTGGGGCCGAGGTCGGGCCAGAGCATCGAGTCCGCCTGCTCCAACGCGTCCGCCCAGGTGGCCGGGATGAACTGCCGCTGCACCCCGAGCAGATGAAGGGCCACCTGCCAGGCATGCAGATCGGCTTCCTTCTCCGCGGCCGAGAGTCGGATGCCCCACTGGAGCAGCTTCGCGTGGGAGTACGTGGCGGTGGAGTGGAAGGTGCGCAGGATGTCACCGTTGCTGATCGGCTTCGGCTGGTCGGCACTCTCCATGAACCGTGCCGAGGTGGGCAGCAGGTTGCGGACGACCGAGTGCACGAGGCGGGTCTTGTTGGCGGTGACGATGAAGTGGCCCCGCGGCTGCCAGGCGGTCTCGGAGTTGAGGTCGTAGCCGAAGGTGAAGGTCTTGGCCGCGCGGTCCTTCATGTTGGCGCCGCCCGCGGACCAGTAGACCGCTCGGGCCTCGCGCGGGATGACCGTGCTCATGATGCCGCTGCCCAGGCTCTGAGTGACGAACAGGTAGGAGGCAAGGCGCTTGTAGTAGCGCTCGGAGGCGGCGAGACGGGTGGCGTCGGCCCAGTCCGGCAGCCGGTTCACCTTCGACAGGTAGGCGGTGAGGTAGCCGGGCATGCCGGACGGCAGCGGGTCCGCGTTGTCGACCCAGGAACGCCACGCGGTGTTGACCGCCGGGATCGCGCCGTCCGCCAGGAGCCGTACGGCCAGGGCGTCCGGCTCGGGGTCCCAGACCTGGAACGGGTCGGTGACCGCGTCGGCGCCGGCGAGGGAGCCCGCGGACGACCAGGCCCAGGCCTTGGGAGCGGCCGCCACGCCCGCGAGGCTGAGCGCAGCACCTAACGAGAGTGCGCTTCGCCTGCTGATATTTCCCATTCACTTACCTACTTTCAAGCAGGTCGGAGTGAGCCTCGACTCGCTTGTACACCTTCGCATTCGAGCGATCGTCGAGACTTTCCATGGGTGTGATTTCTGGTTAACATAACGACGCGTGGTGAGGTCGGCAAGGCCTCCTGCGTGAACCGGCACACGGCCCCGTTTCCGCCCCCGCACTCGACCCGGATCAGGAGTGTCCCCGTGACCAGTGCGATCTCAGGCCCGCGGTCCCTCTACGACGAGGAGCACGAGCTGCTGCGCGGGACGGTCCGCGCGTTCGCCGACAAGCACGCCGCGCCGCACGCGGAGCGGTGGCGGGCGGAAGGCAAGGTCGACCGCGTGCTGTTCCTCGAGGCCGCACGCGCGGGCATCCTCGGCTTCAACATCCCCGAGGAGTACGGGGGCGGCGGGGTCACCGACTTCCGCTTCAACGCGGTGATCGGCGAGGAGTTCTGCCGCCACCCCGCCTCCGACGCGCTCGCGGGCGTGGGCCTGTCCAACGACATCGTGGTGCCCTACTTCACCGACCTGACGAACGACGAGCAGAAGGCCCGCTGGCTGCCCGGGATCGCCGCCGGCGAACTCGTCGTGGCGGTCGCGATGACCGAACCCGGCACCGGCAGCGACCTGGCCGGTATCGCCACCACCGCCGTACGCGACGGCGACGACTACCTCGTCAACGGCGCCAAGGTCTTCATCTCCAACGGCCAGAACGCCGACCTCGTCGTCACCGCCGTCCGCACCGGCCCGGACCGGCACGGCGGACTGAGCCTGCTGGTCATCGAGACGGACCGCCCCGGCTTCGCGCGCGGCCGCAACCTGGAGAAGGTGGGCCTGCACGCCCAGGACACCAGCGAACTGTCCTTCCAGGACGTACGCGTCCCGGCCGCGAACCTCCTCGGCGCGGAAGGTGCGGGCTTCAAGCACCTGATGCGCAACCTCCCCCAGGAGCGCATCTCGATCGCCGCCCACGCCATCGCCTCCATCGAGGACGTCCTCGAACGCACCCTCGACTACGTCAAGCAGCGCCGGGCCTTCGGCCGCCCGATCGGCTCATTCCAGAACACCCGCTTCGAACTCGCCGAGATGGTCACCACGGCCCGCGTGGGCCGCAGCCACCTCGACGCCCTCCTGGCCCGCCACTCCCGCGGCGAACTGTCGGCGGTGGACGCGGCGGCCGCGAAGTTCTGGGCCACCGAGCAGTACGTCAATATCGTCGGCCGCTGCGTCCAACTCCATGGCGCGTACGGCTATATGCGCGAGTACCGGATCGCACAGGACTATCTCGACTCGCGGATCACCACGATCTACGGCGGTACGACAGAGATCATGAAGGAGATCGTGGGGCGGGATCTGGGCTTGTAGAACCAAGCCACGCGCAGGCGCGTCGTCCTCCTCGACGGCTCGGATGCTCTGGAGCGGGGGTCGAGGATGGGGACCAGGCGCGTGGAGGGCGAGCGGGTGGGGAGTGAGCAGTGTCCGCAGTGCGGGGCGGCGATGCCGGTGCACGGCGCGCACGTCGTGTGGTGTTCCGCCTGTGACTGGAACGTGGCGCCCGAGCTGTTCGTGTTCGGGCTCGGCCGGACGGCCGAGCGGCGGGCCGAGGTGGCGGGGCAGCGGGCCGAGCAGGTCTTCCAGGAGCTGCTCAGGAACGGGGACTTCGGGCGCCGCTCACGGTGGACGGCCGCGCGGATCGCCGCGTACGGGCTGTCCTGCGGTGTCGTCGGAGCGTCGGTGGCACTGGCGGGCGCTGCAGTGGCGCTGCTCGTGACGGGCTGGTGGAATCCGCTCAGCCTCTCGCTCGGCATCGCGCTGCTGGTCTTCTCGGCGGTGCTGCGCCCCTGGGTTCCTCCGCTGCACCCGGAACTGCCCGCTCTCGACAGGGAGTCGGCGCCGCGCCTGTTCGCGCTGATCGACGCGGTGGCGAAGGAGGTCGGCACCCGCGGGGTGGACGTGGTGACGCTCGAACCCGGCTTCAACGCGTACGTCACCTCACGCCGGCCACGGCAGCGGATCCTGTGCATCGGGCTCACCCTGTGGGAGACGCTCACCCCGCATCAGCGGGTCGCGCTGCTCGGCCACGAACTCGGCCACTTCACCAACGGCGACACCCGGCACGGCCTGGTCGTCGGCAACGCACTGTGCACGCTGGCCACTTGGCGGCACTGGCTCGATCCGGGGCGGTGGCACGGCGGGCGGCTGCGGTATTGGTTCGGGCACGGCGTGCTGCGCTGGCCCTGGTACGCGGCTGACGGACTGCTGCGGCTGCTCAACCGGCTCAGCCTGCGCGACGCGACCCGCGCGGAGTTCCTCGCGGACCAGCTCGCCGCGCGCACCGCCTCCAGCGAGGCCGCGTACGGACTGGCCGAACGGCTGCTGCACGCCGACCGCGCCGTCGAAGCGCTCGACGGCCTTCTCGAGGACGGCGCACTCGACTGGCGCCGCAAGCCCTGGCGCGAGGCGGCCCGCGCGGCCCTCGATCTGCCGGACCATGAGCGCGAACGCCTGGTGAGGGTCAGCCAGTTGCAGTGGCACTACGAGGACGACACCCACCCGCCGACCCATCTCCGCCTGGCCCTGGCCCAGCGGTGCCTCTACGACGAGGCACGCGTGGAGTGCGGGAAGCAGCAGGCCGAGGCGATCGAGCGGGAGTTCGCCCGTGCCGTGTCGGCGGCGGCGTCCCGAGGGAAGTTGCGGATGCGGCGGGTCAAGCACTCCACCCGCTGACGGCGCCCCGCCCTGCCCCCCCAGTCGTCAACTGGCCGCAGCCACAATGATCATGACGGCGACGCCGGCAGCCACGCTCACGAACGCACTGAACCAGCCCCTGGCCCGGATCCGCTCGTACTCGTACGCCGAAGGCTCCGCATGCTCAGGGTCCTTGAACCGCCGCGCCTGCGTACGCCACCACCAGGCCTGCGGATCGCGGAAGGTGACGACGAGCACGAGCGCCCACACGTACAGCGCCACCGCGAACACGTTCAGAAAGACCGCCATACCGGTGCTGAGGCCCCCTCCCCCGCCCGGCGGCACGTAGATCGCATACGTTCCACTGATCACTGGACTCGCCGCATACCAAGACACCCTGCTGTCACCCCCGTTGCTCCCACGATGTCCCCTGTGCCGCAAGGTTCCCATCCCGCCGCGCCCTTCCGCGATGCCGGAGTCCGGCAACGTTACGGCGAAACGTATGCCGTGATCTGCTGCCCCGCCATTACCGTCATGCCGACCAAGTGCTGTCCACGGCCGGAGGAGACGTCATGCTCGAACGGATCGCTGAAGGTGTGCTGGTGCATCAGAGCGAGTTGTTGCTCAACAACACCGTGGTGGTGCAGGGCGGGAGCGGGGTACTCGTCGTGGACGCCGGGATCACCGCCTCGGAGATGACGTGCCTGGCATCCGACCTCCGGGCGATGGGTGAGACGGTCGCCGTCGGCTTCGCCACGCATCCCGACTGGGATCACGTGCTGTGGCACGGCGATCTGGGAGAAGACACGCCTCGGTACGGAACGGCCGGATGCGCCGCGTATCTGCGGGAGTTGATGGCGGACCCGGAGTGGAAGGTGCAGGTCGGCGAGGGCCTGCCTCCGGAGATCGCCGATGAGGTGCCGCTCGACTGGTACGGGAAGCTGGAAGGGCTGACCGCCGGTACGACGCGGATTGCCTGGGACGGTCCCGAGGTCCGGCTGATCGAGCACCCCGCGCACGCGCAGGGACATGCGGCGCTGCTGGTCGAGGAGTCCGGGGTGCTGATCGCCGGCGACATGCTCTCCGATGTGTTCGTGCCGATGCTCGACGAGTCCGAGGATCCGCTCGGCGACCACCTCGAAGGCCTGCGGCTCCTGGAGGACGCCGCCGGCGCCGCGGACATCGTCGTCCCAGGGCACGGGGACGTCGGCCGGGGTGCGGAGCTGCGGGAGCGGATCGAGCTGGACCGGGCCTATGTCGTCGCCCTGCGCGAGGAGAAGGACGTTGCGGATCCGCGGATCGGTGAGGCGGTGCGGCCCGGTTGGGAGTGGGTCAAGGACATTCACACCGGGCAGGTGGACAGCCTTGCCCGGAAGGGGCGTTCCCGCGGGTGAGGTGGGGCACGTGGACGGTTCAGGGTCGAGGCTGATGATGCCCTGACTTCGGAGCGTTCACTCACGCACTCGACGACCCACGTCACCCACGCGCCACCTGTGTCTGCCGGAATCGGCGATGGTTAGAGTGATCATCGAGCTTCTGAGTTTCCGAAGGATCGCAGCAGCGGCGAACGACGGTAATGACACGATCGATGGCATCGGAGGCGACCAGTAGTGAGAGCAGCGTGGCGAGTTGCTGCATTCATGATTCCCACTGCTCTGTTCGCAGCAGCTTGCAGTCAATCGATGAAGATTCCACAGGAGATCTGTGGAGTGCCGATCGATTCATCCTCCCTGGCTCCACTTCTGCCGGATTCGGGGGAGGTAACACAGTCACCGGACCAGTTCAGCTCGGACGAGAACTGCGTTCTGCGAGTCGACAATAGGCGCACCTTGCAAATCGACATACGCGGAACCGACAAGCCGCTTCCGCAAGTAGACTGGACCCCCGACAAGGACCTTGGGTACATCAGCGGAGAAGAGACAGCGGTCTCGTTTCCAGGTCGCGCAATCATCGGACGGAAAGGGGCTCTGGTAGAGACGGATTGCGGAACCCCGAGTGACTACCTAACACGGCCGGATGCCGGTCGTAACTCAAGCTCGTGGAGGCATTTCGCCACTTCCTGCGCAGCGACTGCGCCCAAGTGCTACATAGTCGGCGGCACGCCCTAGTTGAAGCGCAGGATCCGAGGTACGAACGTGCCCTCCGGACCGGCGGCCCGGCCAACCGACCACACCGTGTCCGTGCCGGGCACCGGAGCGAGGCTCACCGTGGAGGACTCGCCCTCGCCCGGCACGGCCGGTTCCATGTGGCCGGTGAACGACTGGCCGTCCCAGGCCAGGAAGTCCGGGCCGGGTTCGAGCGTGGTGGGGCTGCCGGGAGGTGCCCAGCGCAGTGAGTTCGCCACGGAGACCCAGCCGAGGCGGCCGGAGGCGTCCGGTGTGAGGGACATGATCCCGCCGAAGGTGGTGGGCACGGTGACGCGTTCCCAGGTCGTGCCGTCGTACCGCATCAGGAGCGGTGGGATCGGGCGGCCGGGCGGGCCGCCGATGAATCCGGCCGTGCCGCCTGCCCAGATCTCGGTGGGCGAGACCACCAGGATGGTGCCGAGGCCCGCGCGCGGGGTGCCGGCGACGACGGTCTGCGTCCAGGTCCGGCCGTCCCAGTGGGACACGGTCGCGCCGCTGCCGCTCGCGCCGGCCGCCCAGACGTCGTCACGCGACAGGATGTGCAGTCCGTACACGGTGCCCGGTGGTGCGGGTACGTCGCGCCACGTGTCGCCCACCTGGCGCTGCAGGCTCTGGGCGCCGTCGCGGGTGCCGAGCAGCCAGGTCTCCCCCGCGCCGGTGACGACCTTGTTCAGCTGGACGCCGCTCGGTGCCTTGACCTCGCGCCAGCCCGCACCGTTGTAGCGGAGCAGGTGGCGGCCGTCGGAGGCGTCCTTGCCCACGGCCCACACGGCGGTCGGTGAGGTGGCCGCGATGGACAGGAGCTCGCCCTGCCAGGTGATGTCGAGCAGGTCGTGGCGCTGCCAGTCGTTGCCGTCGAAGCGCAGCAGCAGGGGCGAGCCGGGCGTCGAGGAGGCCGCGCCCTCGGTGCCCACGGCCCAGGCTTCGTCAGGGCTCGTGGCGACGGCTGCGTTGAGGGCGGCCTGCGGGCGCAGTCCGGCCGGTACGGGGACGTGCGTCCAGGAGGCGGCCGTGGACGGCTCGGCGCGGTTCTGCCCGAGCGCCACCGCGTCCGGTGGCGCGGCGTTGCCGTCCGTCGACGGTGCCGCCATGACCGGTGGCGCCAGCAAGGCGGCGCAGGCGATCACGCTGCAGATGAATGACGTACGAAGTCCGTTCACCGGCCCTCCCCAGGACGTGAAGACCGTTCACGTTAGGGAGGGCCAACTGCCTTGAACAGA
The DNA here is from genome assembly GCF_044458745.1 of Streptomyces sp. NPDC050418. NCBI lineage: Bacteria > Bacillati > Actinomycetota > Actinomycetes > Kitasatosporales > Streptomycetaceae > Streptomyces > Streptomyces sp. NPDC050418. The sequence continues at coordinate 125,888 of NZ_JBITIG010000001.1, forward strand.
GAGCGCATTGACAATCCTGGGCCTCGCGAGGCTCACGGATGCTCTGGGTGGTGCAGGGCCGCGAGTTCGCCCGGGTCGAGTTCCAGGTCGAAGGTTTCCGCGAGGAGCGCTCCGATGTCCTCGGGGTCCACCTTGCGCTCCACGGTCCTGCCGTCGGGTGTGAAGGTCTTCCAGACGGTGCCGTCGATCTGATGGTGTTCCGTGCCGTTGAACCGCTGGGCGAAGAGGCGGGTGACGAACGGGGAGCGCGGGTGGGTGCCGACGTAGTGGCTGCCGACGCGGAAGTCGATCGGGTACTGCTGGAGCAGCGCGAACGCGTTGCGGTCGGTGAACCCGTCGGGGCCGTACTGCTGCAGCGACCAGATGTCGGCGAGGTCTCCGGGGCGCCGTACGAGGCGGTAGCGCCAGCCGTCGGCCTCCAGTTCGGCGCCGTCGGCCAGCTCGATGGGGGCGGTCGGTCCGGTGCCGAAGCCCACGTCGCACAGCCAGGACCGCGGGTCGTCGGCGAAACGGACGATCACCATGGCGTGCGTTGCGGGGGTCAGGCGCGGGGCGCCGAGCGTGATGCGGCCGCTGACCGCCGTGAAGTCGAAGCCGAGGCGCTCCAGTGCGGCAGCGAAAAGGACGACGTGCTCGAAGCAGTAGCCGCCGCGCCGCCGGGTCACCAGGCGCTCCTGCACGGAGGCCAGGTCGATGGGCAGCGGGAGACCGCGCACCGCGTGCACGTTCTCGAACGGGATGGAGGTCGTGTGGGCGCGCTGGAGGCGGCCCAGGGTCTCCAAGGTGGCCTCGCGCGGGCCCTCGAACGCGATCCTCTCCAGGTATGCCTCGAGGTCCAGGTCCCCGCCCTGCCACACCGCTGCCGACTGCTGCTCGTTCATTCCTCGCCTCTCGTCCCCGCTGACATCACGGGCCGCCGCACATCACGTACGTATGAACGCGCACGTATGAATGCGCACGTTTGAATGTATGTACGGCAAGCCCCCAAGAACCTATGCGAACGTCGTGCCCGACGCGGAGCGCACCGGTCATTCGGTCGCCGGATATTGTGACGGTATGGCGGACAGAACCGGTGACGAGCCGCAGGTCGATGGGCGTTCCACCCGCTGGGATGAGCACAAGGCGCAGCGTCAGGTCGAGTTGGTGGACGCGGCGGTCGCGCTGATCGAGGAGGAGGGGACGCGCTTTCGCGTGCAGCGGCTCGCGGAGCGCGTGGGGGTGCCGCGTTCCGTGCTCTACCGCCACTTCAAGGACCGGGCCACGCTGGACGAGTTGATCCGCCGGCGCGTGGTGGAGTCGTTCATGCGGCGCATGGAGCCGACGCTCACCTTCGACGGCACGGTCGAGGAGGCCGTCAGCCGCGTGGTGGGGGCGCATCTGGACTGGGTGGCGCAGCATCCGCGGCTCTACAGCTACATGGGGGTCGGCGAGCACGCGATGGGCGACGGTTCGCTGGTCGCCGACACGAAGACGGCCATCGCGTTGATGCTCAGCGAGCGGTTCGGCGAGGTCCTGAAGGCGCTGGGCGTGCCGAAGGCACCGATCCGGTCGGTGGCCGTGGGGATCGTGGGGTTCGTGGACACCGCGGTCAACCAGTGGGTGAACGATCCTCAACGGGACGTGTCCGAGGAGGAGTTGCGGGCCATGCTGTGCCGCTCGGTGTGGGCCGTGCTCGACGCGACGCTGCGGGATCTGGGTGTGGAGCTGTCGCCGGACCAGCGGGTGTCCGACGTGGAGGGGGCCTGAGCCCCCTCCACAGGGGGTTCAGACGCCGACGGACGCGGTGGCGGCGGTCTGCGTGGCCGCGTCGCACAGTGACGCGGTGTCGGTGAGCTTCACGCGGGGACGGCCCTGGGTCTCGCCCGCCGCCCGTTCCGTACGGTCGATGGCGCGCCAGCCGTCCAGGCCCAGGGCGTCCGGGGCGAGCGTCTCGGCGGAGGCCGTGGGCGCGGTGAGGCGGCCCGCGGCGAAGTCGTCGAGCAGGGACGCGACGGTTTCCTGGGCGCAGGTCTTGTTGGTGCCGATGAAGCCGGTCGGTCCGCGCTTGATCCAGCCCGCGACGTAGACGCCGCGCTCGACGCGTCCCGCGTCGTGCGGGACGGTCGCGGTGCGCTCGTCGAAGGGCAGGCCCGGCACGGGGCGTCCTCGGTAGCCGACGGAACGCAGGACCAGCCCCGTGGGCAGGACTTCGGTGGTGCCCGTGGGCCGGGCCCGTACGGTGCCGTCCTCGTCGGTGTGCAGCTCGGTGGGCGTGAGTTCCAGGGCCCGTACGCGCTCGTCGCCGGTGATCCGCACGGGGGCGGTCAAAAAGCGCAGGACGATGCGGCGGCGGCCTTCGGACGGGGTGCGGGCGGCCAGCTCCGACAGGAGACGGGTCTTGTCGGTAGCTTCGGCGTCCAGGCCCTCGGGCCGGCCCTCGACCATGACGTCGACGTCCCGCAGGGCGCGCAGCGCGAGGAGTTCGGGCAGCGTGAACGCGGCCTGTGCGGGGCCGCGGCGGCCCACGAGGACGACCTCGCGGACCTGGCTGGTGCGCAGTGCGGCGAGGGCCCGGTCGGATATGTCCGTACGGGCCAGGGTGTCGGGGTCGGCGGTGAGGATACGGGCGACGTCGAGGGCGACATTGCCGTTGCCGATCACGACCGCGCGTTCGGTGTCGAGGGGGTAGGTGTCCTCGGCGTGGTCGGGGTGGCCGTTGTACCAGGCGACGAAGTCGGTCGCGGCGACGCTTCCGGTGAGGTCCTCGCCGTCGATGCCGAGGCGCTTGTCGCTGGAGGCGCCGACCGCGTAGAGCACCGCGTGGTGGGTGCGGAGCAGGTCGGCGTGGGTGATGTCGCTGCCGATGTCCACGCCGAGGCGGTAGGTGAAGCCTGGCTGCGACTCGATGGCACGGAACAGCTCGGTGACCTGCTTGGTGTCCTGGTGGTCCGGTGCGACACCGGCCCGCGCGAGACCGTACGGGGTCGGGAGCCGGTCGAGGACGGTGACACGGACGCCCGGGTGGCGCAGCAGCTCGTCGGCGGCGAACAGTCCGGCCGGGCCCGCGCCGACGACGGCCACCGACAACTCGCCCGCCGGGACCGCCCGTTGCTTCGGGAGCACGTACATCGGGGCGCGGTCGGTGTGCGGGTTGTCCTTGTAGTAGGAGGCGTTGAGTTCGAGGAACGGCAGCTCTGCCGCGCCGAGGGCCGTGTGCGGCTTGAGGGCGTCGACCGGGCAGGCCGTGGTGCAGGCGCCGCAGTCGACGCAGGTCTCCGGGTCGACGTACAGCATCTCGGCGGTGGCGAAGCCGGGCTCGCCCGGAGCTGGGTGGATGCAGTTGACGGGGCAGGCCAGCACGCAGGAGGCGTCGGCGCAGCAGGATCGGGTGACGACGTACGGCACGGCGGGCTGGTCTCCGTTCGGGCGTTCAGGGTGGTGCGGGCGCGGGCGGGGTACGGCTCGGGGCCGTACCGCTCCGGGGTGGTTCAGTCGGCGGCGGCGTGCGGCACGGGCTCGCCGCGGAAGCGTGCGGGGCGTCCGTCGATGCGCAGGGCGCGCCACAGCGGACGGGATGCCTTGTTCATCAGGCCGATGTCCTCCGCGAGCATCCGCACGTCGGAGAACAGGTCGTGCAGCATCTTGCGGCCGGCGTCCGACTTCCAGAAGACGTCCTTGACGACCCAGGCCGGAATGCCCACCTGCGCGGCGGACTTGCGGTCCGGGATCATGATGACGTCGCACAGGATCCGCATGATCAGCGGGAACAGCACGGACAGGGTGCCGCGGCGCGCCTTGCCGTAGCGCGGGACGCGCAGGCGCAGGAACTCGTGGGCGAAGGAGATGTGCCGGGCTTCCTCGGCGATGTGGATCTGCATGATGCGCTGCGGCAGCGGGTGCACGGGCTCGCCGCTGCGCAGGGCCGCCTTCTGCAGATGGTCGATGGGCTCCTCACCGGCGAGGATGCCGGTGAAGAACGCCTCGGGGTAGAGGGATCCGGCCAGCGGCAGGACGCGGCTGAGCTGACGGAACCAGCGCTTGCCGCCGGGGGTGTCGACGCCGGTGCGGTTCACCAGCTCCTGGAACATCTGGGTGTGGTGGGTCTCTTCGGTGATCTCGTGCGTGAGGTAGCGGAACTCCTCGTTGCGGTTGCCCAGTTGGTAGACGTAGTCCAGGGCGCCGCGCATGAGCAGGTTCTCGAACTGCATGCCCACCTTGGCGATGGTCGCCCAGCGCCAGATGCCGATGCGGATCTGCACGTCGAGGGGCTGCTTCTGATACCAGGGGTGGGCGCCGAGCGCGTCCGCGGAGGTGAGGACCCAGCGCGGGTCGCTGAGGTCCACCGCGAACTCGGGGTCGTCCCACTTGATGTCGGTGAAGGCGTTGAAGCTGACGTTCACCGAGCCCTCGGAGAGGGTCCGCAGGCGCTCGTCGTAGGCCTTCCTGGTCAGGTTCGCGGTCATGTTCGTCCTCGGTTGTCTGCTCGGCGGCTCGGCGGTCCCCGGCGGGGCGGAGTGGTGCAGGACGTACGGGTCAGGCGGCGTGGGTCGATTCCCGCTCGGCGGGCGCAGGCTCGGCGGGCACGGGCTCGGCCGCGGGCGGGGCCGCCTTCTCGAAGCGCAGGGCGCTGTCGTCGAGGGGGGCGCGCCGGAGCATGGCGCGGTCGCGGTAGTAGTTGTTCCACAGCCGCCACGGGTCGCGGGTGCCCTGGCGCGGCATGACCTCGTTGGCGCGGGCGATGTAGCCGGAGGTGAGGGCCTCGCCCATGACGGAGAACTCGGAGCGGTCGGCGTCGGTGGCGACGGGCGTGGCGATGTCGTGCCCGCCTCGGCGCATGTGGGCCAGCAGGCGGGCGGTGTAGTCGGCCGCCAGGTCCGCCTTGAGGGTCCAGGAGGCGTTGGTGTAGCCGATGATGAGGGACATGTTGGGCACGCCCTCGAGCAGCACCGCCTTGTAGAGGACGCGGTTCGTCACGTCCACGGGGACTCCGTCGACGGTGACGTCCATGCCGCCCATGAGGCGGACGCTCAGACCGGTCGCGGTGACGACGATGTCGGCTTTCAGCTCCTCGCCGGACTTCAGCCGGATGCCGTCGGCGGTGAAGGTGTCGATGTGGTCGGTGGCGATGGACGCCTTGCCGCTCTTGAGGACCTTGAACAGGTCGCCGCCGGGCACGACGCACAGACGCTGGTCCCACGGCTTGTAGTGCGGGGTGAAGTGCCGCATGTCGACGCCCTTGCCCGCCTGGGCGCGCACCAGGCGCAGCAGGATCCGGCGGGCCGCGTTCGGGTACTTGCGGCAGAAGGCGTAACTGCCGCGCTGCAGCGCGATGTTGCGGGTGCGGGAGATCTTGTACGTCAGCGAGGCGGGCGCACGCAGCTTCTGCAGCACGGCGGTGACCGGGTCGACCTCCGGCAGCGCGAGGATGTAGGTCGGCGAGCGCTGCAGCATGGTGACGTGCTCGGCCTCGTCGGCCATCGCGGGCAGCAGCGTGATGGCGGTGGCGCCGGAGCCGATGACGACGACGCGCTTGCCGCTGTGGTCGAGGTCCTCGGGCCAGTGCTGCGGGTGGACCACGGTGCCCCGGAAGTCTTCCTCGCCGGGGAATTCGGGGCGGTAGGGCTGGTCGTAGTCGTAGTAGCCGGTGGCTCCGACGACGTAGCCGGCGCTGTACGTCTCGTGCTCGCCGGTGCCTTCGTCCTCGACCTCGACGGTCCAGCGGCCGGTGGCGTGCGAGAAGTCGGCGCTGACGGCGCGGCGGCCGAAGCGGATGTGCTGCAGGATGCCGTCGTCCGCGGCGGCGTCCTCCACGTACTGCCGGATCTGCGCGCCGCCGGCGAGGATCCGCTTGTCGCGCCAGGGGCGGAAGCCGAAGCCGAAGGTGGACATGTCGGAGTCGGAGCGGATGCCGGGATAGCGGAACAGGTCCCAGGTGCCGCCGACCCGGGCGCGGCGCTCCAGGACGACGACCGAGGTGCCGGGATTGTCACGCAGGACGTGGCGGGCGGCGCTGATGCCGGAGATTCCGGCGCCGATCACCAGGACGTCGACGTGCTGCTGGTCCATCGCGAAGGGTCCTTCTCGCTCGTGGGCCCCTCAAGGGGCCGGGGCCGGCGGGCTGCCGCGCGGGCCGGCGGCGGTTGCTCGGACACGGGATCCACATCTGCGTGCTTCCCGCAATTTACCTGCGACACACTGTTTCAGATACCGCCGGTAACGTGACGTGGCCCACACCCTTGGAGGGATGAACACGGATAAACCAATCCGAACAACCCGCGGCTCCGAATCATGGACGTGACCACTCCCGTCCCCAGGAGGTCGCCATGAACACCCCGCTCCGCTTCCGCCGCAGCACCATCGCCGCCGTCGCGGCCCTGGCCTTCCCGTTCACACTCGCGGCCGCGCCCGGTGAGGACGCCATGACCGAGCCGTTCGGCCCCGCCTGTTCCTCGGTCCCGAAGGACGGCGCCGGCAGCTTCGACGGCATGGCCGAGGATCCCGTCGCGACGGCCGCGTCCAACAACCCGGCCCTGTCCACACTCGTCACGGCCGTACAGAAGGCCGGACTGGTGGACACACTCAACAAGGCCGAGAACATCACCGTGTTCGCGCCGACCGATGACGCGTTCGCGCAGGTCCCGAAGGCCGACCTCGACAAGCTCCTCGCCGACAAGGAGGCGCTGACGAAGGTCCTGACCTACCACGTGGTGGGCGAGAAACTGAGCCCCGAGCAGCTGGAGAAGGGCACGTTCGAGACGCTCGAGACCAGCACCCTCACCACCGAGGGCTCGGGTGAGAACTACACCGTCAACGACTCCGCGAAGGTGGTCTGCGGCAACGTCCCGACCGCCAACGCGACCGTGTACATCATCGACAATGTCCTGATGCCGAAGATGTAGTCCGAGGCCACCCCTCTGCGCCCCGTCCCCCTCTCGGAACGGGGCGCGCCCCTGTCGGAGGTACGGTCAGCCGCCCGAGGGACAGCCCGAGTCGGCGATCACGTAGTGGCCGGGCGCGGTCTGCTCCAGGGTGTGGGTGGTGAACGTATTCCACAGGCCCATGGCTTCGCCGGAACCGTTGGCGAAGGTGTAGCCGCCGCTCTGGTGGGCGCGGCCCGCGACCGTGTGCGCGTAGTTGCTCGCCGTGTCGCAGGTCGGGGTGAATCCGCCCGTGGTGGCGGTCGCAGCGGCGGAGGCCGCGCCCTGCGCGCCGTTCGCGTCGACCGCCCGGACCGTGTAGCGGTAGGTCGTCCCGGTGTTCAGGCCTGTGTCCGTGAAGGTCGTCGACGAGGTCGAGGCCGTCTTCGCATCGCCCCGGTAGACGTCGTACGACGCCGCTCCTTCCACCGCGTTCCAGTTGAGGGACGCGGTGGTGTCCGTCGTGCCGGTGACGGTGAGGTTCTGTGGCGCAGGAAGCGTGCCGGGGTTCTGGCCGCCGCCCTCGTCCAGACCCCAGAAGCGGGCGGTGCGGAAGCTGGAACAGATCGTGTCGAGGTAGTAGGTGCCCGTGGTGCCGCACTGCTCGGCGCCGCTGCCGGGGTCGACGGCGAGACCGTGGGGCATGCCCGAGATCGTGTAGACCTCGACGGCCGGCGCGCCCGAGGGGGCGTCGTAACCGTGGAGGGTGGTGCCGCCGCCGAGGCTCTCCGTGCGGGTCGGCGTCTGCCCGAGGCCGTGGACGTTCGTCCACTGGTCGCGCAGCGCGGTGGCGTTGGCGGGTTTGACCGTGGTGTCGGCGCTGCCCTGCCAGACGGCGACGCGCGGCCAGCTGCTGGTGCCCGCGGGCGCGTTGTCGCGGACGAGTTCGCCCCATTGGGCCGGGGTGCGGCTCGGTGGGCCGTTCATGCAGGAGAACGCGGAGGTGAGGCTGTTCGCGCAGTACGCGGGCGGCGCGGCGTTGATCGCCCCGCCGGCGAAGACGTCCGGATAGGCGGCGAGCAGGTTCGCGGTCATCGCGCCGCCCGCGGACAGGCCGGTGACGTGGATCCGGTCCGCGTCGCCGCCGTACAAGGAGATCGCCTTGTCGGCCATCTGCTTGACGGACAGGGCTTCGCCGCGGTCACGGGCGCTGTCGGCCGGTTCGAACCAGTTGAAGCAGGAGTTGGCGTTGTTCGCGCTGCTCGTCTGCGGGAAGACCACCGCGAAGCCGTAGGTGTCGGCGAGCTGCGGCCAGCCGGAGTGGCTGTAGTAGTCGTTGGCGCTCTGGGTGCAGCCGTGCAGGGCGAGCACGACCGGGGCGCCCGGGGGCAGACCGTCGGGGGCGTACGCGTACATCGACAGGTTTCCCGGATTGCTGCCGAAGCCGGTGATCTGGGTGAGGCCCGCCGCGGACGGGGCGGCCACGGCCTGACCGGCCGAGGTGACCAGAGGGCCGGCGAGGGCCAGCGCGCCCATGACGGCCATGAGCCGGCGGCGGATTCTCCGGAAGCGGAGCGGACGGTGCGGCTCGTCCATGGGGTGGGCTCCTTCTTCTGCGAACTCGGCATGCGGGGGCGGCGGTTGCCGCCTTGCTGCTGCGCATCATCGAGCGCGCATGCCAGGCGCGACATGGATCAGGACACCAGGGACGACGCGAAGGAATGTGTGCGGCATCCATTGCGGCGTTCGCGAACGTACGAGAGGAGCCCGCCGCCGGGACCGCCGGACTGCTTCACCAGCGCCCGGTATGAACAACTGCGAGAGCATGTGCGCGGTCAATCCACGCGGCAGCGGGCCTGTTCACCGACTGCCCCATCGAACGCTGCCTCCGCGACGGACCGCGTTCCTCAGACCGTCGCCGACGTATGACGCGCGATGCGGCCGTCCTCCACCTCGACCGTCTCGTCCGCGGCACCCAGGTGCGTACGGTCGTGTGTGACGAGGAGGGTCGCTGTGCCGCGGGTGCGGGTGAGCGTGGCGAGCAGGTCGATGACGGCCGCGCCCCGTTCGTGGTCGAGAGCGCTGGTGGGTTCGTCGACCAGGAGGACCGTGGGGTCGTTCATCAATGCGCGGGCGATGTTGACGCGCTGACGCTGGCCGCCGGAGAGCTGATGGGGGCGGCGGTTCGCCTGGTCCGTGAGGCCGACGGCGTCGAGGAGTTCGAGGGCGCGGTCGCGGGCCTTCCGTGCGCTGCGGCCGTCGAGGTCGGCCATGACCTGGAGTTGTTCGGCGGCGGTGAGGGACGGCAGCAGGTTCGGCTGCTGGAAGACGATGCCGATGCGGTGGCGGCGCAGCTCGGTGAGTTCGCGGCGGCTCAGGCCGGTGGTGGGGGTGCCGTCGACGGTGACGGTGCCCTGGTCCGGTGTGATCAGGGTCGCGGCGACAGCGAGGAGGCTGGACTTGCCGGATCCCGACGGTCCGACGACCGCGGTGAGCGTTCCGCCGGGCACGGTCAGGGTGACCTGGTCGAGGGCGGTGAGCCGGCCGTCGCCGTCGGGGTAGGTGAGGGTGATGTCGGTCAGGGCGATGCTCATCGGGCGCTCCCCAGGGCGGTCAGCGGGTCGACGGAGGTGATGCGGCGGATGGACAGGGCGGCCCCGAGCGCGCCGAGCGCGATCATCACGGCCGCGGGGAGCAGCACGGTGGCCGGGGTGAGGACGAACGGGATGTCGGTGCCCGCGAGCAGGGCTCCCGCGCCGGCCGCGAGTGCGGTGCCCAGCGCCGTGCCGCCGGTGAGCAGGACGACGGCCTGACCGAGCGCGTCCTTGAGCAGATGCCCGGTGGAGGCGCCGAGCGCCTTGAGCACCGCGACATCGGCGGAGCGCTGGATGGTCCAGACGGTGAAGAACGCCCCGATGACCAGCGCCGAGATGGCGAACAGGAAGCCGCGCATCAGCTGCAGCGAGCCGTTCTCGGATGTGTACGAACCGATGGCCGCCAGCGAGTCGTCCACGGTGACGGTCGCCGTGTGCGCTGCCTTGTCCGTACCCGCCAGATCCACGTCGTCGCCGGTGCTCAGGGCGAGGACCGTGGCGAAGGGACGCCCGCTGTCGCCCGTGGGCGGCGCGGTGCGCTGCCAGGTGTCGAGGCTCGTCCAGATCACCGGGGTGTGGCTGAAGTACGCCTCGCCCTGGACGGCGGCGACGGTCAACTGCCGCCCGGCGAGGGTGAAGGTGTCGCCCGCCGTCACGCCGAGTTCGTCGGCTGCCGCGGTGGACAGGACGGCCGTACGGTCGTCGAGGCGGTCGCTGTCCGGCGCGAGGGGCGAGCCGGGGCGGACCCCGAAGGCGGACACTCCGGCGCTCTTCGTCCCCGCGCTCGCCTTGGTGGTCGTGATGCCGAGCGGTTCCGCGGCGCTGACACCCGGGGTGCGGCTCCACTGCTTCCACTGCTCGGAGGTGACGGAGGAGTCGGCGTACGAGAGGTCCTCGCCGTCGCCCGGAGCGGCGAACGCGATCCGGTCCGCGGGCAGGTCGGTGACCGCGGAGATGTTCTGGCGGCCGAGCCCGGCCGTGAGGCCGGAGAGCAGGCCGACCAGCAGGGTGATGAGCACGATCACGGTGCCCATCAGGGCGAAGCGGCCCTTGGCGAATCTCAGATCTCTCCAGGCGACGAACACGGGCTTGCTGATCCTCTCGGTGGCGCGTCGGGCGGGTTCCGGCGGACGCCGGCGACCTGACTCCACCCTCGTCATCGGGACGCGCCGGGACATCTGGCGAGCGGCCTCACTTCGCGGTCCATAAGGTGCGGAGCGGCTTGTAACTTTCGATGGAGGCCCGAGCGCCCGCGGCTCCTTAGGCTGGGAGGACTGTGAACACTCCCGTCCTGCCTCCGACCCCCGCCACCCGGGCCCTGACCTGGTGCGTGCACCTGCTGTTCGCCGGTCTCCTGGTCCTCGCCGCCACGCGTGCGGTGGCCGACGGACGGCCGCACGCCGGCGGGGTCGTCGCGGTGGTCGCCGTCTGCGCCGCCGTCTACGCGGCCGGGTCGCTGCTGCCCGGGGTCCGCAGCTCGCGGAAGGCCGCCGCCTGGTGGCTGGCGTGCGTGGGCGCCGTATGGCTGGTGCTGCTGGCGCTGTCGCCGGACGGGGTGTGGCTGGCGTTCCCGCTGTACTTCCTGCAACTACATCTGCTGCCGCGCCGCACCGGTCTCGTCGCCGTGGCCGCGACGGCCGTCGCTGCGATCTCCGGATACGCCGTGCACCAGGGCTCGTTCAACGCGGCCATGGCCATAGGCCCCGCGCTCGGCGCGGCCGTCGCGGTGGCCGTGGTGTGGGGATACCAGGCCCTGTACCGGGAGAGCGAGCAGCGCCGCCGGCTGATCGAGGAGCTGACCGCCGCGCGCGCCGACCTCGCTGCCGCGCAGCACGCGGCGGGTGTGTCGGCCGAGCGGGAGCGCCTCGCACGCGAGATCCACGACACGCTCGCCCAGGGCCTGTCCAGCATCCAGCTGCTGCTGCGGGCGGCGGAACGGGCGCTGCCCGGCTCTCCGGAGAGCGCGGTCCGCCATGTGGTCCAGGCCCGTCTCGCGGCCGTGGACAACCTTGCGGAGGCCCGCCGTTTCGTCGCCGCGCTCGCACCGCCGTCCCTCGACGGCACCAATCTGGCCGGCGCGCTGGAGCGGCTGTGCGCGTCCACCGCGGCACGTGAGGGGATCTCGGCACGGTTCCACGTCGCGGGCGACACGACGCCGCTGCCGACCGCGCACGAGGTGGCGCTGCTGCGGGTCGCGCAGTCCGCGATGGCGAACACCGTCCGCCATGCCGGCGCCACCACCGTCGCGATGACGCTGCGGTTCGAGGACGGCGGCGTGGCGCTCGACATCACCGACGACGGCGTGGGCTTCGAGCCCGACCGGCTGCCGGAACCGGACCCGGAGACCGGCGGCTTCGGCCTCGCCGGGATGCGGGCCCGGCTGCGCGCCCTCGGCGGCACGCTCGGCATCGCTTCCGCTCCCGGGAAGGGCACGGCGGTGGAGGCGCGGCTGCCGGTCCCGGCAGATGGCGCGGAACCCGGGCGCCCCGGGTCCACGCCCTCGTCCGCGCCCGGTCGCGGCTCCCGGACCGATTCCGGCCCCGGCACGCGACCTGGGTCCGCCCACGACGCCCGTACGAATCCCGAGGCCCGCTCATGAACGACGCCCCCATCCGCCTGCTGCTCGCCGACGACCACCCGGTCGTGCGCGCCGGTCTGCGGGCCGTCCTGGAGACCGAGCCCGGACTCACGGTGATCGCGGAGTCGGCGACCGCCGAGGAGGCCGTCGAGCGGGCGGCCCTCGGGGATATCGATGTCGTCCTGATGGACCTGCAGTTCGGCGCCGGGATGGGCGGCGCCCGGGCCACCGCGCTGATCACCGCACGCCCGGGTGCGCCGCGGGTCCTCGTCGTGACGACGTACGACTCCGACGCGGACACGCTCCCCGCGATCGAGGCGGGCGCCACCGGCTATCTGCTGAAGGACGCGCCGCCCGAGGACCTCGCCGCAGCGGTCCGTACGGCCGCCGCCGGGCGCACCATCCTCGCGCCGGCCGTCGCCGACCGGCTGATGAACCGGCTGCGGACGCCCGCGACGACGCTGACGCGGCGCGAGACCGAGGTGCTCGGGCTGGTCGCGGAGGGCCTGTCGAACCAGGCGATCGGCCGGCAGCTGCACCTCACGGAGGGCACGGTGAAGTCCCATCTGGCGCGGGTCTACGCCAAGCTCGACGTCGATTCCCGGACGGCCGCGGTGGCCGCCGCCACGGAGATGGGGCTGATCCGGCGCTGAGCACGGTGTGCCGCGCCCGGATACGCAAGGACAGGCACGCCCCACGGCCCAGGGCTACCGTGGAATGGGGCCGCGCCCTCCGGTGGCACTGCGGTCCCGGAGTTCCCGGCGCACCCCGGAGCTCCCACCGACCGAGGAGCACACCCATGAGTTCCCGTCTCAACCCGTATCTGACCTTCGACGGCGACGCCCGCGAGGCCATGGAGTTCTACCAGCAGGTTTTCGGCGGCACCCTCAGGCTCAACACGTACGGCGAATCGGGGATGGCCGGCACCCCGATGGCCGAGAAGATCATGCACGGGATGCTGGAGACGCCCAGCGGCTACACGCTGATGGGCGCGGACCAGCACCCGGACATGCCGCAGCAGTCCGGCGCCAACTACTCCGTCAGCCTGAGCGGTGACGACAGCGACGAACTGCGCGGCTACTGGGAGAAGCTGTCCGCGAACGCGACAGTGTCCGTGCCCCTGGAGAAGCAGATGTGGGGCGATGTGTTCGGCATGTGCACGGACCGGTTCGGGATTCCGTGGATGGTGAACATCAGCGAGCCCGAGGCCTGATCCGGCGGTGGTACAAGGAAGGGCGGGGCGGACCGACGACGGCCCGCCCCGCCCTTCCCGTAGGGGTCAGGCCTCCAGCGCGTCCACGGTCGGCGCCACGGTCCCGAACAGGTCGGCGATCGTGGTGAGCGCGGCCGCGTGGAGCGCCGCGGCCGGGAGGACGGAACCGTCCGGCGACGTCAGGCTGCGGGTGGCCGTGGCCTCCGCGACGACGGTCGGCCGGTAGCCGAGGTTGAAGGCGCCCTGCGTCGTGTAGTTGACGCACATGTGCGTCATGAAGCCTGCGATCACCAGTTCCTTGCCGCTGCCCGGCGCGGCATCGAGACCGGTGAGGACGTCCACGAGGTCGGTCTCGTGGAAGGAGTTCGGGAAGCCCTTCACCACGACGGCCTCCCCCTCGGCGGGCGCGACCTCGTCGCTGATCGCGCCGATCTCGGCACGGATGTCGTACGGGGTGCCCTCGCCGCCGTCGTTGAGGACGTGGACGACCGGGGTGCCGGCGGCGCGGGCCCGCTCCAGGAGACGGGCGCCGGCCGCGAGGGCCTCCTCGGCGCCTTCGAGCTGCATGACTCCGGTGCGGTAGGTGTTCTGGAAGTCGATCAGCACGAGGATCGAGTCTCCGAGCTTCGGCAGCTCGCCGGGGAGACCCACGACCTCACGCAGGGACTTCGAGGGCTGGGCGGTGACGGGCTGGGCGGTGCTGGACTGGGACATGGCGAGGAAGCCTCTCTTCGAAAGCCGGAAGGAGTCGGTAAAGGTCGGATGGGATTGGGAAGTTGGGAGCTGGAAGTCGGGGTGTGGGCCTTGGGCCTTGGGATAAGTGATGCGGAGTTCAGGCGGTGGGAGCCGGTGATCCGGTACGGAACCGCCGCCGGTAGCCCGCCGGAGTCGTCGCCAACTGCCGCTTGAACGCCCGGTGCAGGGTTTCGGCGGAGCCGAGTCCCGCCGCGGCGGCGATCCGGTCGAGTGCCTCGTCGGTCGTCTCCAGGAGCCGCCGTGCCGTCTCGACCCGGGCCGCCTCGACATAGGTGGCCGGGCTCTGTCCGGTCTCCTGTTTGAAGACGCGGGCGAAGTGCCGTTCGCTCAGGCACATCCGCCCGGCGAGCACCTCGGCGGACAGGTCCTCGTCGAGGTGGTCGGCGATCCACAGCCGCAGTTCGTCGATGTCGCGGCGGGCCGCGGCCGGGCGGCTCAGCGGCACGGAGAACTGGCTCTGCCCGCCTTGCCGCTTGAGGTACATCACCAGATTGCGCGCCACGGCGAGGGCCACGTCCTCGCCCAGGTCCTCCGCGACGAGGGCCAGGGACAGATCGAGGCAGGCGCTGATGCCGGCGCCGGTCCACAGCCGTCCGCGGTCGGTGCGGACGAAGATGGGGTCCGGGTCGACCGTGATCTCGGGGTGGTCGGCCGCGAGCTGGGCGGCGGTGGACCAGTGGGTGGTGGCCGTCTTGCCGTCCAGGAGGCCCGCGGCGGCCAGGAGGTGCGCTCCCACGCACACCGACGCGACGCGCCTCGATCGTGGTGCGGTCCGCTCGATCCAGGCCACGATGTCCGGGTCGATCCGGGCCACGGTTCCCTGGTCGGACTGGTCCACGGCACCGGGGACGAGCAGGGTGTCGAGCCGCCCGTCGACCTCGTCGAAGCCCAGGTCGGCGACGACACGGACGCCGGCCGAGGTGCGGACCTCGCCCGCCTCGGGACCGGCGAGCAGCACCTCGTATCCGGCCCGCCCCGAGGTCTCGCGGTTCGCGAGTGAGAAGACCTCGGCGGGGCCTGTGACATCGAGGAGGTCGACGTCGGGGAAGACCGCGATGACGACTCGGCGCTTGGTGGGCATGACCCCATCCTGCGGCCGCCACCCCCATGGCCGCAATGACGGCTCCCTGTCACATTCGGACATCCCGTGTCCGTACGGCACCGGGCCCGCGACTCCCGCCACGGGCCCGGTCGACGGCTACGCGGTCTTCTCCCACACGGATACGTGGCCCCGGCTCTCGGCCGTGAATGGCGCCCGCGTCCAGTCCTGCCAGCGCTCCCGCAGCCGCATCCCGGCCAGGCGGGCCATGAGGTCCAGCTCCGCGGGCCAGACGTAGCGGAAGGGGATGGAGCGGAATTCGGCGCGTCCGTCGACGACGTTGACGTAGTTCGAGCTCATCGCCTGGGTCACGACGTCATAGCGGTCGTACGCCCATCCGTCGGCGTCCGCGCGGAACGGGACGAGGTCCTGGCCGGCCGGGAGCCTGCGCAGTTCGGGGACACCGACCTCGATGACGAAGCGGCCGCCGGGTTCGAGGTGGTCGGCGGCGTTGCGGAAGCAGTCGACCTGGGCGTCCTGGGTGGTCAGGTTGTTGATCGTGTTGAAGACGAGGTACGCGACCGAGAAAGAACCCTTCGCCTTTGCGGTGGCGAAATCACCGATGGTGACGTCGATGCCGTCGCCGCCGGGCTTGCCGCGCAGCCGCGCCACCATCGCGCGTGAGATGTCGATGCCGTGCACCGGCACCCCGCGCCGCGCCAGCGGTGCGGCGATCCGTCCGGTGCCGATGCCGAACTCCAGGGCACGGCCGTCGCCCGCGAGGGCGGCGAGGAAGTCGACCGTCGTGGCCACCGTCTCCTCGGCGAACATCGCCGAGGACGGATCGTCGTAGGTTGCCGCGACGGACTCGGGGAAGTAGCCGTCTTCGTCAAGGGTTTCGTCGACCATCGGGCGAACGTACTGCCCTCCCGATCACCGCCGCACCCGGTTTACGGGCGTCCCGTCACTCGAAGCGGGAGGTGTCCCCCGCCCCGCGCCGTACGATCTCGACGTCGCCGCCGGAGAAGTCGATGACGGTGGTGGGCTCGGTGCCGCAGTCGCCCGAGTCGAGCACCGCGTCGACGACGTGGTCGAGGCGCTCCTTGATCTCCCAGCCCTGCGTGAGCGGTTCGCCCTCGCCGGGCAGCAGCAGCGTGCTGGACAGGATCGGCTCGCCCAGCTCTTCGAGCAGTGCCTGGGTGGCGACGTGGTCGGGGATGCGGACGCCGACGGTCTTCTTCTTCGGGTGCATCAGCTGCCGCGGCACTTCCCTGCTGGCGGGCAGGATGAAGGTGTAACTGCCGGGCGTGGCCGCCTTGATGGCGCGGAACACATCGTTGTCGATGTGCACGAACTGGCCGAGCTGTGCGAAGTCCTGGCAGACGAGCGTGAAGTGGTGCCGGTCGTCGAGCTGGCGGATGCTGCGGATCCGGGAGATCCCGTCACGGTTGCCGAGCTGGCAGCCGAGCGCGTAGCAGGAGTCGGTCGGATACGCGATGAGCGCGCCCCCGCGGATCGAGTCGGCCACGGTGGTGATCGTGCGCCGCTGTGGGTTCTCCGGGTGGACGTCGAAGTACGTTGCCATCCGGCGAGTTTAAGCCGCCGGGAGGTGCGGTCGGGTCAGGCCGTGACCTTCGCCAGGAACGCCTCCAGATTCGCGACCGTCCGGGCGATCCTCTCGTCGACCGTGAGGGTCTCGCGCATCCGGATCAGGGCGGCGACCTGCTTGATCCCGCGGGTGTAGAGGGAGCAGTCGAGGTCGGTGCACAGATACACCCCCACGGAGTTGCCCTCCTTGCCCGCGCGGCCCGCCTTGGGCGCGACCATCAGGGAGACGCCGCCCTCCTTGGTGGTGAGGCAGACCGAGCACATCGAGGCCCGGACGTGCCCGGGCCGACGCGGGGCGGTGCGCAGGGCGACACCCTGCGGGCGGCCGTCGATCTCCGCGACGAGGTACGCGCGGTCGGGGGCGCGGGGATCGCGCCAGCCGAGGTAGTCGAGCTCCGGCCAGGGGCGTTCGGCCAGGTCACGGGGGATGTGCAGACGGGTCGCCTCGCCCTTCGTGCAGTTCACGAACGCGGCACGTATCTCTGTTTCGGTCAGCGGCTTCATGTCGCCGATCGTAAATTGCCTAATACCTATAGGCAAATACATAATGAGTGAAGGAAGGGCTGGCCGATCTTGGAAGGCGGGAGCGGGACATGGCACGGGTAGGCCTGACTCCGGAGCGGCTCACGCAGGCCGGGGCGGAGCTCGCCGACGAAGTCGGCTTCGAGCACGTCACCGTGTCGGCACTCGCGCGGCACTTCGACGTCAAGGTCGCGAGTCTCTACTCGCACGTGAAGAACTCGCACGACCTCAAGACGCGCATCGCGCTGCTCGCCCTCGCGGAGATGGCCGACCGGGCCGCCGAGGCGGTCGCGGGCCGCTCGGGCCGCGACGCGCTCGCCGCCTTCGCCGAGGCGTACCGCTCGTACGCGCGCGAGCACCCGGGCCGCTATGCCGCCGCCCGCTTCCCGATGGACCCGGAGACCGCGGCGGCGAGCGCGGGGCCCCGGCACACGCAGATGACCCGGGCGATCCTGCGCGGGTACGACCTCGACGAACCGGACGAGCAGACCCATGCGGTACGGCTCCTCGGCAGCGTCTTCCACGGCTACGTGAGCCTGGAGCTGAGCGGCAGCTTCAGCCACAGCGCCCCCGACCCCTCGGTGTCCTGGGCCCGGATCGTGGACACGCTGGACATACTGCTGCGGACGTGGCCGGGCGAACCCGCACCCGACGACGACCAGTAGGCCTGACCCCGACGTCCGAAATCCGCCAGCACCCTCGCGGTCGGCCGGTCGAGAATCCGTTCATGACCGCTGAATCGCAGGGAATCCGTATCCGCCATCGAGGACGTGAACCACAGGTCCATCCCACCGCCTACATCGCCCCGACGGCCACGCTGGTCGGTGACGTCCGCGTGGGGCCGAGAGCACGGGTGATGTACGGCGCGGTGCTCGATGCCGAGGGGTCCCGGATCGAGGTCGGGGAGGCGGCGGTGATCTGCGAGAACGCGGTCCTGCGCGCGTCCGCGGCCGCCGGTGATCAGCCGATGCTGGTCGGCGACCATGTCTTCGTGGGGCCGCATGCCACGCTGCTCGGCTGCGAGGTCGGCAGATGTGTCTACGTGGCGACCGCGGCGACGGTCCTGCAGTGCGCGAAGGTGGGGAACGGTTCGGTCGTCGCCGTCGGCGCGCTCGTCCATGCGCGCACCGTTGTGCCCGACGAGTACTTCGTGCCGCCGCACAATGTGGCGCTCGACGCTCCGGTGCGGCTGCTGGCCCCCGGCGATCCGGGCTTGACCGAGGCCGTCCGCCGGGTGGACTTC
Organism: Streptomyces sp. NPDC050418; assembly: GCF_044458745.1. NCBI lineage: Bacteria > Bacillati > Actinomycetota > Actinomycetes > Kitasatosporales > Streptomycetaceae > Streptomyces > Streptomyces sp. NPDC050418. Next base: position 144,277 of record NZ_JBITIG010000001.1, read on the forward strand.
GCGCAGGTGGCGTTCGGTGTCGACGCGGAGTGGACCGACCGGATCAGCCGGTACGAGCACGTCGCGGAGGTACGCGTCGCCGAGTTCGGCGCGCACGCGGATGACGAGGTGCTGGATCCCGCCCGGCGCCACTGAACGAGTGCGGGCCCTACTCCTCGACCGGGTCCAGGCCCTGTGCATCGTGGCCGAGCGCATAGACGTCCTTCACCTTCACCTCGGTGACCGCGCGGCCCTCGGTGAACAACTGACGCCAGTCGCCCGCCACATGGAGCTCATCCGTACCCATGGCGCGGACCACGATCAGGCCTTCGTCGAAGCATTTGTACGCCTTCATCCAGAGGTTGGCGAAGGCCTGGCTGCGGATGAGGTGCATCCAGTCGCTGCGGTACAGCTCGCGGTTGTAGTTCGACTCGCCCATCGTCGAGACGAACTTCGAGTACATGGCCTTCACGTATTCGAGCGTGACCGTGTCGTCGTCGGCGATGGCGCGGTCGCGCGCGTCCTTGAGGCCGATGCGGAACTTCTCCAGGATCCCCTCGGTGGCACCCGAGGTCCACGACTCGTGGATCACGGGCGGTGCGCACAGGCCGTACGGGTCGGAGGAGAGCCGCAGGAGCAGGCGCAGCGTCGGCTCGGTGACCCACAGGTCGCCGGGTTCGTCGCGGCTGCCGAGGGGGTTGGGCAGGAGGTGGTCCAGTTCCCAGGCGGGCGGGGTGATCAGGTGGACGCCCGCGCGGCGCCGGTCGTGGACGTCACCGGTGGAGTGCTCCAGGGCGCCGATCGGCAAATGTGTCTTGAGCGCGGACAGGTAGGCGCCGTTGACGTCGAGCGCGGTCACCTCGTGGCGGCCCGCGGGCAGTTCGGGACGCGTCCAGTTCGGGCGCGCCTCCCAGATGGCGTCCGGGCCGCGCGCGCTCTTGCGGCGCAGGATGTCCGGCATCGGCGGGTGGGCGATGACGTGGTAGCGCGCGCCCTTGCGGGTGTCGTCGAGCAGCGCCATGGCGTCGGGGATGGCGCGCTTGACCAGCGCCGCGGTCGCGGTGTCCACATCGCCGCCGTGTTCGGCGAGCGCGTTCTCGACGGCCTGGACGATGCGGTCGGGAGCCTCGGCCTCCTTGGCCCGGCGGCCGGCCGGGACGATCTTGGTGGGGGCCGGTTCGGGCGCGGGAGTGCGCGCGTCGGCGGCCGGCGCGGGTTGCGCCGGCGCAGGCGTCCGGCACTCCGAGGCATCCAAGTGCTGAGGGAATCCCTCGACTTGGTGCCGGGCTGGTGCACCGCACAGGACACACGGCTCAGGCGTGGGCAGGGCCACTCCCCCGTCGGGTTCCGAAGAGACCGGCGGCTCGGATTCCGCGCCCGCAGTCGGGCCGGACGGCAGATCGGCCTGTGAGTCGCCCTGCGGGTCAGGCGCTTCGCCACCCGCCCCCTCGGGCCCTCCGACCTTCGCCAGCGCCCCCTCCAGGAAATACCGGTACTTCGCGCGGATCTCCCCGCTCGGATCGCGTCCGCTCTCCCACCCGCCGACGGTCGACGCCGACACTCCGAGGACGGCCGCCACCTGCGTACGGGACAGCCCGAGCGCCTCCCGCAGACGACGGCGTTCGCCGGCCGGCGGCAGGGTGGCCTCCTCCTGGACCGAGGCCAGGAGCGCGTCGATCGCGTCGAAGTCCGTCACGGCGCCTCCTTCGCGGGGCGGGTCGGGGTGGTCACTACGGCACGCGCGGGGGCGCGCACGCGGCCACTATAAGTCGCGGGCGGTGTCCGGTTTTGTACGGCACCGGCCCCCGCCTACGCGTCCCCGTCACCCACATCCCGCGCCCGCGCCCGAAGCAGCTCCCGCTCCCGCGCGTTACGTGCCAGCGACGCCGCGTGCTCGAACTCCGCGCGCGCCTCCGAAGCGCGGCCGAGTCGTTGCAGGAGGTCGCCGCGGACGCTTGGGAGGAGGTGGTAGTCCTTGAGGGCCGGTTCTGCGGACAGGGCGTCGACCAGCGGGAGGGCCTCGGCGGGGCCTTCGGCCATGGATACGGCCACCGCGCGGTTGAGTTCCACGACCGCGGACGGGGTGAGGTGGGCGAGCCGGCCGTAGAGGGCGGCGATGGACTTCCAGTCCGTGTCCTCGTAGCGCAATGCCTGGGCGTGGCAGAAGGCGATCGCGGCCTGTACCGAGTAGGGGCCGGTGCCCGCGTGCTGGAGGGCGTCGATACCGCGGTGGATCAGGAGCCGGTTCCACTTGGTGCGGTTCTGGTCGGCGAGCAGGACCGGTGCTCCGTCGGGGCCGGTGCGGGCCGGGAGGCGGGAGGCCTGGAACTCCAACAGGGCGGCCAGGCCGTGGACTTCGGGCTCCTCGGGCATCAGCGCGGCGAGGACGCGGCCCAGGCGCAGGGCGTCCTCGCAGAGCGCGGGGCGCAGCAGGTCCTCGCCGGCGGTGGCGCTGTAGCCCTCGTTGAAGATCAGGTAGATGACTTCGAGGACGGAGGCGAGCCGGGCGGGGCGTTCGGCGGCGCCCGGCACTTCGTAGGGCACGTCGGCCTTGGCGAGGGTGCGCTTGGCGCGCACGATGCGCTGGGCGACGGTCGGTTCGGTGGTGAGCAGGGCCCGGGCGATCTCCTCGGTGGTGAGACCGCCCAGGAGGCGCAGGGTCAGCGCGATGCGGGCCTTCGCGGAGAGCACCGGGTGGCAGGCCGTGAAGATCAGGCGGAGCAGGTCGTCGTCGATGTCGTCGGGGTCGGACGGCTCCGGCGGCGGTACGTCCTCCAGGGTGCGGCCGACCTCGGCGAGTTTGCGCGCGTACGTCTCCTTGCGGCGTACGAGGTCGATGGCCCTGCGGCGGGCGGTGGTCATCAGCCAGCCGGCCGGGTTGTCGGGGATGCCTTCGCGCGGCCACTGTTCGAGGGCGCTGATCAGGGCGTCCTGCGCGAGTTCCTCCGCTATGCCGACATCGCGCACCACGCGCGTCACGGTCGCGATGATCCGTGCGGACTCGATCCGGAACACGGCCTCTACTGCCGCGGTCGCCTCACTCTGCTGCGCTGTCACGCGCCCCATCCCAACACCCGTGCCCGGGCGGGGCAAGCACGATCCGAGGCGACGGGCGGGTGCGGAAGCCGTGGAACGAGCCGCCGCCGGCTCATTGACAGCGTCCGGGGCCGACCCCACACTCATGCCCTCGCGAGATGTGAACTGTTCTTCACCAGACGAACAAGCCTCCGCTCCTCGACGGATGAGCCCGCCCCCAGGGACCGATATGACCTCTTCCACGCACTCCGGCAGTGCGACCCGTGCCCCGCACACGTTCAAAACGGTGTTCCCCGTTCTCGCGCTGTGCTGGCTGGCCGTGTTCTTCGACGGCATGGACGTCAACATCTACGGCGCCGTGATGCCGCACATGCTCGACGACCCCGGACTCGGTCTGACGCCGGGCACCGCGGGCACGATCGGCAGCTGGACCACGTTCGGCATGCTGATCGGCGCTCTGACCGCGGGCAATGTCACCGACTGGCTGGGCCGCAGGCCGATGCTGGTCGTCAGCGTCACCCTGTTCTCCCTCGGCAGCGCGGTGTGCGCGATCGCCCCGGGCGTCGGGGTGTTCGGCGCGGGACGCTTCCTCGCGGGCGTCGGGCTCGGCGGTCTGATGCCGCTGTGTCTGGCGATGGTGCTCGAGTTCGCCCCGCCGCGCCGGGCCGCGCTGACGACCGGCCTGCTGATGACCTCGTACCACGTGGGCGGTATCGCGGCGACGGGCCTCGGCCTGGCGGTGGCACCGGACTTCGGCTGGCGCTGGGTGTTCTGGGCCGGTGTGCTGCCCGCCTTCGTCGCCGTACCGCTGCTGCTCAAGTACCTGCCGGAGTCACCCGGCGTGCTCTTCGCGCGGGGGCAGCACCTCCAGGCCGAGCAGGTCGCCGACCGCTACGGGCTGCAGCGCCCGACCGCCGTGGAGGCGCCGGCCGGTGGCGCGAAGGGACGGATCGCCGCGATCGCCGCGCTGTTCCGGCCCGAGTCCCGGTGGGCGACACCGCTGTTGTGGCTGGCGTCGTTCTGCGGACTGCTGCTCGTGTACGGGGTGAGCACCTGGCTGCCGACGATGATGCGCGCCAGTGGCTACGGCCTGTCCTCCTCGGTGAGCTTCCTGATGGTGATCAACGCGGGCGGCATCGTCGGCCTGCTGATCGCCGGACGGATCGCGGACCGCTTCGGACCGGTGCGCATCTCGGCGATCTGGTTCGTCCTGACCGCGGCCGGCGCACTGCTGCTCAAGTCCCATCTGCCGCTGGGCCTCACGTACGTCGTGGTCGCGATCACCGGGATCTGGCTGTTCAGCGCCCAGGTCATGGTGTACGCGGCGACCGACACGGTCTACCGGGACAGCGAGCGGGCCGCGGGCCTCGGTCTCGTGACGGGCGTGGGCCGTACCGGCGCCGTCGTCGGACCGTGGCTGGTCGGCGCGCTCGCCCAGAACGGCAACCAGAGCTGGGGCTTCACCACCTTCGCCCTGGCCGGCCTCGCGGGCGCGGCGGCGATCGCGCTCGTACCGCCGGCCGTGCGGGCAGGGCGGGGTGGTGCGCGGGCGGGGACTGCCGCGCCCGCGGTGGCGTCCAAGGCCTGACGGCTGCCCAGCAAAGGGAAGGGCCCCACCCTCGCGAGGATGGGGCCCTTCACGCTTGCCGCTACAGCGGCAGTCCGCAGTAGTTCTCGGCCAGTTCGGCCTCGGCGTGCGGCGAGGTCGCGAGGCGCTCCAGCTGGGAGAGCTGCAGTCGGGTCTCGAAGGGCGACTGGGCGGGGTCGGTGTGCAGCGTCGTCGTCATGAAGTACGAGAAGTGCTCGGCCCGCCACACCCGCCGCAGACACGTGTCGGAGTAGGCGTCCAGGAGCTCGCCCGAGCCCGTCGCGTAGCGGTGGGCGAGTGCGCGGGCGAGCACGACGACATCGGCCGCCGCGAGGTTGAGGCCCTTGGCGCCGGTGGGCGGGACGATGTGGGCGGCGTCGCCGGCGAGGAAGAGGCGGCCGAAGCGCATGGGCTCGGTGACCGAACTGCGCATCGGCAGCACGGACTTCTGCGTCACCGGGCCGCGGACGAGCGGGATGGCGCGGCCGAGGCGGTGGTCGAGTTCGTCCCAGACGCGCTCGTCGGACCAGGCGGCCGGGTCGGTGCCGTTGGGGACCTGGAGGTAGAGCCGGCTGACCTCCGGGGAGCGCATGCTGGCCAGCGCGAAGCCGCGGTCGGAGTGCGCGTAGATCAACTCGTCGTAGTTGGGGGCGGCTTCGGCCAGGATGCCGAGCCACGCGTACGGGTGGGCGCGCTCGTACGTGGTGGCGGCGCCCGCGGGGACAGCGGTGCGCGCCACTCCGTGGAAGCCGTCGCACCCCACCACGTAGTCGCAGGTGAGCGTCCGCTCCTGGCCCTCGTGGGTGTAGCGGATGACCGGCCGGTCATCGTCGACGCCCTCGACGGAGTGCACCTCGGCCTCGAACAGCAGCGGGTCGCCCTCCATGCGTTGGAGGGCTATGAGGTCTTTCACGACCTCGGTCTGCGCGTAGACGGTGACCCGTCGTCCGCCGGTGAGCGCGGGGAAGTCGATGCGGTGGCCGCGGCCGGCGAAGCGCAGTTCGACGCCGTCGTGCACCAGACCCTCGGCATCGAGGCGCTTGCCCGCACCGCAGGCGCGCAGCACGTCGACCGTGGACTGTTCGAGGATGCCGGCGCGTTGCCGCTGCTCTACGTAGGCGCGGTCCCGGCGCTCCAGAACGACGCTCGCGATGCCCGCCCGGTGCAGCAGGCGGGCGAGCAGCAGGCCCGAGGGGCCGCCGCCGATGATGCCGACGGTGGTGTGCACAGCGTCTCCTCGTCCGGGGGCGGTTCCTGGTCCCGCGAGGCGGTGGACCGCCGCCACCATTGTTCGTATAGTGAAGACTTCTTCACTCATGCGACGGCCTGAGTGTGCGTGCCGTACAGCGGCATGTCAATGCCCTTGAGGGGCCCGTGAGATACGCCGGGAGAGCTCATGCCATCGACGATCGCGGCCCCTCCCGCGGACACCGTCACGCCCCTCGTGCGAGGGATCGCCGTGCTGCGCGCGCTGACCGACGCCCACGGTCCGCTCAGCCTGAGCGAACTGGAGCGCGCCACCGGCCTGGCGCGCGCCACCGTGGACCGGATCGCGGCGACGCTGGCGCGCATGGCCTACGTACGGCTCGACGGGCGCACCGTGACACTCGCCCCCCGCCTGATGGAACTGGGCAACGCCTACCTCGGCGCACTGCGGCTGCCCACACTGCTCGGCCCGCAGGCCGACCGGCTCGCCGACGAACTGGACGAGTCGGTGTCGCTCGCCGTGCGCGACGAGGACGGGGTCCGCTTCATCCATCAGGCGACCCGGCGTCGCGCGATGTCGCTGAGCTTCCGGATCGGCGATCTGCTGCCCGCGGAACGCACGGCGCCCGGCCCGCTGTTCGCCGCCGACTGGTCACCGACCGACTGGGAGAAGTGGCGGGCCCGGCGGGCGGCCGACCCGGGGGACGGCGGCTTCACCGCACTGCCGCCGCGTGAACTGCCGTCCGGCGACGAGGAATTCGTCAAGGCGATGGAGACGGCCCGCAAGGACGGCTTCGCCCTGGACGACCAGCTGATCGAGCCGGGACTGGTGGCGCTCGCGATGCCCGTACGGAATCGGTCGGGCGCGCACGTGTGCGCGGTGAGCGTGGTCAGTCACACGAGTCGGCACAGCGCACGGTCCCTGCGCAAGGAGATGCTGCCGCGGTTGCGCAAGGCGGTGGCCGCGATGGAACGGGAGCTCCATCGCGCCGCGCCGGTGAACGAACCGTCCCGCCCCGCGGCGCTCGCGGCGTGGACCACCGAGTCCAAGCAGGAGTTGGGACGCGACTTCATCGAGTCGCTGGCCCGCGGCCTCACCGTGCTCACGGCCTTCGGCGAGGAGCGCCCCGCACCGACGCTCAGCGCCGTCGCCGAAGCGACGGGTCTCGCCCGCGCCACGGCCCGGCGGGCGCTGATCACCTTTGAGCACCTCGGATACGTCACTTCCCACGAGCGCGCGTTCCGGCTGACGCCCCGTGTGCTCGGCCTCGGCTTCCCGCTGCTCTCGCGCACCTCGCTGCCCGAGATCGCCCAGCCCCATCTGGTCACGCTCGCCAAGCAGGTGCACGACTCGGCCTCGCTGGCCGTGTTCGCCGGCGACGACATCCAGTACGTGGCGCGCATCGCGACCAGTCGCATCATGAGCGTCAACATCGCGGTCGGCACGCGCTTCCCCGCCATCGCCACGTCCATGGGCCGCGTGCTGCTCGCGGGACTGCCCGCCGAGGAGCGGGCGGCACGCATGCGGCGGATCGAACCGCAGGAGCTGACCCCTCGCACGGTGACCGACAAGGTGCGGCTCGGCGAGATCCTCGATCAGGTGGCACGGCACCGTCACGCCCTGGTGGACGAGGAGCTGGAGGAGGGGCTGCGATCCATCGCGGTCCCCGTGCACGACGGCGAGGGACAGGTCGTCGCAGCGGTCAACGTGGCGATGCACAGCTCGCGGCGCACAGTCGCGCAGTGCCGCAGCGAGGTCCTTCCGGCGCTGCGGGAGACGGCGGGCCGGATCGAGGCGGAGCTGCGGATCGCGGACCGCTTCGCGAGGATTCCGGCGTCGTGACGCGCTGCGAAATGCGCGGCAATGGATGTCAGGTACGGGCTGCGACTTCCCGCAGTCACCTCAGCAGGAAGCCGAACAGGTAGCCGAGTGCGTTGGTCGCCCAGTGCAGGCCCATCGGTGCGAGCAGGCTGGTGCTGCGGCGGCGCAGTTCGCAGAGAACACAGCCCGCCGCGGCGGTGAACAGCACGGCGCCGGCGTTCACCAGGATCGCTTCGAGGAGGGGGTCGCCGAAGATGCCTCCCAGCGCGGGTTTGGCGTCGGCGAGGCCGAGTGAGGGCAGGATGTGCCACAGGCCGAAGAGCCCGGACGAGATCAGGGTCGCGGCCAGGGCGCCGTTGCGGCGCAGTATCAGTCCGTACAGGACGCCGCGGAACGCGACCTCCTCGAGCAGGACGGTGCCCAACGGCACGGTGACCAGGACTCGCAGGGCGACGTCGCCGCCGGTGAGGGTACTGGTGCGCTGGTCGGTGAAGAGGTCTCGGGTCGACGGCAGCAGGGCGCCGCACAGATACACGAGCGCCACGATGCCGATGAGCGCGAGCGCCCACCGCAGCCCGCGGGCCAACGTGGGGCGCGCCAAGCCCATGTCCGCCCACGAGCCGCCCGCCCAGTGGACGATCGCCGGCAACAGGGCGGTGACCGTGAGGGACAGCACCAGGGTCCACGGCATCGACCAGTGGTGGGCGGCGACGTTCGTGAGCAGCAGGACGAGGACCACTGTGGAGATGGCGACCCATGTGGGGGCGGGACGCCGCAGTGATGAAAGGTACGGCCGTGGCGGGTACCGCACGGAGGCGCAACCTCCTCACCTGCAAGAACGACGTGCTGACGCATCCCATCGTGCGGCCCCGAGCCCGACGCGGCGAGCCGGCGAGGACGCCGGAAGGCCGACTGGGCGCTGGTGGATTAGCTTGAGCTCATGCACCGGGGCACGCCTGTGTGGACCGCCGCTCGGGATCGAATCGTCCATATCTCGAAGAAGCCGTACTGGGACCGGCCCGACAGCTCCCATCTGGTCCGACGCTGGCCGGACCTCACGGCGCTGTGCTGCGCGACCGTGTTCTTCTGGCTGTCCCTGACGCCGTCGCTGGTGCCTCGGCCGTGGCTGCTGCAAGGCGTGGTCGGCGGGATCACCGCGGCCATCGGTTACGGCCTCGGTTCCGTGATGAGCACGCTGTGGCGGGCGCTGTCCCGGCGGCGCCCTTCGGAGCGGGCAAGGGCGCACCTGTGGCAGGCGTACTGGGTGGTCGGTCTCGTCGTCACGGTGTGGCTGATCACGCGCAGCGCCCATGCTCAGATCCGGCTGCGCGAACTGCAGGGGCTGCCGCCGGCGTTGGCCTGGCACGTACCGATGATCATGCTGATCGCCGTGGTGCTGTGGGGCCTTCTCGTGCTGGCCGCCCGCGGCGTCCGCCTGGGGACACGCACCCTGATCCGCACGCTGCACCGCTTCGTTCCGCGGCCGGCCGCGATCGCCGTCGGGGCCGTGCTCAGCGCTCTGATCCTGCTGGTCGGGCTGCGGAACGTGGTGTTCGAGCGGGGCGTCATCGGACTCGCGGACCGCATCGCGTACGCCACGAACGGCGGGACGAGGGAAGGCATCCACCCGCCGTCCTCACCACTCGTGTCGGGCGGTCCGGGCTCACTCATCCCGTGGGACGAACTCGGCTTCCAAGGACGGGTGTTCACCGGTTCCACGCTGAGCAAGGAGCGGATCACCGCGTTCACGGGCCGGCCCGCCAAGGATCCCGTCCGCGTCTACATCAGCGCGTCGGCCCCGGAGCTCTTCGGCAGCGACACCCCGTTCGCGACCAAAGCGGACCTCGCCGTACGGGAGCTGGAGCGCACCGGGGCCTTCGACCGTGACGTGCTCGCGATCGCCGGGACCACGGGGACGGGGTGGGTCAACGCCGACGTGGTGGAACCTCTCGAGTACCTGCACGACGGTGACACCGCCACGGTCGCCGTGCAGTACTCGTACCTGCCCAGCTGGGTGTCGTTCCTCGTCGACAAGGAGCGGGCCGGACAGGCCACGCGCGCTCTCGTCGAAGCGGTGCTCGCCAAGGTGGACGCGCTGCCGGCGGCGGACCGGCCGAAGGTGGTCGTGACCGGGGAGAGCCTCGGCGGCTTCGCGATCGAGTCGTCGTTCGCCGACCTGCACGACCTGCTGGACCGTACCGACGGGGCGCTGCTCGTCGGCACCCCGAACTTCGCACCGATCTCGCAGGAGATCCGCGACCACCGCGAACCGGGCAGCCCGGTCTGGCGTCCCGTCTACGACGCAGGCCGCAACGTACGCGTCGCCCAGTTCGTCCAACAGGACCTCAAGCAGCCACCGTCGGCCTGGGGGCATCCGCGTGCCGTCTACCTGAAGAACGCCTCCGACCCGGTCGTGTGGTGGTCGAGCGACCTGATCCTGCACCGCCCGCAGTGGCTGCGCGATCCACTGGGCCCGGACATCACCCCGGCCATCCGCTGGTTCCCGCTCGTCACGTTCTGGCAGACCACCATCGACATGGCCGTCTCCTACGGCGTGGACGCGCCTCACGGGCACCGGTACGGCGCCGCCCCCGTCGACGCCTGGGCGGCGATCGTGCCGCGCGAGGGCTGGACGCCGGCGGACACCGATCGCCTCCGCACCCACATCGAGCAGCGTCCCTCGCCCTGAACCGCCGTGACTCAGGTCGCCCGCAGTGCGGCAGATCTGCTGAGTGCCCAGATGGCCAAGAGGTCGAGGACCATGACGCTGATCGACCACGCCGGGTAGTACGGAATGAACAGGAACTGGGTGATCAGGCTGACTGCAGCCAGGACCAGACCGGCTCCACGGCCCCAGGCCTTTCCGAGCAGCACGGCCAGGCCCGCGACCATCAGGGTCAGGCCGATCACCAGATGGCCCCAGCCCCAGGCGGTCAGGCCGAATCGGTACACGTATTGCGACGCACCGAAGATGTTGTCTCCGGCGATGGCCGCGATTCCCGTGAGGAAGCTCAGTGAGCCGCTCAGTTCCAGAGCCAGCCCCGCAAACATGGGCAGCCCCGTCACCGGGGCATGTGCTGGTTCGCCTGTCGAACCCTGCTGCCGCCCGGCGCCAGATGCAGACATCGTCACCAACCTCCTGGGCTGCAGTCACCAGGCCCGAGAGACGGGACGGGACCACTGCCTCATGTTCACAGTGTCGTCGCAGTCGCATCCCGCCGCGACTGCGACGCCCTCCTATGCCCCTGCGGTGCCTTGTGCGCGCAGGGTTTCCGCCGCGTCGGAGACCCGCTGAAGCATCGCCAGGAAGACCTCCTGCTCCGCATCGGACAGCGGCGCGAGGAAGACATGGTTCATCCGGGCCGTACGGACCGTCAGCTTCCGGTGGACGGACGCGCCCTCCTGGGTGAGCCGCAGCGAGAAGCGGCGGCCGTCCGCGGCGTCGCGCACCTTCCCGATCAGTCCGCGTCGGCTCAGCCGGCTGACCACTTCGGCGACGGTGGAGCGGTCGAGTCCCACCCGCTCCCCCACCGTGCGCTGATCGAGCCCCGGCTCGGCGAGCAGCGCGTTGAGCACTCCGTACTGGGGTGAGGTGATCTCCTCGGAGACCATCGTGTTCCACAGCAGGTAGTGGGCCTGCTGGAGCCGGCGGGCCAGGTGTCCCGGGTGCGTGGTCAGATCCACGGCCGCCATGCGCTGCCTCCGATGAGAAGTGGTCAGTGCACTGAAGGATACGCAAGCTTGTTGACGCAACCAACGCCCGATGCCAGCATGACGAGCACGAAATATTCCTCTGTGTACTGAGCAATTGCATGGAGTGATTGCCGCGAGCACAGCAGGAAGGGCCCGGGATGGACAAGGTGGTCGCCACTGCCGCCGATGCGGTTGCGGACGTGAGAGACGGAGCCACGTTCGCGGTCGGCGGCTTCGGGCTGAGCGGCGTACCGAATGTGCTGATCCAGGCGCTGCACGAACGGGGCGTAGGCGGCCTCGGCGTGGTCTCCAACAACTGCGGCGCGATGGACTCCGGGCTCGCCGTACTGCTCTCGGCGGGCCGGATCGCCCGGGTCACGGCCTCGTACATCGGCGCGAACAAAGAGTTCGCGCGGCAGTACCTCGCCGGTGAACTGGAGGTCGAACTCATCCCGCAGGGCACGCTCGCCGAGCGGCTGCGCGCGGGCGGCGCCGGGATCCCCGCCTTCTACACCCCGGCCGGTGTCGGCACGCAAGTCGCCGAGGGCGGTCTGCCGTGGCGTTACGACGGTGAGGGCGGGGTCGCGCTGGCCTCGCCGCCCAAGGAGGTAAGGGAGTTCGACGGCACCTCGTACGTCCTGGAGCGCGCGATCCGCACCGACTTCGCGCTGGTGCGCGCGGCGCGCGGTGACCGGCACGGGAATCTCGTCTTCAACAAGGCGAGCCGCAACTTCAACCCCCTTGCGGCGATGGCCGGCCGGATCACGATCGCCGAGGTCGAGGAGCTGGCCGAGCCGGGTGCCATCGACCCGGATCACGTCCATCTGCCGGGGATCTTCGTACAGCGCGTGGTCGCGCTCTCCCCCGAACAGGCCGCCGACAAGGGCATCGAACGGCGCACGGTGACCGTGCCCGCGCAGGCCGGGGAGGCGCGATGAGCTGGAATCGGGAAGAGATAGCGGCGCGTGCGGCACGTGAACTCGTGGACGGCAGCTACGTGAACCTCGGCATCGGACTGCCGACGCTGATCCCCAACCACCTGCCGTCGGACGTCGAGGTGATCCTGGAGTCCGAGAACGGGATCCTCGGCACCGGCCCGTATCCGTACGACGAAGATGTCGATCCGGATCTGATCAACGCGGGCAAGGAGACCGTCACAATCCTGCCGGGCGCTTCCTTCTTCGACTCCGCGCTCTCCTTCGGAATGATCCGCGGCGGCCATATCGACACCGCGGTGCTCGGCGCGATGCAGGTCTCGGCCCACGGCGATCTCGCCAACTGGGCCGTTCCCGGAAAGCTGATCACCGGCATCGGCGGGGCGATGGACCTCGTCCATGGCGCACGCCGCGTGATCGTCGTGATGACGCACTCCGCAAAGGACGGCTCACCGAAGATCGTCGAGGAGTGCTCGCTGCCGCTGACCGGCAAGGGCTGCGTGGACCGGATCATCACGGACCTGGGTGTGATCGACGTGCTACCGGACGGACTGGCGCTGGTGGAGACTGCGCCAGGGGTGTCCGTGGACGAGATCCTGGCCGCGACCGGCGCCCCGCTCGCAATCGATGACTCAATGGGGAGCAAGGCATGAGCACGCGCGACGTGTACATCGTGGACGCCGTCCGGACGCCGATCGGCCGCTACAGCGGGGCGCTCGCCGGCGTACGGCCCGACGATCTGGCTGCCCACGCGGTACGGGAACTGGTCGGCCGCTCTCCCGAGCTCGACCCGGCACGGATCGACGACGTGTACTTCGGCAACGCCAACGGCGCCGGCGAGGAGAACCGCAACGTGGCCCGTATGGCGGGGCTGCTCGCGGGCCTGCCGACGTCTGTGCCTGGCGTGACGGTCAACCGGCTGTGCGCCTCCGGTCTGGAGGCCGTGATCCAGGCGGCGCGGGCCGTCGCGCTCGGCGACGCCTCGATCGCGGTCGCGGGCGGCGTCGAGTCGATGACGCGCGCGCCTTATGTCCTGCCGAAGAGCGACCGTGCCTTCCCGGCCGGGCACGCCGAGATGTTCTCGACGACGCTCGGCTGGCGCATGGTGAACCCGCAGATGGCTCCCGAGTGGACCACTCCGCTCGGCGAGTGCGCCGAACTGATCGCGGACAAGCACCGGATCACGCGCGAGCAGCAGGACGCGTTCGCGCTCTCCTCGCACGAGAAGGCGTCGGCGGCCTGGAAGAACGGCCTGTTCGACGCCGAGGTCGCGTCCGTTCCGGTGCCGCAGCGCAAGGGTGAGCCCGTCCCGTACACGCGCGACGAGTGCGTACGCGACGGTGCGTCGATGGAAGCGATGGCCAAGCTGAAGCCGTCCTTTCGCAAGGACGGCGGGACCGTGACCGCGGGCAACGCCTCGCCGCTCAACGACGGCGCGGCGGCGCTGCTGCTGTGCGACGAGGAGGGGCTGCGGGCCACCGGGCGCGAGCCGCTTGCCCGGATCTCGGCGACCGGGGTGGCCGCGGTCGACCCGCAGTGGTTCGGGCTCGCGCCGGTCCCGGCGGTGGAGCGGGCGCTCGCCAAGGCCGGAAAGACCTTCGCCGACCTCTCCACTCTGGAGCTCAACGAGGCGTTCGCCGCGCAGGTCCTCGGCTGTGTGGCCGAGTGGCCCGAGTTCGACCCGGCGATCCTCAACCCGCAGGGCGGCGCCATCGCGCTCGGCCACCCTCTCGGCGCATCCGGTGCACGGCTCGCCGGCACCGTCGCCCACCAACTGGCGCGCCGCGGCAGCGGTGTCGGCGTGGCCACGCTGTGCATCGGCGTGGGCCAGGGCCTCGCCCTGGTGCTCGAACGCTGAGCCCGCGGGGGCCCGGCACATGCGGGCCCCCGCCTTCTCTCTCCTCGACCCTTATCGGAGTTCCCCCATGACGGACCTTCCCGAGGCCCTGCCCGACGGGCTCTCGCAGGAGCAGATCGACGCCGAAGTCGCCAAGGCGCAGGCGGGCACGGACCGAGCGGATGGTGCGGGTGCCGACGGTCCGGCCGGATCGGCTGGTGCGGTGCATCCGACGCGTGACTTCCCGCCGTATCGCAGCAGTACCCTGCGCCACCCCCGCCGGCCCCTGATACCCGTGCGCGATCCTGAGGCCGTCGAACTGTCCGGTCCCGCTTTCGGTGTCACGGACGTGACCGCGCTCGACCGCGACCTGACACGGCAGCACCTCGGCGAGCCGCTCGGTGAACGCATCACCGTCACGGGCCGCGTGACCGACCGTCAAGGTCACCCGATACGCGGACAGTTGGTGGAACTCTGGCAGGCGAACGCCTCCGGCCGGTACGCGCATCAGCTCGACCAGCACCCCGCGCCGCTCGACCCCAACTTCACGGGCTTCGGCCGCTGCCTCACGGACGACGACGGCACGTACTCCTTCACGACGATCAAGCCCGGCGCGTATCCGTGGCGCAATCACGTCAACGCGTGGCGGCCGGCACACATCCACTTCTCGCTGTTCGGCACGGCGTTCACACAGCGCCTCGTGACGCAGATGTACTTCCCCGGCGATCCGCTCTTCGCGTACGACCCGGTGCTGCAGTCGGTGACCGATCCCGCCGCACGCGAGCGGCTCGTGGCGGCGTACGACCACGGTCTGTCGGTCCCCGAATGGTCGCTCGGCTACCGCTGGGACATCGTGCTCGACGGTCCGTCCGCCACGCTTTTCGAGGAGGAGCACTGATGTCGTTCACCCCCACTCCTTCACAGACGGTCGGCCCGTTCTACGGGTACGCGCTGCCGTTCGCGGGCGGCGCCGAGGTCGCGCCCGTCGGGCATCCCGACCTGATCACCGTGCACGGGTACGTGTACGACGGCGCCGGCCGGCCCGTGCCCGACGCCCTCCTCGAAACGTGGCAGCCCGCGCCCGACGGGTCGCGCACCGGGGCTCCCGGCTCGCTGCGGCACGACCCGGTGACCGGCGAGGTCATCGGACGTGACGGAGTCACCTTCACCGGATTCGGACGCATCGCCACCGACGCCGACGGCCACTACGCGGTGCGGACGCTACCGCCGGGCGGTGTCCCGTACCTGTCCGTCCTCGTCTTCGCGCGCGGACTGCTCCACCACCTCCACACCCGCGCCTATCTGCGGCATGCCGAGGACACCTTGCTGTCCGGCCTGCCGGCCGACCGCCGCGCCACACTCCTTGCGCACGAGGAGCGGCCGGCCACCTACCGGTTCGACATCCGGCTGCAGGGCGAGGGCGAGACGGTCTTCCTGGACTTCGGATGATGCCGCCGTACGAGGAGGGCGGGCTACTCTCGCCCGGGTGGGCCGGGTCGCAGGGCGCCGCCGCGACTTCCGATCTCGCCTACCTGCAAGCCCTGTTGGACGCCGAGAGCGCTCTGACGCGGGCGCAGTCCGCGGTCGGCGACGTGCCGTCCACCGCGGCCGAAGCGGTGACGGCGGCAGCGCGTGCGGACGCCTTCGACGTACAGGCGCTGACGCTACGGGCACGGGCCGCGGGGAATCCGGTGCTCGCGCTCGTGTCCGAACTCAAGGCCTCGGTAGCGCAGGAACACCGCGCGTTCGTGCACCGCGGTGCGACCAGCCAGGACATCGTGGACACGGCGACGATGCTGGTGGCGGCGCGCTGCCTCGACCTCGTACTGGCGGATCTCGCCCGGTCCGAGGTAGCGCTGGCACGCCTGGCCGCCACGCACCGGGACACCGTGATGGCGGGCCGGACCCTCACGCAGCACGCGGTGCCGACCACGTTCGGGCTGAAGGCGGCGGGGTGGCGGTCGTTGGTGCTCGACGCGCGGGACAGGGTTCAGACGGTGCGGTCCGCACTGCCCGCACAACTCGGGGGCGCCGCCGGTACGTTGGCGGCACTCGGCGGCAACCCCGAACTCGTCGCCGCCTTCGCGCGCGAGACGGGACTCGCCGAGCCGCCGCTCCCCTGGCACACCCTCCGCACCCCCATCGCCGACCTCGCGGGTGCGCTGGCCTTCACGGCCGGTGCGCTCGGCAAGGCGGCCGCGGATGTCCTCACGCTCTCGCGCACCGAGATCGCCGAGGTGGCCGAAGGCGCAGGCGGCGGGTCGTCCGCCATGCCGCACAAGGCCAACCCCGTCCGGGCCACGCTCATCGCGGCCGCCGCCCGGCAGGCACCGGCGCTCGCCTCGATCCTGTACGGGTCGCTGGTCGCCGAGGACGAACGGCCGCCCGGCGCCTGGCATGCCGAGTGGCAACCATTGCGCGAACTGCTGCGCGCCGTCGCGGGCGCCGCCGAAAACGCGGCGGAACTCTTCCCCGCACTCCACATCGACACCGACGCGATGCGCCGCAACCTCGACCGTACCGACGGCCTGATCGTCTCCGAACGACTCACCGCGGAACTCGGCGCGATCGTCGGACGCGACCGCGCCAAGCAACTCCTTACCACGCTCGCCGGACGAGTCCGCGAGGGCGAGGGAACCTTGCCTCAACTCCTCGCCGAACACCCCTCGTTCGCCACTCTGCCCCTCGACGCCCTCACCGACCCGGCCGGATACACCGGCGCGGCGGGCCTCCTCACCGACCGTGCACTGGAGCGACCTTGACCACCCCGCACCACACCACCGAGGGCTCCCCCACCGCTCCCCCGCTGCTGCTCGGACCGTCACTCGGCACATCGACCGCGCTCTGGGACGCGGTCGCACCCGAGCTCTCCACCACCCACCACGTGATCCGCTTCGACCTGCCCGGCCACGGCCACTCCCCCGCGTCCCTCATCAAGGACGGCGCGACCATCGCGGACCTCGCCGCACTCGTCCTCCACCTCGCCGACGAGCTCGGCCTCGACCGCTTCGCCTACGCGGGCGTCTCGATCAGCGGCGCCATCGGCCTCCACCTCGCCGCACACCACCCCGAGCGCATCGAGCGCCTCGCCGTCCTCTGCTCCTCGGCACGCTTCGGCGACCCGCAGCAGTGGCTCGACCGCGCCGCCCTCGTACGCCGCGAAGGCCTCGACGCACTGGCGGCCGGCGCACCCGATCGCTGGTTCACCCCCGCGTACTCCTCCGAACGCCTGGTCGACGACCACCGCACAGCAGACCCACGCGCATACGCGTCCTGCTGCGACGCCCTCGCCTCCTACGACCTGCGCGCCCACCTCCCGGTGATCACCGCACCCACCCTCCTCGTCGCAGGCCGCGAGGACCCGGCAACCCCACCGGCCCACCTGCGCGAACTCGCGGACGGCATCACCGGTTCGACCCTCACCGAAATCCCGAACGCCTCACACCTGGCGGTCGCCGAGTCCCCCGGCCCCGTCCTCGCCGCACTGCGCGGCCACTTCACCGGACCCGCGGGTCTCGGCATGGCCGTACGCCGCGAGGTACTGGGCACCGCCCACGTGAACCGCGCACAGCAACGCCAGACCGAACTCACCGCACGTTTCCAGGACTTCATCACCCGCTACGCGTGGGGCGAGATCTGGACGGACGAGACACTGAGCCGCCGCGAACACAGCATGATCACGCTGACCGCGCTGGTGGCGGGTGGTCACCTCGACGAGCTCGCCCTGCATGTGCGGGCGGCGCGCCGCAACGGGCTCACGCCGCGGGAGATCGCTGCGGTGGTGCAGCAGTGTGCCGTGTATGTCGGTGTGCCGGCGGCCAATGCGGCGTTCGGGGTGGTGCAGGGGGTGCTGGAGGACAGCTAGGCGCTGCCCGGGTTCCCCGGGCCTCTCGCGAGGTCGGACGCCCGGCCGGACGTACGCTGCGTGCTGTGACGATGAAATACGTGCTGGACGGCAGCCAGGTCAGGACCCTGGAGGACTTCTGGCGGGTCGCCGGTGAGACCCTGGGCTGCGGCGAGTACTTCGGCCGGAACCTCGACGCCTTCGCCGACTGCCTGAGCGGCGGCTTCGAGAGGCCTGACGACGGCGACTTCGCGATCGAGTGGCGCGATCACGCGGCCTCCCGCCGGCATCTCGGATACCCGGAGACCGTCCGTCAGCTGGAAGTGCAGCTCGCTCACTGCCATCCGGCGAACCGGCCCCGGGTGAGCGCCGAACTTGCGGACGCTCGGGCGGGTCGCGGCCCGACCGCCTTCGACTGGCTGGTCGAGATCATCGAGGCGGAACTTCCTGGGCGACTGGCTCTGCGCTAGCCAGGCGGACCGGAGTCAACCTGGTCCGCTGCCGACGACGACTATCCCCCTGCGGCCATGGCTGACACTGCCGGGCACCGCTGCCACATCAGTCCCTCCCGCTCAACCGATGCAACTGCAGCGCCAGCTGAAACTCCAACGCCCGCGCCGGAGCGTTCCAGTCGTCGCCCACCAGCCGGCCGATGCGTTCCAGGCGCTGCACGACCGTGTTCACGTGGACGTGCAGCGTGTCCTTGGTGCGGGTGAGGCTGGTGCCCTGGGTGAAGTAGGCGTCGAGGGTGGCGACCAACGCCGTGCCGCGTTGGGTGTCGTAGTCGAGGAGCGGGCCCAGAGTTTGGTCCACGTAGCCCTTCAAGTCGGCCTGGTCGCCCAGGAGTACGCCGATGAAGCCCAGGTCGGCGAGGGCCGCGCCGCGACCCGCGTGGCCGAGGGCGCGGAGGGCGGAGAGGCAGCGGGCGGCCTCCGCGTGGGCGGCGGCCAGGGCCGCGGGGCCGGGCGCCGGGCCCGCCGCGCCGACCGTGACCGCGGTGCCGAGGGCCTGGCCGAGCTGGTCGGAGAGGGTCTGGGCGCGCGGTCCGGGGCGGTCGCTGGGCAGGACGAGGACGACCTGTTCGTGGTGGATGCCCGCCAGGCCGCCTTGCGCGAGGCGGGCGCCGGCGGCGAGGAGGCGGTGGCGGGGTGCGGATTCGGCGTGCAGGACGAATACCGCGTGCGGGCGGGCCAGGGATACGCCGAGGCGGCGGGCGCGAGCCGTCAGGGCGGTCGGGTCGCCGGTCGAGGAGAGCAGGTCGGAGAGGAGTTCGCCGCGGACGCGTTCCTCGGCCTCGGCGACCGAGCGGCGCAGCAGGAGCAGCAGCGCGGTGACGACGGCGGCGCGCTCGAAGAGCAGCCGGTCCGCGTCGGAGAGGTCGGCGCGGCCGGTGAGGGCGAGCGAGCCGAGGAGTTCGGGGCCCGCGAGGACCGCGCAGACCCAGATGCCGTCGCGCTCGACGGCCCGGCCGCTGGTGCGGGACGCCGTCACGTCCGGGGCGGCCAGGTTCTGCGACTGGCCCGCGGTGGCGGCGAGTCGGGCGCCGTCCGCGTCGTGCAGGACGATGCCGCCGTCGAGGATCGCGGCCAGCGCGCCCGCGACTTCGTCGGCTCCGCCGCCGCGCAGCACGAGGTCGGTGAGCTGGTCGTGGGCCTCCTCGGCGCGGCGCATCGCGGAGCTGTGGGCGCGGATGGTCGCCGAGGCCTCGTTGAGGTCGTCGAGGGCGGCGCGGGTCTCCTCCAGGAGCCGGGCGCTGTCGATGGCGATGGCGGCGTGGTCGGCGAGCGACGACAGGAGGTTGACCTCCTGCGGCGAGAACGTGCGCGGTGAACGGTCGGAGGCGTACAGGACGCCGAGCACCTTCGGTCCCAGCATCAGCGGCACGCCGAGGATCGCGTGCAGACCCTCCTCGCGGACGGCGCTGTCGATGGTGAGGGTGTGCTTGAAGCGCGGGTCGTCCTGGTAGTCGCCGGTCGCGTACGGGCGCGCGGTGTGCGCGACGAGCCCGCCGAGCCCTTCGCCCATGCCGAGCCGCACCTGCTGGAACGCGGCGGACACGGAGCCGTCCGTGACCCGCATATAGGTGTCACCGGCCGTGTCGTCGTTGAGCGACATGTACGCGATGTCCGTGCCGAGCAGAAGACGGGCGCGGTGCACGATCGCGCGCAGCACGGCGTCGAGGTTGCGCAGGGCCGCGAGGTCGCTCGCGGTGTCGAAGAGCGCGGTCAGTTCGGTCTCGCGGCGGCGGTGCTGGCTGAGGGTGCGGCGGATGCGCAGGGCGACCTCGGTGGCCTCGCCGATCTCGGCCAGTTCGGCGGCGCCCGCACCCGCGGCGCGGGCTTCGGCGGCGGGCCGTGCGAAGTCCTCGGCGCCCGCGCCGTCGGCGAGCAGGTCGAGCAGCCGGCGCAGGGCGGCGCCGCTGGTCGCAGGGGGTTCGCCGGGGCCGGTCATGGTGGGGAGCATACGGAGTCCGGTGGGTTTTCCCATACGGGTCGAGGTGAGCTTCGCGTCCGCGCCGCGTCGTCGACGGCGAGGGCGCGGCGAGGGCCCGCCGTGCGCGGCACGGCGGGCCCAGTGGGTGGCAACGGGGCGGATCAGCCGTTGACCGGAGCTGCCGCGATCTTGTCCGCGGGCTGCTCGGCCGGGGTCGCGATGTCCTCGGTCAGATCACGGCCGAGGGTCTCCTTCGCGATCCACACCGTCACCGCGGTGACCAGCGCCGCGAACGCCAGGTACAGGGCGACGGGGGTGGACGTCCCGTAGTCCTTCAGGAGTTCCACCGCGATGATCGGGGCGAGCGCACCACCGATGATCGACGCGAGCTGCGAACCCATGGAAGCGCCCGAGTAGCGGACCTTGGTGTCGAACATCTCCGAGATGAACGCGGCCTGCGGCCCGTACATCGCACCGTGGAAGAGCAGACCCACGGTCACCGCGAACGTGATCACCGCGAACGACTCGGTGTCGAGCAGCGCGAAGAACGCGAAGGCCCACAGCGCCATGCCGACCGCACCGACCAGCGTCACCGGCCGGCGTCCGACACGGTCCGAGAGCGCACCCCACAGCGGGATGGTCACGAAGTGCACGGCCGAGCCGATGAGGACGGCGTTGAGGGCGGTGGACTTGGGGAGCTCCAGGTGGACGGTGACGTAGACCAGCAGGAAGGCCGTCAGGACGTAGTACGAGATGTTCTCGCCGAAGCGGGTGCCGATCGCGGTGAGCACCTCGCGCCAGCTGCGCTTGAACACCTCGACGACCGGCGGCTCCTCCTTGACGCCCTGCTTGGCCCTGGCCTCCGCCTTCGCCTGTGCTTCGAGGAAGACGGGCGACTCGGTGACGGAGATCCGGATCCACAGGCCGATCACGACAAGGACACCGGAGAGAAGGAACGGGATGCGCCAGCCCCAGGCCAGGAACGCGGCGTCCGACTGCACGGCGGCGAGCAGGGCGAGCACACCGGTCGCGAGCAGGTTGCCGCCGGGCGCTCCGGCCTGCGGCCACGAGGCCCAGAAGCCACGCTGCTTGGCGCCGCCGTGCTCCGAGACGATCAGGACCGCGCCGCCCCATTCGCCGCCGAGCGCGAAGCCCTGGATGAGGCGCAGAAGGGTGAGGAGGATGGGCGCGCCGACGCCGATGGTGGCGTGGGTGGGCAGCAGACCCATCGCGAAGGTCGCGCCGCCCATCATCAGGAGGCTGATGACCAGGAGCTTCTTACGGCCGATCTTGTCGCCGTAGTGGCCGAAGACCACACCGCCGAGTGGCCGGGCCGCGAAGCCGACCGCGTAGGTGAGGAAGGAGAGCAGGGTGCCCACGAGCGGGTCGCTGTCCGGGAAGAACAGGGTGTTGAACACCAGGGCCGCGGCGGATCCGTAGAGGAAGAAGTCGTACCACTCGATGGTGGTGCCGACGAGGCTCGCGGCGACGATCCTGCGGATCGAACGCGAACTGGGTGGTGCGGAGCTGACGCTGGTCATCGTGAGGCCACCGTTTCGGTCGGCTGTGCGGGGACGGGGATGCGCGGGGGGTGCGTGGTGCCTGGGGACGTACGGGGGTGGGGCGGGTGGGCTAGTTGGCTCCCCAGCCGCCGTCGACAGGGAGCGAGGTGCCGGTGATGAAGCCGGTGTGCGGGCCGCACAGCCAGAGCACCGCGGCGGCCACCTCCTCGGGTTCGATCAGCCGCTTGATCGCCGAGCGTTCGAGGAGCACCTCGCCGACGACGGCTTCCGGATCGATGCCGTGCGCCTCGGCCTGCGCGGCGATCTGGCCTTCGACCAGGGGCGTCCGCACATAGCCGGGATTGACGCAGTTGCTGGTGACGCCATGGGGTGCGCCTTCGAGCGCGGCCACTTTGCTGAGGCCTTCGAGGCCGTGCTTGGCGGTGACGTACGCGGACTTGAAGGCGCTGGCCCGCAGTCCGTGCATGCTCGAGATGTGGACGAGCCGGCCCCAGCCCTGCGCGTACATATGGGGCAGCGACCGCTGGATCAGCAGGAACGGCGCGGTGACCATCACCTTCTGCAGCAGCTCGAAGCGCTCGGGGGCGAACTCCTCGAGCGGGGCGACATGCTGCAGTCCCGCGCTGTTGACCAGGATGTCGATGTCGCGGGGCAGCGACCGCAGCGCGGCGGCGTCCGCAAGATCGACGGCGTGCGCGGTCCCGCCGACCGCCTCGGCGGTCTCCTTGGCCGACTCGGCGTCGAGGTCCACGACATGGACCTGGGCACCGGCCGCGGCCAGGGCGAGGGCGCACGCCCGGCCGATGCCGCTGCCGCCGCCGGTCACCAGGGCGCTGCGGCCCGGCAGGTGCACGGCGGCGGCCGCGGAGGTTCCGGGCGGCCCGGGAAGTTGGCTCGTCATGGCGGGAAACGCTAGAGACAGACGGCCGGTCGGCCCATGTGTCGCGCACCCATATATTCGACGGTCGTGATGTGGGGAGCCGCCACTTCGGCGCCCCGGGGGCGGCCTCGGGTCCCCCGGCGCCGGGCCAAGAGGTGGAATTCGCCCCTCCGGCGCCGGGCCCGAGGCGGCCCTCAGACCTCCCGGCGCACGCTCACCGCGTCCAGGCGGATCGCGAACGGGGCGGTGTCCTCCAGGGTCAGCGCCAGGACCTGCGCCTTGGGCAGCCCCACCTCGATCCGTACGCAGAAGGACACCGCGTACAGCGCGCCCTCGGTCTCCTCGTCCTGCAGCGCGAAGAGCAGATCGCAGGTGTACGCGGTGGAGTCCGGGCCGCTGTCGACGAACCGGAAATGGGGTGTGCCGTCCAGGTCCGCGAGTCCCGTGACGAGGTCGGCGAGCGCGCCGTCCACACCTGTCCAGAAACGTTCGTTGGCGAAGGGGTCGACCAGGGCCTGGCGGACGCCTTCCTTCAACGTGAGGACCATGACGTGCACGGGCGCGTTCTCCTGCACGCCGAACCCGGGGATCACACGTACGACGCGGGTGCCGGGGAGTTCGCGTGCCGCCTTCTGGACGCGCCCGAGGACCTGCGCGCGGGGCGCGGCCAGCGCCTCGGTGAAGCGTGCCTCGATCTCCTTGTACGCCACGGCACTTGACGGCTGTATCTCGTGGACGGTCCGGTACCCGGTCTCGGCGTGGGTGCCGGTCTCGGCGTGGGTGCCGTTCTGCTCGCTCATCGCTCGCTCCTTGTCACAACTGCCTCGATGTCCGTCGCGCCCACCCGAGTGATCGTCGGGAGCGCTCAGTATGACGGGCGGGCCCGGCCCGGGGATCGGCCGCCCGGGTGCCGGACAGCACGGCAACTGCGCAGGTCGCGGGGCGTTGTCAGTGGCGTACGCAAGACTGGTCTGTCCGAGACCTTCAGGGGAAAGGTCCGAGACCTTGCACGAAAGGGCAGTTGACATGACCGAGCTCGAACTTGTCGCGGCACAGGCCTACATCCGCCTCCTCCAGACGGCTCGCGCGGCCCTGGAGGATCCACGCGGCGCGCCGCTCGCGCTCACCGTGCTCACGCCGCCGATGGCGGAGGCGGACCAGGCGCTGGCGGCGGCCGGTCTCGCGGGCAATGAGCGCCGGTTGTTCGAGCTGGTGCATCAGGTGTGTCCGCGGTTGCCGGTGGATACGCCGGCCTGACCGGGAGGGAGGGGCCGGGCGGCGCGGGCCCTGGGGGCCGCCAATGGGCCGACAAATGACAGTCGTCCTCGCCCTGTTGACGCGCCGCGCCCGGCCCCGTCACTCTCAGCGTTGCACGCGTGCTCCCCCCGTACCGGACTCCCCATCCCCCTCTGGAGGGCCCGTTGTCCAGACGTACCGCACGACTGCTTCTCACGATTGTCATGCTCATTGCCAGTTCGATCGGTGGTGTGCTTGCCACCTCGGGCACCGCCCAGGCCGACGGCTGCTACACGTGGTCGCGGAACCTGTCGCAAGGCGCCTCGGGCGCCGACGTCACCCAGCTGCAGATCCGGGTCGCCGGATACCCCGGCTCGGGCGGTGTCCTCGCCATCGACGGTTCCTACGGGCCGGCGACCGCCGCCGCCGTCAAGCGGTTCCAGTCGGCGTACGGACTCGCCGCCGACGGCATCGCCGGACCGGCGACGTTCAGCAAGATCTACGCCTTGCAGGACGACGACTGCACCCCCGTCCACTTCTCCTACGCCGAGTTGAACACCTGCAACTCCACCTGGTCGGGCGGCGCCGTCTCCGCGGCCACCGCCAAGTCCAACGCCCTGCGCACCATGTGGAAACTGGAGGCTCTGCGGCACGCCCTCGGCGACCAGCCGATCAGGGTCACCAGCGGATTCAGGTCCCAGGCCTGCAACAGCGCGGTCGGGGGCGCCTCCAACAGCCGCCACCTCTACGGAGACGCGGCCGATCTCGGCTCAGGACCCCACTCCCTGTGCCGACTGGCCCAACAGGCCCGCAACCACGGCTTCAACGGCATCCTCGGCCCCGGCTACCCGGGCCACAACGACCACACCCACGTCGACCACCGCGCCAGTCGCTTCTGGTCAGCCCCTTCCTGCGGCATCTGACCGACTCGGATCACGGTCCGCACCGATGGCGCGTCCGCTCCACGCGGCGCGCCATCGGCGTATTCCCCCGAGGACGGCTCACATCTCAGCCGCGCCCGGCGCCGAACAGCTTCCGTTCGAGCTTGGCGACCATCCGGGGGTAGCGCGCGGGCAGCAGCCGTACCAGCCGGTCCGCCTGCCTGGCGTCCGAGCCGACGCGGATGCGCGCTGAGCCCGCTTCCACGCCGTCCACGATGATCCGGGCCGCCTGTTCGGCGGGCATCTTCAGGAGCTTCTCGTTGTAGACGCGCGTGCGCTCGAGCTGGGCGGCCGTCGGCGTGACGCCCTGTTCATGCGCCTCGGACAGCGTGGCGGAGGCGATGTTCGTCTTCACGCCGCCAGGGTGCACGAGCGTGACCCGCACCGGGGCGCGCTCGGTCAGGAGCTCGGTGCGCAGCGCCTCGGTGAAGCCCCGTACGCCGAACTTACTGGCGCAGTACGCGGAGAGGGTGGGCTGGGCCAGGAAGCCGTTGAGGCTGGAGACGTTGACGACGTGCCCGTCGCCGGAGGCGATGAGGTGCGGCAGGAACGCCTTGGTGCCGTGGATGACGCCGAACAGGTTGACCGCCAGGGTCCGTTCGTAGACCTCCCAGTCCATCTCCAGGACGGTCCGGCCGCCGCCGCTGATCCCGGCGTTGTTGTAGATCTGGTGCACGACCCCGTGGTGCGCGGCGACTTCGGCGGCGTAGGCCACGACCGCGGCGCGGTCGCTGACGTCGAGGCGGGCGCGGTGCACGTCCGCGCCGAGCGCCTTGGCGCGGTCGGCGGTCTCGCCGAGACCCGCCTCGTCGACGTCGCTGAGGGCCAGCCGCGCGCCGCGCTTGGCCAGTTCGAAGGCCAGTCGGCGGCCGATGCCGGAGCCTGCGCCGGTGACCACGGCCACCTTGTCGCGGACGCTGTTGCTCATACGGGTTCTCCTGTCGCGGGGACGGGCGCGAGCGCTGCCCCGTGGGTGCGGGCGAGTTCGGTGGTCAGGCCGACGAGTCGGCGAAGGACGCCGGGCGCGAGGTGGTGGCCCATGCCGGCGATCTCCACATGCTCGGCGCCTTGGATCGCGGCGGCCGTGGCGCGGCCGCCGCTGGGGTGCACCATGCGGTCGCGGTCGCCGTGCACGACGAGCGTGGGCGCGGTGATCCGGCGCAGTTCGGCGGTGCGGTCGCCGGAGGCCCGTATCGCATCGATCTGCCGGGCCACCTGCGCGCCGGAGCGCTTGCCTTCCGTGCGCTCCCAGAGCCCTCTGGCCCAGGCCCGCTCCTCGGCCTCGTCGGGCGCGAAGCCGGTGCCTCCGATATGGGCGAGGAGCGCAATGTGTCCGGTCACCGACTCCTCGACGGTACGAGGCGGTGCGGCGAGGAGCTTGGCGATGGTCGACAGGGCCGGCCGGCCCACCCGGCGGTTGCCGGTCGTGGAGAAGATCGAGGTGAGTGTGGCGACGCGGTCCGGGTGCCGGGCCGCGAGGGTCTGCGCGATCATGCCGCCCATCGACATGCCCACCAGATGGACGCGCTTGATGCCGAGAGCGTCGAGCAGACCGAGGGTGTCGGCGGCCATGTCGGCCAGGTCGTACGCATCGGGGCAGGGGCGTGAGAACAATTGCCGCATCCGGCCCGGCGGGCGTGCGGCGATCCTGGTGGAGCGGCCCGCGTCGCGGTTGTCGAAGCGGATCACCCGGAAGCCCTGTGCGGTGAATCCGTCCACGAGGCGGGCAGGCCAGGACGTGAGGTCGAGGCTCAACCCGGCTATGAGGAGGAGCGGTTCGCCGTCGTCCGGACCGTGGGTGCGGTAGGCGAGCCGGGGACCCGCGGGCACCTCGACGAAACGGTCCTCGCCGGCGCCCGACTCCGTACCGCCGCTCATGCCGGCACCTCCGCCGTGGCGGCGGCGCGTGTGAACCGCAGCTCCGGATCGGCGACCCGTCCCGACCGCAGCAGCTTCACGTCGTCGCGGTAGTCCATCGAGGTCAGCCACGGCATCCGGTCGCCCTGGCGGGGAAGCCCGTCGACCGCGCGCCGGATGTAGCCGGCGCCGAAGTCCAGGAACGGACGGGTCGGCATCCCCGGATCGGACGGCTCGGGGCGGCAGACGGTGTGGGCGTGGTGGTCCATGTGGGCGAGCAGCCGGCAGAAGTGCTCGCAGAGCAGGCCGATCTTCAGCGTCCAGGAGGAGTTGGTGTAACCGATGGCGTACGCGAAGTTCGGGACGCCGGAGAGCATCATGCCCTTGTACGCGAGGGTGTCCGCCGGCTCGATCTCGCTGCCGTCGACGGTGAGGCGCATGCCGCCGAACGCCTGCACGTTGAGTCCGGTCGCGGTGACGACGACGTCCGCGGCCAGCTCCTGGCCGGACTCCAGGCTGATGCCCTGCTCGGTGAAGCGCGCGATCCGGTCGGTGACCACGGAGGCCCGGCCCTTGCGGATCGCCCGGAACAGGTCACCGTCGGGGACCGCGCACAGCCGCTGGTCCCACGGGTCGTACGGCGGGTTGAAGTGCTTGTCGACGGGATAACCGTCGGGCAGCTGACGGGTGTTGACCCAGCGGATCAGCCGCCGCGCCGCCTTCGGGTACTTCCTGCAGAAGCTCCAGACCACGCGCTGCTGGGCGATGTTCTTGCGCCGGGCGAGCGCGTAGCCGCGGCGTTCGCCGAGGTACTTCTTCATGGCGTTGGCGACGGCGTCGACGCGCGGGATGGGCATGACGTACGTCGGGGTGCGCTGCAGCATCGTGACGTGCCCGGCGGTCTCCGCCATCGCGGGCACCACGGTGACCGCGGTCGCCCCGCTGCCGATCACGACCACGCGCTTGCCCGCGTAGTCGAGGTCCTCGGGCCAGTGCTGCGGGTGCACGACCGGGCCGCGGAAGTCCTCGATGCCCTCGAACTGCGGGGTGAAGCCCTCGTCGTAGCGGTAGTAACCGCCCGCGCAGAACAGCCAGCCGCAGGTGAGCGTGGTGCGCTCGCCGGTGTCGACGCGCTCGATCCCGACGGTCCAGCGCGCCTCGGCGGTCGACCAGGAGGCGCCGATGACCTTGTGCCGGTAGCGGATGTGCGCGTCGAGGCCGTTCTCGGTGGCCGTCTGCCGCACGTAGTCGAGGATCCGGGGCGCGTCCGCGATGGACTGCTCGTCGCGCCAGGGCTTGAACTCGTAGCCGAAGGTGTGCAGATCCGAGTCCGAGCGGATGCCCGGGTAGCGGAACAGGTCCCAGGTGCCGCCGGAGGCCTCGCGCGCCTCCACGATCGCGAAGCTCTTGGCGGGCAGTTCGGTCGTGAGGTAGCGCGCGGCACCGATGCCCGAGATCCCGGCTCCGACGATGAGGACATCGAGATGCTCCGGACCGGATCCGGCGGACCCGGCGGATCCGGCGGACTCGTCCGGCGCCGAGACGGCGGGTGCAGAGCGGACGGAGGACGAGGACACGGGCGGCTCCGGGCGGTGTCGATGGACGTGTGCGTCCATCGTGGTGGCGCCAGGACCCTCTCACAACGTGCAAAGTGCACCCTTGGCATGGGTGCCACGCAGCACTATGCACCTCTACGATGGCGGAATGTCGTGGCCGCCACCTTCCCCCCGGATCCGGGAGCTGATCCGCCAGGGCGCCGAGATCGCGCTCACCCCGCCCGCCGACTGGATCGCCGAACTGGACGCGGCGACCCTGGCAGGCGAAGCCGTCCGCCAGATCGCGGCGGATCCGGTGCTCGCCGCGGGCACGCGGCGTACCAACCGCTCGAACCTGTTGTTCTGGGCGGCCTCCAACGTCCGCGCGCCGGGCGAGCCGGTCCCGGCCAACGACACGGAGGCGCCCGTGGCGGTCGCGCGGGACATCGTGCGGCGCGGCCTGGACGAGTCCGCCCTGGACGCGTACCGCGTGGGCGAGAGCATCGCCGTACGGATGTGGACGCAGATCGCCTGCTCGCTCACCGACGATCCGCAGGAGCTGCGCGAACTGCTCGATGTGTCCCTGCGCTCCATCGCCTCGTTCGTCGACGACACCGTGGGCGCCATCTCGGCCCGGATGCGCGCCGAGCGCGACGAGCTCACCCGCGGTACCCACGCCGAACGGCGCGAGACCGTCACCCTGCTCCTCGAAGGCGCTCCGATCACCCGCAAGCGCGCGGAGAGCCGTCTCGGCCACCGGCTCGACCAGACGCACACCGCCGCGATCATCTGGACCGACGCCACCGACACCGATCTGCTCCTGCTCGACCGCGCGGCCGACGCGCTCGCCGAGGCCGCGGGCCAGCTCCGCCCGCTCAGTGTGATCGCCAGTGCGGCCACGCGCTGGCTGTGGGTGCACGGTTCGCCCGACGCCGGCCGACTGGGCGCCGCGCTGGACCACCTGCCGGACGTACGGATCGCCATCGGCTCCCCCGCGCCCGGTGTCGACGGGTTCCGCCGCAGCCACCTCGACGCGCTCACCACCCAGCAGATGCTCACCCGCCTGACCTCGCCGTCCCGCCTGGCCTTCCATCACGAGATCGAACTCGTCGCCCTGCTCACCGCCGACCCCGAACGCGCCGACCGCTTCCTGGCGCGCACCCTCGGCGGGCTGGAGACCGCACCGCCCGAACTCATCGAGACCCTGAGCGTGTTCCTCGCCGAACAGTGCAACGCCACCCGCGCCGCTGCCCGCCTGTTCACCCACCGCAACACTCTGCTGCGTCGGCTGGCCCGCGCCGACCGGCTCCTGCCCCGCCCGCTCGCCGAGCATCCGGTCGAGGTCGGCGCCGCCCTCAGGGTCCTCCAGTGGCGCGGACACGGCTGAGACACAAGGGGCGGGGAGCGGCCGGAATCGTGCGAGCCGCAGGAGATCCGCACAGGCCGTCGAATTGACCGCCCACGCACCGGTGCGCGGGCGCCCGCGCGTCGATAATGTCGGCAATGCGCCGCACCACGGCCACAGCACGAGGACCACGGACAACCCTTCCGAGCACCGCGAACCGCAGTCTCACCAGGAGGTACTCATGAGGATGCTCATCAATGTGGCGGAGACGGTGGTCGCGGACGCGCTGCGCGGCATGGCCGCGGCGCATCCGGAGCTGACCGTGGATGTTGAGCACCGCGTGATCGTACGCAGCGACGCACCGGTGGCCGACAAGGTCGCGCTGATCTCCGGCGGCGGCAGCGGCCATGAGCCGTTGCACGGCGGGTTCGTGGGCCGCGGGATGCTGTCGGCGGCCTGCCCCGGCGAGGTGTTCACCAGCCCTGTGCCCGACCAGATGGTGCGGGCCGCGGCGGCCGTGGACAGCGGCAAGGGCGTCCTGTTCATCGTGAAGAACTACACGGGCGACGTCATGAACTTCGACATGGCCGCCGAACTCGCCGAGGACGAAGGCATCCAGGTCGCCAAGGTCCTCGTCGACGACGACGTGGCTGTCACCGACAGCCTGTACACGGCAGGCCGGCGCGGCACGGGCGCGACGCTGTTCGTGGAGAAGCTGGCGGGCGCGGCTGCCGAAGAGGGCATGCCGCTGGAGCGCGTGGAGGCGATCGGCCGCCAGGTCAACGAGCGCTCCCGCAGCTTCGGTGTCGCCCTCAGCGCCTGCTCCACGCCCGCGAAGGGCAGCCCCACCTTCGATCTGCCGCCGGGCGAGCTGGAGTTGGGCATCGGTATCCACGGGGAGCCGGGCCGCGAGCGGCGGCCGATGATGACCTCCGGCGAGATCGCCGAGTTCGCGGTCGACGCGATCCTCGACGACATGCGCCCGCGCAATCCGGTCCTGCTGCTCGTCAACGGGATGGGCGCCACCCCTCTCCTGGAGCTGTACGGGTTCCACGCGGAGGTCTCCCGTGTCCTGGCCGCACGCGATGTGGCCGTGGCGCGGGTCCTCGTCGGCAACTACGTGACCTCCCTCGACATGGCGGGCGCCTCGGTGACTCTCTGCGAGATCGACGAGGACCTGCTGCGTCTGTGGGACGCGCCCGTCCGTACGCCTGCACTCCGCTGGGGCATGTGACCTCCCGTGGACCACCGGCCCTCGCTTGAACCACCATCCCTCCCGGAGACAGGAGACCCTGTGCTCGACGCCGAGTTCTTCCGCCGCTGGATGACGGCGACCGCCGCCGCCGTCGAACGCGAGGCGACACGGCTCACCGACCTGGACTCACCGATCGGCGACGCCGACCACGGCAGCAATCTGCGTCGCGGCTTCACGGCGGTCGCGGCCGTCCTGGAGAGCGACGCGCCGGACACACCGGGAGCCGTCCTGGTCCTGGCGGGACGGCAGTTGATCTCGACGGTGGGCGGGGCGTC
Source organism: Streptomyces sp. NPDC050418 (assembly GCF_044458745.1). Taxonomy (NCBI): domain Bacteria; kingdom Bacillati; phylum Actinomycetota; class Actinomycetes; order Kitasatosporales; family Streptomycetaceae; genus Streptomyces; species Streptomyces sp. NPDC050418. The sequence goes on from NZ_JBITIG010000001.1 coordinate 175,497, forward strand.
AGGACCGTTGTACGGGACGCTGCTGCGCCGCACCGGCAAGGAGCTGGGGGACGCGGCGCAGGTGTCGCAGGAGCAGTTCGCCGACGCCCTGCGGGCCGGGGTGGACGCGGTGGAGAAGCTGGGCGGGGCGAGCGTCGGGGACAAGACGATGGTCGACGCCCTGGAGCCGGCGGTCGCGGAGGTCGGCGCCTCGTTCGCGGCCGCCGCCGAGGCGGCCGGGCAGGGTGCCGAGGCGACGATTCCGCTCATCGCCCGCAAGGGCAGGGCGAGTTACCTCGGCGAGCGGAGCGTCGGGCATCAGGACCCGGGCGCCACCTCGACGGCCCTGCTGTTCACGGCGCTCGCGGAGACCGCCGCGGGCGGGGAAGGGGCCGTGTGATGAGCGACGGCGCACCGGTCGGCATCGTCCTCGTCTCGCACAGCGCGCAGGTCGCGGCGGCCGTCGCGGACCTCGCGGTCGGTCTGTCCGGCGGCAAGGGCACCGCTCCGGTCGCCGCGGCGGGCGGCACCCCGGACGGCGGCCTGGGCACCAGCGCCGAGCTGATCACGGCCGCGGCGCTCTCCGTGGACCGCGGCGCGGGCGTCGCGATCCTGGTGGACCTGGGCAGCGCGGTCCTCACCGTGAAGACGCTCCTCCTCGACGAGGACGAACTCCCGCCCGGCTCCCGCCTCGTGGACGCCCCGCTCGTCGAGGGCGCGGTCGCCGCCGTGGTGGCCGCGTCGGCGGGCGCGGATCTCGACGCGGTGGAGGCCGCCGCGCGCGAGGCCTACGAGTACCGCAAGGTGTGAGCGGCGCGTTCGCAAAGTGTGAGCGGCACACTCTTGCCAACGGCTGATCATTGAGGGCTAAGATGCTTTACAGCTAAGGGTCCCCTAAGTGGGACCGGTACAGCGGCACATCTGCACGAGGGGACGTACGGGCGGCATGGCACAGCGGGCACGAACCGGCCGCAAGGACGCGGTGGCGTCGATCGTCGAGGACTGGGCGCGCGAGCGGCCGGATCTCGACACCTCACCCCTCGAGGTCCTCGCCCGCCTGCACCGCGCGTATCTGCACTACAACGCACGGCTCACCAGCAGGATCGAGAAGTACGGACTGTCCGTCGCCGGCTTCGACGTCCTCACGGCCCTGCGCCGCTCCGGCGCCCCCTACCGGCTGACCGCGGGCCAGTTGGCGGCGTCGGGGCTCGTCTCCTCGGCGGGGGTGACCCTGCGCCTCGACCGCCTGGAGAAGGACGGTCTCCTCGTGCGCGAGCGCGACGCGGAGGACCGGCGGGTCGTCTACTCCCGGCTCACCGACGACGGCCTGCGCGTTGTCGACGAGGTGTTCGCCTCGCACCTCGACAACGAGCAGGCCATGCTCGCCGGGCTCTCCCTGCCCCAGCGCCGTCAGCTCGCGAAGCTCCTCTCCCATCTGGAGACCTCGATCCTCGCGGCCGACGAGGCGGAGGAGATCAACGGGGCGGCCGGCTCAGCCGACCACTGACGCGGTCTTCGACTGCGCCTTCGCCTGCGCCTGGTACAGGCGGCGCAGGCGGACCACGCCGAGGTCGTGCTGGTAGAGGTTCTCGTACTGGTCGGCGTCCACGGGCATGGCTTCGAGCATGACGCGGTCCTGCTCCAGGACCTCCCAGTGACGCTCCTCGATCAGGGTCTTGTAGAGGAAGCGCCAGGTGTCGCGCTGCCAGCCGGAGACCTTGCGGTAGCGCCAGAAGAAGACGCCGGTGCGCCGCTCGTCGACGGGGCAGGCCATGCCGACGATGCCGAAGGCGCCGCCGGGACCCGCGGACGGCGGGTACGGGATGGACAGGTCGACCCAGTCGATGCCGGTGCGGCAGAGCTCGACCCAGTCGAAGTTGACGCCCCGCTGGTCGGTCTTCTCGAAGAAGTAGCCGCGGTCCGTCTCGCGGATGCGGAACTTGGCCTGCGACTCCCCGTCGAACATGGTGTGGGAGTCGTGGTGCAGGAAGGCGCCGTGCATGGGATCGAGCAGGTTCTCCATGCCGAAGCGCCAGTTGCAGTCCCACTCGGCGTAGCACAGGATCGCCTCGATCTCGTCGTCGACGAGAGGTTCGGGCAGGGTGAGCTCGCAGGGCTCCGGGTGCTCCTCGTCGCCGAAGTACGCGAGGATCGCGCCGCCGACCTCCCGCACCGGCAGGGAGGTGACGAGCGCCTTGCCCTCCAGGTTGCAGCCCGGAAGGCCGGGCACGGAGGTCACGGTGCCGGTGGTGTCGACTTCGACGCCGTGGTACCAGCAGGCGACCCGGTCGCCCAGGTGCTTGCCGAGGGACAGGGGTGCGCCGCGGTGCGGGCAGCGGTCGGCGAGCATCGAGACAGTGCCGTCGGCCTTGCGGAACAGCAGCCAGTCCTCGCCGAGGGCAGTGACCTTGCGCATCGCACCGGGTGCGACGAAGTGCGAGGGGACGACGGGGTGCCACTGGTTGCGCAGCCCGGTGGTGTAGATGTGCTCGGCGGTTGCCTTGGTGGTCAGCGCCATGGCGGTTTCAACTCCCTGGATCGAGGCGGTGGTCGGTCGGTTCAGGCACCCAGGCGGCGCATCTCGGCACGGAAGGACTCTTCCGTCCACGGACTGCCGTCGAAGGTGGCCACCTGGCGGGCGTTGAGGCCGGCGATCACGTCGGCGAGGTCATGGCCCTCGGTGCTGAAGATCTCCTCCAGCGTCCGGGCGAGCTTCAGTTCGTACGGGGTGGGCTCGTGGTCACGGGACTGGTGGCGGTCCAGGGACGGCCAGGTTTCGCTGGTCACGTTGGTGGTCACGGCAGTGCTCCAGGGGGTCGCAGAGGTCTCGGATGACGCGGTGGACTCAGAGGTCCAGGACGAGGCGGTCGGAGGAGCAGCGCGAGACGCAGATCATCATCGTCCCGGCCGTCTCCTTCTCGGCGTCGCTGAGGAGGAAGTCACGGTGGTCGGGGACGCCGGCCAGGACGCGGGTCTCGCAGGTGCCGCAGATGCCGTCGCGGCACGACGACTGGGTGCTGACGCCGGCGCTCTCGGCGGCGTCGAGGATGGACGTGCCGGCACCGACCGTGACGGTGGTGCCGCTGGCACGGAACTCCACCTCGAAGGACGTGTCGTCACCGTCGCGTTCCACGACGGGCGCCGCGAACCGCTCGATGCGCAACTGTCCGGCGGGGCAGACGGCCTCGACGGCGTCGAGGAGCGGTGCGGGGCCGCAGCAGTAGACGAGCGCGTCGGCCGGCAGGTCCGCGAGCGCGGCGGCCAGATCGATGTGGCCCTGCTCGTCCTGCGGTACGAAGCTGACCTCTCCCCCGCGCAGCGCGCCGAGTTCGCCGCCGAAGGCCATCGAGGCGCGGCTGCGTCCACCGTGGATCAGGCGGTACGGGATGCCGTCGCGTTCGGCCTGGCGGGCCTGGGCGAGGATCGGGGTGATGCCGATACCGCCCGCGATGAAGACGTACGAGGCCGCCGGTTCGAGGGCGAAGTGGTTGCGCGGTCCCAGCACGGTGACGTTCTGGCCCGGGCGCAGCTTCGTATGGACGTGGCGTGAACCGCCGCGCGAGGACGGCTCGTTGAGGACGGCCACGCGGTAGCGGGTGGCGTCGGCCGGGTCGCCGCACAGGCTGTACTGGCGGATCTGGCCGCCCACGTGGAGGTCCAGGTGGGAGCCGGGCGTCCACGGGGCGAGCGGCTTGCCGTCCGGGTGGGCCAGTTCGACGGACAGGACGCCGTCGGCCTCCCATGTCATGCGGCGGACGAGCAGCTCGCGGGGCTCTTCGGGATCGATCGTCATGGCGGTCGGCCTCCCTACGCGGTGTAGATCTTGACGGGTGGGGTGAACGGGTTCTTCATCGGGCCGAGGGCGTGCAGATCGACCTCGACGAGCGTCGGCCCGTCGCTCGCGAGGGCCTCGGCGAGCACCGGATGTGCCTCGTCCTCGGCGGCGATCCGGGCGTACGGCAGCCCGACCGCCTCGGCGAGCGTGCGGAAGGCGGGGGTGACGAGGTCGACGCCCGAGCGGCGGTCCGCGTACTTGTCCTGCATGTTGCGCAGGACGCCGTAGCCGCCGTCGTTGAAGACGATCAGGGTGAGGCGGGGGCGTTCCTGGGCGAGGGTGAGGAGTTCACCGAGGTGGACGGCGAGGCCGCCGTCGCCGGCGATGACGACACTGGGTTCGTCGGGTCGGGCGAGGGCCGCGCCGATGCCCATACCGAGGCCCTGCCCGATGCCGCCGCCGCGCGGGAAGACGTTGCCCCGCGGATCGTGCATCGGGAGCAGGCGGTTGCCCCAGGACGAGGACGGGATGGTGACGTCGCGGGCGACGACGGCGCCGGCGGGCAGCAGTTCGGCGAGCGCGTCGCAGATCGCCGCCTGGGGGCCGATGTTGTCGTGCAGCGTGGCCCGGACCTGCTCCCGTACGTCCGTGACCCGCCGCGACCAGTCGGCGTCCGCGCGGACGGCCGAGGCGGTGAGCGCGGGCACGACGGCGGCCGCGTCGCCGTGCAGGGCGTGGCGGGCGGGGTAGACGCGGCCGAGGGCGGCCGAGTCGACGTCGATCTGGATGTGGGCGGTGGGGAGTTCGAGTCCGTAGTCCGCCGTCTCGTTGGAGCGGAAGTGGGTGCCGATCGTCACGAGGACATCGGCGTCGGCGAGCAGGGCGCGGACGGCCGGGGTAGTGGCGAAGTTGCCGATGACCAGCGGGTGGTCCTCGGCGACGGAGCCGCGGCCGGAGTTGGAGGTGACAAGGCCGGCCCCTGTCGCTTCGAGGAGGGCGAGGAGTTCGGCGCGTGCGGTGGCGGCGCCTCCGCCGGCCCAGATCAGCGGCTTGCGAGCGGTGCTCAACAGGTCTGCCGCGGCGGCGAGTTCAGCCTCCGGTACGACGGGGGCCTCCCCGCAAAGAGCTTCCTCCCCGTCGTCCGACTGCCGTGCGAACTGCAGGTCGACCGGCCACTCCACGCTCGCCGGACCGCCCGGTGCGCCCAGCGCCGCCGCCGTGGCCTCGCGCAGGATCCGGCCCGCCGACGCGGCGTCCGGCACGGTGGCCGCGTGCACCGAGACCGCGGTCAGCATGCCGAGCTGGTCCTTGGTCTCGTGGATGTAGCCACGCCCCGAGCCGAGGAACTCGGACTCCACCTGGCCGGTGATGTGCAGCACCGAGGTGCCGGAGGCCAGCGCCTCGATCAGGGAGCCCGCCGCGTTGCCCGCGCCGGTGCCGGTCGAGGTGAGCGCGCAGCCGAGGGTGCCGCGTGCGCGGCCCCAGGCGTCGGCGGCGTTGACGGCGGTGGCCTCGTGCCGGACGGGCACGAAGCGCAGCTCACGGTCGACGGCCTCGACGAGCGGCAGGTTGTGCACGGACACGATGCCGAAGACCGTGTCGATGCCGAGGGACTTGAGGTGGGCGACGAGGAGGTCGCCACCGTTCTCGTACTGCATGGCGGTGCTCCTCACAGAATGCCGCGGCCGACTCCGCCGCAGACGTCGATGCTGGTTCCGGTGATGTACGAGGCGCGCGGCGACAGGAGCGTGACGATCGCGTAGGCGACCTCCTCGGCGCGGCCGAGGCGGCCGAGGGCGATGCCGCGGTCGGCGGCCAGTTCGGCCTGCCAGTCCTCGTAGGACAGTCCGCTGTCGGCGGCGGCGTGGCGGCGGGTCCACTGGCCGGTGTCGACGAGGCCGAGGCAGACGGAGTTGACGCGGATGCCGTCCCCTGCCAGTTCGGCCGAGAGCGACTTGGAGAGGTTGAGGATCCCGGCGCGCGCCGCCGAGGTGGTGATCAGCCGTGTCTCGGGCTGCTTGGCGAGCACCGCGTTGACGTTGACGATGCTCGCGGAGCCGGAGGCGCGAAGTGCCGTGCGAGCTGCGGTCAGCGGGTGCAGGACGCCCGCGAACTTGAGCTCGAGCTCGTCGCGCCAGTCCTCGGCGGTGGTGTCGTCGAGCGGCTTCATCCGGGACTGGCCCGCGTTGTTGACGAGTCCGTCGACGGCCGGTCCGAATCGGTTTGTCGCTCCGTCGATGAAGCGCTTCACCGACTCGGCGTCGCGGACGTCGCACGTGGCGGCGTAGAGGCGGTCCGGGTCGAAGGAGGCGGTCGCCTTGGCCAGGCGATCGGCGTCGCGGCCGCAGGTGGCGACCTTGGCGCCTTCGTCGAGGAGGGCGCGGACCGTGGCCAGGCCGACGCCCGAACTGCCTCCGGTGACCACGACCGTGCGGTCGGCGAGGCCGAGATCCATGGGTGCTCCGTGGGATCGGCAACGGTCCGTGAGGGCCGTTGAGGGGTCAGTGCATCGTGAAGCCGCCGTTGACGGCGGTCAGTTGCCCGGTGACGTACCGGGACTCCTCGCTGAGGAGGAAGGAGACGAAACCGGTGAGATCATCGGGCTGCTGCGGGCGGGAGATCGCCCGGTTGCCGGCGTACAGCGCGTGCCGTGCGGCCGGAACGGTCTCGGTGGCCTCGACCTCGGTGAGGCCGGGGGCCACCGCGTTGACGGTGATCCCCTGGTCACCGAGCTCGCGTGCCATCGCCCGGGTCAGGGCGATGACGGCGCCCTTGGAGGTGACGTAGTGCGCGAGCCGCGGCGAGCCGTAAAGAGCCGCGTCCGAGGCGATGTTGACGATCCGGCCGGGCCGGGTCATCAGCGGCAGCAGGTGCTTGGCGACGAGCCAGGGGCCGCGGGCGTTGACCGCCATCAGGCGGTCCCACACCTCGACGTCGATGTCCTGGAACTCCTTGCCGCCGACGCCGTTGGCGAGGGCCGCGTTGTTGACGAGGCCGTACACGGGCCGGTCGAGCGAGCGGGCGAACATCTCGACCGACGCGGTATCGGCGACATCGAGCGGCCGGAACTCGGCGCTGCCGCCCGCCGAGCGGATGTCCGCAGCCGTCCGCTCGCCCCACTCCTCGTTGAGCTCGGCCACCACGACGTGGAAGCCGTCGGCGGCGGCCCGGCGGGCCATGGCCTCCCCCAGGCCACGGCCCGCACCGGTCACGACGACCGTACGAACCTCCGCGGGAGCCGCGTCAGTCACGGGTGACGCCGTGCATCGGCGAGTACTCGGGGTACGAGGGGACCTGCGGCTTCTGGGTGCCGATGACGACGCAGAACAGCGCGTCGGTGTCGCCCTCGTTCTTGAGCGAGCGGGTCACACCGGCCGGCACCACAATCATGTCGCGGTAGCCGAGCGTGCGGTACTCGACCTCGTCGGGGCCGCGGTGGATGCCGACCTTGACGTTGCCCTCGAGGACGAAGAAGGCCTCTTCGACGTCGTGGTGGGTGTGCGCCGGGCCCTCGGCGCCGGGCGGCAGCAGCATGTTGGAGAACGTGAAGCCGCCGGAGGGGAGGATGCGCTTGTCGCCCTCGTGGTTGCCGGTGGCGCCGGAGCCGACGTAGCGGATCTGGCCGCGGCGGAACTGGGTGCCGGCCTTCTCCTGGAAGGAGAGGGTGTCGAAGTCGACGGCGCGGGAGTCCTTCGTCGCGATCAGCGAGTCGGTGTACGCCGCGAGGTTGCCGCCGTTGTCGTACTCGGTGGTGGTCAGAGGCATGGTGGTTCAGCCCTTCAGCCGGTCGGCACGCAGCTGCGCGACGATGTCGAGGTGGGAGAGCAGCCAGGCGTTCACGTGCTCGGGCTGCTCCTGGTTGGCCAGGTGACCGGCGTCCTTGACGATCACGTAGGCGGTTTTGTGCAGACCGCCGGCCAGGACCTGGGAGGCGTCGGGTCCGGTGATCCGGTCCTCGGCGCCGCACAGGACGAGTGCGGGCGCGGTGATGTGCTGCAGTTCGCCGCGCAGGTCGGTGGTGGCCATCGCCTCGGCCGCGTACGCGTAGCCGGGCAGGCGGATCGAGGCGGCCATGGTGGCGGTGACACGTTCGGCGAGTGCGGCGGGCGCGTCCGGGGAGACGAGGCGGGGGCCCCGGGCGGCGGCGAACTCCTGCGGTCCGAGCTTCTCCAGCTCGGCGACGCGGGCGCGCATCCCTGCCGCCTTCTCGTCGGAGGTCCCCGAGCCCGGCGTCGAGTCGACGGCCATGACGGAGGTGACGAGTTCGGGGTGGCGGGCCGCGAGGCGCAGCGCGATGACGCCGCCCCAGGAGACGCCGAGGACATGCGCCTCGCCGTACGGCCGGATGATCTCCGCGGCGAGGTCCGCGTAGTCGTCCATGGTCAGCGGCCCGTCCGGGTCGGCCGACTTGGCGTAGCCGGGGGCGTCCCAGGCCAGGACGTGGAAGTCGGCGGCGAGCGCGTCGAGCTGCGGGGCGAAGGCGGCCGAGGAGGAACCGATGCCGTGCAGGCACAGCACGAGCGGGGCGTCCGGGCTGCCCGCCTCCTCCAGGTGGATCCCGCGGTCCGCGGTGGGTGCGGCGGTCACAGGATCTGTCCCGTCCGGCCGACGACCGCACCGAGCGAGCGCAGGACCGCGTACGGGACGACCTGGCTGGTGGCCGGGTTGGCCGCGTCGGGCAGATGACGGACCTCGAAGCGGTACGAGCCGTGCGCTCCGGCCGCCTCGATGACATGCGAGGTGTGCTCGGCGGCGGGGTCGGCGACGACGCTGACGTGCACCGCGTCCAGATCACCGACGGCCAGCGCCACGGACGCCGCGACATTGGTCGACTTGGGGAACTTCACGGGCACGTCACGCGCGGTCCCCGACATGACCTCGACGGGACCGGTCGCGGTCCGCATCCGGCCGAGGAGCTCCTCGTCCATCCACGGCTGTTCGAGGGTCGACGGCAGCTTGGTCGTCGTGAGGCGCACCTCGCTCAGCGGGCCCATGGCGCGTACGGCCTGCAGCAGGTCGAGGCCGCCGACGGCGCCACCGGTGAAGTAGACCCGGCCGGGTCCGGCCGCGAGCAGCTTCTTCGACAGATCCTCGTCGGTGAGCGCTCCGGTGGAGGCGACGAGCAGATCGGTGCCGGCGGCGAGCACGCGCTCGCCCCACTCCCGTACGACGCCCTGTCCGGCGGCTTCCACGATCAGGTCGCAGTCGGCGATGGCCTGCTCGAAGGTGAGCTGCGGGGCGGGCGCCGCCTCGCCGAGCGGACGGTTGTCGACGACGCAGGTCAGCTCGGCGCCGGGAAGCGCGCCCTCCATGAGGGCACTGCCGACGACGCGGCCGATGGCTCCCCAGCCGACGATGCCGATCCTGGTGGTCTGCGCGGCGCTCATGCTCGTACTCCTTCGGCGTCGACGGGGGCCTGGACGGGGCTGCCGTCCGCGGTGCCCGCCATGTGGGCGCGGATCAGCTGAGAGGGCGGCCCTGCGGTCCCCCAGAGGTCGGAGAGTTCGGGGACCCGGCGCCAGACCTTGCAGATCCAGCGGTCCTCGGTGATCTGCGCGACCTCGGAGGTGTATTCACAGACCAGGCCGGTCGGGTCGGTGAAGTAGGAGAACGTGTTGTTGCCGGGGCCGTGCCGACCCGGACCCCACTGCGGCGTGACCCCGTGGTGGCGCAGCCGGCCGAGGCCGCGCATGAAGTGGTCGACCGAGTCCATCTCGTACGCGATGTGGTTGAGGGAGACCCACGGCGCCTGGTTGAAGGCGATGGAGTGGTGGTCGGCGTTGCAGCGCAGGAAGGCCATCTGGTGCTCGGACCAGTCGGAGACCCGCATGCCGAGGACATCGGTGTAGAAGGCGACGGAGGCGTCGATGTCCGTGGTGTTGAGGACGGCGTGGGTGACGCCGACCGGCACCGCGGCGTCGCGGCCGCGCGGGGGCACGGCCCACGTGTCGGCGGCGAGCTCGATGAGCCGGCCCTCATGGTCGTGGAAGCGCAGGCCGTAGCCGCCGCCGACCTGGTCGAGCGATCCGGGTCCGGTGAGGGGGGTGATGCCCCGGGCCTCCAGGCGGCGGGCCGCCTCGTCGACCTCGGCGGGCGTGGCGACGGCGAAGGTGAGACGGCCGAGGCCGATGCGGTCGGCGCGGGTGAGCTGGAGGGCGTGGTGCTCCTCGCCGGTGCCGCGCAGCCAGGTGCCGGAGTGCTCGCTCTCGACGACCTCGAGGCCCCAGGCCTCCTCGTAGAAGTCGGTGGCCTCGGCGAAGGCCGGGGTGAGCAGCTCGACCGAGCGCAGGGCGCGCAGCCGGGCGATGGGGGGATGGGGCATGGAGGTCAACTCCCTTGGAAGCGGCGTCGGTCGGTGCCGGGGATCAGCAGGCGGCGGCAGTCGGGCCCGGGGTCAGGTCGCCCAGGGCAGGGGCGTCGCGTCAGTGCCCCAGTAGACGGACTTCTGGCGCTGGTAGGCGCGGATGAGGTCGCGGCCCTTCTCGGTGCCGAGGCCCGAGTCCTTCATCCCGCCGAAGGGGGTGGAGATGGAGAACTGCTTGTACGTGTTGATCCAGACGGTGCCCGCCTCGATCCGGCGGGCCAGGCGCCAGGCGGCGCGGGCGTCCCGGGTCCAGATACCGCAGGCAAGGCCGTAGTCGGAGGCGTTGGCCTGGGCGATCAGGTCGTCCTCGTCCTCGTACGGGAGGGCGACGAGGACCGGGCCGAAGATCTCCTCCTGGCAGGTGCGGGCGGAGTTGGGCAGCCCGTCGATCACGGTCGGCAGGTAGTACGCGCCGTCCTCGTAGGCCGCCCCGCCGGGGGCCGCGCCTCCGCACAGGACACGGCCCCCCTCGGAGCGGGCGAGATCCACATACGCCGCGACGGCATCGCGGTGCTTGTGGTGGACAAGGGGCGCGACCTGCGTGTCCGGGTCGGTGCCGGGGCCGACGCGCAGCTTGCGGACGCGCTCGACGAGCTCGCCGAGGAACGCGTCGTAGCGGCTGCGGTGGACGAAGAGGCGCGAACCGGCGATGCAGGACTGGCCGGAGGAGGAGAAGATCCCGAACATCACGCCGGCCAGTGCCTGCTCGAGGTCGGCGTCCTCGCGGACGATCGTCGGCGATTTGCCGCCGAGTTCGAGTGAGGCCGGGATGAGCTTGTCGGCGGCGTGCCGGGCGATGGCGCGGCCGGTGGTCGTGCCGCCGGTGAAGCCGATGCGGCCGACGAGCGGGTGCTTGACGATGGCGTCGCCGACGACGCGGCCGCTGCCGGTCAGGACGGAGAAGAGGGCCGTGGGCAGTCCGGCCTCGGTGAGCGCCTGGTGGACGAGGCGGCCGAAGGCGAGCGAGACGAGGGAGGTCCACTCGGCGGGCTTCAGCAGCACGGCGTTGCCGCCGGCGAGCGCCGGGGCGGCCTTCTGTGCGTCCGATGCGATAGGCGAGTTCCACGGGTTGATGGCGCCGACTACGCCGATCGGCTCGTGCACGCTGAGCGTCACGTAAGGGCCGCGGGACGGGGTGAGGGAGTCCTCCATCGTCTCCAGGGCGGCGGCCGTGTAGCGGAAGGTGCCGGCGGCCGAGGCGGCGAGGGCGCGGGTCTCGGTGAGCGACTTGCCGGTGTCGGCGGTCTGCAGGGCGGCCAGCTCGTCCGCGTGGTTCTCGACCAGGTCGGCGATGCGGTGCAGGAGCCGGGCCCGCAGATGCGGCAGCAGGTCGCGCCAGGCGGGATCGGCCGCGGCCTCGGCGGCGGCGCGTGCGGCCTCGTCGACGTCCTCGGCGGTGGCGGCGTGCAGTTCGGTGAGGAGGCTGCCGTCGGCCGGGTTCACGGCCCGGAAGGCCGCGCCGCGGCCGCGCCGCCATACGCCGGCGACAAGGACTTCGTCGGCGGGGATGCGAGGCATGACAGGACCTCCACAGGCAGGGGGTGAGGGGGACCCGACGGTCCGTGCCGGACTCGTCGAAGTGCTTGAAATCTAAGGGCTTAACTAATTCGGCCGCAAGACCCCCGCCGAAATGAATTTCCGCGAGCTGCTCGTGAACCCTTGACGGCCCCCCACCGTCGGCCGGTAGAACTTAAGCCCTAAGAGGCTCTCTCGCGCCTCACCTGCCTGTCTCTTCCACGAACTCACCCCTCATCCGCCGTCCCCGGGTGGTCCCCGACCCTTGCCCGCACGGCCCCAGCGCTCCCGCGCGCACCCCGTCCCGGTGCGCAGGAGCAGGAGGTCAACTCGATGACGACAGAAGCGTCCGACCTGCGCACCGGACCGGAACCCACCGGTCCGGCGGGCATCGCCGCCTCGATCGGCGCCCGCTTCGAGCGGCTGCCGCTGTGCCGCTGGCACGTCACCGTCCGCCTGATCGTCGGCGTGGTGACCTTCTTCGAAGCATTCGACCAGCTCTTGATCGCCTACGCGCTTCCCGAACTGCGTACGGAATGGCATCTCGACACCGGTCACACCACGGCGCTCATGACGATCGGCTCGATCGGCATGCTGATCGGCGCCGTCCTGTCCGGGCGTCTCGCCGACCGCTTCGGCCGCGTGAAGGTGATCGCCGCCTGTATCGCGGTCTCCAGCCTCTGCAACCTCGCCCTGACGATGTGCTCGTCGCCCGAGCCGTTCATGGCCGTGCGTTTCGTGCAGGGGCTGGCGATCGGCGGTGAGGTGCCGGTCGCGGCCACCTTCATCGCCGAGATCACCCGCGCCCACCAGCGCGGCCGCTTCGTCCTGCTCTACGAGCTCGTGTTCCCCGCCGGCCTCACCGCGGGCGCCCTGCTCGCCGCGTGGCTGGTACCGCTGCTCGGCTGGCGCTGGATGTTCGGTCTCGCCGCGATCCCCGGCGTGCTCTGCTACGTCGTCCTCAAGTACGTGCCGGAGTCGCCGCGCTGGCTGGCCGAGCACGGACGCCATGAGGAAGCACTGCGGACGATGGCCGCGATCGAGACCCGGGTCGAGCAGATCACCGGCCGGCCGCTCCCCCAGCCGGAACCGGTCGAGGAGACCGCCGCGCCCGTCCTCACGGACAAGGGCAAGGGCGGCCTGCGGGAGCTGCTCTCGGGCCGTTATCGCAAGCGCACCCTGGTGATCGGCATGCTGTGGTTCACCGGCTACTTCGCCAACTACGGCATCACGTCATGGCTCCCGACGATCTACGACTCGCGCTTCGGCCTCGACCTGTCGACCGCTCTGCTGTACTCCACCGTCACCTCATGCGCGGGTCTGCTCGGCTGTCTGGTCGTCGCGCTGACCGTGGACAAGGTGGGCCGACGCAAGGTCATCGCGGCCTGTATGACGGGCGCGGCGGTGTGCCTGGCACTGCTCGGCCTGTTCAGCGGCGGCTCGGCGAACGCCGTGCTCGTGTGGACCTCGCTGGCCGCGGTGTTCCTCTTCGGCTCCAACATCTGCCTGTACGTGTACTCCCCCGAGCTCTTCCCGACCCGTATGCGGGCGCTCGGTTCCTCCGTCGGCGGCGCGATGAACCGGCTCGGCATCATCCTGGGCCCGATCGTGGTCGGCGCCATCTACGCGGGCGGCGCCATGGGAACCGTCTTCGTCACCCTGGCGGCGGTCGCCATGATCGGCGCGGTGACGGCAGGGGTCGGTGCGGAGGAGACGAGCGGGCGGAAGCTGGAGGAGATCGCTCCCTGAGCCCTCTCCCTCCATACAGCGACGCGCCCCGTCTTCCTGACGGGGCGCGTCGTCTCGCAGGGGGATGGTGTGGCTCAACCAGCAGTCGGGTACGGCACCTTGGCGCCGACGAACCGGGTGCGACCGCGCCGTACGAAACCGATCGACTCGTACAGCCGGATCGCGCCTTCGTTGTCCCCGGCCGCGTGCAGGAACGGGATCTCGCCGCGTTCGCGGATGCCCGCCGCCACGGCCCGTACGAGACGGGTGCCGAGGCCCTGACCACGGAAGCCCTCGTCCGTGCAGACGGCGCTGATCTCCGTGTAGCCGGGCGGGTGGATCCGCTCCCCCGCCATCGCGATCAGCCGGCCCGCACGCCGGATCCCGAGATAGGTGCCCAGCTCCACGGTGCGCGGCAGGAACGGTCCCGGCTTGGTCCGGCTCACCAATTCCAGCATCTCGGGCACGTCGTCGGCGCCGAGCAGAACGGCCTCCGGATCCGGGCGGGCGTCGACCGACTCGTCGACGAGCTGGACGCCCAGGCCCTCCCAGCTGATCTTCCAGTCGGCGGGCGGCATCGTCCGCAGCGCCGGCATTGCGACCTCGGTCCCCGGCCCGGACAGCGCGGCGAGATCGGCCCAGTCCTGGGCGTCGGGCTCGTCGGGCAGCGCGCTCCACGGCGCCACGTCCACGGGGTAGCGCACCGCGCGGCCCCGGCGCTCGGCGAAGTGGGCGTGCGGGCCGAGGAGTGCGTCGTACGTCGGGTTGTCCAGTACGTGCCGGGTCACCGTCGGTACGCCGGTCATGGTGGTGCTCCTCGCTACTGCCCTGGTTCTTGCGAGCCGCGGAAGCGGCTGTGATCACGCACAAGATCCAAGCCTCGCGGCGCCGCGTTTATTCCGTGGTGGCACGCGTACTCGACGCAAGGAGGCCGACGTCGAGGCGGAGCCGGCCTCAGACGGTCGGGTCGAACCAGGTCGGCTCGTCGAGCAGCGCCTGCTTGATGCGGAAGACCCCGAACTCGTGCATCTCCGGCAGCGCGTCGACGGAGAACCAGCCGACCTCGAGCGACTCCTCGTCGTTCACCCGCGCCTCCCCGCCCACGGCACGGCAGCGCAGCGTGATGTCCATGAACTGGCACTCGTCGCCGTTGGGGTACGCCATGCGGTCCAGTGCCTGCACCAGGACCACCCGCTCCGGCACGCAATGCACGCCGGTCTCCTCGTACACCTCGCGTACCGCACACGCGGCAGGCTGCTCGCCGGGCTCGGGAATGCCGCCGATCACCGACCAACGGCCGGTGTCGGCGCGCCGGCCGAGCAGCACTCTGCCCTCGTCGTCGAAGACGAGCGCGGTCACACCCGGCAGGAAGAGCAGCTGATGGCCCGCGGTGGCCCGGATCTCGCGGATGAAGTCGGGAGTACCCATGCCCTCGACCCTAACCCGCTGCGGATCTCCGCACGGGCGGGGCCGTTCGGCTCACTCGCCCGTGGTCGGCGTCGCGTTCTTCGTGCGGATCCGCCGCGTCACGGCCCAGCCGAGGCCGCCCGCGGCGACCGCGATCAGCGCGAGTTCGGGGGCGATCCCGAGCCGCGTGGCGGGGGTCTGCGAGCTGCGCAGCGGCACGTCGGCGACGAGCGTGTCCGCGGTGAACCAGGTGGTGCGCTGCACGATCTCGCCGTCCGGCATGATCACGGCGGAGACGCCACTGGTCACCGGGACGGTGACGGTGCGGCTGTGCTCGACGGCGCGGATCCGCGACATGGCGAGCTGCTGGTAGGTCATCTCGCTGCGGTCGAACGTGGCGTTGTTCGACGGCACCGAGATGAGCTGCGCGCCGTGGGTGACGGTGTCGCGCACGGCCCAGTCGAACGCGGCCTCGTAGCAGGTGGCGAGCCCGACCTTCGTCCCGGCCATCGTGAACACACCGGGCTTGCTGCCGCGGCTGAAGTCCTGACGGACCATCGAACCCCACTCGGAGTTGATGGCGTCGACCACGGAACGCAGTGGCAGGAACTCACCGAACGGCTGGATCTGCCGCTTGTCGTACGTCTCGGTGGGGCCCTTCTCCGGATCCCACAGGATCTGCTCGTTGAGCAGCCGCCCGTCGTCCGCCAGGACGACGCCGCCGACGGAGATGGGCGCGCCCACTTCCTTCGCGGCGGCATCGATGTCGGCGTACGCGTCAGAATTACGGAAGGGGTCGATGTCGGAGGAGTTCTCCGGCCAGAGCACGAAGTCCGGCTTCTCGACCTTGCCGTCGCGGACCCGCTCGGCCAGCCGCAGCGTCTCCTTGACGTGGTGGTCGAGGACCGCCTTGCGCTGCGCGTTGAAGTCGAGCCCGGCCTGCGGGACGTTGCCCTGGATGACGGCGACGGTGGCGGTGCCGTCCTCGGCCGCGTCGGAGACCAGCGGCAGCGAGGCCAGCGCCCCGGCGACCGGCACGACGACGGCCGCGAGCGCCACCGACGCGGCAGCGCGGTGCAGGGTGCGCGTGCGGCGATACGCGACGAAGACCCGTACCGCCTCGAAGAGACCGAAGCCGCAGAGCACCACGGCGAAGCCGAGCACCGGAGTCCCACCAAGTGCGGCCAGCGGCAGGAACACCCCATCGGCCTGGCCGAAGGCGACCTTGCCCCAGGGGAAGCCGCCGAACGGAGCCCGCGCGCGGGCCGCCTCACCGAGCGTCCACACGGCAGCCGCCCAGAGCGGCCACCCGGGCAGCTTCGACACGGCCGCGATCCCGACCGAGGTGACGGCGACGAACAGCGCCTCGATCGCCACGAGCGCCAGCCATGGACCGGGCCCGACCTCGACACCGGTCCACACGAGCAGCGGCAGCAGGAACCCGAGCCCGAAGAGATAGCCGCGCCCGAGCGCGCTCTTCCAGCCACGCCCGCGCAGCGTCCACGCGAGCCCGGCGAACGCGGGCAGCGCCAGCCACCACAGGGTGCGCGGCGGGAAGCTCACATAGAGGAGCAGTCCGCTGAGCCCCGCGGCCGCGAGCGGAACGAGCCGGCGCAGCAGGCGGCGGCCGCGCGGTTCGGGTGCGGACGGGGTCTGCTCGCCGGACGGGGCGATGGTGGCTGTCACGCCGCGGATTCTACGGCGCGCCGCTGTGACCAGGGCAAGGGCGTCCGGTATGGGCGTGCGCTCAGGCGCCCTGGGCGGGCCCCGCGGCGGGCAGCCCGAGGCGCGCGCGGATGAACCGGACCGCTGCCTCGGCGTCATCGACGGTGACGGTGAACTTCCGACCGTCCCCCAGGTTCAGGACAAGTCCCTCGCCACGCCGTACGACCACGGCGGTGCCCTTCTCGGGACGCCAGCGGTAGCCCCAGCCGCCCCAGTGCTGCGGGGTGACCCTCGGCGCGAACTCGGCGGCGACGATATGGCTGAGCGGGATGCGGCGGCGCGGCAGCCCCATGTGGCCGCAGCGCACTTCGAGGGCCTCGGTGTCCACCCGTACCGCCACATGCACGAAGGCGAGGGTGCCGAAGAGCATCAGGAGGCCCGCGGCGACACAGCCGACGACGGCCATCACCAGCGGTGCGAGCCCGGAGGTCCAGGGCGAGTCGACGGCCAGCTCGATCCCGAGCGCCATGCAGGCCGCTCCGGCGCAGGCGAGCAGCCACTGCACACGGTTCGTGGCGCGGCCGGTCCAGATGTCGGCTTGGGGGTCGGTGCCCCGCTCCTCGTGGGGGTCCCTCATGGCCTGAAGGCTACTCGTGTTCCGCTGCGAAGGCACCAGATCGCGGAGCGTGACATCCGGTTGCCCCGGACACGTATATACGGGGTGTGACGGGCGCCGTATCCGGCACGGGTCAGGGCCCGAGGGTTCAGCGCGCGGCGCCGGCGACGCTCAGCCGACGGCCTTCGGCGTACGCGAGCGCGGCCGCCGGGAGGTCGCCTTCGAGGCCGGTGAGCAGCACGGTCAGGGTGCCCGTGGCCGGGGCGTCCGGGGCGGGCTCCAGGTGGATGCGGCGCAGGGCCTGGGCAGCGACGGCGCCCGCGCTGCCGTGCAGGACGAGGGGCGGCTCACCGGGCTGCTGCACGGCGGCCCGGATACGCTCCGCGACCAGTTCGTAGTGGGTGCAGCCGAGGACGACCGCTCGGACGCCCCGCGGAGTGAGGGCGGCGGCGGCTGCGACGGCGCGGTCGATGGCCGCCTCGTCGGCGTGCTCGACGGCGTCCGCGAGCCCCGGGCAGGGCACCTCTGTGACGTCGACGCCGTTCGCGAACTCCTCGATCAGGCCCCGCTGGTACGGGCTGCCGGTGGTGGCGGGCGTGGCCCAGATCGCGACGGGTCCGCCGCCCGCGGCCGCGGGCTTGATCGCCGGGACGGTGCCGATGACGGGCAGCCCGGGTTCGAGGTGCGCGCGCAGGGTCGGCAGCGCGTGTACGGAGGCCGTGTTGCAGCCGACGATCAGCGCGTCCGGCTGCCGGGCCGCTGCGGCCTCGGCGCAGGCGAGCGCACGGGCGGTGAGGTCCTCGTGCGTGCGCTGCCCCCACGGCATGCCCTCGGGGTCGCAGGTGAGCACGAGATCGGCGTCGGGCCGCAGGCGGCGCACCGCGGCGGCGGCGGGCAGCAGGCCGATTCCGGAGTCCAGGAGGGCGATCTTCACGCGGCCCACCCTAAGGGATTGCACCCCTGTGACCGCGGCGTGGGGCATCATCGCGTGGATGAGCGCACTCGCGTGGACGTCCCTTTTGTCGCTCGCCGCCTGGCTGTGGCTGCTGCTCGCGCAGGGCTTCTTCTGGCGGACGGATGTCAGGCTGCCGCCCCGTCACGCCCCCGGGACATGGCCCTCGGTGGCGCTGGTCGTCCCGGCCCGGGACGAGGCCGCGGTCCTTCCGCTCAGCCTCCCCTCGCTGCTCGCCCAGGACTATCCGGGCGAGGCACGGATCTTCCTCGTCGACGACAACAGCTCGGACGGCACCGGAGACATGGCCCGCGCGCTGGCCGCACAACGCGGCGGGCTGCCGCTGACGGTGACGACACCGGGCGAACCACCGCCGGGGTGGACCGGGAAGCTGTGGGCGGTACGGCACGGGATCGCCGCGGCGCGTGCGGCCCAGCGGCCCGAGTGGCTGCTCCTGACGGACGCCGATATCTCCCACGCACCGGACAGCCTGCGGGACTTGGTGGCCGCGGCGCACGGCTCCGGCTTCGACCTCGTCTCACAGATGGCGCGACTGCGGGTGGCGAGCATCTGGGAACGCCTGATCGTCCCGGCGTTCGTCTACTTCTTCGCACAGCTCTACCCGTTCCGCCGGATCGCGGTGGACGGCTCCCGTACCGCCGCGGCCGCGGGCGGCTGTGTGCTGCTGCGCGACGCGGCGGCCGCGCGCGCGAACGTTCCGGACGCCGTCCGGCACGCGGTGATCGACGACGTGGCGCTCGCCCGGGCCGTGAAGGCGAGCGGCGGCCGGGTGTGGCTCGGCCTCGCCGACCAGGTCGACAGCGTCCGCCCCTACCCGCGGCTCGGCGATCTGTGGCGGATGGTCTCGCGCAGTGCGTACGCGCAGCTGCGCCACCAGCCGTTGCTGCTGCTCGGGACGGTGGCGGGGCTGCTCCTCGTGTACGTGGTGCCGCCGGCGGGCCTGGTCGTGGCGCTCGCCGTCGGCGACGGCGCGGCGGCCTGGGCCGCGGGAGGCGCATGGCTGCTGATGACGGCCACGTATCTCCCGATGCTCCGCTACTACGCGCAGCCGCTGTGGCTCGCGCCGCTGCTGCCCGTCACGGCGGTGCTGTATCTCCTGATGACCGTCGACTCGGCGGTGCAGCACTACCGGGGGCGCGGGGCGGCCTGGAAGGGGCGCACCTACGCGCGCCCCGACCGTGCCGAACCCGCGCCCTCGGCCGATCAGTAGGCGGTCGTCCGGGCCGGTCGCCTGCTTACGGCTGGGCGTCCGCTTGTGGCCGGGCGTCCGCTCGCGGCTGGGCGGCTACTTGCGGCCGGGCGTCCAGTCCAGACCCCAGCCGTACGCGTAGTCCACGGTGCGCTGAGGGCTGACGCCGCGCTCGGGGACCAGGAAGCGGGACTCGCGGCGGACCAGGAGGTCGCCGTGCTCGTTGGTGAGCAGGGCGAGGGCGCAGACCGTCGAGGGGACGGTGCACTCGTCGAGCGAGAAGTCGATCGACGCTCCGTGCTGCGGGGTCAGCGTGACCGTCGCGTGCAGGTCGGCGAAGCTGCGGGCGCCCTCGTAGATGGTGACGAAGATGAGGATGCGCCGGAACGCGTTCTTGTGGTCGAGGTTGATCGACATGTTCTCGCCCATGGCGTTGGCGCCCGTGCGGTCGTCGCCGTCGAGGTGGATGAACGGCGGCCGGTCGAGCGCGCCGAACGCGTTGCCCAGCGCCTGGATGACGCCCTTGCGGCCGTCATTGAGCTCGTACAGGGCACACAGGTCCAGGTCGAGGTCGGAGTGCATGGCGACCGCGCGGCCGAGCTTCGCACCCCAGCCCTTGAACTGCTTGCGCACCTCCCAGTTGAGGTTGACGCGCATACCGCCCGAGGTGCCGCCCTGCTTGGTGAGCGAGACGGTGGGCGCGTTCTTGGTCAGCGTCACCTTGGTGAGCCGCACGGGCGCCGCGGGGGCGGCGGGCGGTGCGGCCGGGGGCGGCGGGGCTGCCGCGGGCATGGTGGCCTGCGGCGACGGCGCGTTGTACTGCGGAGCGGGCGCGGGGGCCGGTGCGGCGGGGGCCTGCTGGGGTTCGTCGACGGTGATCCCGAAGTCCGTCGCCAGCCCTTCGAGTCCGCTGCTGTAGCCCTGGCCGACCGCGCGGAACTTCCACGCTCCCTGGCGCCGGTACAGCTCACCGAGGACGAAGGCGGTCTCGACGGACGCGTCCGCGCTCTCGTAGCGGGCGATCTCCGCGCCACCCGCCGCGTCCACGACGCGGATGTGCAGCCCGGGGACCTGCCCGAACGTTCCTCCGTCGGCGGAGGCCGCCAGCACCACGCGCTCGATGTCCGGCTCGACGCGGGTCAGGTCGACGGCGACGCTGTCGACGGTCTGGCCGCCGGCGGCGCGCTTGCCTTCGTGGCGCACGGCGCCCGAGGAGTGCGCGGGCTGGTTGTAGAAGACGAAGTCCGCGTCGCTGCGTACCTTGCCGGACGCGAGGAGCAGCGCCGAGGCGTCGGCGTCGGGCACGCCGGGGCCGGAGCTCCAGCCGATCTCGATCCGTACGGCGGGCGCGGGCACCGCAACGTTCGAGCCCTTAGGCATGGACTGCATGGACATTCGTGCCCCCACTAGCGCGTCGTCGCGACGGATTCGGTCCCCGGTCGGGGCCCCGGGCTGCTTCGCGCCGGTGGGACCCCTTGTGCGTTCCCGGACAACTTAGCCCGCCCGCAGCCCGGGGCGCCTCCACTCTTCACGGCCGATCCGCGCCCGCCCGGCCGCGGCGTCGCCCCGCGGCAGTACGGCGTTCATATCGCGTACGGCGCCGCGACACGGCGATGCCATCCGCGCGCGCAAGCCTGCTGCACCCCCAAGTGCCGTTCGGTCCCCACCACTTGGCTCCGAAAGTCGTGCCGTCGCGGTTCCGCGTGAACATCGCCAGACAACGTGAGACATGAGGTCACCATGCCGTCGCTAGGCCAGCTGTACCCGCTGCTCGACTCCGTCGAATTGCCGGAGCACCTCCCGTACACCCAGTGCAGCACCCACGAGCTGCGCTTTCTCCGGCTGCTCGGCGAGCGCCGGCTGACCGGCGCGCACGGCGATCTCATCGAACTGGGCTCCGGCGGCGGCGGTTCCACCTATGCCGCGGCACTCGGCCTGAGCGAGAACCCCGGCTTCGACCGGAGTTCGGCGAAACTCCACGCCTACGACTACTTCCGCGTGGGAAAGGGGACTTTCGCGAGCGAGAAGTTCTTCAGCGGCGGGAAGGCGCCGGACGGCGAGAGTTCGTTCCTGGAGGACTTCCAGGAAGTCCTCGACCCCTTCCTCGACTTCGTCGAGATACACGCCGGCGACATCTGGGAGACCTCGGACCCGGACGAGAAGCGGCCCGTCGAGTTCCTTCATGTCGACATCGCAAAGACGGCCCGGGTGTGGAGTTGTGTCGCCGAGCGCTTTCTGCCGCGGCTCGTGCCCGGTTCCGTCGTCCTGCACCAGGACTTCGCGAGCCCCCGGCTGCCGTGGCTGCACTACAGCACCGGCGCCCTGCTCCCCTCCATCGAGCTCGCCGGGCCGCCGATCCGCTCGACCCTGGCCTTCGAGGTCACCGACGACATCCCTGGTGAAGTGCTGCGCGCCATCGCCGAGGACGCCTTCGACGTCGAGCGGAAGCTCGAGCTCATCTCCGCCGTCCAGGGCCGACTCGACCGGGACCACACGGACGGGATCCCGTTCAAATCCGTCCTGGAACTCGCGAAGGCTTTCGTGCTGCATTACGAAGGCGATCACCGGCAGGCGTGGAAGATCGCGGAGCCTTTGACGGACGACCCGTATCTGGCGCGCACGCGTGCCGACCACTTCCGTCAGCTGAAGGCGGCGCTGCCGAAGGACGCCCAGGCCCCGGCCGACAGGCCGGAGGGCCGGCAGCAGCGCTCCGCCCCCGTGAAGCGCTCCGCCCTGCGGCGCACGCTCGGGCGCTTCGCACGCAAGGTCGGGCTGCGCTAGAGCGCATCCGTGCCGTGAGGTGCGGGTGGCGTCAGATCGGCGCCGCCCGCGCCTCACCGTCCCGGGTGAACTTGACGCAGGCCCGGCAGGGGGCAGCCGCGCCAATCCCGCGCGCCCCTGCCACGCGCCGTGCTCCCGCCGATGGCCGCCGTCCGCTCGAACAGGACACCCACTCCGCGACGCCGAAAGTCCCTGCGGTCCGCGCCTGCCGAGTCCGAGGTTGTGCGGGCCGTACCGCGTACGGCCGCTCGCGAAACCAAACTGGACAATTGAGCGACATTTTGACCGTTCGTATCCGGCGGACGGGCCCGTGAGTTGAGCGCATGCCGCCCAAAGAGAAACGGGTCCGTCAAGTTCTGATGTTTTCCACACAAGCCCCACGGATGTCAGGGCTATCCAACCAGCACATCGTGGGCTTAACTTATGTGCCATGACCTCCCCCCGCTCCACCTACGGCGGCGGTTACTACTCCGCGCCGTCCTTCCCGGACACTCCGATCTACGACTCCCTCGTGGCCGAGCGGGGTACGCCGCAGATCGCCCCGATCCGGGTGCCCTCCGCGTACGACACTCCGGGCAGCTATCTGCCTGCCCTGCCGGCCGCGCTCCCCGCGCTGCCCGCCGCTCCTTCGCCGGCGCCCGCCCAGCACGGTTACGGGCAGCAGGCGCCGCTGCAGCACGCGCCCGCCCCGTACATTCCGCAGCAGCCCGGCGCGCAGCGCGGCGGCTACGCCGGTGCGCAGCCGATGCCGCAGCCCCAGCGTCCGGTCGCCGGGTCCGGCTACGAGGCGATGCGCCCCGCTGCCCCGCGCCCCGCACCGGCGCCGATGCCGTACGAGGACCCGTACTACCGGCAGCACCCGGGCGGCCGCGGCTACTGACCGCCGGGCCGCGGCCCTGACCTGCCGCCGCCTCGGAGTGGCCGGATAGCGATCAACCGGCTGCGGGGGACGAGGCGTGTGCTGGCAGGATGGGCCGTATGCCGACCCCGATATTGCATTCGATCCATCTCCATCCCTTGAAGGCGGCGCGAGGTTTCGCGCCGCCCGAAGCCGTCGTGGAGCCCTGGGGGCTGGCCGGGGACCGGCGCTGGATGCTCGTGGACGCCAACGGGCGCCAGGTGACCCAGCGCGAACACACCCAACTCGCCCTGGTCCATGTCGAGTTGGCGCCGCAAGGGCTGCGGGTGACCGCCCCCGGCCGTGCCGCGCTGCAGATCGAGGTGCCCGAGGCCGGGGAGACCGTGACGGTCAAGGTCTTCGACGACAAGGTCGAGGTCGCGCCCGCCGCCACCGAGGCGCACGCCTGGTTCAGCGCGTACCTGGAGACCGAGGTGCGTCTTGTGCATCTCGACGAGCCCGGCTCGCGGCGGCCCATCGACCCGGAGTACGCGCAGCCCGGCGAGACCGTGTCCTTCGCCGACGGCTATCCGCTGCTCCTCACCACGCGCTCCT
Source organism: Streptomyces sp. NPDC050418 (assembly GCF_044458745.1). NCBI lineage: Bacteria > Bacillati > Actinomycetota > Actinomycetes > Kitasatosporales > Streptomycetaceae > Streptomyces > Streptomyces sp. NPDC050418. The sequence continues at coordinate 198,942 of NZ_JBITIG010000001.1, forward strand.
CGCTCGACGCCCTCAACTCGCTCATCGCCCAGGGCGATTACGCCGACGAGGGCCCGCTGCCGATGAATCGTTTCCGCCCGAACGTCGTCATCGAGGGCACGGCGCCCTGGGCCGAGGACGACTTCAAGCGGCTCGCGATCGGCGAGGCGGTGTTCCGGGTCGCACGGCCCTGCGGCCGCTGCGTCGTGACGACCACCGACCAGGTCACGGCCCAGCGCGGCAAGGAGCCGCTGCGATCTCTCGCACGTCATCGCCGCTTCGGCGACCAGCTGGTGTTCGGGCAGAACCTGATCCCGGAGACCCTCGGAACGATCCGCGTCGGCGATCCGGTGCGACTGCTCGACTAGGGGGTGTCCCACCAGCACAGAGGGCACGGTGGACCCGGGTGTGACGCGGCAACCGCCGCCGGCACCTGGGAATCCGCCGGATTACGGGGAACAATCGTGGGCAGAGGGAAGTGCTTGGACCGTGCCGTGCCGTCACCGCGGACACGGAAGGGGTGCGCAGTCATGCGAACGATCACGGGATTGTGGCGTTGGCGGGGCAATCCGCTGCGCCGCGCGACCGACCTCCTTGAGGCGTGGGTGGCTCTGTCCGCTCTGCTGGCGATGCTCGTCCTCGCCCCGGTGGCCGGAGCCGCCGTCGGAGCGGCGAGCAGCGCCGCGCTCCATCGGGCGGTACAAGTGCAGCATGACTCCCGGCATCGTGTACAGGCGACGGTAGACAAAATTTCCGGCCGGCCCCGTATCGACCCCGATCCCGAGACCTCCAGCGAGCGCGACCGCAGCGCCCGGGTGCTCGCCGACTGGCAGGGCCCGGACGGGAGTTGGCACCACGACACCGTGCCCAGCGGCATGACGCACCCGCGCCCCGGCGACTCGTTCACGTTGTGGGTGGACGACGACGGCGACCCCGTCGCCCGGCCCATGGCATCGGGCACGGCCGGACTGCACGCGGGTCTCGCGGGCATCGGCGCGGCGGCCGCGACCGTCGCCCTGATCGAGGGCCTGCGGCGCCTCACCGTCTGGTCGATGCTGCGCCGGCGCTACGCCCGCTGGGACACCGAGTGGGCGCAGGCCGGACCCGACTGGGGGCGTACCGGGACCGGAAGTTGAGGCGATCGGTACGGTAACTCCGCGAACCCCTCCCACCTCACCCGGCGGGTGTTCCCCCTCACCGTCACGACCTGGCCGACCGGTCAATACGGCCCGCCCGCGCACGCTACGGTGGTGCGTCAGACGCGACAAAAACGCAGAGGTGGGGGCTAAGCAGCGCCATGGCTCAGGGCACGGTCCAGGTGACGCACACCGGCACGTCGAGGTGGCGGCGCCGCACCGGCGAGTACGCCTCCCTCGCCGCCGCACTCGAAGCGGCGGGCGACGGCGACGTACTGACCGTGGCCCCCGGCACGTACCGCGAGAACCTCGTGGTGCAGCGCGCGATCACCCTGCGCGGCCCCGAGGGCTCCCCCGGCTCGGTGCGGCTCGCACCCGCGGACGGAGTGGCGCTGACCGTCCGCGCCTCGGCCGTCGTCCAGGATCTGCAGATCGAGGGGCAGGACGCGGCGGCGCCCGCGCTGCTCGTCGAGGACGGTGCGCCGCAGTTCGCCGACGTAAGGATCGTCACGCGCTCCGCCAGCGGCTTCGAAGTGCGCGGCGGCGCCCGGCCGACCGTACGGCGCTGCACCGTCGACAATCCGGCCGGGATCGGGATCGCCGTACTCGACGGGGGCGGCGGGGTCTTCGAGGAGTGCGAGGTCGTCGCGGCGGGCCAGATGGGCGTGGCGGTGCGCGGCGGTGCGCACCCCCGGCTCGAACGCTGCCGGGTGCACCACGCCTCGGGCGCCGGCCTGAGCGTCACCGGGGAGAACTCGGCGCTGGAGGCGCTGGGTTGCGAGGTGTACGAGATCAAGGGCTCCGGGGTGCAGGTCACTTCGCGGGCCACGGCGCACCTCACCGACTGCGATGTGCACCGCACCACCGCCGACGGCGTCACCCTCGACACGGACGCGGTCCTCACGCTCGCCGACTGCCGGCTGCACGACATCCCCGAGAACGCGGTGGATCTGCGCTCCCGTTCCGTGCTCACGCTGACCCGCTCCACGGTGAGCCGTTTCGGCCGCAACGGACTGTCGGTGTGGGACCCGGGCACCCGCGTGGACGCCAACCAGTGCGAGATCCACGACAGCACCGGCGACTATCCGGCGGTCTGGGTGAGCGACGGTGCGACGGCGGTGCTCGACGCGTGCCGCGTCCATGACGTGCCGGACGCGCTGTTCGTGCTCGACCGCGGCTCGCGCGCGGACGTGGTCGACTCGGATCTCTCGCAGGTCCGCAACACCGCCGTGTCGGTGAGCGACGGCGCCACCGCGCAGCTCGACGACTGCCGGATCCGCGAGGCGGCCACCGGCGCATGGTTCCGTGATCACGGCAGCGGCGGCACGCTGAACGGCTGCACCATCGACGCCGCGCAGACCGGGGTGATCGTCACCAAGGGCGCCGATCCGACGATCGAGCGCTGCACGGTCACCTCGCCCGCCGAGGCCGGCTTCTATGTGTCGGCCGAGGGCCGCGGTTCGTTCCACGGCTGCCGCGTCACGGGCAGCGGCGGCTACGGCTTCCATGTCCTCGACGGCTGCCGTACGACGCTGCGCAAGTGCCGCACCGAGCGGTGCGCGCGCGGCGGCTTCGAGTTCCCGGAGGACGGGCCGCAGGTCGAGGACTGCAGCAGCGACGAGAGCGCCGGGGTGCGGCCGAGCACCCCGGAGCCCGTGGTGCAGACGGCGACCCAGACCGCGGGCCTGCTCGGCTCCATCCCCGGTCAGCGCACCACCGAGCAGGAACCCTCGCCGGTGCCCACGCGCACGTCGAAGGCGGTCCTCGGTGAGCTGGACAAGCTCGTCGGGCTGCAGAGCGTCAAGCGCGAGGTGCGGGCGCTGACCGACATGATCGAGGTCGGCCGCAAGCGCAGGGAGGCCGGTCTCAAGGCGGCCTCCGCGCGCCGGCATCTGGTGTTCACGGGCTCCCCCGGCACCGGCAAGACGACGGTCGCGCGGCTGTACGGGGAGATCCTGGCCGCGCTCGGTGTCCTAGACAAGGGGCATCTGGTCGAGGTGTCCCGGGTCGACCTGGTCGGCGAGCACATCGGCTCCACCGCGATCCGTACGCAGGAGGCCTTCGAGAAGGCGCGCGGCGGTGTCCTCTTCATCGACGAGGCGTACGCCCTGTCCCCCGAGGATTCGGGCCGCGACTTCGGGCGCGAGGCGATCGACACGCTGGTGAAGCTGATGGAGGACCACCGCGAGGCCGTGGTGGTGATCGTCGCGGGGTACACGGCGGAGATGGAGCGCTTCCTGTCCGTCAACCCCGGTGTGGCGTCGCGTTTCTCGCGCACCATCACCTTCGGCGACTACACGCCCGAGGAATTGCTCAGCATCGTCGAGCAGCAGGCCGAGGAGCACGAGTACCGGCTCGCGTCCGGTACGGGTGAGGCACTGGTGAAGTACTTCACCGTGCTGCCCAAGGGGCCCGGCTTCGGCAACGGGCGCACCGCGCGCCAGACCTTCGAGTCCATGCTGGAGCGGCACGCGGGCCGGGTCGCCCAGCTCGACGAGGTCAGCACGGACGACCTGACCCTGCTGTACCCGGAAGACCTGCCCGAGCTTCCCTGATCCCTCTCGACCGGGGTCAGGGGCGGCCCGTACTCCCCTGGCTCTCCTCGGAATCGGGCCCCGGCTGGCTCGGCACCGCGCCCAGACCGTTCTCCACCAAGAGTTCGGCGGGGCGAAGGCGCCGCAGCAGCGCCTCGCGTTCCACCGCGAAGGCCGGGTCGGCCTGGTAGTCGGAGTGCCCGAGGATCGGTGCGGGCAGCGGATGCGCCGCGGTCCGTCCGTACGCGAGGGGGTCCTTGAGCGGCGGATGGTCCACGGCCGGTCCGCACTCCCCTTCCAGTCCGATCGGGCCGCCGATCGGATCCGTCGGCCGGTGGAGGTTGCGCCAGCAGTCGACGTCGCGGTGCAGCGCCGTGAGCGCGGCGGGCCCGAAGTGTGCGGGGAACCAGCGTCCGTAGAGCCGCTGCAGCGGGGAGCCGTAGGTGAGCAGGCCGACGCGGCCGCGGACCGCGGGGCTCAACTGCCAGGCCGCGGCGGCCGCGAGGACACTGCCCTGCGAATGCCCGGAGATGATGAGGCGGCCCTCGGTCTGCCGCGTCCAGGTCGCCATCCGCCAGGTGAGGTCCGGTACCGCACGCTCCGCGTAGCAGGGCGGTGCGAACGGGTGGGCGGCGCGCGGCCAGAACGTGCCGACGTCCCACAGGATGCCGATGGTGCGCCGGGCCGAGGCGTCGCGGTAGGCGCGGCGTCCCCAGGTCACGAACAGTATGAAACCGAAGCCGATCAGCCAGGAGCCGAGCGCCTGAGCGGTCTCGGCCGCGCCGCCGACGAACCGCGGCGCACCGGCCGCGGCGACCCCGGGCACCTCGCCGCTCGCCCACGCCCCGGCCAGGGCGCCCGCACCGAGCAGCAGCGTTATGGCCGCGACGCAGCCGATGAGGACGGGCGCGCGGTCGGTGAGCGCTGCGGTCGCGCGGGCTCCGGCGATCCGCTTCGTACGCGGCTCATGGGGCCGCTCCCCCTTGTACTCCTGTTCCACCCGGCCTTGTTCGAGGCGGCGGCGTCCGAGCGTGCGGATGCCCAGGACCAGGGCGAGCAGCGCGACGACGGCCAGGAGCAGCGGGATCACCGCGGCCTGCCAGGAGAGCAGGACCGGCGGTCCGGGCAGCGGGGCGCCGGTGTCGCCCGGGGTGGCGCCGCGGTCCAGCCAGTCGCCGACGCGCTGGGCCACTCCGCCGGACATCACGCCGCCCAGCGCACACGCGAGCATCGCGACACAGGGGCCGCCGAGGCCGCGCAGCGCGGTGCTCGCCAACGGGTCGCTGCGGTACAGGACATGGGCGACCACGGCGAGCACCACCACGAGCAGGCCCTGGACCAGGGCGATGCCGCCGAAGGTCTGGTCGCCGGGGAGCCTGCCCGCGGAGGTCCAGCCCGGGCGGTCCCACGCGGCGTACACGAGGCACAGCGCGAGGACTCCGAGGCAGACGAGCGGCAGCACCGTGACGACGAAACGGTCCCGGTGGTCGTCGACGGTGTGGTCCTTGCGGCCGCGGCGGCACAGCACGTGGACCACGACGGCCCCGCCCACGACCAGGACGCCTTCGAGGATCCGCCCGGTGATGTCGAGCAGCGCGGGACCGCCGCTGCCGCGGTCGTGCTCGGCCGCCGAAGTGGCGACCGCGGCGGCGACGGTGAGCAGTCCGGCGGCGGTGTGCGCGGCGCGCAGCCGGGCCACGAAACGGCGGCCGTACCAGAAGCCGGGGCGGCTCAGGGCGCTGCGATGCGGCTCGTCGTCCTGGCGCTCGTCCTCCTGGTGCGGATACGGCTCCACGGACTCGTACGCGCTCCAGGTGCGGTGCGACAGATACCAGAGGAGTCCGGTGAGCGCGGCGGGGACGGCCGCGGCGAGCGCGAGGCGCCGCCCGGGCTGGCTCCACCAGCCGCCGCCGGACGGTGCGAGGAACCCGAGCCAGGAGCGGTCCTCGGTGCACGAGGCGGTGCCCGCGCACTGCCAGGCGGTCAGGTCGAGGGCCACTTCGCAGGCCGCGGCGACCAGGAGCACGGTCAGGGTCAGACCCGTGAGGCGGACCAGGGCTCCGTACAGCCGGATCGTGCGCCGGTGGCCGCGCGTGGACGGGCGCATCCAGTGGGCCAGGTTCGCGACCATGAACGGCAGGAGCAGCAGCCACAGGGCGCGGGCGCCGTTGCCGGAGGTCAGGCCGGACCAGACGTAGGCCTCCTGGACGGGTCTGTCCCGGTAGTCCTCCGGGCGTTGCTCGGCGTCCGCGTCATCGGTGCGGCGGTGGACGGCGGCGGTGTCGTCGCCGGTGACCCGGACGGTGCGCGGGTCGCCGAGCATCTTCTCGGGTGTGGCGCCGCCGACGCCGTGGACGAGCAGTTCGAGAGCGGTCTTCTCCGCCGTGGCACGCTGCACCGGTCAGCAGCTCCCCCGTCAGTCACGTTCGTACATCCTGTGAGCCTGCACTGATCAGGATCCCGCCCCGGGCACCGCGTGTGCACCCCTCGTCACCGAATCTCCCCCAGGTGTACGGTTCCGCCCGCACACCCTGGACCGGAAGGTCCGCACAGCGGTGTCACGTGCAAAGATGAGGGCTCTTTCGGCGCGTCGGGACCTTCCCCGCATTCAGCGCGCATGACGGCTGCAGGAACGGGAGCGGGCGTGAGCGAGAACCAGAACCTCCTCGCGGAGCAGCGCCGCGCCCTGATCCTCGACGAGGTCAGGCGGCGCGGCGGGGTCCGGGTCAACGAACTGACCCGCAAGCTCGGCGTCTCCGACATGACGGTGCGCCGCGACCTGGACGCGCTGGCCCGTCAGGGCGTTCTGGAGAAGGTGCACGGCGGTGCGGTGCCGGTGGTCGAGGCGTCCACGCACGAGCCGGGGTTCGAGGCCAAGTCGGGGCTCGAACTCAACGCCAAGGAGGACATCGCGCGCGCCGCAGCCGAGCTCGTCGTACCCGGCAGCGCCATCGCCCTGTCCGGCGGCACGACCACCTACGCGCTGGCGCACCGGCTGCTCGACGTGCCCGATCTGACCGTCGTCACCAACTCCGTGCGGGTGGCCGACGTCTTCCATGCCGCGCAGCGCAGCGGCGGCACCGGCCAGGGCGCCGCGACGGTCGTCCTCACCGGCGGCGTCCGGACACCGTCCGACTCGCTCGTCGGACCGGTCGCGGACCAGGCAATCGGCACACTCCACTTCGACCTGCTGCTCCTCGGTGTGCACGGCATATCACTGGAGGCCGGCCTGTCCACACCGAACCTCGCCGAGGCCGAGACCAACCGGCGCCTGGTGCAGTCCGCCCGCCGCGTGGTGGTCGTCGCCGACCACACCAAGTGGGGCACGGTGGGCCTCAGTTCCTTCGCACGCCTGGAACAGGTCGACACCTGGGTGACCGACGGCGGACTGCCCGACGAGGTACGGCACGAGGTCGCCGACCGCGTGCGACGGGTCGTGGTCGCGGGGCAGGGCGACGCGGCGGAGAAGCCCGAGCACGCCTAGGCGATTGACTCCTAGGGGTCGGGGTGGCGCTGCGGTGGGGCCGTTCGGCGTTGTGCTGCGTGTCCCGTTCGCGGCACTTGAACCTCCCGTGGCGGGAGGTCCTAGCGTGGTTGGCGTGATCGGGAAAGACGCCACCGCACGTCGGTGGAGCATCGGCGAGCTGGCACAGGCCAGCGGGGCGACGGTACGTGCGCTGTACCACTACGACGAGATCGGGCTGCTCAGCGCGAGCGAACGCACCGCGTCGGGGCACCGCCGCTACACCGAGGACGACTTGCGGCGGCTGTACCGAGTGCGGGCACTACGCGCACTCGGGTTTTCACTGGAGGAGGTCGCTGAAGCACTCGCCGGCTCGTCAGATGACCTGCTGACGATGCGCGAGCTCCTGGCGACTCAACTGGCTGCGCTGAAGCAGCAGGCGATGCGCATTCACCGACTCGAGCAGCAGCTGGGCGGGCTGCTGAGGCAGCTCGATGACGCGTCGATGCCCGATCCGGACCAGTTCATGACGACCTTGGAGATGATCTCGGTGTTCGAGACCTCATTCACACCGGAGCAGCAGGACCAGCTGGCCGCACGCAGGGCCGAACTGGGCCCCGAGGCCATCGAGGAGGCCAAGACCCGCTGGGCCGGCCTGGTCGAGCAGCTCCTGGGCCATGTCCAGGACGACACCCCCGTGACCGATCCGCAGGTGCAGGACCTGCTCCGGCGCTGGGAGGAGCTCGGTGCCGCATTCCACGCCCAGGGTGCCGCCGGTGAGCAGACCAAGGCCGTGGCCCAGCAGATGTGGCAGGGCAACAGCGCCGAAATCAGCCGGCGCCTGCCCTGGACAGCCGACCAAATGGCCTCTCTGGTCGCCTATCTGGAGCGTGCACGGCAAGCCCGCTGACACAAGCCCGGGCGGCGTCATGGTCCGCGTTCTGCAGCGCATCCTCGCCCTCGCTGCCGCGATCTGACACAACGACCAAACCGGACGTCCGATCATGCGGACGCTGACCGCCTACGATCACTGACCCCTTGGAATCAATCATCTAGGCGCTGCCGAAGCACCCCTTGCCGCTTCCCGCCGTCCCACGGTGCGAGACCTTCACCGGACCTGCCTTCCGGGGCTGACACCCCCTCAGCTATGGTGACCGGGCCCGGACACGGGCGGTGAGCTGCTGTTTCCAATTGGGGGGATCCCATGGCACGCCGACTGAGCCCCGTCGGGCTCGACTTTCTCGGGGCGGCGCCGGTGCGGCTGGTCTTCGCGCGCGAGATCGCCGCGACGCCCGCCGAGGCGTACCGCGCGATAGCCCAGGAGGTGGAGAGCCTCCCGAAGTGGTTCCGCGCGGTCAAGCGGGCCACCCCGCACGACGGCGGCGCCCGGCGGACCGTCGCGCTGCAGATCGGGATCCGCTTCGAGGAGACGATCCTCGCGTCGGAGCCGGACGAGGTGTACGCGTACCGGGTCGACGAGACCAACGCCCCCGGGCTGCGCCACCTCGTCGAGGAGTGGCGGATCACGCCGGCCGGTACGGGCTGCCGTGTCCAGTGGACGTTCGCGGTGGACGCGTCGGCGCCGTTGCGGCTGTTCTTCAAGGCGGCGGCACCCGGCCTCGGGGTGGCGTTCCGTTCGGCGGCCAAGTCGCTGGACAAGCTGCTGGCCAAGGAGCGGGCCCGGTAGATGCTCTTCCATGTGCAGTCCGAGGACGCCCCCGGCGCCGAGGACCTGATGATCGAACAGGCCGAAGAGCACTGGTCGTACATGGACCGGTTCACCGACAGCCTGGTCCTGCGCGGTCCGCTCCTGTCCGACGACGGCGAGCACCACGCCGGCAGTGTGCACATCGTCGAGGCCGACGACCGGGCGGCCGCCGAGCGGTTCGCGGCGGAGGAGCCGTACTGGAAGGGCGGCCTCTACCGGGAGTTCACCGTCGACCGGATCGTGGTCGAGCGGCACGGCGAGATCGCGCGCGAGCAGGACATGACCCTGGTGACCGCGCGCTGGGACGCGCGGCCGCGGGACGAACGGCGCGACCTTCAACTCGTCGTGTCCGACGAGCTGTTGGCGTTCGCCGGGCTGCTCGTCGATGACGCGGCGGAGCTGTCGACGGGGTGCGTCGCGGTGGTACGGAGCCTCGCGGAGGCCGATGTACAGGGGCTGCTCGACCAGCTGGGCACAGGTGCGGGTGCGCGGGTCGGCGCGCGGCGGTGGTGCAGGGGCGGCCGGAACTAGCGGAGTGGGTGTAGCCCGCCTGGTGATCAGGCGGGCCGACCTGGGCCCGCGGTGTCAGGCGGGCCACACCCCGGTCGCCAGGAAGGACTCGATCGCCTCGCTGTACGGGCCGATGTCCAGACCCTGTTCGGCAAGCCAGGCGTCCGAGTAGTACTTGTCGAGGTAGCGGTCGCCGGGGTCGCAGATCAGCGTCACGACGCTGCCCTTCTCACCGTTCGCGACCATCTCCGCGATGATCTTCAGCGCGCTCCACAGGCCCGTACCGGTGGATCCGCCCGCCTTGCGGCCGATCGCCGACTCGAGGGCCCGTACGGCCGCGACACTGGCCGCGTCCGGGACCTTCATCATGCGGTCGATGGCGCCCGGCACGAAGCTCGGCTCCATCCGGGGACGGCCGATGCCCTCGATACGCGAGCCGCAGTCGCTCGTACAGCCGGGGTCGTCGTTGACCCAGCCGTCGAAGAAGCAGGAGTTCTCCGGGTCCGGAACGCAGATCCGGGTGTCGTGCTGCATGTAGTGCACATAGCGCGCGATGGTGGCGGAGGTGCCGCCGGTCCCCGCCGTCGCCACGATCCACGCCGGATCCGGATAGCGCTCCAACCGCAGCTGCTGGTAGATCGATTCGGCGATGTTGTTGTTGCCGCGCCAGTCGGTGGCGCGCTCCGCGTACGTGAACTGGTCCATGTAGTGGCCGCCGCTGCGCACCGCGAGGGCGGCGGCCTCCTCGTACATGGCGCGCGAGTCGTCCACGAAGTGGCACTGACCTCCGTGGAATTCGATCAGGCGGCACTTCTCGGCACTGGTCGTACGCGGCATCACCGCGATGAAGGGCACACCGATCAGCTTCGCGAAGTACGCCTCGGAGACGGCCGTCGAGCCGCTCGACGCCTCGATCACGGGGGCGCCGGGGCGGATCCAGCCATTGCACAGGCCGTACAGGAACAGCGAACGGGCCAGGCGGTGCTTGAGGCTTCCCGTGGGGTGCGTCGACTCGTCCTTGAGGTACAGGTCGATGCCCCACTGCTCGGGCAGCGGGAAGCGCAACAGGTGCGTGTCCGCGGACCGGTTGGCGTCCGCCTGCACCTTGCGCACCGCTTCTTTCAGCCACTGCCGGTACGCGAGGTCGCTGCGGTCCACGTCGACGGTGGACATCACCGCTGGGGTCTGAGGCTTCTGTGCCGTGCTCACCGCGCCGCTCCCTTGCCTGGCCAATTCCCTGTGCACATCATGCGTGCGGCTCCAGCATAGACATCAGACGCACGCTTCTCACCTGCAGAAACATCGCTTTGGGAAGCCCAAAGCGACCCTTGGGGCGCTCAGTTCGCACGGCTCGTGCACGCAACCGGCGCAGGCGCGTACGACGTCCTGACGGGCACTGGTGTCCGAGCCGTATCGCGGGCAGACTGCCAGCACGGCGGGTGCGAACAGCTTGGGGGCGAGAAGCCATGGCGGAAACCGAGTTCAGGGCCACGGGCGTACGGATCGGCCGGCGGCTGCGCTCACTGACGAGGGCGGGTCAGATACGGATCGCCGACGGGCGGCTCGAACTCCTGACGAGCTACGGGCGCGAGATCGACAGCGCGCCGCTCACGCAGGTCAGCGCGGTGCGGCCCTGGTACGTCCCCGAGGACAAGGCGCTCGCCACGGTGAACGGGACGCGGTACTCGCTCACGCTCGGTGAACTCGACCCGGCTCCGGGAGAGTCGGGGCCGCCCGCGGCCGGCCGGTTCATCGAGGCCGTACGGCAGGCGACAGGCCGCTTCCGGCGCGCCTGAGACGCGTTCCGCACGGGTCTGCCACCCCGCTGCGACCTGGCCGTATGTCACGCAAGTTGCACAGCCGATCCCCCTGAGTCACGCTGGACGCACCTCACTACTCAGGGTTCAACGGCGGTCACGCTGCGACCCAGCACCGCCCAGCAGGCAGTCACTGTGGGACACATCCGGGGTACGCCCCGGATCCGTTTGCCGTCATTCCTCGCCTCAATTCGGGGAGTCGCAACCGTGATCAGCCAGCCAAGCAGGCACTGCACGGTGGAGCTCCAAGCCCTGCCGTCGCGGATCGGGCAAGTCCGCAGAATCGTCTCGGCGCATCTGCGCCACTGGCACCTCGATCCGCTGATCGACCGTGCAGCGCTCGGCGTGACCGAGCTCCTCACCAACGTCCACCGGCATGCCCAGCCGGACAAGATGTGCACCGTCGAGATCGAGCTGCTCCTCGACCGGCTCACGGTCTCCGTGCACGACCACGACCCCCGCATACCGGAGGTCCACGCGGCCGACCCGCTGGACACGTGCGGGCGCGGACTCGCGATGGTCGCGGCCGTCAGCGAGAGCTGGGGTGTGCGGCCGGAGGGCCCGTCGGGCAAGACGGTCTGGTTCACCCTCCCGGCGCCGTCCCCCGCGGTGGCGCTCCCGGCCCACCCCAAGCACAGCACCATGCCCTTCACCGAGGTACCGGGCGGCCTGTCCCAGTACCTCACCACGGAGCCTTCCCTGGCCCCGGAGACTCCCGCCCGGTCGGCCGTGGTGGGCTGACCGGGCGGTGATCCACGTTTTGTACGGGGTGGGGTGCCCTTTGCGTCCGGGTGCCCCACCCATCGCTACTCCGTGGCAATCGCCTTCAGCACATCCAGGCGTGCTGCCCTGCGCGCCGGACGGAGGCCCGCCAGGGCCCCGGCGATCAGGCCGACCAAGGCCACGATCGTGAACTGGGTCGGTGGGAGGGCGAACGCGAAGGAGCTGTCGCTTGCGGCGTCCGAGGCCTTGACCAAGGTCCAGCCGAGGAACGTGCCCAGGGCCAGGCCACCCGCAGTGCCGAACGCGGCGACCAGGACCGACTCCCAGCGGACCATCGCCCGCAGCTGGGCGCGGGTCTGGCCGACCGCGCGCAGGAGGCCCAGTTCGCGGGTGCGTTCGTGGACCGACAGCGTGAGGGTGTTGGCGATGCCCAGGAGGGCGATCAGGACCGCCAGGGCCAGGAGGGCGTAGACCAGCGTCAGCATCATGTCGATGCCGCCCGCCGCCGACTGCGCGTACTCGTCGCGGGTCTGGACCTCCGGGCCGCCGAAGGACGCCGCGGTCTTCTCGACCGCCGCGGTTGCGGTGTCCGTGCTCACGCCGTCCTTGAACGTCACCGCGACCAGCGTGTCGGAGTCCTGTGCGCGGTGCGGTGCCCAGGCCTCGCGGGTGATCACGTAGTCGCCCGCGAGTTCGGAGCGGTCGAAGACGGCCCGTACGGTGAAGGGCTGCTTCGTGCCGTCGGTGAACGTGAGCTCGGCCTTCGAGCCGATCGCGAGGCCGCGGCTGTCGGCCTCGTCGCGGGCCATGGCAAGGCCGTCGGTGCCGAGGTCGTTCAGCGCACCGTCGACGGCGCCCAGGTCGAAGCCCTTGGCGAGGCCCGCCGGATCCGTGACCGTCAACTGGCGGCCCGCGCCGTCGACTTCGGCGACGCCGCGGCCGAGGCCGACCGCGTTCTCGACCTCGGGCAGTTCCGCCAGAGCGGGGGCCAGCTTCGGGCTGAGCCCGCTGCCGCCCGCGCCGAAGGCCGGTGCGCTGACCGCCACGTCGCCCGCGAAGGAGCGGGAGACGGTCTGGTCCATCGTGGCCTTCAGGGACGCGGCGAACACGGTGAAGAGTCCGACGACCGCGACCCCGATCATCAGCGCACTCGCGGTCGCGGCGGTCCGCTTGGGGCTGCGCAGCGCGTTACGGCGGGCGAGACCGCCTGTCACACCGCGCAGCCGGTCGAGCGGCCCGCCGAGGATCCGTACCGCGCGGCTCGATGCCACGGGCCCGAGCACGACGAACGACACGAGCGCGAGGAACGCGCCGGTGCCGGCCAGCCACAGCGACGGGCTGAGCAGCACCCCGGCGAGAGTGACGGCCACAGCCACCACGGCCAGCGTGCCGCCGATGACGGCGCGGCGCCGCGAGGCCCCCGAGTCGTCGACCTGGCTCTCGCGCAGGGCGGCCAGCGGTGCGGTGCGCCCGGCCCGTACGGCGGGCAGCAGCGCCGAGCCGAGGCAGACGACGATGCCGACGGCGAGCGGAAGGATCATGGAAAGGGACTTGATGACCAAGTCGCCCTCGGGGAAGGGGAATCCGATCGCTGGGAACAGCGCCTGCAGCCCCGCCGCGATGCCGATCCCGCCGAGCAGCCCGGCCGCGGAGGCCAGCACCGCGACGGCCGCGGCCTCGATCAGCGTGGCCTGCACGACCTGGCCGCGGGCCGCGCCCAGCGCCCGCAGCAGTGCGTTCTCGCGGGTGCGCTGGGCAACGACGATCGCGAAGGTGTTGTGGATCGAGAACGTCGCGACGAGCAGCGCGATCCCGCTGAAGACGAGCAGGAACGTGGTGAAGAGGTCCAGGAACTGACCGGAGATCATGTCCGTGTTCTCGGCCGCGGACGCCTGGCCGGTGATGGCCTCGACTCCCTCGGGCAGAACGGGGGCCAGCGCGTCCACGAGTTCCTGCTGGCTCACGCCGGGCCCGGCCCGTACGGAGATCGAGGAGGCTTCACCGGGCCCCGGCGTCAGGTACTTCTCGGCGTCGGCCTGGGTCATGCCGGTGAAGGTCACCTGCGCCATGCCGTCCGCGCCGCCGAAGGTCGCGAGCCCGACGATCGTCACGTCCACCGGGTCGGGTGTGCGCAGCGTCGTCGTGTCGCCGATCTTCAGGTCGCCGGTCTTCGCGGCGCCCTTGTTGATGACGACCTCACCCGACTTCTGCGGGGCGCGCCCCTCCGCGAGTTGGTACGGATTCAGCTCGGGGTCGGCGATCCAGTTGCCGGCGAGCGTGGGCGGGCCCGCGCCGCCGATCGGGTCGCCGTTGCTGCCGACGAGCTGCCCGGCGCCCTGGATGGAGGGCGCCGCGGCGGCCACGCCGGACACGTCCGCGACACGGTCGGCGAGCGCCGTGTCGACAGGGCTGCGGACGCCCTGGGTCTCGCCGGGAGTGGTGATGGTGTCGGCGCTGCGGACCACCGCGTCCGTACCGGCGGCGGCGTTGCCGAACATCGAGCCGAAGCTCGCCTTCAGGGTGTCGCCCATGAGGAGCGTGCCCGCGAGGAAGGCGACCCCGAGCAGGACCGCGGTGAAGGTGCCGGCGAAGCGGCGCTTGTGGGCGCGCAGCGAGGAGAGACTGAGCCGCGCGGTGGCGCTGTTCATGACGGGCCTCCGTCCGAGCGGACCTGCTGGGCGGACTGGTCGGTCCGGGCGTCGAAGGCCTTCATCCGGTCGAGGACCTTGTCCGCGGTGGGTGCGCTCATCCGGTCGACCAGACGCCCGTCGGCGAGGAAGATCACCTCGTCGGCGTGGGCCGCGGCGACCGGGTCGTGGGTGACCATGACGACCGTGCGGTCCATCTGCCGCACGGCACGTCCGAGCAGTCCGAGGACTTCCTCACCGGCCCGCGAGTCGAGGTTGCCGGTGGGTTCGTCGGCGAAGACCACATCGGGCCGGCCGGCGAACGCCCGGGCCACGGCCACGCGTTGCTGCTGTCCGCCGGAGAGCTCGGCAGGGCGGTGGTGGAGGCGGTCGCCGAGTCCGACGACGTCGATGAGCGCGTCGGTCCACTCGCGGTCCACGCGGCCGCCCGCCAGGTCGATGGGCAGCGTGATGTTCTCGGCGACGGTCAGCGTCGGCAGCAGGTTGTAGGCCTGGAACACGAAGCCGACCCGGTCGCGCCGCAGCAGCGTGAGCCGCTTGTCGTCGAGTGCGCCGAGCTCCGTACCGCCGATGTACGCGGCGCCGGAGGTGAGCGTGTCGAGCCCGGCGGCGCAGTGCATGAGGGTGGACTTGCCGGAGCCGGAGGGCCCCATGATCGCGGTGAAGCGGCCGGCCGTGAAGTCGACGCTCACCCCGTCCAGGGCCCTCACCTCGGTGTCACCGGCGCCGTAGACCTTCACGGCGTCGGCGACCCGGGCCGCGGTGGCGGTTGCCGTGGCGGTACTCATGCCGCACCGCCCTTGCCACGGCCGCGCTCGGTACGCCCGAACTGCTCCTCGAGCACGGTCAGCCGCCGCCAGTACTCGTCCTCGTCGATCTCACCGGAGGCGAACCGGTGGCCGAGCACGGAGATCGGGCTCTGCGCGTCGGGCCGCTCACGCCAGGGTTCACGCCGGCCGCGCCACACGGTGCGCCGCAGCAGCGTGATCCCGCCGATCACGACGGCCGCCCAGATGAGCGGGAAGAGCAGGATCCACGGACCGGGTCCGCCGTCGCCGAAATGCGCCAGGGTCTGCATCTGAACCATCTCCCAGGTGGGTCTCGCCTGCTTGTGATGGTTCGAGACTCACGCCGGGAGGGGGTCCGGGTCGTCGTACGGCCAGCGGCTGTTCTGCTGCTCCTCGGGGAGTACGGAATCGGGCGCGGCCGCCGTCCGGAAGGGGTCGCACCCTAGGGCCCCTGGTGCGGGCACCCGCAGCCGCTACCACCGCGGGAGTACGTGCCCCCATCCCCTCAGCGGCAGAGCGCCATGAGGTCCTCCTCGAACGTCGGGAACTCCGCCTTGGCCTCGTCGATCAGGTCCCGGCCGGGCCTGCGGGGCGTCGTCGCGTGCCGGTCGGCGAGCGCGCCGAGCTCGGCGTCCGGGCGCGCCTCGCGCTGCGCGTACAGGGCGGCCTCCCTCGGTCCGAAGCCGTCGGCGAGCACCCACAGGAAGTCCGAGAGGTTCCCGGCCACGACTCCCACCTCGCCCTCCGACCCGGCGAACACGATTGGTTGCTCGGTCAGGGGACGTCCGGGCCGGACGAGCCAGATCGCGGCGAGCCCACCGGCGCCGTCCTGGCCGAAGACGCGGTAGGCGTCCCCGGTGATCTCGAAGTTTCCGGTCCAGTGCCGCAGCCAGTCCGTGGTCTCCTCGGCGGAATCGAAGACGTCGTACGGCTCGAAGTCGACCCCCTCGCCCTCCTCGCCGTAGTCGAACCGGACCCGGGAGACGGCGGCGAGGGCGGGCGGGAAGTCGGTGGTCTGCTCTGGGGTGATCATGCGTGCAGGCTAGTCAGCGGTACTGACACCCGCGTCCACCCGATACCCCGGCACCGAAGGCCACCGCACCGTGAGGACCACCGACTCCTCCTCCGCGTACCAGGAGTGGTCGACTCCCTTGCCCCACATCACGTACTCTCCCTGCTCCTTGAGCACCACGTCATGGCCGGGGAACTCCATCCGGAAGCGGCCGCTGACGAGGACGAGGAGTGCGGTGCGGATTTCGCCTGTGGCCCAGGCGGCGCGGGTGTCGCCCTGCGGGTGGACACCCCACTTGATCTCCAGCTCGGCGCAGTGGCGCGGGTCGGCGGGGTCCTTGAAGTGGCCGAGGAGCCAGCCGCGGTCGAGCGCGGCGTCCTGGGCCGCCTGTCCCACGTACACCCCGTCGGTGACCTCGTGGAACGCGCCGCCCTCTTGTTCGTACGGAGTCATGCCGCCTTCTCGCTCGCTCTGGTTCACACCGCCACCCGCATCGGATCGTCCAGCACCGGCTGCCACGCCAACTCGGCCGCGCCGACCAGGGAGTTGTGGTCCAGGGTGCAGGCGAGGATGGGTACTCCCCCGCTGCGGCCCCACAGGCTGCGGTCGGCGACCACCGCGCGGAGCCGGTCCGGGTCCGCGTCGAGCAGGGCGCGGTGCAGGCCGCCGAGGATGATCCGGTCGGGGTTGAGGATGTTGACGAGTCCGGCGAGGCCCAGGCCGAGGCGGTCGATCAACTCCTCGGCGGCGAAACGGACTTGGGGGTCGTGGTACGAGCCGCGCAGGAGGTCCGTGGATTGCCGGAGCAGGGAGACCTCCGGGCCCGGCGTGCGTCCGGCCGCGGTGAGGAAGGCCAGGGGGTCGGCCTCGACGTCCAGGCAGCCGCGGCTGCCGCAGTGACAGGGGCGGCCCTCGGGGTTGACGGTGAGGTGGCCGACTTCGAGGGCGAGGCCCGAACTGCCCGTGTGCAGACGGCCGTCGAGGACGAGCGCACCGCCGACGCCGCGGTGGCCGGTGGCGACACAGAGCAGGTGCGCTGCGCCGCGGCCCGCTCCGTGGCGGTGTTCGGCGAGTGCGGCGAGGTTGACGTCATTGCCGGTGAACGCGGGGACGTCGAGGCCCGCGGCCGCGACGCGTTCGGCGAAGATCCGGCGTACGGGGGCGCCGGCGGGCCACGCGAGGTGCAGCGGGTTGAGGGCGAGCCCTTCGGGGTCCTCGACGGCGGACGGCACGGCGAGCCCGGCGCCGGCGCAGTGCCGGCCCGACGCGGCGAGCAGTTCGGCGCCCGCGTCCACGACTGCGCCGATCACCTGCTCGGGATCGGGGTCGACGACCTCGCAGCCGGGCGTGGTCGCGACGATCCGGCCGCCCAGGCCGACGAGCGCGGCCCGGTATCCATCGGCGTGCACCTGCGCGGCCAGGACGACCGGACCTTCCTCGGCGACGGTGAGCCGGTGCGAGGGCCGCCCCTGCGAACCGCCCGCGGCGCCCGGCTCGACGGTGATCAGCCCGAGTGCTTCCAGTTCCGCGGCCACGACTCCGGCGGTGGCGCGGGTGACACCCAGCTCCGCTGTGAGGACGGAACGCGTGGGGGCGCGCCCCGTGTGCACCAGTTCGAGGGCGGGTCCGAGCGCTCCGCGCCCTCGGTCCGGCCGGGAGCGCACGGAGCCGGGCCGCGCTTCGCTGGGGGCCGCCTTGCCGTTCATGGGGCCGAGTCTCCCATGATCCGCACGCCGGGCGGCCCGCTACTTCCCGGGTACCGGATCGAAGCTGCCGCGGGGCGCGGCACCCGGACGGCAGCGCAGCAGGCGCCGGAGCGTGAGCCAGGTTCCGCGGAGTGCGCCGTGGCGGTGCAGGGCCTTGATGGCGTACGTGGAGCAAGTCGGCGTGTACCGGCAGGCGGCCGGGGCGCGCGGGCTGATGTCGGCGCGGTAGCGGCGGACTGCCCCGTACAGCAGACCTGCCGCGCGGCCCGCAGGACGGGGCGCCGCAGGGTCGGGGGTGCGGGCCGCCGGGCCGACGGGGTGCACGGCGAGGAGGAAGAGACCGGCGAGTGCACCCCAGTTGCAGGGGCAGCAGCTACGCACCTGGGACCACCACAGGTGCGTGTCCAGGCAGCCCGCCACACAGCCCTCGTCGTCGGAGCGCCGGCGCTGCGGTCTGGCGCTGTAGCCGTGCCGGAGCTTGCGCGGCTCGGACCGGTCCCCCATGTACGCCCCCGTGTCGCCCACATCCGTTCACCTGACCAACGGAACGCTACACGGCACTTCCGGACGGCTGACCTCGCCCTTCGCGCCCCGAAGGGAACGGGCTCACGCCGGCTCAGACCATCCCGCTGACCCTCAACGTGAGGTTGACCCGTCCGCTCAGCCCGAGCTCCGGCGGCCCCGTCCCCGCATGCACTTTCGGCACTCCGTGGAACGCGAGCCGTGCCGGCCCCCCGAACACGAACGCGTCACCGCTGCGCAGTTCCACGTCGGTGTACGGCTTCGCCCTGCTCTCCGTATTGCCGAAGCGGAACACACAGGTGTCGCCCAGGCTGAGCGAGACGACCGGGGCAAGGGACTTCTCGTCCTGGTCACGGTGCATGCCCATGCGGGCGTCGGCGTCGTAGAAGTTGATCAGCGCGATGTCGTACGGGGCTTCGGAGAAGTCCTCGCCCAGGGCCGCCGTTGCCGTGCGGCGGGCGAGGTCGACGAGTTCCTGCGGCATCGGTTTGACCGGGGCGCCGTCGCCGTCGACGGCGGTGCGCGCGTAGCCGTACGGGAACCAGTGCCAGCCGAGGCCGAACTGACGCACCGACATGCGGCCGCCCCCGGGCGTGCTGACCTCGCGCAGCCCGGCCGGTGGCCGGGCCCAGGCGCGGCAGCGGTCCAGGAGCTCGCGCTGTCCGGCCGCACCGAGCCAGTCGGGCAGATGCACGGCGCCCGGTGCGACCTCGGTGCGGTCACGGGGGAACAGCTCGCTCATGGCTCCATCATGCGCCCCGGTCCCGAAGCGGCAGGCGCAGGGATCAGTCCGTCAGCCGGGCGAGGGCCAGCTTGTGGGCGCGGTCGAGGGCCTCGGCGGCGGGGCAGGACACGTCCGGCTGCACTCCCGTGCCCTCCCAGTTCGTACCGGAGACCGGGTTGATGGCGCGGCCGACCGGGATGCTGGCTTCCAGGTGCGGGTGCACCGTCCAGCCGTCCCGCGGGTGCGCTCCGCCGCGGGTCGGCTCGCCGACGATCACGGCGCGGCCGAGCTGCTGCAGGTCGTACGCCAGCTCCTCTGCGGCGGAGAAGGTGTTCGCGGCGGTCAGCACGTAGACCGGCTTGCTGCCTCCGAAGCGCGCGCCGGGAACGTGCGGGAGGCTCCAGGACTGTTCGGTGCGGTCGCCCTTGCGCCAGTACATGGAGTTGAGGTGGGTGCGCCGGTCGAGGAGGTGACTGCAGACGAATGCGACGGTGTCCGGGTCGCCGCCCAGGTTGGCGCGGAGGTCCACGATCAGCGCCTGGGCGCGTGAGGCCAAGGTGAGGGCCGCACTCACCGGTTCGGCGGCCCAGTCCAGCGGGAACAGCATCGGCGCCAGCTCGACCAGGGCCACTCCCCCGTCGAGCAGCTCGACGCGTGGCGCACCGCCCAGCGAGGTGTCGAAGTCGCGGCGCATCGCCTCCATGTTCGCCGCGCCCTTCTTCGTCGGTACGCGGTCGGCGTGGTGGATCAGCCGGAGGTGTCGGTCGCCGTTGACGGACTGCAGGTCCTCGGTGAGCGGACCGACGAGTTCTTCCGCACTGCCGACGTCGTACGCGCCTTCGGCGAGGCGTCGTCGGAGCAGGTCGACGAGTTGCCCGGCCACCTCGGGGAAGGCGTAGTGCTCGGCCAGCAGGCGGGTCGTCTCCTCGACAACGGGAGCGGCTTCAAAGGCGGTTGTAGTGGTCATGCATGGAGTAGATCACCGGACTCGCACACCTGTCCCAGAGTTCGGACAGACGAAACGCCCCTGCCTGAGGTGACAGGGGCGCTTCGTCCTTCCGGAGCGGCGGGCCGGACGGGGCCCGGGCGCTCCCCGGCGGGTCGTGCGGGACCCGCCTCGTCCTACGGGATCCGGATCAGGCCGTGCGGCGGCCGACCCGTTCCAGGAGGGCGTATGCGAGGACCGCCACGACGAGTCCGGTGATCGCGTCGGAGAGCTGGGGTGCCCACCAGTGCGCGACACCGGCAGCCGCGGCGCCGATCGCCCAGGCCACGAAGGCCGTGGGACGGACGGTCATCGTCGGCCGGTCGTCCATGGCGGTGCGGCCGCCGCGGGCGAAGAACTGGTCGGCGATCAGCACACCGCCGAGCGGCGGCACGAACACGCTGAGGATGACCAGCCAGTCCAGGAAGTGGTTCCAGACGCCCGCGAGGGCGGCCAGGGTGCCGATGACGCCGAGCACGAGCGTCATCATGCGCATGGTGCGGCCCGTGAGGTGCGACCAGCCGAGCGCCCCGTTGTAGAGGCAGTGGCTGCACACCGAACCGAGGTTCACGAAGACGAAGACCGCGGCGAGCACGTTGAGGATGCCGGAGTTCTCGCCGGTGAGGATCGGCAGGAAGTCGCCGCCCGCTGTCGCCGGGGCGGCGACCGCACCGGCCGCCACGACGAGACCGCCGGTGACCTGCGCGATGACGCTCGCCACCGGGAAGGCACTCATGGTGGCGTAGACGGCCTGGCGGCCGTTCTTCGACCAGCGGGTGAAGTCCGCTGTCATGGTGCCCGAGTCGGCGAAGGTGGCCATCATCATCGACACCGCGGCGCCGAAGGTGATCGTCACGTTGCCGCCGACGCCCTCGTACGAGAAGACCGCGCCGAGGTTGTGGTCGCGGGCGACGATGACGAGCGCGATGACGCCCGCGATCACGAAGAGGGGTGCCGCGACGGCGCCGAGCCAGGACAGGGCCTTGATGCCGAGGTAGGTCAGGGCTATGAAGCCCAACCCGGCCAGGACCGCGACCAGTTGCTCGTGCCAGCCGAAGGCCTGGTGCAGCGTCGCACCGGTGGCGCCGGTGTTGAACGCGAACCAGCCGACGACGACCGTCGCGAGGAACGCCGAGGCGACGACGTACCCTGCGCGGCCGAAGGTGCGGGTGGCCTGCAGCGAGAAGGACTCGCCGGTCTTGCCCGCGCGGTGGCTGAGGATGCCCACGTAGAGCAGCATCACCAGGTTCGCCACCGCGATGGCGGCGAGTCCGCGCCAAAAGCCCAGCATGGCGACGACGACGCCACCGGGCACGGCATTGGTCAGGATCATGGGGAATCCGAACCAGACGGCCGAGACCGTCAGGAGCGACTTGCGGCTCTCCACCGGGACCGGGGAGTGCTCGTACTCGGGGTCGAGTTCCCGTGCGGCCGGATCGGCCGCGGTCACGGCGGTGCCGTCGAGTTCCGCGTCTTTGCGGGATTCAGTGTTCATCGGGGTTCATCCGGGCTTCCTGGTCGGCGCTCGCGGCTCAGGCGAGGGCGTCGGCGAGGGCGGTCGCCGCCTTGGTGAAGGCCTCGGCCGGCGGGTGCGTGATGCCCGCGCCGATCATGCCGATGCCCGCGTCCTTGTGGGCGATGGCCGTGTTGATGATCGGCAGGATCCCGGTGTCGATGACCTTGCGGACGTCGATGCCGGTGGGCAGGCCCTGGAAGTCGAGGGCCGGGATGGTCACGTTGGCGTTGGCAGCCGTGGTGATCTCGCCCATGTCCCGCGTGTACTGCATGGCCTCGGCGACGGTGCCGCCGACGAGGGCGACGATCGCAGGCGCCGCCGACATGGCGAACCCGCCGAAGCCGTACGTCTCGGTGATGGCCGAGTCGCCGATGTCGAGGCCGGAGTCCTCGGGCTTGTAGCCGGCGAACATCGGGCCGACGACCTTCTGCGCGGGACCGGTGAACCACTGGCCCGGCAGACCCGCGACGCGGATGCCGAAGTCGACTCCGTTGCGCGCCATCGTGGTCAGGACCGTGGAGTTCTCCACGCCGTTGGCGGCGTCGAGGGCGGCCTTGGCCATCGCCATCCAGGTCGGACCGGAGAAGTAGTCGGAGGACGCTACGAAGTCGAAGACCTCCTTCTTCTGCTCGGTCGTGAACGACGACTGGAGCAGGCCGGGGGCCAGGGCCTGGAAGAGGAGCAGGGTGCCGGCGCCGTTGCGGTTGTGGCACTCGTCGCCCATGTGGATGGCCTGCGAGAGCAGCAGCCGCAGGTCGATGGGGCCGGTGAACTCGACGGCCTCCTTGAGCATCGGGCCGAAGACGTCCCGCATCCAGATCAGGCGGTCGATGACGCTCTGGTCGTTGGCGCCCATCCGCAGGATCTTGGCCATCTGCTCGGACAGGTTGGTGTACGCGATGTTGCCGTGGGTCTCGTTCTTGACGATGTGCACGTACATCGACGCGGAGGTGACACCGGCCATCGAGCCGACCGAGTTGGCCTCGTGGCAGGGCCGGAAGGTGATCTGCCCGGAGGCGGCGACCTCGGCGGCCTCGTCGAGGTCCTTGGCGAGACCCTCGAAGACGATGGCGCCGGTGACGGCTCCCTTCATCGGGCCGTTCATCCGGTCCCAGGTGATGGGCGGGCCGGAGTGCAGGATCGTGGTCGCGGTCATGCCGGGGACCACTTCGAGCGCGCGGCCGAAGCCGACGAGCATCGGCCGTGCGGACGTGATGCGCTCGACGGCCTCGGCGTTGGCGGCCTCGATCTTCTCGGCGAGGTCGGGGCGGTCCAGGATGTCGAGGGCGCGTGTGGCCTCGATGTCGCCGCCGCCCGGCGGGGTCCAGTCGAGGGTCGTGACGCGGGCGCCCTGGGCGTTGATGTCGGCGTCGAACATGGCGAGACCCACGTTGACGACGTTCAGGTCGCCCGCGAACAGGGCGGCGGCCGGGGTGAGTTCGGGAGTCTCGGTGCTCATGCCTGTGCCTTCTTCGCGATCTCACGGGCGAACTGGCCCGTCTCGGTGCTGCTGCGGGTGACGGTGACGCCGGCGGCGACCAGGGCCGCGGTCTGGGCGGCGACGGACGGCGTGTCCAGGTCGGTGCCGAGGACGTACGCGATGATCTCCAGGTGGCGGCCGGCCTCCTGGGCGATGCGCTGCGCCTCCACGATCGCGGGCAGGGTCGTGCCGACCGGGTCCTCGTGGGAGCCGAAGCCGAGCACGAAGTCCATGACGACGGCGGCGACTTCGGGGTCACGGGCCTCGGCGACCAGGCGCTCCAGGCGCGGCGTGGGGTCGATCATCGGGTGCGGACGGCCGTTGGTGAAGTCGTCGTCGCCGAAGTCGAGGAAGGTGTGGCCCTTGCTGTCGGCCGCCGCGGTCAGGCGGAACGCGGGGTCCTTCTGGATGTTGCTCCACACGTCGAGCCCGGCGTCACGGACCGCGTACATGGTCTCGTCGCAGAGCGTGCCGCCGCAGAACAGACCGCGGACGTAGCGCTGGCCGTCGGCGAGGCGGGCGGCCACATCGGCGGCGGCCTGTACGGCGTCGAACGCGTCGGTGTCGGTGGCCTCGACGCCCGCGAGCGCGACGGCCTGGCGGGCGGCGTCGAGGCTGCCGGAGGCGAAGTGGCCGCCGGCGGCGGTGACCGCCTCCTCGGAGCCGCCGATGAAGTAGACGACGACGGGCTTGCCCGCGGCGGCGACCTCGGCGAGGACCTTCTTCTCGACGGAGGCGGCCGGCGGCTTGGAGACGAGGACGATGACCTCGGTGGCCGGGTCCGCGGCGAGCGCGCGGATGCCGTCGGTCATCATGATGCCGCCGACCTCCTCGCTGAGGTCGCGGCCGCCGGTGCCGATCAGCTGCGAGACACCGCCGCCGAGGGCGTGCACGCGGACGCTGACCTCCTGCGAGCCGGTGCCGGACGCGGCGACGATGCCGACGGAGCCGGGGCGCACCTTGTTGCCGAAGCAGAGGGCGACGTTGTTGATGATGGCGGTGCCGCAGTCGGGTCCCATCATGAACAGGCCCTTGTCGTGGGCGAGTTCCTTGAGGGCGACCTCGTCCTCGACGGCCACGTTGTCGCTGAACAGCATGACGTGCAGACCGTTTTCGAGGGCCTTGCGGGCCTCGCGCGCGGCGTACGCGCCGTTGACGGCGATCACCGCGAGGTTCGAGCCCTCGACGCCCTGGGCGGCGCTCGCGATGGTGCGGTAGGTGACCGCGCCCGCTTCGGCCGACGCGGGGGCCTTGCGGTGCAGCAGGTCCTCGATCTCGGCGAGCAGCGCCTCGGTGTCGGCGCCTGCCTCGGCGACCAGGACGATCATGAGGTCACCGCTGCCCGCTTCGCGCAGCTCATCGGTGAGCAGCCCCAGATTGTCCAGGACCCCCTTGTTCATCTCGGTGCCCATGGCGGTGAACGCCTGCTCCACCCCGTCCAGGCCGTTGGCCTTGGTCGAGACGGACATCAGGGACACGGAGTCGAAGTACGTGTTCTTCCGTACGACTGCTGTGGTGCTCACAGCGAACCTCGCAGTTCTTCTTCCAGGTGGAGCCCGGCGATCAGACCGGACAGGGTGTCGCTGCCCGAGGTGTGGCCGACGGCCAGCACCTTGCGGACAGGAACGTCGAGCTGCTGCGGGTCGGCTTCGTCGGCCAGCAGCCGCAGTACGTCAAGGACTTCGGCGCGCGCCCGGCCGTCCGTCGCCTCGCGCAGGGTGGCGAGGGACAGGTCGGTGGTGCGCTCGGGGTGGGTGTCGAGGACGTCCTGCAGTACGGGGATGAGCGCGCCGAGCGCGCTGCCGGGGAGCGCGGCGATGAGCGCCGCTCCGGTGAGGAAGTCGTCACCGGCTGGGGTGAGTCCGGGGCCGAGGCCGAGGAGGGCGAGGACCGCGGTCCGCAGGGCTGCGGGCTCACCGGTGCGGACGGCGGCGATGAAGCGCGTACGGCCGTCGGCGAGCGCGGCGGCGACGGCGCGCTCCATGGGGCCGGCGTCGCGCGCGGCGCCGAGCATCCCGCCGTAGGGGCCGTGCAGCCGGTTGAGGCAGTCCAGGTACGCGGCGCATTCCGCGAACCGCCCGAGGCCGAGGTGGGCGAGGGAGGGGGTGTCCGGGTTCCAGGCCTGGGCGCCGTCCAGGGCGAGCCGCAGCGGCCTGCCGGGTACGTCGAGGGTCAGGACTCCCCGGTCGAAGGTGACGCGCTGGCCTGCCGCGAGGCCGCATCCCGTCCAGTCGGTGACGTCTGTGGTGAGGGTGCGGGGTGCGTGCCCGGCGTCCCAGGCGGCGAGGGCGATCAGCAGTCCGTCGGGGGTGAGGACGTTCACGACGCGGGTGAAGACCGAGTGGACGCGGCCCTCTCCGACGGTGGTGCGCAGGGTGCGCAGCAGCGCCGCGTCGCCCGATTCGACCGGCAGGACGAGCGGGGCGCCGGTCCGGTGTGCGATGTGCGGGGCCGCAGCGGGTATCGACTCCAAGCGGGACATCCGCGGCACCTCCTCTCTTCCGTCAACGTCTCCTATATTGGTATACCATTCGCGACCTGGATAGCGAACGCAAGCACCAGGCAACCAAAGCAAGGGACATCACATGCGCATCGTCGTCGCCCTCGGAGGCAACGCCCTGGCCCGCCGCGGCGAGCCGATGACCGCCGATCACCTCCGGGCCAACGTGCGCGGGGCCTGCCAGGCCCTGGCCGGTCTCGCCCGCGAGCACGAGGTCGTCATCACGCACGGCAACGGCCCGCAGGTCGGCCTTCTCGCCTTGCAGAATTTGGCATACCAGGATGTGGCCGCGTACCCGCTGGACATCCTCGGCGCCGAGACCCAGGGAATGATCGGCTATGTGATCCAGCAGGAGCTGTCGAACGCGCTCGTCGGCGAGCGCGAGGTCGCCGCCGTGATCACCACGACCGAGGTCGACGAGTCCGACCCGGCCTTCGAGCGGCCCACGAAGCTGATCGGCCCGACCTACTCGGCGCAGGACGCCGCGGAGGCCGCCGCCGAGTACCGCTGGACGATCGCCAAGGACGGCGGCGCCTTCCGCCGCGTCGTCCCCTCCCCCGAGCCGATCCGCATCATGCAGGCGCCGCTGGTCAGCAACCTGCTCGACGCCGGCACGCTCGTGGTGTGCGTCGGCGGCGGCGGTGTGCCGGTGCGCACCGACTCCAAGGGCCGGCAGATCGGCATGCAGGCCGTCGTCGACAAGGACGCGGCGAGCGCCACGCTCACCGCGGACCTGGGCGCGGACATGCTGATCATGCTCACCGACGGCGACTTCGTCAGTGAGAACTGGGGCACGCCCGAGCAGCGCGACATCCTCACCGCCTCCCCCGAGGGCCTGGCGAAGCTCGCGTTCGCCGAAGGCTCGATGAAGCCCAAGGTCGACGCCGCGATCCGCGTCGCGCAGGCCGGCGGCCGCACCCTGATCGGCCCGCTCGAGCGCCTCGACGACCTGCTCGCGCGCAAGGTGGGCACGGAGATCCGCGCCGACGTGGACGGCGGGATCGAGTACGTCGCCAAGTAGGGCGACCGGCAAGGCTCACGCGCCTCGCACAGGAAACGGCGGCGGGTCCCCAAGGGGGCCCGCCGCCGTTCTTCGTCATGCCGTGGCGCGTCACCCTCGGCCTTCGTCGGCCTTCGTCACGCGTCCACCGAAGGTCACGCGTCCGCCGGCTCGACGAAGCTCACGCGTCCGCCGGCTCGACGACTCCCGTCATGCGCTGGCGCTGCGCAATGTTCGCCGTGCTGGTCGCGAGATGCTGGGCGGCAAGGCGCTCGACGCGCTCGACGTCCCGCGCCTCGATGGCCTGGTAGAGGTCCTCGTGCTCCTGCAGGAAGACGTCGAAGTCGTCGTGCTGGCCGAGCAGCCAGCGCATCCGGCTCTGCAGGATCCCGTCGAGCTCGTTGAGCAGCGCGTTGTCGGCCATCTCCGTGACCGTCTCGTGGAAATCGGCCGCCTTGCGGCGCGCGGTCGCCCCGTCACCCTTGGCGGCGGCCACCCGCTCGGCGTCCAGGTCGGCCCGCAGCTTCTCCAGACCCGCGCGCGTACGGCGCTGGGCGGCGAGCCGGAAGGCCAGGGTCTCCAGCGCCGAGCGCACCTCGTTGAGGTCGGAGATGTCGGAGTGCGTGAACTCACGCACCACCGCCCACGTGCGCGGCCGGGGCGTCACCAGCCCTTCGCTGACGAGGCTGCGCAGCGCATCGCGCACGGGCAGCCGGGACACGCCCAGCTCGGCGGCGATCTCGCGCTCGACCAGCTTGCTGCCGGGAGCGCGTGTGCCCTCGATGATCTCGTCGCGCAGGGTGTTCATGACCCGCTCCGACTCGGGGGTGAATTCCTCAGCCGTTGCCATGCCCGCCATTTTCGCATCCGAGATCGCCCACGCGTCCACACGCGGCGCCGAACGGGCCAATGTTTGTATACCGTTACGACTTCAGGTGCGCGATCCCGACCCGGATTCGGCTAAACCTCCACATCAGAGGCGCATCCGCCACTCAATTTGGTATGCCAAGTGTTAGAGTCCGAGGAGTCGCCCTACCCGCAGGAGGCCCTCGTGCACACTCGCTGGCGCGCCGCCCATGTGCTCGCGCATCAGAACGGACAGCATGTACTGCTCCGGGACGGCGAGGTGGTGTGGCAGGACGACACGATCGTCCATGTGGGCCGCGGTTGGGAAGGCCCCGTCGACGAGGACGTGGACCTGGGCGGCCGGCTGGTGATGCCGGGCCTGATCGACCTCGACGCCCTCACCGACATCGACCATCTCGTCCTCGACTCCTGGGCGTCCGCCGAACTCGGCCCGGGCCTGCAATGGTCCGACACCTACGCCCACAACAGCCGCGACGTCTTCACGCGCGCCGAGCGCGCCACCGTCCGCGAGTACGCGCTGGTGCAGCTCGCGCTGCACGGCATCACCACCTACATGCCGATCGCCTCCGAGGTGCACTGCTCCTGGGCGGAGACCTTCGACGAGTTCACCGACCTGGCCGAGACCTCGCGCCGCATCGGCCTGCGAGGCTACCTCGGCCCCAGCTACCGCTCGGCCGTCAACGTCGTCACCGCCGACGGCGGCCGCGATCTGCACTTCGACGAGGAACGCGGACGGCAGGGCCTGCGGGACGCGGAACGGTTCCTCGACCACGTCGAGCGGCTCGCCGACCCCTTGGTCGAGGCAGCCCTGCTGCCCTGCCGCATCGAGACGGTGACACCCGAACTCCTGCGCGCGACCGCCGAACTGGCGCGCCGCCGCGGCGTCCCGGTCCGGCTCCACTGCCTCCAGGGCACGGTCGAACGCGAACTGGTCCGCCGCCTGTACGGCTGCACCCCGCTCGAACTCATCGAGCGCACCGGCCTGTTCGACACCCACATCCTGATCCCGCACGGCATCGTCATCGACCGCCACCCGTCGGTGTCCGGCGAGGACCACGGCGACCTCGACACGCTCGTACGGTCCGGTGCCTCCGTCATCCACTGCCCGCAGACCTCGCTGCGCTACGGCGACATCCTGCACTCGTTCGGCAGCTACCGGGACGCGGGCCTCAACCTCTGCATGGGCACCGACTCGTTCCCGCCGGACCTCGTCCGCGGCATGGACCTCGGGGTGCACCTCGCCAAGGCCGTCGACGGCCGCGCGGACGCCGCTCCCGCCGAGGCCTATGTGGAGGCCGCGACGCTCGGCGGCGCCCGGGCGCTCGGCCGCAAGGACCTGGGGCGGCTCGCGCCCGGAGCCCGCGCCGACCTGGTCGCCTTCCGCCTCGACGACTTCCGCGACGGGGTTCTCGACGACCCGGTGCGCACCCTGCTCCTCAACGGCACCGCCCGCAACGCCACCCACTCGGTGGTCGACGGCCGCCCCGTCCTCGTGGACGGCACCCTGCCCGGCGTCGATCTCGCGCGGCTGCGCGACGACGCCCAGGCGCTCTTCGCCAAGATGCGGGCCGCGTACGGCGAACGGGACGTGAAGCGCCGTACTGCCGACGAGCTGTTCCCGCCCACGTTCCCGCCGTTCACCGAAGTGGCCGGCTGACCGCACCCGTGCACCACCACGGCCCACGCGCCGTACGAGACCACTCGGATCTCACCCCCGTACAACACCAAGGAGCCACCACCCATGCTCATCAGGAACGTCCGCCCGTGGGGCGGCGAGGCCTCCGACATCGAGCTCACCGACGGCCGGATCACCGCCGTGCTGCCGCACGACCCGGCGCGCGCCTCGGTCGGGGAGTCCATCGACGGCCGCGGCCGGCTCGCGCTGCCGTCGTTCTCCGACGTGCACTGCCACCTCGACTCCAACCGCGTAGGCCTGCCGTTCCGCCCGCACACCGGCAAGCCGGGCGTGTGGGGCATGACCATGAACGACCGTGAGCACTGGCGCGAGGACGGCCCGGTCGCCGACCGTACGACGCGGCTGCTCGGCCGGATGATCGAGCGCGGTACGACGCGGGTGCGCAGCTACGCGCAGATCGACGCCGACTGCGGGCTCGAGCGCTTCGAGGGTGTACTCGCCGCGAAGGAGGCGCACAAGGACCGCGCCGACCTCGAGATCATCGCGTTCCCGCAGGCCGGTCTGCTCCTGGAGAAGGGCGTCCCGGAGCTGATGGACGAGGCGCTCGCCTCGGGCGCGGCGGTCGTCGGCGGCATCGACCCGTGCACCCTGGACCGCGACCCGGTGCGCCACCTCGACATCGTCTTCGAACTGGCCGAGCGCCACCAGGCGCCGGTCGACATCCACCTGCACGAGCCCGGTCACCTGGGCGTGTTCAGCACCGACCTGATCCTGGAGCGCACCCGTGCGCTCGGCATGCAGGGCAAGGTGACGCTCTCCCACGCGTACGAGCTCGGCACGGTCGACGAGGCGACGACCCGTCGTCTCATCGAGGAGTTCGCGGACCTCGACATCTCCATGGCCACCATCGCGCCGGCCCAGCAGCTCACCGCGCTGCCCCTGGTCGACCTGACCGAGGCCGGCGTCCGTGTCGGTCTGGGCGAGGACGGACAGCGCGACTTCTGGTCCCCGTACGGCAACGGCGACATGCTCGACCGCACCTGGCAGCTGGCCTTCACCAGCCGCTACCGCGCCGACGAACTGATCGAGCACGCCTGGGCCGTGGCCAGCCGCGGCGGCCACTCGATCCTCGACCCGTCGCTGCCGCGCCTGATCTCGACGGCCGACCGTCCGGGTGTGTCCGTCGGTGACGCCGCCGACCTGATCCTCGTCGAGGGCGACACCGTGTCGTCCGCGGTGATGGACCGCGGCTCGGACCGCACCGTGCTGCACGCGGGCCGCGTGGTCGCCGACCAGCTGCAGCTCGTCTGACCGACAGCATGACCGAGGCCCCCGCCCCGAATCTCAGGGCGGGGGCCTCGTCGTGCGACGACTCGACCGGTCAGACAGCGGCCCGCGCGTCGGGCGCCTTGCCGTCCTCGCCCACCAGATGGCAGGCGACCTCGCGCCACATGCCGCCTTCCTCGGCGGCGGGCAGCACCCGCAGCTCCGGGGTCTCGGTGCGGCAGCGGTCCGTGGCCAACGGGCAGCGGGTGTGGAAGTGACAGCCGGACGGAGGGTCCAGCGGGCTGGGCAGATCGCCGCTGAGCACGATCCGCTCCCGCGACTCCTTGTCCTGCGGGTCCGGCACGGGTGCCGCGGACAGCAGCGCCTGCGTGTACGGGTGCTTCGGATCCTCGAACAGCTCGGCCGCCGGGGCCTGTTCGACGATCCGGCCCAGGTACATCACGGCGATCCGGTCGGCGAGGTACTCCACCGCCGCAAGGTCGTGCGTGATGAACAGGCAGCCGAAGCCGCGCTCCTTCTGCAGGTCGGCGAGCAGGTTGAGCACCGAGGCCTGCACGGAGACGTCGAGCGCCGAGGTGGGTTCGTCGGCGACGAGCAGCGCCGGCTCCACGGACAGGGCGCGCGCGATGGACACGCGCTGACGCTGGCCGCCGGAGAGCTGATGCGGGTTGCGGTCGGCCAGTTCGGGCCGCAGGCCCACCTGGCGCAGGAGTTCGTCGACGCGCGCGGAGGCCTCCGCGCGGTTCGCCAGGCCGTGCAGCCGCAGCGGTTCGGCGATGATCTGCCGGATCGTCATCCGCGGGTTGAGCGAGGAGGACGGGTCCTGGAAGACCAGGTGGACCTTCTTGCGCAGCGGCCGCATCTGCCGGGCGGACAGGGTCGTCACATCCGTACCGTCGATGATCACGTCACCCCCGGTGGGGGTGTCGAGGCGGACCACACAGCGGCCCACGGTCGACTTGCCGCTGCCGGACTCCCCCACCAGCCCGACGACTTCGCCGGGTCCGATCCTGAGCGAGACGCCGTCGACCGCGCGGACGCTGCCGGACGGGGCAGGGAAGTGGCGCCGGAGGTCCCGGACCTCCAGGACGGGGGTGGTGGCCTGTTCGGTCATGCGGAGACCTCCTCTTCGGACTGCCGGGCGGCGGGGTGGTGGCAGGCGATCCGGTGGTTCCCGGGAGTCGCGTCGTTGCCAGGTGTCGTGTCTTCGCCGGGAGTCGTGTCGTCACCGGAACCGGCACGGAGCACGGGCAGCGTCCGCAGCGGCGGCCGTCCCGTACGGCAGTCGTCCTCGGCGAACGCACAGCGTGGCGCGAACGAGCACGCGTCGGGCTGGACCCGCAGGTCGGGCACCAGGCCCGGGATCTCGTTGAGGCGCGCCCTGCCGTCCTTCGTACGGGTGCCGGGACGCAGGACCGCGCCGAGCAGACCACGGGTGTACGGGTGCGAGGGCGAGGCGAACAGCTCGTCCACCGGGGCCTGTTCGACCGGGCGGCCCGCGTACATCACGAGCACCCGGTCGGCGGTCTCGGCGACGACGCCCAGGTCATGCGTGATCAGCACGATCGCGGTGCCGAGCCGGTCGCGCAGCGACTTCAGGACGTCGAGGATGCCCGCCTGGACGGTCACGTCGAGCGCGGTCGTCGGCTCGTCGGCAATCAGCACGGCCGGGTCGCAGGCGACCGCGATGGCGATCATGACGCGCTGGCGCATCCCGCCGGAGAGCTGGTGCGGATACTCGTCCACGCGCCGCTCGGGCGCGGGGATGCCGACGACGTCGAGCAGTTCGACGGCCCGCGCGCGGGCCTCCTTCTTGCTCAGCTTCTGGTGGCGGATGAGCACTTCGCTGATCTGACGGCCGACCGTCAGGACCGGGTTCAGGGACGTCATCGGCTCCTGGAAGATCATCGACAGCCGGCGGCCGCGCAGCGAACGCCAGGTGCGTTCGCCCGCGCCGACGAGTTCCTGTCCGTCGAGAGTGATGGAGCCGCCGATACGGGCCGTCGGCGGGAGCAGCCCCATGACGGCCATCGACGTGACGGACTTGCCGCAGCCGGACTCGCCGACCACGGCGAGGACTTCACCGCGCGCGAGTTCGTACGAGACACCGTCCACGGCGTGCACCGTGTCGTCGGGGCCGGCGAAGGAAACCGTCAGGTCGCGGACGCTGAGGACGGGTCCGGTCGTGACCGCCTCGGCTGCGGGGGAAGGTGCGGTGGTGGTCACCGGGAGCCTCCTCGGGGGTCGAGGATGTCGCGGACGCCGTCGCCGAGCAGGTTGAACGCCAGCGTGGCGAGCACGATGACGAGGCCCGGGAAGACCGCCATCCAGGGGGCGTTGGCGATGAACGGCTGCGCGCTGGAGAGCATCACGCCGAGCGACGGGGACGGCGGCTGCACCCCGAGTCCGAGGAAGCTGAGCACCGCCTCGCCGATGATCGCCGATGGGACGCCGACCGTCGCCTGCACGATCAGGGCCGATGTGGCGTTGGGCAGGATGTGGCGGAACAGGATCGTGCCGTCACCGCCGCCGTTCGCGACCGCCGCACCCACGTAGTCGAGGTGCTTGAGCCGCAGGGTCTCCGCGCGTGTGATGCGGACGATCGCCGGGATCTGCGAGATGCCGATCGCGATCGTCGCGTTCTTCAGGGATGGTCCGAGCACCGCGGCCAGACCGACGGCGAGCACCAGGAACGGGAACGCGAGCATCGTGTCGGTCAGGCGCGAGACGACGGTGTCCGCGAACTTCCCGTAGTAGCCCGCGAGAAGCCCCAGCGGTACGGCGACGACGAAGGCGAGCGCCACGGCGAGCACACCCACCTGCATCGACGCGGTGACACCGACGAGGACCCGGGAGAGCTGGTCGCGCCCGAGGTCGTCGGTGCCGAGCCAGTGTTCCCAGCTCGGGGCGGCGAGCACGTTGTCGAAGTCTGGCTGCGCCGGGTCGTACGGCGTGAGCAGCGAGGAGAACACGGCGACGAGCACGAAGAGCGCGCCGAGGACCGCGCCGGTGAGCGCGAGCTTGTTGCGGCGCAGCTTGCGCCAGGCGTCGGCGGCGCGGCCCCGGGGCTTCGCCACGGCGGCCGGCGCGACGGGAGCGGTGTCGACGGCGGCCGTCATCGCGAGCCTCCCAGACGGATACGCGGGTCGACGACCGAGTAGAGGAGGTCGACCAGGAGATTGATCAGGATGTACGCGGCCGAGGTGAAGAGCACGACGCCCTGCACCATGGCGTAGTCACGCGTGAAGACCGCGTCGATGGTGAGCTTGCCGAAGCCGGGCAGCACGAAGACCTGCTCGGTGACGACGGCGCCGGATATCAGCTGGCCCAGCTGCAGGCCGAGCACGGTGATCACGGTGACGAGCGAGTTGCGCAGCGCGTGCGAGCCGATGACCGCGCGCCGGGACAGGCCCTTGGCGCGGGCCGTGCGCACGTAGTCCGAGGACAGCGCGTCGAGCATGGCGGCGCGGGTCTGGCGCATCACGACGGCGGCGAGTCCGCTGCCGAGCACGATCGCGGGCAGGATCAGCCGGCGCAGGTTCTCCACCGGGTCCTGCCCGAACGGCACGAAGCCGGAGGCCGCGAACACCGGGATGGCGATGGCGAACGCGAGAACGAGCAGCATGCCGAGCCAGAATGTCGGCACCGACATCCCGAGCAACGCGATGCCGTTCGCCAGCCACTCCTCGGGCTTTCCGCGCCGCACGGCCGCGACCACACCGGCGCCGATGCCGAGCACGATCGCCAACAGGAGTGCGAGCGCGGCCAGTTCGAGGGTGATGGGCAGCGCGTCGAGGATCGAGTCCAGGACGGGCAGGCCGCTGCGGGCCGACGTACCGAAGTCGCCGGTGACCGCATGGCTGACGTAGTTCCAGTACTGGACCACGATGTTGTCGTTGAGTCCGTACTCCTCGCGGATCGCTTCGAGCACCGCCGGGTCGGTCTGCTC
Source organism: Streptomyces sp. NPDC050418 (assembly GCF_044458745.1). Lineage (NCBI taxonomy): Bacteria > Bacillati > Actinomycetota > Actinomycetes > Kitasatosporales > Streptomycetaceae > Streptomyces > Streptomyces sp. NPDC050418. The sequence continues at coordinate 233,432 of NZ_JBITIG010000001.1, forward strand.
ACCGGCCATCGCCTGCGCGGTGTCGCCGGGCATGGCGCGCACACCGGCGAAGACCGTGATGCTGACGAGGACCATGGTGAGCAGCGCCTGGCCGAGACGGCGGCCGGGATACGAGGTGAGCCACTTGCGGGCGGTGGTCATCCCTGCGCCCCCTTCACGTAACCGGCTTCCTTGACGCGGATGAGGCCGTCGCCGGAGAGTGCGATACCGCTGATGTCCTGGGCCGCGACCGCGTAGTTGATGTTCCGGTAGAGGTAGAGCACCGAGTGCTGCTTGTTGATCGCCTCGGTCAACTGGCGGTAGATCTCCTTGCGTTCGGACACGTCGGCCGTGGAACGCCCCTCGGATATGAGCCGGTCGATCGTGGGATCGGAGAGCTTGCCCTGGTTGTTGCTGCCGTTCGTGCCGACGAGGCTGTCGATGTTGCCGGCCGGGTCGGGCTGGCCGCCCCAGCCGCCGGTCCGCGCCTGGAAGTCGCCCGCGAGGGTGCGGGTGAGGCCGGTGGCGAACTCGGTGGGCCGCAGGCGGACGTCGAAGCCCGCCTCCTTGGCCATGGACTGGACGACCTGGCCGAGCCGGTTGTCCTCCGGCGTCGTGTTGATCATCAGCTCCAGCGGCACCGGCGTCTTGACCCCGGCTTCCTTCAGGAGCTTCTTCGCCTTCTCGACGTCGCGCCCGGGGCACGTGACCGGTGTGCTGAGCGGGGTGCCGGGCGGTACGGGGCCGCAGGCCGGCGCGTACATGTCCTGGAAGACGACCTTGTTGATCAGCTTCCGGTCCAGCGCCAGATCGAAGGCCTCACGGACGCGCACATCGCGGCCGAAGGGGGTGTCGAGCTTGCCCGGGGGCTTGTCGATCCCGTCCGTGTTGCCGACATTGAGCGTGATCGCCATATAGCCGAGCGAGGGCGTGTTGAGCAGTTGGAGTTCGTTGTCCCCCATGGCGCTCTTCACTTCGACCGGGCCCATCTGGTCGCCTATCTGCACATCTCCGGAGCGCAGATTGGCGAGGCGGATATTGCCGTCGGTGATGGTCTTGTACGTGACGCCGTCGAGGTGGACGTTGTCCGCGTCGTAGTAGAGCGGATCCTTTTTGAGCTCGATGCGGTCGCCGATGACGCGCTTGTCGTACTTGAAGGGGCCGACGCACGACGGGTGCGTGGCGAAGTCCCTGCCGTACTTCTCGATCGCCTTGGGCGACATGATCAGGCCCGCGGTGTTGGCGAGGCGGCCGAGCAGCGGGGTGTCGGCGTGGTCGAGCGTGAGCCGCACGGTGTACGGGGCGATCGCCTCGACCTTCTCGACCGAGTCGATCTCGGAGGCGCGGCCGGAGCCCTTGAGGTGCAGATGCCGGTCGAGCGAGATCTTCACGGCCTTCGCGTCCAGCTTGGCGCCGTCGCTGAAGCGCGCGTCGCGGCGTACGTCGAAAGTGAAGGTCTTGCCATCCTTGCTGATCTTCGGCAGGGACGCGGCGAGCTGCGGCACGAACCGGTTGTTCCGGTCCACGTCGTAGAGCTGCTCGCACATGGAGGTGAACACCGTCCGGGCGACCAGGGTTCCGGTCAGGGACGGATCGAGCATGTCGGGGTCCGACTTGAGGCCGATGACGGCCGTTCCGCCGTCCCGAACGGGGCGGGAGTCTTCGAGCCGGGGCTCCGCGGCGGTCTGCTGACCGGGCGGGGCGAGCGAGCCGCAGCCGGTGGCCAGCGTCAGCAATGCGGCCGCCGCGAGCACGGCAGGTAGGCGACGCACGGGACCACACCTCCTTACACGAGCAGGGGGCGCAGGCCCGGTTGGGCCGCGCTGGGGCGTCACGGTATACCGCTATCCCGTCCCACCTATTGGACAGCGGCATCTATTCGCCCCTGCGCATCCCATATTCCCGACCCATAGCGCCCATTCCGGACGCCCACACTCTGGATGATCGTTACCGATTCGAGTTTTTGGTATACCGACTCATGAGGAGTGCTCACCTCTGCCTCTCGACAGCCCCACCTCCGCCGCCAGGCCGCCTTGTGCAGAACCGCCCCCGACCCCTACGCTCTTGTTTTGTGCCGCAAATAAACAAACTAGGGGCCACCGTTACCCCGCCCTCCCGGTCACCGCGCAGTGTCGCGCCGATCCGCGACCTCAAGCGCCTCCGCATCGTCCTGACCGTGTTCTTCGCGCTCGACGGCTTCATCTTCGCGGGGTGGGTCGTGCGCATCCCGGCCATCAAGGAGCAGACGGGGGCCTCGTCGAGCGCGCTCGGACTCGCGCTGCTCGGTGTCTCGGCGGGCGCGGTGGTGACGATGATGCTCACCGGACGCCTCTGCCGCCGCTACGGCAGCCACCCCGTGACGGTCGTCTGCGCGGTCCTGCTCTCCCTGAGCGTCGCACTGCCTCCGCTCACCCACTCCGCGGCCGCCCTGGCAGCGGTCCTGGTGCTCTTCGGCGCGGCCTACGGCGGCATCAACGTCGCCTTCAACAGCGCCGCCGTCGACCTCGTGGCGGCCCTGCGCCGCCCGATCATGCCCAGCTTCCACGCCGCGTTCAGCCTCGGCGGCATGGTCGGCGCGGGACTCGGCGGCCTGATCGCGGGCTCCCTCTCCCCCACGCACCACCTCCTCACCCTCACCCTGATCGGGCTGGTGGTCACCCTCTTCGCGGGCCGCGCCCTCCTGCGCCTCGCACCCCCACCGGCGCCCGACCGGCCCGACGCCTCCTCAGCGCCCTCGCGTCGCCTCGACCCGCGCACCCGCCGCATGGTGCTGATCTTCGGCCTCATCGCACTGTGCACCGCCTTCGGCGAAGGGGCACTCGCCGACTGGGGCACGCTCCACCTCGAACAGGACCTGGGCGCCCACCCCGGCATGGCCGCCGCCGGCTACGCCCTCTTCGCCGGCGCGATGACGATCGGCCGCCTCAGCGGAACGACGCTGCTTGAACGCCTCGGCCAGACCCCGATCCTCATCGCGGGCGGCACGACAGCCGCCGCGGGCATGCTCCTCGGCGCACTCGCCCCCACCATCTGGCTCGCCCTCCTGGGCTTCCTCATCACCGGCCTCGGCCTCGCCAACCTCTTCCCCGTCGCCATCGAACGCGCCGGCGCCCTCGCGGGCCCCAGCGGCGTCGCCACGGCCTCCACGCTCGGCTACGGCGGCATGCTGCTCGGGCCGCCTGCGATCGGGTTCATGGCGGACTGGTTCACGTTGCCGATTGCGCTCACGAGCGTGGCCGCACTCGCGGGGGTCGCGGCACTGATCGGCTACACCACGCGGCGGTAGAAAGGGCGAGAGCACCGCCTGCCGGGGCGGCCACCGGCTTCGATCCCGGAGTCACCGGCTTCGATCCCGGAGTCACCGCCGGGTAGGGCGATCGGCTCCACGGCTTCGCGCTAGCGTGCGTCGTGAGCTGACGAGCCGTGTGCCCGCGTGGTGGGCAACCTCCAATCGGTCCCCGAACCGACCTAGGTCCGCACCGACCTCAGCAGACGCTCCCCCACGCAAGCCGCCCACTCCACGATCGGCACCGCCGCGCCCGCCGCTTCCGCTCCCCGGCAGTGGGCGTGGTGTCTGCGGGTGATGTCGTCGAGGTCGAGGTGGTGGCCGAAGGCAGGGTGTGCCGCCAGGCGCCGGGCGTATGCCCAGAGGTGGGGGTGGTCGGTGATCCGGTGGACCGCGGCGGCGTCCAAGTGGTGGCGGTGGACGGTGTCCAGTTGCACCAAGGTCACCCACACCTGTACGTCCGCGAGGGTGAGTTCATCGCCCAGGACGTGTGCGTGGGAGGCGAGGCGCCGCTCCAGGAGGTCCAGCGCACGCAGCAGCACGGCCAGTGCGGTCTCGCGCGCGGCGGGGGTACCACCGGCCCGGCCGGCCCTTTGGGCGGCGACGCCTACGCCGTGTTCGCACAGGCGGCGCACGGTCTCGAACTCCGGCTCGGCGCCGCACGGGTGGAGCGCGAGGCCCTGCTCGCTGAACCGTCGGACCAGATCCCACAGGATGTCGGGGGCGTGCGTACTGACGATCCGTCCGGTCCAGTCGTCACTGAGCACAGGCGCAACCGTCGGGCCGGGGTACCGATGAGAACTGGCCTGGTACAGCGGTCGCAAGGCACGGTGTCCGCCGTCGGGTGAGTCGGGTACGGCGGGCAGCAGCGTCACCGGAAGGGTGTCGCCGAGGCCGAGCAGACTGTGTGTGACAGCGATCTGCAGACAGTGCGGACAGGACAGCGACAGGTGGAGCCGGTAGCGGTACGGCGCCGCGTAATAGCCACTGCGTGTGTCACCGCCGATCCTGCCCCGGAAGGACGGCTCGGCTGTCGGGGATGTGGCGGACATGCGTCTCCCTGGGTGCTTGGTCACGCGGATACGCGGATACGCGGATACGCGGATACGCGGATACGCGCGTACGGACTACCGGAGGGGGGCGACAGACGAGAGCGGCGGCGCACGACGGCATCGGCGTGGCCGGGACCAACGACCACGCACGCGGGATGTTCAGTCGCGTGCGGAGTCCGGCCCGCTCTCACGCGGGGAAGGCGCCGCGCTGCAGACGCGCAGCAGATCGATGTGACGGCGGGAGGTGAGCAGGAGCGGCGGCCGCACGGCGATACCGACGGCGAGACTGCCGAGGTCCGGTGCGGAACGGCCCATGATTCCCTACCTGTTCACTAGGATTCCCAGGTTGAGTGTCGGCCCGCGGCCGAGGCGCGTCAAGAGGGCCTCGCTCAGCGGTCCGCCAACGCCGGTGCCACGGGTGCCCAGCTGAAGGGCGGGTCGGGAATCTCGTCACGCAGCACGGAGGCCACCTCGGACTGGAACAGTTCAAGTGAGGCGCGGTGCTGCTCGTCCGTCAGCCCGCCCGCGTCCGCCTGCACGTGCAGCACCGTGTGCCCGAACTGCTCGTGGTAGCGGTGCACCTTGTCGATGATCTGCTGCGGGCTGCCGATCAGGGCGGAACTGCGGTCGGCGAAATCCTCCAGGGTCTCGAATACCACCGGCAGACCGGACTCCTTCTGGAACGCGAGGTTCGCCTCGAAGACCGGGCGGTACGCGTTGAGGGCCGCCTGGGACGTGCGCGCCACGTACACACCCGCCGTGCCGGCGCCGACAGCGATCCTCGCCGGATCGTGCCCGTAGTGCTCCCAGCGTTCGCGGTAGTGGCGGATCAACTCCGCGTACGGCTCGATGGGATGGGTGACGTTCGCCGAGAACAGTGGGTCGCCGTAGCGGGCCGCCAGGTCCACCGACTCCTTACTCGTGGCGCTGCCGTGCCAGACCCGGACGGGCCGCTGGTACGGCCGCGGCCACACCTCGGCGTCCGTCAGCGGCGGGCGGAACCGGGTCGCCGCGGTGACCTTGTCCTCGCGCCAGATCCGCCGGAACACCTCGTAGCTCTCGGCGTTACGGTCCCACTGGTCGCCGGGAGTGACGTGGAACAGGTCGCGTTGCGCGGCCCCGTTGCCCTTGCCGATGATCAGGTCGAGACGTCCGTCAGCGAGGTGGTCGAGGGTGGCGTAGTCCTCGTAGGCGCGCACCGGGTCGAGAAGGCTGAGCGTGGTGACGGCCGTGAACAGTCGGATGCGCTGGGTCAGTGCGGCGATGTAGCTGAGGACGACGGTCGGAGAGGAGGAGAGGAAGGGACGCTCGTGCCGCTCCCCCACCCCGAAGCCGTCGAAGCCGAGCTCCTCGGCGAGCAGCGCGTTGCCGAGGACCTCGCGGAACCGGTCGTGGGTCGGCTTCTGCAGGCCGGTGACCGGGTCCGGCCGGTGCACGATCAACGTGATGGCGAGGAACTTCACGACCCCAACCGCCGCTCGTTCACGGCGTCTTCATGCTCTTCCCGTACGTCATCGGGGTGGGCGAGGCCCAAGTGGTGGCGCAGGGTGGGGCCTTCGTATTCCGTGCGGAACACGCCTTGCTCCTGCAGGAGCGGGACCACCTTGTCCGCGAACGCGTCGAGGCCGGTCGGGGTGAGGTGCGGGACGAGGATGAAGCCGTCGGCGGCGTCGGCCTGGACGAAGTCGTTCAGTGTCCTGGCGAGGGTGGCCGGGGAGCCCGTGAATGTCTGCCGGTTGCCGGTGTTGATGACCAGATCGCGGATGGACCAGTTGTTGGCGGCCGCCTGTTCGCGCCATGCGCGGGCCGTCGTCAGAGGGTCCCGGTACATGCGGACTTGCGCCCTGCCCTTGGAGATGTGGTCGTCGTCGACGTCCGGGTCGATGTCGGGCAGCGGGCCATCCGGATCGTACGCGGAGAGGTCCCGGTTCCAGACGAACTCCAGGTGCTTGAGGGCGGTGGCGCCGCTGACCTGCTGCCGTCGCACCTCGCGGGCCAGTTCCTCCGCCTCAGCGTCGGTGTCGCCGAGCACGAAGGTCGCGGCCGGAAGGATCAGCAACTGGTCATGGTGGCGGCCGTACTTCGCCAGGCGGGACTTGACGTCCGCGTAGAAGGCCCGGCCCGCGTCGAACTGGGCGTGCCGGCTGAAGATCGCGTCGGCCGAGGACGCGGCGAACTCGCGCCCCTCCTCGGAATCTCCGGCCTGGAAGATGACGGGGCGTCCCTGGGGCGTGCGCGGGACGTTGAACTGGCCGTGGATGTCGAAGTGCTGTCCGGTGTGGGCGAAGACGCCTGCCTTCGCGTCTCGCAAGAAGGTGCCGGTGGCCTGGTCGGCGAGGATCTCGTCGCCGCGGAAGGAGTCGAACAGCTCGTTCGCCGTGGCGAGGAACTCCTCGGCGCGGGAGTAGCGCTCCTCCTGCGGCAGGAAGCCGCCGCGGCGGAAGTTCTCGCCGGTGAAGGCGTCCCAGGACGTGACCACGTTCCAGGCCGAACGCCCGCCGGAGAGGTGGTCGAGCGAGGCGAACTGCCGGGCGACCTCGTAGGGCTCGTTGAAGGTGGAGTTGATCGTGCCGGTCAGACCGAGGTGCTCGGTGACTGCGGCCAGCGCGGCCAGGACGGTGAAGGTGTCGGGTCGGCCGACGACGTCGAGGTCGTAGATCTCCCCGCCCTGTTCGCGCAGTCGGAGCCCCTCGGCAAGGAAGAGGAAGTCGAACTTGGCGCGTTCGGCGGTCCGCGCGAAGTGCGCGAAGGAGCTGAACTCGATGTGGCTGCCCGCCTGTGGGTCGCTCCACACGGTGGTGTTGTTGACACCCGGGAAGTGTGCGGCGAGGTGGATCTGCTTCAGCGGCTTGGTCATGGCGTACGGTCCCTCCGGCTCAGGCGGTCGCTGCGGTGGCGTAGCGGTTGGCGGGGCGGGTCAGGCCGAGCAGGCCGCGCAGGGTGTCGGCCTCGTAGGCGCGGCGGAAGACTCCGCGGCGCTGGAGTTCGGGGACCAGACCGCGGGTGATCGCCAAAAGGTCGTGGCCGAGGACGGCCGGGCGCAGCCGGAAGCCGCTGAGTCCGGCGGTCTGCAACTCCTGGAGCAGATCGGCGAGACCGGCGGGTGTGCCGGTGAAGACGGGTGCGTCGCCGGTGTACGGGGAGCCGGCCAGGGCATCGAGGCGGACTCGGCGGGCTTCGGCCGCGGCCGGATCGTGGTCCAGGAAGACCACCAGGTCACCGAAAATGTGCAGCGGTTGTTCGGCGCGGCGCGCCGCCTCCTGTTCGCCGCGGATCTCGGCGACGATCGCACGCGCCTGGACGGTGTCGTACGCGGTGACGTAGCCGACGTCCGCCTGGCGGGCCACAAGCCGGTACGGCACGGTCTGGTGCGCGAGGGCGGTCACCAGCGGCTGGCCCTGCGGCGGACGGGGAGTGACGGAGGGGCCCTTGACGCTGAAGCGCCTTCCCTCGAAGTCGATGTAATGGAGCTTGTCACGGTCGATGAAGCGGCCGGTGGCAGCGTCCCTGATCTCCGCGTCGTCCTCCCAGCTGTCCCACAGGCGGCGCACCACCTCCACGTAGTCGGCGGCCTCGTCGAACAGCTCGGTCACCGCTTCCTGTGCGTCAGGGCTGTCGTAGGCCCCGATGTGCGGGATATGGCGACGGCCGAAGTGCGCCGCCTCGTTGGGGCGGGCTGTGATCTGCACCCTCAGGCCGGCCCGTCCGCCGCTGACGTAGTCGAGCGTGGCGATCGCCTTGGAGAGATGGAATGGCTCGGTGTGGGTGACCACTGCCGTCGGCACGAGGCCGATGTGGCGGGTCAGCGGGGCGACGCGGGAGGCGATGAGTACGGCGTCGAGGCGGCCGCGGATCTGGTCGGTGCGCTCGTCCGGGTCGAGGAAGTGGGAAGACTGCGGTCCGAGACCGTCCTCGATGGTCACGAAGTCGAGCAGCCCTCGCTCGGCCTCGGTGACGAGGCCGGCCCAGTAGCCTGCGGTGAACAACTTCCGCGGGTGGGCCTGGGGTTCCCGCCAGGAGGCCGGATGCCATCCGGTGCCGTCCAGGGCGACGGCGAGGTGCAGTGGAACGGGGAGTTTCGTGGACACGAAACCGAGCCTTTCTGTCATGAGGAGCGATGCCGACGGGTGCGGCCTTTTCAGGTCGCTTTCAGGTCGTCACCGGGCCAGCTCGCCGAGCAGCTTCCAGGTACGGTGCCGGTCGGCCTCGCCGCCAAGGCCCGTCGCCGTGAACACCACTTCCGTGGCACCGGCCTCGCGGTAGCGCCGGACCTCGGCCGCGACGGTCTCCTCGTCGCCGATCACGGCGAGGTCGGCGGCCCGGGTGGCGCCGGAGAGCTCGATCACCCGCTGATACGAGGGAATCCGCTCGTAGAACGCGAACGCCTCGGTCGCCGTCTCCCGTACGGCCTCGGCGTCTGCGGTGACCACGCCGGGCACGAAGGCGACGATGCGGGGTGCGGGGCGGCCCGCCGCGGCGGCCGCGGCGGTGATCACCGGCACGATGTGTTCGGCGATGGCACGCGGCCCGGCCAGCAACGGAAGGGTGCCGTCGGCGAGTTCGCCCGTGACGCGCAGCGCCTGCGGCCCCATGGCGGCGACGAGGAGCGGCACCGGCGGATCGGCGCCCGGCACCTTGGCGGGCAGCGGTGTGGTGGCGGTGAGCAGCTCGCCGTGGAAGTCGGCGCTGCCGGTCGCCACCAGCGGGCGCAGAGCCGTGAGGAACTCCCGCAGTCTGGCGATGGGACGCTCGTACGGGATGCCGAAGCCGTCTTCCGTCAGGTGCTTGGTGCCGAGCGCGAGCCCGAGGTGGAAGCGGCCGTGCGTGGCGGCCTGGGCTGTCTGGGCCTGGCTGGAGACCAGGAGCGGATGCCGGCCGAAGACGGGGATCGCCGATGTTCCGACCTGCAGACCGGGCGCCTCGCGGCCGACGATCGCGGCGAGCGATGCGGCGTCGTAGCCGAAGGTCTGGGCGAACCACGCGGAGCGAAGCCCGGCCTCCTGCGCCTCCTTGGCGAGCTCGACGGTGGTGTCGATCCCGGGCACGGTGCTGGTCGAGGTCAGCACCACTCCGACGGTCATGTCCGGCCTCCCGGTGCCACGGCGCCTGCGCCGGCGAGCGGTGTCGGCGCAGGGGCCGGCCGCGCGTCGAGAGGGTGGTGCCAGAGGCCCTGGGCCTTGAGGCGCGGCAGGACGCCCTCGCCGAACCAGTACGCCTCCTCCAGGTGCGGATAGCCGGACAGGACGAACTCGTCGATGCCCAGGGCCGCGTACTCCTTGATCCGGTCGGCGACCTCGTCGTGGCTGCCGACCAGCGCGGTGCCCGCGCCGCCGCGCACGAGGCCGATGCCGGCCCACAGATTCGGGTGGATCTCCAGGCGTTCGCGGCTCCCGCCGTCATGCAGGGCGAGCATGCGCCGCTGCCCCTCGGACTCGCTGCGGGCCAGGCCGGCCTGGATCGCCTTGACGCTTTCCGGGTCGAAGCCGGCCAGGAGACGGTCGGCATCGGCCCAGGCCTGCTCGGAGGTGTCGCGGGTGATGACGTGCAGCCGCACGCCGAAGCGCAGGGTGCGTCCCTGCCGCGCCGCGAGACTCCGGATCCACGCGATCTTCTCCGCGACCTGCGCGGGCGGTTCGCCCCAGGTGAGGTAGACATCGGCGTGCCGCGCGGCGACCTCACCGGCCGCAGGTGAGGAGCCGCCGAAGTACACCTCGGGCAATGGGTCCGGCACCCGGGCGAGCTTCGCGCCCTCGATCTGAAGGTGCTCGCCTCGCAGGTCGACGGTCTTGCCGTCCCACAATCCCCGTACGACGTCGAGGAACTCGCCCGTACGGCGATAACGGGCGTCCTTGTCGAGGAAGTCGCCGAAGGCCCGCTGCTCCTGGCTCTCGCCCCCCGTGACCACGTTCAGCAGGAGCCGGCCCCCGCTGTGGCGCTGGAACGTGGACGCCATCTGCGCGGCCAGCGTGGGTGAGACGGAGCCGGGGCGGAAGGCGACAAGGAACTTCAGGCGCTCGGTGTGCCGGCTGACCATGGCGGTGGTCAGCCACGCGTCCTCGCACCATGCGCCGGTCGGGGTGAGCGCGGCGGCGAAGCCGAGGTCCTCGGCGGCTTGGGCGATCTGGCTCAGGTAGGCGACCGTCGGGGGCCGGTCGAGGCCGGAAGCGGTGACCGAGGTTCCGTGGCCTCCTCCGACGACATGCCGGCTGTCGCCGTTGGTGGGCAGAAACCAGTGAAACGTGAGGGACATGGTGGATGCTCCGTTCGAAGGTCGGGCTACAGGTGCGCCGTCACGGCTGCGTGACTCAGCCGGTGGCCGCGAGGAGCGCGCGCGGGCGCCCGCCCAGTGCCGCGGAGAACTGGTCGGTGACCTGGGCAAGGCCCTCGGCCGCGCCCGGCGCGAGCGTCAGCGCCCCGTCGTCGCCCACCGAGATGTCCTTGTCGAGCGTGAACCAGCCCGGAGTGATGTGGGTGGGGCCCATGGAGGCCAGTACCGGACGCAGCGCGTAGTCGATCGCCAGGACGTGCGCGGTGGTGCCGCCGGTGGCCAGCGGCAGGACGGTCTTGCCCGTCAGGGCGTACTGCGGGAGCAGGTCGAGGAGCGACTTGAGCAGCCCGGAGTAGGCGGCCTTGTAGACGGGGGTGCCGATCACCACCCCGTCGGCCGCGGCGAACTGTGCGGTGGCCTCGGCGATCGCCGGGTGGCCGAAGTCGGCGTGCAGCAGGGCCTGCGGCGGGAGCGTGCGGACGTCCAGCGGGATGACCTCGTGTCCCTGCGCGGCGAGCCGGGTGTCGAGGTGGCGCAGGAGGCGGGCGGTGCGGGAGGTGGCGGAGGGACTGCCCGAGACGGACAGGATGGTGGCCATGCGGGGACCTTTCGCAGGTGTCGGGCGGGAGTCGGGCGGAAGTCGGGTGTCCGTGCGGCCGGGGCAGGGCCTGCCGGCCCCGGCCGTAAAGGGCCTACTTGTTGGTCTTGGGCAGCCCGGGCGGGTTGATCCCGGACTCGGTGACGGCCTCGCCGTCCAGGCCCCATCGGGCAAGGACTTTGGCGTAAGTACCGTTCTCGATCACGTGGTTGAGGGCGGCGGCGATTGGCTTCGCCAGGCCGCTGTCCTTCTTGGTGGTGGCCGCGATGAGGCCCTGGAGCGTGGCGCCCGCGCCGGAGTACGTGCCGACGACCTCGGTCTTGCCGCTGGTGGCCGCGTGGTACGCCGCGGTCGGGTTGGGGCCGAGGTAGAGGTCGATGCGGCCGGACTGGACGGCGAGGTAGGTGTCGCTGTCGTTCTGGTAGTACTTGATGTCCACCGGCTCGCGGCCGGCCTTCTCGTTCTCCTTGCTCCACTCGACCAGGAGTTTCTCCTGGTTGGTGCCGCTGGAGACGGCGACATTCAGGCCCGCCACGTCCTCGGGTCCGTCGACCTTCAGGTCGCGCCCCTTCTTGGCGCCGAAGCCCAGGTTGTCCTCGCGGTAGGTGGCGAAGTCGTACTTCTCCTTGCGCTCCTCGGTGACGGTGATGTTGCTGAAGCCGACGTCGTACTTGGCGGAGTCCAGACCGACGAAGATGTTCTCCCACGACACCGTGTTGATCCTCGGTTCGAGGTCGAGGACGTCGGCGACCAGATACGCGAGGTCCGGCTCCACCCCGATGACGGTCTTGTTGTCGGTGGCGAAGAAGGTCAGCGGAGCGGCGGAGCCGGAGGAGCCGACGATCTCCAGAGTGCCTCTCTTGCGGATCTTCTCCGGGACTTCGGCGGCTATGGAGTCGACCTTTCCTGTGGAGACGCGCTTCTGGTCGGGACTGGTGTTGATCTTCGTAGTGGTGCCCTTCTCCGCCGCGACTTCGGTGGTGGTGTCCTCGGAGGGGTTGCCGCAGGCGGCGAGAACGAGGGCGGTGGCGAGCCCGAATGCGGCTGCGGCGGTACGGCGGCGGACGAGGGTGGCGGACACGGTCGTTCTCCTTATGTGGGTGTGCGAAACGAGGGGCGGGGTGAGGGCTGGTCACAGGACCTTGGAGAGGAACGCGCGGGTGCGCTCGTGCTGGGGGGCGTCGAGGACGGCCGAGGGCGGCCCTTGCTCGACGACGACTCCGTCGTCCATGAACACCACGGTGTCGGCGACCTCGCGGGCGAATCCGATCTCGTGGGTGACGATGATCATCGTGGTGCCGGTGCGGGCCAGGTCCTTGATGACGTCGAGGACTTCACCGACCAATTCCGGGTCGAGCGCCGAGGTGGGTTCGTCGAAAAGGAGCACCTTGGGCGCGAGAGCGAGCGCGCGGGCGATCGCCACGCGCTGCTGCTGGCCGCCGGAGAGCTGACGCGGATAGGCGTCGGCCTTGTCGGCGAGCCCGACCCGGTCGAGCAGGCCGCGGGCGGTGTCCTCGGCCTCCTTGCGCGGCCGGCGCAGCGCCGAGACGGGCGCTTCGACGAGGTTGTCGAGGACGGTCAGATGCGGGAAGAGGTTGAAGTTCTGGAAGACGAACCCGATATGGGTGCGCTGCTTCAGTACGTCCTTCTCCTTCAGTTCGTACAGCCGGCTGCCGGAGCGCCGGTAGCCGATGAGCTCGCCGTCGATGCTGATCCAGCCGCCGTTGACCTTCTCCAGTTGGTTGATGGTGCGAAGGAGCGTGGACTTGCCGGAGCCGGAAGGTCCGAGGACCACGGTCACTTCACCGGCTCGCACCTGGAGGTCGACACCACGCAGTACGTCGAGCGGTCCGAAGCTCTTGTGGACGCCGTGGACGTCCACCATCACCTCACTTGTCATGAGCGGTCTCCAAGGGACGGGAAAGGAACCGGCGGGCGCGCTGGAGCGGGGTGAGGGGCGGGGTCCGGTCGGCGCCGCGGGCGTATCGCCGCTCCACGTAGTACTGGGCGATGGACAGCAGTGAGGTGAGGACCACGTACCAGGCCGTGGCGACGAGGAGCAGCGGGATCACCCGGCCGTTGCGTCCGTAGATCACCTGGACCTGGTAGAAGAGCTCGCCGATCGACATCACGTAGACGACGGATGTGCCCTTGAGCAGGCCGATGATCTCGTTGCCGGCGGTGGGCAGGATGGCGCGCATGGCCTGGGGCAGCACGATCCGCCGGATCTGCCGCAGCCGCGGGATGCCGAGAGCGGCCGCGGCCTCGGACTGTCCGTGGTCGACGGCGAGTACGCCGCCCCGCACGATCTCGGCGGCGTACGCGGCCTGGTGCAGAGTGAGACCGATGATCGCGGCCCCCATGGTCCCGATGATGCTGTTGCTGTCGACGGACCAGAGCACGGGACCGAACGGGATGCCGACGCCCAACTGGGCGTACAGCGCACTGAGGTTGAACCAGAACACCAGCTGCACGATCATCGGGATCGACCGGAAGATCCAGATGTAGCTCCAGGCGACGGTCTGCAGCACCGGACTGCGCGACAGGCGCATGAAGGCCAGCACGACGCCCAGGAGGAAGCCGAGGACCGTGGCGTAGGCGGTGAGCTGGAGCGTCACCCACACTGCCTGGACGATGGTCTCGGACAGGAAGTAGTCGGAGAAGACGCCCCATTCCCAGACCGGGTTGGTGGCGAGCCCGTGGGCGAACTGGGCGAGCAGGACGAGCACGGCCACGGTCGCGACCCAGCGCGCGCAGTGGCGGGCGGGAACGACGGTGAACGAGGCGGGGTCGCCGGGAGCGGGCGTCCGCGGGTCTGCGGCGGCCGTACCGGGCGGCGCGTTCTCGGTGATCGACGACATGGTCCTCTCCGCTCAACTCTGCCGGTGCTCAGGCGGGTTGATACGCGAGGACTCGATCGCGGAGGCCGACGTGCCCCACTTCTTCAGAATCCGCTCGTACGTCCCGTCCTTGATCAGCTCGTTGACGGCGGCCTGGAAGGCCTTGGTGAGCGGGGAACCCTTCTTGAACGCGAAGCCCACGTCGAGCCGGTGGAACTCGCCGAGGAACTCGGCGCCCGACGCGCGCTGAGCGGCCTGGTAGCGCAGGCCGTTGATGGTCGACATGATCACGTCGATGCGGCCCTGCTGGAGCGCCGTGAGGGTCGCGCCGTTCTCCGAGTAGACCTTCACGTCGTACGGCTTCCTGCCCTCCTTCGCGCAGCTGCCCTTCTGCTCGGTGAGGGTCGCCTCGAAGGTGGTGCCGGCGCCGGTGCCGATGGTCAGGCCGCACAGTTGTGTGAGGCCGGTGACCTTCTTGCCGAGTTCGGAATTGCCCTTCTTCACGGCGAAGCCCTGGCCGTCATTGATGTAGGTGACGAAGTCGATGGTCCTCAGTCGTTCCGCGGTGACGCCGAAGTTGCCGGTACCGAAGTCGTACTTGCCGCTCCCGAGGGCGGGCAGGATCGTTTCGAACGAGGCGTCCTGGCGCTCCAGCCGCACACCGAGCACCTTGGCGACGGCATCCGCGAGGTCGATGTCCTGCCCGGCGGGCGCCTTGTCGGAACCGCTCGGGTAGTAGGCCCCGGGCGGGAACCCGACCGAGGTGCCGACGCGCAGGGTGCCTGACGTCCGTATGTCCTCGGGCAGCAGGGCCGCCGCCGATTCCACCTTGCGTACGGCGGCCACCGGATCGTCGGTCGGCGCGGCCGAGGCCTGTGCCCCGGCCGGTGCGGCGTCGTTGCCGGAGCCGCAGGCGGTCACGGCCAGGAGGGGCAGCAGTGCGAGGGCGGCTGCTGTCCGCCGCAGTCGGAGCTTCACTGTTCGATGGCCTTTCCAGGGTGCGCAGGGAGGGTGAGCTGCTTCTCGAACGGCAGCGGGCCGATGGTTTCCGGGTCGGCGGCCGTGTCGAACAGCGGCGTGTAGCCGGTGGCCAGGTACAGGCCGCGGGCCTCGGGCTGGCGCGGCCCGGTCGTCAGGTGGATGCGCCGGTAGCCGCGGGCTCCCGCCTCGCGTTCCAGTTCGGCGACGACACGGCGGCCGAGTCCGCGACGGCGGGCGGCGGAGTGCGTCCAGATCCGTTTCAGTTCCGCGGTCCGGGCGTCGTAGCGGCGGAACGCACCACCCGCGACGGGCTCGCCCCGCTCCAGGAGCAGCAGGAGCAGTCCGCCGTACGCCGGGGTGAACTCCTCGTCCGGGTAGCGGGATATCTCGGTGTGCGCGTCCTTGCCGTAGCGCGTCGAGTATTCGTGGCCGAGCTCCCGCAGCAGGGGGCGCACGCGCGGGTCGGAGACTTGCACGTGGATGACGGTCAGTTCCGGTGCGGAGGTCATCCGTTCACCGCCGCGAGGCTGTGCGCCTCACCGGCCCGGTCACGACCGGCCGCCGCGCGCTTGGCGTCGCGCTCGGCGTCGCGCCTGGCGACCTCCTCGCGGACGATCGGGATGACGTGGCGGCCGAAGTCGATGGCATCGCCGAGCAGGTCGTAGCCGCGTGCGGAGAGGATGTCGACACCCAAGTCGTAGTAGTCGAGCAGTGCCTGGGCGACCGTCTCCGGGGTGCCGACCAGGGCGTTGGAGTTGCCCGCGCCGCCGGTCGCGGCGGCGGTCGGGGTCCACAGCGCGCGGTCGTAGCGTTCGCCGGCCTCGGCGATGGCGATCAGGCGCTGCGAACCGGTGTTCTGCGGGGCATCGGAACGGTGGTGGCGTACGAGACCGGCCTCGCGGCGCTTGCGGATCGCGCCCACGGTTCGCTGGGCCTTCTCCCAGGCGAGTTCCTCGGTGGGCGCGACGATCGGCCGGAAGGCCACCTGGATGCGTGGCACATCAGTGCGGCCCGCGGCTTTGGCGGCGGCCTTCACCCGTTCGATCTGCTCGGCCGTCTTCGCCAAGGGCTCGCCCCACAGGCAGTAGATGTCGGCCTCCGCGCCCCCGGCCTCGTACGCCGCCTCCGATGAACCGCCGAACGAGACGCCCGGGCGCGGCTGCTGGACGGGGAAGACATCGCTGACGAAGTCGTGGAACCGGTAGTGCTCGCCTTCGTGGTCGAAGGGCTCGTGCGTGGTCCAGATCTTCTTGACGATCCGGATGTACTCGCGGGTGCGGGCGTAGCGCTCGTCCTTGGTGAGGGTGTCGCCTTCGCGGCCCTGCTCGTGGTCGTTGCCGCCGGTGATGAAGTGCACGGTCAGCCGGCCGTCGCTGATCCGGTCGAGGGTCGCGAAGGTCTTCGCGGCGAACGTGGGGTACGAGACGTTCGGCTGGTGGGCGAGAAGGATCTGCAGCTGGTCGAGCCGGCTCGCGATGTACGCGGCGGCAGGCGCCGGATCCGGTGATCCGGAACCGTACGCGAAGAGCACCCGGTCCCAGCCGTGGTCCTCGTGGGCGCGGGCGAGACGGAGTGTGTACTCCTTGTCGAAGGCGACGCCGGAGCGCGCGGTGGTCTCCGAGCCGTCGTTGGTGGCGGCGATTCCGAGGAATTCGACGGGCATGACGGGGCCTTTCCGGGATTGCAGCCGCACGCGGGCAGGGCGGAGCGCCACGTGTGCGGGCAGAGGCGATGGGCAGCCGCGAGGGTGGCGGCTGCAGCACGATGAGGAGGTTCGAAGCAGGCGTGACGACGCAGAGGGCTTCGAGGGAAAACGCGAAAGGCGAAGGAAGAGGGCCGGGCTCAGGCGGCCCGCTGCCGGATCAGACGCAACACGCCGCGGACCACACTCGACCGAAGTCGATGTGATCGCGCGTGACCAGGCGCTCTGTGGCAGGCATGCGCCCCATTGAGCAGGACGCCGTGCCGCCCGTCAAGCACCGACCGGACCCTGGAACGTTCAACTGCCCTGTATTTACCGGGCGTTGAGGCATGGCACTGCCATCTGTTGTTCACATGGCTGCCACAAGGATCTCGTTGACAGCTGCGGACCGCAGGCACATACGATCGATGACGGAGCTGCCGCGCGCTGTGCACGTCGGCAGTCCGGCCGCGTTGAGGGACGCGGTGCGTGTGACGACGCGAGCCCCTGGGCGCCCTGTGTGCGTGCCCGGGTCGTCATCCACGCCTGCGACTTCCTCACCCGGAGCCCTTTCATGGTCCAGCCATACGATGTCTCGCCGGTCGCGCATGTGCCGGCCCACGCCCCGCCCTTCCTCGCCACGGAGCCGCTCGCCGCCGAGCTCCTGGCCGCCGACCCCTTCGTCCCTGTGGCGCCGCGCATCGTCCCGCGCCGGCACCTCGGCCGCTGGGCGAGTGCCGCCGGCGCTCTGCTCGTCCTCGCGATGGTGCTGAACTCCGTGGTCCGCAACGACGCCTTCCAGTGGGGCGTGGTGGGCGACTACTTCACCACCGTCGCCGTACTCGACGGTCTGCTCCTGACGCTGTGGCTGACCGGGGTGGTGATGGTCCTCGGCTTCCTGCTCGGCACCGTCCTCGCCGTGATGCGCCTGTCCGCCAACCCGGTCCTTCGCACGCTGAGCTGGGGCTTCGTCTGGGTTTTCCGGTCCACGCCGCTCCTTGTGCAACTGCTGTTCTGGTTCAACATCGGCGCTCTGTATCCGACGCTGAGCCTCGGCATCCCGTTCGGCCCGGAGTTCCTCACCGTCAAGACGGTCAATCTGCTCGGCCCCACCCTGACCGCCGTGATCGGCCTGACCCTGCACGAGAGCGCGTACGCGGCCGAGGTGGTGCGCGGCGGCATTCTGTCCGTGGAGTCCGGGCAGACCGAGGCCGCCCAGGCACTCGGGCTGAGCAAGCGCCGCACCCTGCGCAGGATCGTCATCCCTCAGGCGATGCGCTCCATCGTGCCGACCGCGGGGAACATGCTGATCGGCACCCTGAAGGGCACCAGCATCGTCAGCGTCCTCGCCGTCCACGACCTGCTGTACTCGGCGCAGCTGATCTACAACCAGACCTATCAGGTCATCCCGCTCCTCATGGTGGCCACGCTCTGGTACATCGCCGTCACCAGTGTCCTGAGTACAGGCCAGTACTACGTGGAGCGGCACTACGCCCGCGGCAACTCCCGCAGTCTGCCGCCCACTCCGCTGCAACGTCTCCGACGCCAGGCCTCGGCCGTACGAAGGCGGCTGCGCCTCGCCGTCGCTGCCGATGCCCGTCCGGTGACCGGTGGTGACCGGTGACGCCGACCGCCGCCGGCCTTGTCGTCGTCGGCGCGGGTCCGCGCGCCACCGGCCTCCTGGAGCGCATCGCCGCCAACGCCCCTGAACTGTGGGACGACAACCGGGAGCTGCGCATCCATCTGGTCGATCCGTATCCGCCGGGACCAGGTCGGATATGGCGCCAGGAGCAGTCGCCGCTCCTGAGGATGAACTCGATGGCGGAGGACGTCACCATGTTCACCGACGAGACCTCCACCATCGACGGGCCCGTACGGCCAGGGCCCTCGCTCGCCCAATGGGCCGGACAGTTCGCCGGCCGGGGCCCGCGCCACGAACCCTTCACCGAGCCTGCCGATCCGGACGTGCGCGACGAGTTGCGCCGCCTCGCGCCGAGCGACTTCCCGACCCGCCGTGCCCAGAGTGCCTATCTGGACTGGGTGTTCCGGCGTGCCGTGAGCGAACTGCCGCCCGGTATCACCGTCACCTGGCACCGCACGACCGCGACGGCCGTTACCGGACCGGCCGACGGCCTGCAGCAGGTGCGCCTGGCCGACCGTGCCACGCCACTCGTCGCCGACCTGGTGGTCCTCGCCCAGGGCCACCTCGGCTCGTCACCGGACGCGCATCACCGCGACCACGCCGACTTCGCCCGCCGGCACGGCCGCTTCCACCTCCCGCCGGAGTTCACCGCCGACGCCGACCTGTCAGCGCTGCGACCGGGTGAGCACGTCATCGTGCAGGGCTTCGGGCTGGCGTTCATCGACCTGATGGCTCTTCTCACGGAGGGCCGAGGCGGCACCTACCGCACCGAGGCCGACGGAACCCTCACCTATCAGCCGTCCGGCCACGAGCCCGTGCTGCACGTCGGTTCGCGGCGCGGCGTTCCGTACCACTCGAAGACCGGCTACGGACTGCAGGGACCCCGCCCCCCGCTGCCGCGCCATTTCGGGCCCGCGGCGGTGGACGCCCTGCTCGCCGAGGACCGGCCGCTGGAGCTGCGGCGCGACGTATGGCCGCTGATGGCCAAGGAGATCGGATTCGCCCACTACCACGAGCTGTTCCACGCGCACGCCGAGCGCACGGCCATCGACTGGCCGCGGTTCGTCGCGGCGTACGACCTTCTCGACTGGTACTCCGACGCCATGGCCGCCCTCGTCGCCACGGCGGTGCCCGATCCGGCGGACCGACTCGACTTCGAGACCCTGGACCGCCCCCTGGCAGGCCGTTCCTTCGCCACACCGGAGGTCTTCCAGGAGCACCTGCGCGCCACCGTCGCCCAGGACGTGGCGCGTCGCGAGGACCAGGAGTTCAGTGCGGACCTCGGGGCGTTCCTCGCGCTGCTCTCCATTTACGGCCAGCTGCCCCGTCTCGTCGCCGGCGGACGGTTGACGGCCGCCTCCGTGGCCCACGAACTCGACGGCTGGTGGCACGGGTTCTTCAGCTTCCTCGCCTCAGGACCGCCGGGCTTCAGGCTGCGCCGGCTCCTGGCGCTGTCCCAGGCAGGGGTCGTCCACTTCACCGGTGCGGACGTCCGTGTCGGCGCCGACGAGACGACTGGCATGTTCACCGCCACGAGCCCCACCGTGCCCGGCCACCGCGTCCGGGCCACGGCCCTGATCGAGGCATACCTGCCGAAGCCCTCACTGGCCCGCACCGAAGATCCTCTCCTGCGGGGCCTGCACCGGGACGGCGCGGCCGCCGAGGAGGTCATCAAGAGCCCTGCGTATACCCATCGTTCCGGCCTTGTGGCGGTCTCCCCCGCCGACGGCCATGTCATCGACCCGTCGCTCGGCGGCCGTCATCCACGCCGTATCGCTCTCGGTGCGCCCACCAACAGCCGCGCCGTCGCCGCCTTCGCCCGGCCCCGCACCAACGCCCCCGGCTTCCGGCAGAACGACGCGGTGGCACGGGCGCTTCTGCGCACCTTGAGCACCACCGATGCCGGGGCGTCGGCGCCACCGCAAGACGCTCGTCCTCTCACAGTGTGAGAACTTCCCCAGTTTTCCTATCGAATTACTAGGAATTCCTTGACGGTGCACAGGACGGATGCACAGCATGATGAGCATGTCCCGTACGCAGCAACGACTCGTTCGTCGTCGGCATGTCGACTTCTGTCACGTCGGCAGCGCCGCGTGCTGTCGCGCGTAGGAAGCCTCCGCTCACTCCTTCCAACGCCTGCATACTTCCAAGGGACAACCATCATGACCACGGCACTTCCTGCCCAGACCGCCGCCCGCCGACCTCTGCTGCCCGACGCACGCCGGCTGCGCCTGGTGGGCACCACCACGCTGAGCGGCTCCGGCGGACGCCCGTCCGAGCCGCCTCTCGTCGGCTATCTCCTCCTCGTCCCCGAAGGCACCGACCCCGCCGAACTCTTCGCCAAGGACCGGCCGCTGCCGGAGATCCGCCCCGTCGTCGCGGAGCCCGCGCCGGTCCTGCAGCCACAGGACGAGGCCGGGCCCGCAGCGCGCGACGCCGTGCGCATCGACACCGCACGCCATGTCGCCGAGGTGGACGGACGGGAACTCGACCTCACCTACCTGGAGTTCGAGCTCCTCGCGTATCTCGTCCGGCGCCCTCACCGCGTTCATGCGCGCGATGCCCTGGTGACCGCCGTATGGGGTTACCACCACGTCGGCGACGGCCGCACCGTGGACGTCCACATCGCCCGCCTGCGCCGCAAGCTGGGGGCCCACCGCCACCGAATCGTCACGGTCCGGCGCGTGGGCTACAAGTACGTGCCCGATCAGCAGGAGAGCCCCGACACCGCGCCGAGCAGCCGACCTTGAGGAACTCACGTCCCATGGCCCTTGCCACCGCGCCCTCCCACCTTGCCCCGGTGTCCGGACTCACCGGGCCCGGCCCCGCGCACTGGCTGCGCGTGGCCCGCGAGGCGGCCGAGGACCTGGCGACGGACGCGGTGGCCAGGGAGCAGGCGGGCAAGGCTCCGCTCGCCGAGGTGGCCCAGCTGCGCGAGGCCGGCCTCCTGGGACTCCTGTCTCCGGGCGGCACGGAGGGCGGCGGCTCTCCGGGCGACACGGACTGGTCCACGGCCTGTGCCGTGGTCCGGGAGATCGCGGCCGCCGATGGCGCGATCGGCCAACTGCTCGGCCATCACTACTTCCTGGCGTGGAGCGGCCCGTTCCTGCGCAGGCTCAGTCGCGGTACGCAGGCGAGCAAGCCGTCCGCGACGGCCGGGCGGCTCTGGGGTGGCGGTCTGGCCCGGCAGGAGCCGCCGCTGCGCCTGGCCCGGACCTCCCGCGGCCTGGTGCTCGACGGCCGGCAGAGCTACACCACCGGAGTGCTGGTCGCCGACCGTCTCGCGGTGCGCGCCGTACGGCAGGACACAGGTGAACCATTCGCCGTCGCCGTGGACCCCACCGGTCGCGGGGTGCGGATCGATGACGCAGCCGACGCGTTCGGCCGACGGCTCGCGGCCGGCGCCGACGTGGAGTTCGACGGTGCCCCGGTCGCCGCCGACGACGTGATCGGCTCCCTGTCCTCGGACGAGGACTGCCCCTCACCCCGCGCCGCCCTGCTGTCCCCGGTCGGACGTCTCGTCTTCGTCCAGCTCCTTCTCGGCACGGCCGAGGGGGTGCTCGCCGAAACCCGCGAGTACAGCAGGACAGGTCACGCGCCCCGGTACCCGGCCGGCGCCCCGCGCGATCCACAGGCGCTGACTGTCTACGGAGAGCTCACCGTCCTCACCCGCGCCGCCTCCGCGCTCACCGAGCAGGCACTGGCGGCCGTGCAGGGTGCGCTGGCCCTGGGCGAGCAACTCACCTATGACACGTGCGCGGAGGCCTCCGCCCTGGTGGCCATGGCCGAAGCGGCAGCCGCCACGGCCGCGCAGGAGTCCGCGACCCGCGCCCTCGGCATCATCGGCCCTCGCGCCGCCTCATCCCGGCTGGGCTTCGACCGCTTCTGGCGCAACGTCCGGACCCACACCCTGTACGAGCCCGTCACCCATCGGCTCCGCGATGTCGGCGACTACTACCTCAACGGCAGCCACCCTCCGTTCACCCTGCCTGCGTGAACTGGAAATATGAACGGGGCAGTTCGCCGGCATTTCCTGGTGTTGAGAATATGCGAAGCGTTCCCGAGCAGCGTTGACCACACCTGAGTTCGCTGCCAGCCTTTCAGGCATAGGCATTTCCGCCAGGTATCCCGCTTTCTGACGCGGCCCAATTCCAGCTACGCCATCGCTGACTCCAGCCACGCCATCGATATCGAACAGGACCCTTTCATGGCCACGACGGCATCGACCCGACGCCAGTTCCTCACCCTGCTCGGCCTCTCGACCCTGGCCGCGGGCTGTGGAACAGCAGCGTCCGGGGCCACGTCCGCCAAGGGCGGGACAAAGACTCTCCGCTACCAGGGCTGGGCCGGCCAGGTCATCCTGCCGGAGCTGGCCGAGGACCTCGGCTACCTCCGGGACCTGAAGCTCGAGTGGGTCGGCAACACGATCAGCGGGCCGCAGGACATCCAGTCCGCGGCCACGGGCCAGGTCGACTTCGGCGGCGCGTTCAACGGCGCGGTGGTCAAGCTGGCCGCCAACAAGGCGCCCGTCAAGGCGGTCATCAGCTACTACGGCGCCGACAAGTACGCGTACAACGGCTTCTACGTCCTTACGGACAGCCCGATCCGCGGGGCCCGCGACCTGATCGGCAAGAAGATCGGGATGAACACCCTCGGGGCGCACTCCGAGGCCATGCTCGACATCTACCTCCAGCGGGGCGGTCTGGGCCGGGCGGACGTCGACAAGACCGAACGCCTGGTCGTACCCCCGGTCAACACGGAACAGAGCCTGCGCCAGAAGCAGATCGACGTCGCCGTCCTCGGCGGCGTCCTGCGCGACAAAGCACTGGCGACCGGCGGCATCCGGCCGCTGTTCACGGACTTCGACCTGCTCGGCGCGTTCAGCGCCGGCACCTACGTGATGACCGACCGCTTCCTCGAGCAGAACCCTGCCACCGCACGGACCTTCGTCACCGCCGTGGGGAAGGCCATCGAATGGTCCCGATCGACGCCACGCGACGAAGTCATCGCCCGCATGACAGACATCGTGAAGAGGCGCGACCGCAACGAGGATCCCGAACCGCTCAAATACTGGCGCTCCTACGGCGTCGCCGAGCCGGCGGGCCGCGTCGCGGGCAAGGAACTCCAGCTGTGGATCGATTGGCTGGCCGGACGCGGCGACATCAGGAAGGAACAAGTCAAACTACCTGACCTCTACACCAACAAATTCAACGCCACTGCCTCCGCCTCCGGCTCTACCTCTGCTTCGACGAGCGGAAGGTGATTCCCGTGACGACGAAATACAATCCTCCGGCACAATCCGGCATACCCAAGATTGCATTCCAGGGCGTGCGCAAGGAGTTCACCGTCAAGGAGCGTACGAGGAATCGGAACGTCACCCGATTCACCGCACTCGACGGCATCGACCTGGAGATAGCCGCCGGCGAATTCGTGGTGCTGGTCGGCCCCAGCGGCTGCGGAAAGTCCACGCTCCTCGATCTGCTCGGCGGCCTCACCCGGCCCACCGCCGGACAAATCCTTCTCGACGGCGATCCCGTCACCGGTCCGGGCCTTGACCGCGGCATCGTCTTCCAGCAGTACGCGCTGCTGCCGTGGCGCACGGCTCAAGGCAATGTCGAGTTCGGCCTGGAGGCCACCGGCGTGCCGAGGCGTCAACGGGCCACGCTGGCCCGCGAGTTCCTCGAGCTGGTCGGCCTGACCGGCTTCGAGGACCGCCACCCGCACGAGCTGTCGGGTGGGATGCGCCAACGGGTGGCGATCGCCCGCAGCCTCGCGTACGACCCCGATGTGCTGTTGATGGACGAGCCGTTCGCCGCACTCGACGCGCAGACCCGCGAGTCTCTGCAGGACGAACTCCTGCGCATCTGGCAGCGCACCGGCAAGACGGTCGTCTTCATCACGCACGGCATCGACGAGGCCGTGTACCTCGGGCAGCGCGTGGCCGTCATGACGTCACGCCCCGGCCGTATCAAGCAGATCGTCCCGGTCGCGTTCGGGTCCCGTACCGCCACGGACGACCTGCGCTCCAGCCCTGAGTTCGCGCACCACCGGCACGAGATCTGGTCACTGCTGCACGACGAGGTCGCCAGGGCGCAGGAGTTGGAGAAGCAGGAGGCATCCGTATGAGCTCCACTACCAGAACATCACCTCACGAGTCCACGACGACGGCCACCGAGACCTCGGCCCCCTCATCGCTTGCCCTGGCGCCCTCAAAGGCGGAAGAAGGTGTCGTCGAGCCGCGTGCAGGCCGGGACGCGCGGTTCGCTGCCCGAATCCGCCGCCTGGCGTTCCTGCTGCTGAGTGCGGCGACCAAATCCGCGGCGATCGTGGCGCTGCTGCTGTTGTGGGAGACGGCGCCACGGATGGGACTGGTCGACCGGACCTTCCTGCCGCCTTTCAGCGAAGTCGCCCAGGCATGGTGGCAGCTGGCGGCCGACGGTCAGCTCGCCGACAACGCGCGCGCCAGCCTGGTGCGTTCCTTCAGCGGCTTCGGTCTCGCCGTGCTGGTCGCCGTGCCGCTGGGGCTGTTGATCGGCTGGTACCGCCCGGTCGCCGATCTGCTCGGACCGCTCCTCGAGGTGTTCCGCAATACCGCCGCACTGGCCCTGCTGCCGGTGTTCGTCCTGCTGCTCGGCATCGGCGAGACCTCGAAGATCTCCATTGTGGTGTACGCGTGCACCTGGCCCATCCTGCTGAACACGATCAGCGCGGTACGCACGGTCGACCCCACCCTGCTGAAGCTGGCGCGGTCGATGGACCTGTCCGCGCCGCAGCTGTTCCGGAAAGTCATCCTGCCGGCGTCCGTCCCCGTGATGTTCACCGGCATCCGGCTGGCGGGAGCAGTGTCCATCCTGGTGCTCGTCGCCGCCGAAATGATCGGCGCGAAGGCCGGGCTCGGCTACCTGATCAACGCCTCGCAGTACAACTTCGCGATCCCGCAGATGTACGCGGGCATCATCACGATCTCCGTCATCGGGGTCGTCTTCAACCAGTTCCTGGTGTTCGTGGAGCGACGTCTCAGCTCCTGGCGCGCCCCCGGAGCCTGAGCGAGGCCCGCCCGCCCCCCCTGCCCCCACAGTTCGCCCACTCCCTACCCGATCACGTCCTGAAGGGACCCCGCACATGACCACAAGCACCGGCTTCGACGTCCGCCGGATCGGCGGCCGCATTGGCGCCGAGATCCTCGGCGTCGACCTGTCCGCCGACCACCTCGCTGCCTCCCTCGTCACCGAGATCAACTCCGCGCTCCTCGAACACAAGGCGCTCGTCTTCCGCGGCCAGGACCTGGACGACGCGGGCCAGCTCCGCTTCGCCTCCCTCTTCGGCGAGCTCACCACGGCACACCCGACGGTCCCCTCCGTCGACGGACAGCCGCAGATCCTCCCCGTCGACGGTGACGAGGGAATCCGCGCCAATCAGTGGCACACGGACGTCACGTTCGTCCGCACACCCCCGAAAGCGTCCACGCTGCGCGGCATCGTGATCCCGCCCTACGGCGGCAACACGCTCATCGCGAACTCGGCCGCCGCCTACCAGGACCTGCCCGAATCACTGCGCGAGCTGGCCGACAAGCTGTGGGCGGTGCACACCAACGACTACGACTACGCGGCCCCGAAGACCGGGAAGGCCGCCGAACACCGCAGGCAGTTCGTCTCCCGGAAGTACCGAACGGCCCACCCGGTCGTCCGTGTCCATCCCGAGACCGGGGAGCGCGGCCTGTTCATCGGAGGCTTCGCCCAGAGCATCGTCGGGCTCAGCCCGTCCGAGTCGCGCGACCTGCTGCGTATCTTCCAGTCGTACGTCACCCGTCCGGAGAACGTCCTGCGGGTTGTCTGGTCGCCGGGCGACCTCGTGCTGTTCGACAACCGCATCACCCAGCACTACGCCCCGGACGACTACGGCGACCTGCCGCGTCTGCTCCACCGGGTGACCGTCGCCGGCGACGTGCCTGCCGGCATCGACGGAACCCTCAGCCACGTCATCGAGGGAGACGACGCCTCGCACTACACGCCCGTCCCGGCCTGAGGTCCGAGGCCGTCCGGGCGCGAACATCTGGCCGCGCCCGGACGGCACGGCATGGCACTGCACGGCGGCACGTACCTGCCGGGGAAGCACGCCGCGCCATACCGGATAATGGACGTATGCGGATCTCAGCCAGGGCGGACTACGCGGTACGTGCCGCACTGCATCTTGCCGCGTCGCGGGACGACGCGCCGCTCAAGGCCGAGGCGATCGCCGCCGCACAGGACATTCCGCACAAGTTCCTCGAGAGCATCCTCAACGACATGCGCCGGGGCGGTCTCGTCGTCAGCCAGCGCGGGGGCAACGGCGGTTACCGGCTGGCGAAGCCCGCCGATTCCATCAGCATCGCCGACATCATCCGCATCGTGGACGGCCCGTTGGTCTCCGTGCGCGGGGTCCGCCCACCGGATCTGTCGTACACCGGTCCCGCCGAGTCCTTGCTCCCGCTGTGGATCGCCCTGCGCTCCCATGTGCGCGAGATCCTGGAGGGTGTGTCTCTCGCCGACGTCGCGTCGGCCCGCCTCCCCGCTGAGGTGGCAGCCCTCGCCGACATGCCTGACGCCTGGGTGAATCCCTGACGTTCAGGGCCGTTCAGCGCACCCTCCAGCGCTCGAGACAGCCGCGTCCACCATGCAGACACCCTCTTGGGGTGCGGGCCACCTTCTGCCACGATCCCTATCAGCCAGGTAGGAATACTAGGGATTGAGGGGTGGCCATGAGTACGCATGACAGCGTGCACCTGTCTCTCCCCCTGCTGACCGTGCGCCGCCACATCGACTTCGGCCGTACGTCCAGCGCCATCTGTCGGCCCGTCTGAAATCGGCCACAGCACACCACTCGGGCGTCGACGCCCCCTCCCTTCTGCTCCATTCCTTCCTGAGAGGACACCTCCGTGTCTGCCGCACGCCCGCGTACCTCCTTGCGCACCTTCGCCGCCATAGCCGCCCTCCCTCTTGTGCTGACCGCCTGCGGCTACGGGTCAAACGCCGCCGACGACGACAAGAAGACCGAGGTCGCGGCAAACGCCAAGAAGCTCTCCGCCGACGAGGTGAGAATCGGCTACTTCCCCAACCTCACGCACGCCACCGCCCTGGTCGGCGTCCAGGAGGGCCTGCTGCAGAAGGAGCTCGGCGGCACCGAGATCAAGCCCGCGACCTTCAACGCCGGCCCTTCCGAGATCGAGGCGCTCAACGCCGGTTCCATCGACATCGGCTTCATCGGCCCCTCCCCTTCCATCAACGGCTACACCAAGTCGGGTGGCCAGAACCTGCGCATCATCAGCGGTTCCGCATCCGGCGGCGTGAAGCTCGTCGTCAACCCGGACAAGATCAAGACCCTGGACGACCTCAAGGGCAAGAAGATCGCCACCCCTCAGCTCGGCAACACCCAGGACGTGGCGTTCCTCAACTGGATCGCGGAGAAGGGCTGGAAGGCCGACGCACAGAGCGGCAAGGGTGACGTCTCCGTCGTCCGCACAGACAACAAGATCACCCCCAACGCCTACAAGTCCGGTTCCATCGACGGCGCGTGGGTACCCGAGCCGACCGCTTCCAAGCTGGTCTCCGAGGGCGCGAAGGTGCTGCTCGACGAGTCGACGCTGTGGCCGGACAACAAGTTCGTGATCACGAACATCATCGTGTCGCAGAGCTTCCTCAAGGAACACCCGGACGTCGTCGAGGCGGTCCTGCGCGGCTCGGTGAAGACCAACGCGTGGATCAACGCAAACCCGGACGAGGCCAAGGCCTCCGCCAACGCGGCGCTCAAGGAACTGTCGGGCAAGGAGCTGCCCGCCGAGGTCATCGACCCGGCATGGAAGTCGATCACCTTCCTCGACGACCCACTGGCCGCCACCCTCGACGTCCAGGCACAGCACGCAGTCAAGGCGGGCCTCCTCGACCAGCCCGACCTCAAGGGCATCTACGACCTCACCCCGCTCAACAAGATCCTCAAGGCGGCGGGCGAGGACGAGGTCGACGACGCCGGTCTCGGCGCGAAGTAGCAACCGGTCCCGAAGGCCTGCCCGGAGGGCAGCAAGTCACCCTCGACGACATCACGCTCCTCGGCGGCTGCCTCTTCGGCGGCCGCCGTGCCGGGGCCGCCGCGCCGAGGAGCCGACGATGGAGACCATGGACCCTGCGGAACATCGCGCGCGCTGCGCAGCCGGATCGAGGTGCGGGCGCCTCAGGAGGGGCCTGGCGCCTGACGACACGTCTTGTCAGTGGCGCCTCATAGGCTGCCGCCATGAGCGAAACAGCGATCACGGCGCGGGCAGGCGTAGTCGGCGGGGCGAAGGTCGAACGACTCGTGTGTCATCCACGCCTTCCGCTGGTGGCCGGCCTCGATGCGGAGCGTCCTGCCGTGCATGTCTGGGACTGCTCGGCGGGGCGCTTGGATCTCCTGATCACCATCGGGGCCGAGTCGGATCCGTATGGGGACGTGGACAGTTGGGACCGGGACACACCCTCCGTCGCCTGGCACCCGGCAGTGCCCGCGCTCGCGATGGCGTACGACGGACGGGTGTTGCATTGGAAGCAGCCTGCCGCCGGCGACTCACCAGGCGCCGCCCTCGGCGAGGACGTGCGCGAGATGGAGTACGTACCTCTCGCCGACTACCAGCACGTGGCGTTCAGCCCGGACGGCCATGCTCTGTGGGGCTGGCCTTCGCCGAACGGCACTCCGGGACTGTGGGACCGCAGTGACACGATCGACCTGCGGAGCGGAGAGGTCCACACGGGCCGCGGCTGGGACACCGGCATCGTGGAGCACCCTGCGGGCGGTCTCGTCGCAACGTACAACAGCGACCAGGGCGCCACCCTCATGCTGTTCGGCCGCACCGACAGCGAGCCCGGCCCCCTCCGGTTCCTGCGCACGGCACTGATCATCGACGTCGACGGCTACGAGGCACCGGTGTTCAGCGCGGACGGCCGTCATTTCGCGATTCGCGGCAACGCCTACGCGGAGACCCTGGAGGTCTACGAGTTCCCGACGCTTCGCCTGATCCTCTCCACCAACCTTGAGGCGGACGAGAACGGCGACCCGGTGGAGGACCCGGACTGGTCACGGCAGAACATCGCCTTCGATGCCCGGTCGGGCGTGCTGTGGGTCGGCCATGCGGACGGCACACTCATCGAGCTCGACCTCGACGAGGAATCCACCACGCCGCACCGGCTGCTGACCGGCGCACCCATCACTGCCCTGGGCAGGCTGGCGACAGGGCAACTCGTCGCGGCCACAGGTGCGGGCGACGTCGCACTCCTGACGGCCTCGGGCGACGACTCGCGCTCACCGGACCTCAAGGCGATGGGCGAGGCGGTACGTGCCTTCGTGGACTCCACGAGCGAAGTACCCGACGGTGAGCAGGACCTCGAGTCGCACCTGGAACTCAGCGACGGCCAACAGTCCTGGTCGCAGGTTGACTTGGACACGGTGACCGAGGCGTCCGGCTCCGACCCGACCTGGCTTCAGATCCACGCCGCGATGAACAGGGTGCGTGCTCAGGACGGTTAGGGGTCGCGACCTGGGTGGGGTCGCCGCGTCAACGCCGTGTGGTGTTAATGATTACTGCTGGATGTAGGCGATGCCCCACCTCTGGATCGGCACTCCCCGGTCGTCGTTGGTCGCGACCCGGGACTCGTTCGCACCGCCCGGCACAGGCTCCAGGACGCGGCCGGAGAGATTCGCGATGCGACCGGGGTTGGGGCCCACCGCCGGGTCGACGGACCAGAGCTGGTCGGCGTTGCTCAAGCTGTAGTCGCAGGCCGACAGCCAAGTCGACCAGCCGCTCGGGCCCTGCGAGTGGCCTGCGAGGCACTCGCCGTTGCGCCGGTTGACGACCGCGAAGTGGCCCCGGCCGTCGGACACCAGATCCCAGAGCTGGTACGCCTCCGTGGTGCAGTCCCACACCCGGACCCGGTCGTCACCGGCGGGGAAGCCCAGGCAGCGGCCGGCGCCCTGATTCGTGAACTGGTACGGGCCGACCGGCTTCCAGGGAGCCGCCTGGACGGAACGGTCGGGTGGTTCGACGGCCTGCGCACTCGAAACCGTCGCCACGGGAACTACGGCGAGCAGGGCCGCCAGTACCGCACATCGATTGTGCTGCATCACGATTCACCACGTGTTCATCGATCGCCTGGTGAGGTCAGCCGTCTCGAACGAGACCGCGAGACTGTCACCCCAGTGTCTCGCCATTCCACCGCCGACACCTCCTCAGCCCACGACATCGCAGGTCAGCACGGTGTCGACGCGCTCGCGACTTCACCGCCGCCCGGCTCTGCTCAGCCGAGGCGCCCCGCCGCCGTTCGCCACGCAGCGGTCACCGCGTCGTGCGCACGCCGCGTACGAATGGAGCGGTGGCCGGATCGGATCGCCGTGAGAGGCGCGCCCACGTGCACATGCAGCTCCGGGCGGCGCACTGGCGCCGTGGCCAGGCCCGCCAGTTGCTTGGCGGCGCTTCCTGAGGTGACCCGTCGGGCGCCGGCCTGGCCGATCGGGACGATCGGTGCGCCCGTCCTTTCCACGAGCCGGGAGATGCCGCTGCGGAACGCGGCGGGAGCGGACTCCGAGGCGTCCAGGCGCGCGGGGAGGCGGCCCTCGCCGTAGATGAGGACAAGCCGGCCGTCGTCCAGTGCGGAAGCAGCGAGGTCGAGTGCCTCCGCCGCGCGGCGGTCACCGCGGTGGACGGGGATGTGTCCTTCGCGGGCCAGGGCGGAACCGAGGACGGGAATGCGCCACAGACCCGCCGTGGCCATCACGACGGGCCGGACCTCCAGACGGTGCAGTGCGGCGAGGACGATCGCAGGGTCGGCAAGTGACGTGTGGTTCGCGACGAGGAGGCTGCCCGGCGCGAACGCGGCGCCGGGATCGGTGGTCACGGTGAGGCGCCCGAAGGCCGGAACGAGTACGTGGGCGAGACGGCTGAGCAACGCGTTCTCCTGCGGACAGTGAACTGATGGGTGGTGATCGCCATCGTTCATGCTGTGCCGTGCGGCGACCTGAGCGCTCGTACTCATCTTCGACACACGGTCCACTCAGCTCGTGCCGGACTCCGCGCCTTGCCGCGGCGGCGCAGGTGCAGCGGCCTTGTCGCCGGGCCAAGTGGGCTCGGGCAGCGCCCGGAAGAGCAGCCAGCTCAGCGCGGGCATCGCGATCAGCGGGGTGAGGGCCGTCCGGAGGTCCGTGGTGTCCGCGAGGTGGCCGAGGAACGGGCCGGCGAGGCCGCCGACGCTGACCGTGAGGCCGAGCGTGACGCCGCTCGCGGTGCCGATACGGGACGGCAAGTAGTCCTGGCCGAGGGTGACTTGGAGGGAGAACGGGACGTACAGGCCCGCCGAGGTGAGGGCCACGAAGACGAACATCGCCGGCCCGGGTACGTAGAGCACGCCGGTGACGGCGGCGACGGACAGCAGGTAGGACCAGCGGGAGACGCGGACGCGGTCGTAGCGGCCGGCCAGGGTTCCGCCCAGGAGCGAGCCGAAGGCGCCGCCCAGGAAGAGAAGGAACAGGGCGACCGTCCCCGCGGTGGCGGAGCCGTCCATGCGCTGTCGCGCGTAGAGGGCGATGAAGGTGCTCAGGCCCGTGAAGACGATGGAGCGGAAGACGACCGCCAGGGACAGCTTCAGGAACGAGGCCACGTCGTCGGCGCCGCGCGGCGGCCGCGTCCTGGCCTGGCCGCTCTCCGGCCGGGCCAGCATCCGCAGGACCGGTACGCACAGGGCGGCGCCGGCGAGCGCGGGCAGGACGAGGACGGGTGTCCAGCGCAGGGAGCCGTGACCGATCGCGGCCGCCACCATGAGCGGTGCGAGTGCGAAGCCGATGTTGCCGCCGAGGGAGAACCAACTCATCGCACTGTGGCTGCCGTTGCTCGCCAGCCGGGCCACGCGGGCGGATTCCGGGTGGTACGCCGCGACGCCGACGCCGGACACGGCGACGAAGAGCAAGGTGAGCGCGTAGGAGCCGCTCAGTCCGCTGAGCGCGATGCCCACGCCGCCCAACAGAGTGCTGACCGGCAGCAGCCACGGCATCGCCCACCGGTCGGTGAGCGCACCGAACAGCGGCTGGGCCACCGACGAGAGCAGGGACGCGGCCAGGACGATGCCGGAGGCTACCGCGTAGGTGTAGTCCCGTTCGGCCAGGAAGTACGGGATCAGCGCCGCTACGGCGCCCTGGTAGATGTCGACGCAGGCATGCCCCACGGCCAGCAGCACTATCGGTCTATTCGTTCGCACCGCCTCATGCTGAGCGAAGCACCGGGTGTCGCGCTTTCGATAGATTGCCAAGCAATGCAGAAAATCCGCCACACTCCTGTCGCGCCGACCCGGACCCAACGCCTCGCGTCCGGCGGCGAGATCGACGCGCACCGGCACGACGACCATCAGATCGCCTATGCCAGCAGGGGCACCATCGCGGTGACCACCGACGCCGGCTCCTGGGTCGCCCCCGCCACCCGCGCGCTGTGGATCCCCGCGGGCACGGTCCACCACCACCAGGCCCACGGCGAACTGGACCTCCACCTCGTGGGCCTGCCCGCCGACGAGAACCCCCTCGGCCTGGACAAACCCGCCGTCCTGGCCGTCAGCCCCCTCCTGCGCGAACTCATCGTCACCTACACCCGCGACCCCGACAACGACGGCCCGCCCCACCGGCGCCTGCGCGCGGTCCTGCTCGACCAGCTCACCGTCTCCCCCGAGCGGCCCCTGCACCTACCTGCCCCCACCGACCCGCTGCTCCGCGAACTGCACGACGTCCTGCGGGCGGACCCGTCCGACAACCGCTCCCTCGACGACCTCGGACGCCAGATCGGCGCGAGCGCCCGCACGCTCTCCCGCCGCCTCCATGCCGACCTCGGCCTCACCTACCCGCAGTGGCGCACCCAGATCAGGCTCCATCACGCACTGATCCTCCTGGCCGAGAACACCCCCGTCACGACGGTCGCGCACCGCTGCGGCTGGTCGTCGGCGAGCACGTTCATCGAGGTCTTCCGCCGCACGTTCGGCCATACACCGGGTCGCCGCCCGGCCACCTGACCGCCCTCCCGCACCCGCGGACTCACCGGGCGCGCCGCGCCGCTGGGTCCCCCTCCTGGCAAGGAAGCCTCACACCTCGAACCGCTGCATAATCGAACAAAACGCCCCACGGGCTCTCGGAAAGGCTGGTCGGTGAGGCACAGCACGCGCAGAACCCGGCGTCCACAGCGAAAACCCGGCCACCGGGTGTCCGAGGGCCCCGTCCTCGATCCGCGGATCTTTGACGGGATGGTCACCGCCGCTGCGCTCTTCGCCGGTCCCGAGAACCGTCTGGTCTATGCGAACGACGTGTTCACCAGGCTGTTCGGCGACCGAAGGATCGGGCTGCCCGCCCGTCGGGCATTCCCGGACGCCGATGCGCACCGTTTTCTCGGTGTACTGGACACGGTGCGGTCCACCGGGCAGTCGCGGCAGGTCATCGGTGAGCGGCGCACCGATCCGGATGCCGTCGCCCAGGCTCAGCATTTCGTGTACGCGTGCAACTCGGTGCCCACGCGGCAGGGACCGGGAATCCTGGTGCTCGCCATGGACACCACGGCCGAGAGTTCGACGCTGCGGCGGTACGCGGCCCTGATCGACGCGGTCACGCAGATGGTGTGGGTGGTGCACAACGACAGAACCGTGGAGGAGGTCGTTCCCGGCTGGGAGTCGATCACCGGGGCGCCGTGGCCGGGCCGGGCGGGCGAGCCCATGGATCCCTACATCCACCCGCGCGACCGGGACCATCTGAAGGCCCTGTGGAACGGGCCCGCCGAGCAGGACGATTCGGGGGTCGTCCAGACCGACTACCGCCTGCGCGCGGCCGACGGCTCGTACCGTCATGTGTCGGCCCGCGCGGTGCCCGTCGTGCGGGACGAGCCGGACGCGGACTGGGTGGTCGCGACCTCGGACGTGGAGGACACCTGGGGCAAGCGGCTGCGGGAGCGGCTGCTCGCAGGCGTCGCCGAGGCGTCCGGTGCGAGTCTGCCCGCCGCGTTCGCCGAAGTGGTCCGGGTGATCGTGCCCGAGCTCGCCGACTGCTGTCTGATCCTGCTGCTCTCCCACGATGAGTGGCCCCTGCCCGACCGGGCCGAGGCCACCGCACGCCGTGTCGCGTCCGCGGTACGCCCCGGGCTTCCGCCGCCGCCTGCGCTGCGCGGCCAGCGACTCCCGGCAACTGGCGTGGTACGTGAGGTGCTTGAGCGCGGTGTGCCCCGTACGTTCCGGATCCCGCCCGACGGACCCGTCCCGCCGGGCCTGGTGCCCGCCGTCACCGAGCGCTGGCTGATCGCCGCCGGCGCCACGAGTATGAGCCTGATCCCGCTCGCAGTCGACGATCGCGTCCTCGGCTACGCCGTCACCGCCACCACCGGCGACACCCCCGTCCCCACTCCACGCGAGATCGACCTGCTCCGCGAGGTGCTGCACCACGCCCAGCGCCCGATCCGCAAGGTCCTCGACCTGCAGCAGGCCCGCCGCACCGCGATCGGCCTCCAGCGCGCCCAGCTCACCGATCCGCCGTCCGTACCCGGCCTCGACCTGGCGGCCCGCTACCAGCCCGCGGGCTCCAACGGAGAGATCGGCGGTGACTGGTACGACGCCTTCACGCTCCCGGACGGCACGCTCGTCCTCGACATCGGGGACGTCGCCGGCCACGATCTCGCCGCCGCCACGGCCATGGTCCAGATGCGCAGCATGCTCCGCGCCCTCGCGTACGTGGCGGGTCAGGATGTCACGCCGGCCGCCGTGCTCCAGCGGCTCGACGATGTCGCGGACGGCCTGCACGCCGCCCCGCTGGCCACCGCCATCCACGCGACCGTGCGCCGGACCGACGACGGTGCCTGGCAGCTGACCTGGTCCAACGCCGGACACCCGCCGCCTCTGGTGATTCCCGCGCATGGCGAGGCCCGCTTCCTGACCGCGCCCGCGGATCCGCCGCTCTGCGTGCTGCCCAGCCTTCAACGGACCACCCACACACACGTGTTGAGGCCGGGCGACACCCTTCTGCTCCACACCGACGGCCTCATCGAGACCCCGACCACGTCACTGGACTTCGGCCAGGACCAACTGCTCGCCCGGGCGACGCTCCACCGGCGCGAAACACTGCCCGACCTCCTGTGCGCGATCGAGACCATGGCCGACCGGCGCGACGACGTGGCGATGCTCGCTCTGCGCATCGAACCCACTGACAGCTGAATCCATAAATACGCCTGCACGCATATATGGCTAGGTGTATATTCGAGGCATGCTCGCATCCGTGCAACAGCGCCTGACGGCGATCTCGGAACCCAATCGCTTCCGCATCGTCGAGCTGCTCCGTGACGGCCCGCGGTCCGTCGGCGGCATCGTCGACCACCTGGAGATGGGCCAGCCTCAGGTGTCCCGGCATCTTCGGCTGCTCGCCGAGGCCGGCGTGGTCGACGTGACGAAGCAGGCACAGCAGCGGATCTACCGGCTGCGACCGGAGTCTATGCGGGAGGTGAGCGACTGGGCGCAGGGTTTCGCCGAGCTGTGGGCGGAGCGGATGGACCGCCTCGGTTCCTTTCTCGATGAGCGCGACGAGTCGGAGGAGACGGCACATGAGTGACGACATGAATGACGACATGAATGACGACGGCATCGTGATCGACAGGGCGCACAACACCCTGCGCATCAGCCGCACCTACGCGGCCGGCGTCGAGCGCGCCTGGTGGGCCTGGACCGACGCCGAGGCGATCACGAAGTGGTGGGGTCCGGCCGGCTGGGCCGCGACCGTGTACGAGATGGACGTACGGCCGGGCGGCAGCTGGCGGTTCCAGATCGCCCCGGAGGACGGCTCGGCCGCACCGGTGCGCGGTATCGCCACGTACGACCGCGTCGTCCCGCGCGCCGAACTGTCCTATGAGGACTGCTTCGCCGACGACGAATGGCAGCCGGACGACAGCGGCACCTTCCCCACCACGGTGACCTTCACGACCGCCGGAACCGGCTGCCGCGTCGAGGTCGAGGCGGGGTTCCCGGACGGTCCCGCCCTGCAGCGTGCGGTCGAGCTGCAGATGGCCGAGGGATACGCCGAGGCCCTGGACCGGCTCGATGACCTGCTGGAAAGCGAACGAGGAGACATGATCATGCAGACGTTCAGCTCCACGGACGGCACCACCATCGCGTACGAGAAGACCGGCTCCGGACCAGCGGTCATCGTGGTCAGCAACGTCGCCGAGGACCACACCGGTGTCGCGGGTCTGGCGAAGGAGCTCTCCGAGCACTTCACCGTGATCACCTTCGACCGGCGCGGCCGCGGCGCCAGCGGCGACCCGCAGCCGTACGACCCGGCGCGCGAGCTCGAGGACATCGCCGCGCTGGTCGACATCGCGGGCGGGTCGGCCGCGCTCGCGAGTGGTTCCGGCGGCTGCGGGATCACGCTCGACGCGGCGAGCGCGCTGGGCGACAAGGTGACGGGGGTCTATCTGTACGAGCCGCCGTTCATCGTCGACGGTTCGCGGGCGCCGATGCCCGCCGACTACGTCGAGCGCATGGAGGCGATGGTCGCGGCGGGCGAGCGCAGTGAGGCCGTCGAGTACTTCATGACCGAGATGATCGGGGTGCCCGCCGAGTACCTCGGGGCGATGAAGGCGGATCCGTCCTGGGGCGAAATGGCGCGCTACGCCCACACGTACGCGTACGAGGGCCGCATCCTGCGCGAGCTCATGGACGGCACGCCGCTGCCGGCCGGCCGCTGGTCGGTCGACGCGCCGGTCGCCGTCTCCGTCGGCAGCAACACCGAGCCGTTCTTCCAGGTGGGCGCCGACGCGCTGGCCGCGCTCCTGCCGAAGGTCACCGTGCTGAGCCTGCCGGACCAGGACCACGGTGCGTTCTGGGCGGCTCCGGAGCCGGTCGCCGCGCAGATCCGTGCGTTCCTGCTCGCGTGATGAGGCGGCTGATCAGGGCGGTCCTCCACTCGCGGGCGAGACCCCTTGATCAGCCGTTCACCCCGTCGGTCACAATGACGGCGTGGTGAACGAGGCGAACGGACAGAGCGAAGAGGCAGACGCCATACGCGAGTTCTGGCGCGGGCTCGGGCTGCCGGGGCTGATCGACGTGCATACGCACTTCATGCCGCAGCGGGTGCTCGACAAGGTGTGGGCGTACTTCGACGCCGTCGGTCCGATGACCGGCGTGGCGTGGCCGATCACCTATCGCGACGCCGAGGACGAGCGGCTGCAAAGGCTGCGGGCCTTCGGCGTCCGCGCGTTCACCGCGATGATCTACCCGCACAAGCCGGGCATGGCGGCCTGGCTGAACGCCTGGGGCGCCGATTTCGCCGCCCGCACACCGGACTGTCTGCACACGGCCACGTTCTTCCCGGAGCCCGGCGCGGCGGACGTGGTGCGCGGCGCGCTGGAGTCGGGCGCGCAGGTCTTCAAGGCCCATCTGCAGGTCGGCGCCTACGATCCGGCCGATCCGCAGCTCGACGACGTCTGGGGGCTGCTGGCGGAATCGGGCACGCCCGTCGTGACGCACTGCGGCTCGGGCCCGGTGCCCGGCAAGCACACCGGGCCCGGCCCCATCTCCGCGGTGCTGGCCCGCCACCCCCGGCTGCGGCTGATCGTCGCGCATCTGGGCACGCCGGAGTACGCGGAGTTCCTCGGCCTCGCGGACCGCTACCCGCACGTCCATCTGGACACCACCATGGTGTTCACGGACTTCACCGAGACGCTCGCGCCGTTCCCGCGCGATCTGCTGCCGCGCCTGAAGCACCACGAGGACCGCATTCTTCTCGGTACGGACTTTCCGAACATTCCGTACCCGTACCTCCATGCACTGGAGTCCCTCGCGCACCTCGGTCTCGGGGACGACTGGCTGCGCGCGGTGTGTTTCGGGAACGCCGCGCGACTCTTTGCCGATGCGCCCGCCCTGCGGGCTGCGTAAACGCCCCGTAAGGCATATCCCACACCCGCGAACCCTTGTGCCCCTCCGTCCGCACGCGCAATGGTGGCGCGATTTCTGTTATCCGCCGGCGCCGCCACGGTCTCCCTTATGCCGGCCCAGCGAGGCGGCGAGCGAGAGGGAGAGTGGACGGACGTGGGTGTGAGCCGAGAGGGCGGCGCGCTGGTGATCGCGGCGCAGCACGGTGACCGGAGGGCGCAGGCCGAGCTGGTCACCGCCTATCTGCCGCTGGTCTACAGCATTGTGGGCCGCGCGATGAACGGGCATGCCGATGTCGACGACGTGGTGCAGGATACGATGCTGCGCGCGCTGCGCGGCATCGGGCGACTGCAGGATCCACTGCGTTTCCGCGCCTGGCTCGTGGCCATCGCGATGAACCAGATACGGGGGCACCACCAGGCGCGCCAGTCGGCGCCCGATGCCTTCGGCGTGCGCGATGAGCTCGATATGCCGGATCCTGCCGGCGACTTCGTGAATGTCACGATTGTCCGGCTCGGCCTGGAGGGCCAGCGGCGCGAGGTCGCGGAGGCGACGCGCTGGCTGGAGAGCGACGACCGCGAGCTCCTTTCGCTGTGGTGGCTCGAGGCCGCCGGCGAGCTGACCCGGTCCGAGCTGGCCGCGGCCCTGGAGATCCCCGCGCAGCACGCCGCGGTACGCGTGCAGCGGATGAAGGAACAGCTGGAGACAGCGCGTGTGGTGGTGCGCGCCTTGTCCGCGCCGCACTGTCACGGGCTCGGTGCCGTGGTCGGGATATGGGACGGGGTGCCGTCCGGGCTGTGGCGCAAGCGAATAGCGCGTCACATACGCCAATGTCAGGACTGCTCCCGCCACGCGGCGGACCTGTGGCCGGCCGAAGGGCTGCTCGTCGGCTTCGGCCTGGTCCCGCTCCTGGGCGGCACCGGCGCCGGGGTGTTCGCGGCGCTCGGTCTGTACGGGGATCCGGCCGCGGAGACAGTCGCCTTCGCCGCGCAGGCGCCGGGCGCGTACGACCGCATGGACCCCGCGGGCCAAGCGGGTCACGCGGACTGGGCGGACGACAGCACGACGGTCGGCTCGCCCTCCGGGCCGACCCGCATGGAGGAACGCCAATTGCGGCAGCGCCGACGGCGGCGTACGACCGCGGCGGCAGCGGCCGTGGTGCTGCTGGTCTCGGGCGTGACGGCGATCGGCATCGATCTGCTCACCCCGGACGCCGAGAACGACAAGGTGCAGGCGACGACGGCGAGCGACGGGGACACACCGGCCGACGCCGAGAGCACCACGACCTCCGAGAAGCCCTCGGCGACCCCGTCGAAGTCCAAGTCCGCCAAGGCCTCGCCCAGCAAGAAGCCCTCGAAGACGGCGAAACCGAAGCCGAGCTCCCCCGCGCCGCAGCCGACGAAGTCGAAGACCACCGCGCCCAAGCCGCCCGCGCAGGCACCCGCCAACCCTGGCGGCACGCACGCCGAACAGGTCCTGGCGCTCGTCAACACCGAGCGCGCCAAGGCGGGTTGCGCACCCGTGAAGCTCGACAGCCGCCTCTCCAAGGCCGCCCAGCTGCACAGCGAGGACATGTCGGCGAACGACTACTTCAGCCACACGAGCCAGGACGGCCGCTCGTTCGTCGACCGCGCCAAGGCCCAGGGCGTGGACAACCCGGGCGCCGAGAACATCGCCAAGGGCCAGGGCTCGGCCCAGAGCGTGATGGACGCCTGGATGAACTCCGAGGGCCACCGCGCGAACATCCTCAACTGCGGCCTGAAGACGATGGGGCTGGGCGTCACGACCAACGACTGGACGTGGACGCAGATGTTCGGCTGGTGAGGACGCCCGCGCCCGTTCGGCCCGAAAGCCGTTTCACCTGCCGGAACACACTGGTGCACCGCCTGCGCCGTGCTTAGGCTCCGGGCCATGGACATCGCCACACACATCTCCGCCCTGCGCGTGGAGGGGCAGCTGCTCGCTGCCGACGCCGAGGAGGCCGGGACCGACGCGGCCGTCTCGACCTGCCCGGGCTGGACCGTCCGGGATCTGGTGCGGCACACCGGGATGGTGCACCGGTGGGCCACCACGTTCCTCGCCGAGGGACACCGCTCGTATCAACCTGCCGACCCGGAGCCGGAGTTGGACGGGGACGCGCTCCTCGCGTGGTTCCGCGAGGGGCACACGGCGCTCGTGACGGCCCTGGAGCAGGCACCGGACGACCTGGAGTGCTGGTCGTTCCTGCCCGCGCCCTCGCCGCGCGCGTTCTGGGCGCGGCGGCAGGCGCACGAGACCGCGGTGCACCGCGTCGACGCGGAGTCGGCGCTGCGTTCGGCCGAGCGCAGCACCATCGACGCGGCGTTCGCGGTCGACGGCATCGACGAGCTGCTCTTCGCCTTCCACTCCCGCGAGAGGAGCCGGGTGCGCAGCGAGCAGCCGAAGGTGCTGCGGGTGCGCGCCACGGACACGGACGCGGTGTGGACCGTACGGCTCTCCGAGAAGCCGCCGGTGACCACGCGGGACGCCGAGGACGGCACCGGGGCCGACTGCGAGATCAGCGGACCCGCGGCCCGCCTGTACCTGGCGCTGTGGAACCGGCTGCCCGCCCCGCGCATCACCGGCGACGCCTCGCTCGCGAAGCTGTGGCGGGAGACCTCCGCCATCACTTGGAGCTGAGGAACGGGCACTGTTTTACTGGCGAGATGGGGAGCCGTACGCAGGAAGAACGCGATGCCATCACAGTGGAGATCGGCTATGCGCTGGTCTCGGGTGCGGTCCTCGCCGCCCTGGTCTTCGCTGTGCTCGCCGGACCCGTATGGGCCTATGACCTGACGGGAACCGCGCGCACCACGCTGATCACGGCGGCTGCGGTACTCGCGCCCCTGGCTTTCCTCGTACGGGTCATCACCGTCCTGTGGCGGTTCCAGAACGCCACGCGTCAGCCGAGCCAGCCGGGCCGGACCAACCCCGACTCGTAGGCGATCACGACGAGTTGGGCCCGGTCGCGGGCGCCCAGCTTCACCATCGTCCGGCTGACGTGCGTCTTCGCCGTCAGCGGTGAGACGACGAGGCGGCGGGCGATCTCCTCGTTGGACAGTCCGATCCCGACCAGCGCCATCACCTCGCGCTCGCGCTCCGTCAGCTCACCCAGGCTCTGCTCGATCGCCGGTTCCTTGGAGCGGGCCGCGAACTCGGCGATGAGCCGGCGCGTCACGCCCGGTGACAGCAGCGCGTCGCCATCCACCACGGCCCGTACCGCGCGCAGCAGTTCCTCGGGCTCGGTGTCCTTCACCAGGAACCCGGAGGCGCCGGAGCGGATCGCCTCGAAGACGTACTCGTCGAGTTCGAACGTGGTGAGCATGACGACCTTCACCGCCGTCAGCGTCTCGTCCTCGGTGATCCGGCGTGTGGCGGCCAGGCCGTCGAGGAGCGGCATCCGGATGTCCATCAGGACCACATCGGGCTGCAGCGCGCTCACCTGCCGCAGCGCCTCCTCGCCGTCGGCGGCCTCGCCCGCCACCTCGATGTCGCTCTGCGCGTCGAGCAGCGCCTTGAACCCGGCGCGGACCAGCGACTGGTCGTCGGCGAGCAGGACCCGGATCATGACGGCATCTCCTTGGGGCGCAGCGGAATGAGGGCCCGCACCCGGAAACCTCCGTCCGGGCGCGCTCCGGCCTCGATCGTGCCACCGAGCGCGGCCGCGCGCTCCCGCATTCCGGCAAGCCCGTTGCCGCTGCCGCCCGCGTCGGCCTGCGTGGCGGGCCCGTCGTCGTCGATCCGCAGCTCCAGCTCACCCTTCCCGTGGCCGATCGTGACCCGGGCGCGGCGCGAACCGGAGTGCCGTACGACGT
This sequence comes from Streptomyces sp. NPDC050418, assembly GCF_044458745.1. NCBI lineage: Bacteria > Bacillati > Actinomycetota > Actinomycetes > Kitasatosporales > Streptomycetaceae > Streptomyces > Streptomyces sp. NPDC050418. The sequence goes on from NZ_JBITIG010000001.1 coordinate 275,520, forward strand.
TGGTGAGGGCTTCCTGGACGATACGGAAAGCAGCGAGGTCCGCGCCGGGCGCGAGCTGCACGGGTTCGCCCTCGCGGGTCACCTCGACGGTCAGTCCCGCGCTCGCGGCCTGCTGGACCAGCTCGGGCAGCCGGTCGAGTCCGGGGGCGGGGGCGCGGGGTGCGTCGCCGGGGGCGCGCAGGGATTCGAGGACCTGGCGGACCTCGCCCAGTGCCTCTTTGCTGGCGGATTTGATGGTGGTCAGGGCGGTACGGGCCTGCTCGGGGTCGGAGTCGAGGAGCGCGAGCCCGACACCGGCCTGCACATTGATGACGGAGATGGAGTGGGCCAGGACGTCGTGGAGTTCGCGCGCGATGCGCAGGCGTTCCTCGTCGGCCCTGCGGCGGGCGGCTTCAGCCCGCTCGGCCCGGTCCTTGGCCCATTGTTCGCGGCGCATCCGGAACAGTTCGGCGACCGCCAGGATCGCCACGACCCAGACGGCGACGACCACTTCGCCCTGCCAGTCCGCGGCCGTGTCGCCGTCGGGTGGCAGCCAGCGGTACAGCCAGTGCGCGATCAGGAGGTGCCCAAGCCACAGCATCCCGATCGCTCCCCACGCCGCGCGCCGCTGCCCGGCGACAACGGCGGCGAAGACCGCGATGGCCGTGGTGACGAACACCGGGCCGTACGGATATCCGGCGCCGAGATAGAGCATGGTGGTCGCGGCGACACCGAACACGACCGCGGCCGGGTACTTGTGCCGCAGCAGCAGGAGCCCGGTGCCGGCGAGCAGCACGAGCCGGGCGAAGACATCGAGGTCCGCGCGTTCGCCCAGCTGCTCCTTGGCCGCGTAGCTGCTGCCCATCTGCACGAAGACGGTGATCAGGAGCGTGGAGATCCACGGCAGCCCGTCGCGCGCGACCCACTTCCAGGGGCCGGGCAGGCCGTCACGCCAAGGCGGGCCGTCACGCCAGGGCGGTCCGCCCCAGGGACGTACCGGGTCCGCGGGCTGCTGCTGATCCTTCATGCCGCCACGCTAGACCGCGCGGACGTGCGAAGACGTCAGCCGTGGGAGGTGAGCGGGCGTACTCCCGCTGAAGTACGTGGCCGACCGGAAAATGCACGCGCCCGCGCCGGTGCCGAAATCCGATCGACGGCGCGCCGCTCCCCCTGACACATTGGCGCCCCATGACCGACTTCGAGTTGCTGACCTCCGCGGACCTGACGCTGATGCAAGGTCTCACCCAGGAGGTCACGGCCCTGCGTCAGGACCTTCTCAACGCCGATGCCGCGTACGGCGAACTGGCCTGGAACTGGGGCCGGGGGCATGCCGCCCACGGACCGCACTGGCCACGTCGGCTCTGGTTCCACGAGGGAAGGCTCGTCGCCTGGGCCTGGGGTCACCTGCCGCGCCGGTACCACCTGAGCGACGGCACGGTGAAGGACCTCCCCGGCGCCTACCTCGCGTACCAGGTCCACCCCGGCCATCCGCACCTCTTCGATGAGGTGATCGGCTGGTTCGACGACCTCGCCGCGGGCCTTGAGCGGACCGTGCTGCCGAGCGCCTCCGACACCTTCGCCGTGGAGCGCTGGCGGGCCCACGGGTACGTGACCGATCCGTCCTCACTCGGCGAGAAGGGGTCGTGGACCCAGCTCAACGTCCGCGACCTCGCCAGGATCGAAGAAGCGGAGCTCCCGGCCGGCCACCGCTTCGTCACCGCCGACGAGGCCGGGCCGCAGGCCGTCGTCCGCGCCCACGTGGACGCCTGGAGCCCCTCGCCGTACACGACCGTGGGGTACGAGGGGGTGCGCCGGGCGCCCGGCTACCGCGGCGATCTGCATCTGCTCGTCGAGGCACCGGACGGCACGATGGCCTGCTCGACGATCATCTGGCTCGACGAGGCGAACCGTACGGCTGCCTTCGAACCGGTCGGCACCCACCCGGAGCACCGCCGCCGCGGCCTCGCCCGCGCGATGCTGCTGCACGGGATGCGACTGGCCCGCGACGCCGGCGCCACCCTGATGACCGTGGTCTGCCTGGGCGCGCCCGGCCATCCGGCGGCGCGCGGCCTGTACCACGGCGTCGGCTTCCGCCCACTGTCGCGCGATGCCCCGCTGATCAAGTACGCGTCCTGACCGGCGCGGCACACGTACCGACCGGTGCGACGAGCCCGCCGTGTCCCGGCGGGCTCGTTCACTGCTCTCGTGCGCTCAGTCCCGGTCGAGCGAGCTGATCGCGCGCCGCGCCATCGGATGCGTACGGACGATCTCGGCGAGCGAGGTCGAGCCCTGCACGATCCGCACGAACACGTTCCACGCAGGACGGAAGCCGGTGATCGCTGCGTGCAGCATTCCCGGGCGCTTCTCGAAGAGCGTGAGCACGCGGCGGCCCATGTTCATCTCGACGCCGAGCCCGGCCTTGACCGCGAACGCGTAGTTCAGCGCCTGCCGACGCGCGTCCACCGCATCCTGCGCCTCGGAAATCCGCACGGCCCACTCCCCCGCGAGACGACCCGAGCGCAGCGCGTACGAGATCCCTTCGCGGGTCCACGGCTCCAGGAGCCCCGCCGCGTCCCCGCAGACCAGGACGCGGCCGCGCGACAGCGGTGAGTCCTCGGTGCGGCAGCGGGTGAGATGGCCCGAGGACACCGACGGCTCGAAACCGGCCAGGCCGAGGCGCCCGATGAAGTCCTCCAGATAGCGCTTGGTGGCGGCGCCGTCGCCTCGCGCCGAGATCACGCCCACGGTGAGGGTGTCGTCCTTGGGAAACACCCACCCGTAACTCCCGGGCAGCGGGCCCCAGTCGATGAGGACGCGGCCCTTCCAGTCCTCGGCGACGGTCGGCGGCACCGGGATCTCGGCCTCCAGGCCCAGATCCACCTGGTCGAGCTTCACCCCGACGTGTGCTCCTATACGGCTCGCGCTGCCGTCCGCTCCCACCACCGCGCGCGCCAGGATCGTCTCGCCGTCGGCGAGCAGCACGGCGACGGTGCGCCGGTCGGGCACCCCGGGACCGTGCTGCTCGACGCGCGAGACGGTGACGCCGGTGCGCAGCTCCGCGCCCGCCTTCTGCGCCGCCTCGACCAACTGGTGGTCGAACTCGGGCCGGTTGATCAGCCCGAACAGCATCTTCCGTGAGCGCCGGGTGCGCGCGAACTTCCCGTCGAGCGAGAAGGTGACCGCGTACACCTTGTCCTTCAGCGGCAGTTCGAAGCCGGGCGGCAGGGCATCGCGCGAGGGGCCGATGATGCCGCCGCCGCACGTTTTGTAGCGCGGCAGCTCCGCCTTCTCCACCAGGAGCACCCGCCGCCCCGCGACGGCTGCCGCATACGCGGCCGAGGCTCCGGCGGGTCCTGCGCCCACCACGACGACGTCCCACACTCCGGCGGTCTCGTCCGGGGCGTTACGGTCCGCGTTCTCACTGCTCACGATGGCCTGCTGCTCCGATCCGGCTGATGGCGGCTGCTTCGTGCGACTGCGCTGCTCCGTGCGACCGCGCTGCTCGTCAAGATCCTACGGCGCGCCGCGGAAGGCCCCGGCCGCGGGAACGAGGCCACGCTCCCTGTGCGAGGATCGGCAGGCGGACACCTGCACAACCTCCGCACACCCGTGCAACGTCTCCGCACACCCGTACAACGTCAGACCCGTCTGGAGCGTGCCCATGTCGCCGAATCCGTCACAGGACCGGATCGCCCAAACCGTCGCCGCCCTCATGCCGAAGGCGCAGCAGGAGCTGGCCGAGCTGGTGGCGTACCGGTCGGTGGCGGACTTCGAGCAGTTCCCCAAGAGCGAGAGCGAGGCCGCGGCGAACTGGGTCGCGGACGCGCTGCGCTCCGAAGGCTTCACCGATGTGGCGCTGCTCGACACCCCGGACGGCACCCAGTCCGTGTACGGGCTGCTCCCCGGCCCCGAGGGCGCGCCGACGGTGCTCCTGTACGCGCACTACGACGTCCAGCCGCCGCTCGACGAAGAGGCCTGGGTCTCCCCGCCGTTCGAGCTCACGGAGCGTGACGGCCGCTGGTTCGGGCGCGGTGCCGCGGACTGCAAGGGCGGCGTCATCATGCACCTGCTCGCCCTGCGCGCGCTCAAGGAGAACGGCGGTGTCCCCGTCTCCGTGAAGTTCATCGCCGAGGGTTCCGAGGAGCAGGGCACGGGCGGCCTCGAGCGGTACGCGGAGGCCCACCCCGAGCTGCTGACCTCGGACGCCATCATCATCGGCGACAGCGGCAACTTCCGGGTCGGTCTGCCGACGGTCACCTCGACGCTGCGCGGCATGACCCTGGTCCGCGTCGAGATGAACACCCTCGCCGGCAACCTGCACTCGGGCCAGTTCGGCGGCGCCGCCCCCGACGCGCTCGGGGCGCTGATCCGCGTCCTCGACTCGCTGCGCGCCGAGGACGGCTCGACCACGGTCGACGGCCTTGACGGCGAGCAGACCTGGGAGGGCCTGCAGTACCCGGAGGCCGACTTCCGCGCGGACGCCAAGGTCGTCGACGGCGTGGAACTGATCGGCTCGGGCACGGTCGCCGACCGCATCTGGGCGCGTCCGGCCGTCACAGTCCTCGGCATCGACTGCCCGCCGGTCGTGGGCGCCACCCCGTCCGTGCAGTCCGCCGCGCGGGCCCTGATCAGCCTGCGCGTGCCGCCGGGCGCCGACGCCGCCGAGGCCACCAAGCTGCTCCTCGCGCACATCGAGGCGCACACGCCGTGGGGCGCGCAGGTGCGCACCGAGCAGGTCGGGCAGGGCCAGCCGTTCCGCGCCGACGTCCACTCGCCCGCGTACCAGGCGATGGCCGATGCGATGGCGGTCGCGTACCCCGGTCAGGAGATGCAGTACGCGGGGCAGGGCGGCTCGATCCCACTGTGCAACACCCTCGACGCGCTCTACCCGGACGCCGAGATCCTGCTGATCGGTCTGAGCGAGCCGGAGGCGCAGATCCACGCGCCGAACGAGTCCGTGTCGCCGGACGAGCTGCGTCAACTGTCCGTGACCGAGGCACTGTTCCTGCAGAACTACGCGGCTTCGAAGGCCTGATCCTCGTCCGCACCCGTGGTCCCGTTTCCCGCCCGGGGAGCGGGACCACGCGTGTGCCGGCTGCTCAGCCGACCGGTACCCCGTCCTCCAGGTACACGGGTATCCCCCGCTCCCGCGCCCGCAGTGCCCACCGCAGCCGCTCGTAGCGCAGCGGCGGCAGCAGGTCGGCGGCCTCCGCCTCGGACACGAAGCGGCAGGCCCGCAGCTCGGGGCCCGGCAGCAGGGCGTGTTCGGCGGCGTCGGCGGGGATCCGGCCGCCGTCGAAGAGCAGCCGCATCCCTCCGTACGCGGGCGGCAGCGGCGGTTCCCAGTCGATCACCAGCAGGCGCGGCGGTACGTCCAGTCGGATACCGGTCTCCTCCGCGACCTCGCGCACCCCGGCCGCCGCGGGCGCCTCACCGGGTTCCACCACGCCGCCAGGGAACTCCCAGCCCGCCTTGTACGTCGGGTCGACGAGCAGCACCCGGTCGTCTTCGTCGAAGAGCAGCACGCCCGCCGCCAGGGTCTCGGCGGTCGGATGCGGGGTCTGCACGATCTCGCAGACCCCCGCCGCGCCGCTGCGTACCGCCTCGGCGATCCGCTCGGCGGCCTCCCGCGGTGTGAGGGCGCTGGTGTCGACCGGGTACGCGTCGGCGGCGAGCCAGTCGGCGAGGGCGCTGCGGTACGGGGCAAGGTGATCCAACGCCCATTGGCGGACGCGCTGCTCACCGTCCGGCGCATCAGGCACCTCACGGGTGGCGATCCGTTCGCGCAGGATCGTTTCGGCCGGGGTGAGCACCACATGACGTACCGGAATACGACGGGCCGCGAGCCCTCCGAAGATCTCGTCGCGATAGTCCTGGCGGAGCACCGTCATCGGAACGACAAGAACGCCGCCCACCTCGGCGAGCAGCGCCGCGGCCGTGTCCACGACCAGGCGCCGCCACATGCCGAGGTCCTGATAGTCCCCCACGTCGGCCAGGTGCTTGGGCGGCAGCAGCCAGGGCAGCGCACCGCCGATCACCTCGGGGTCGAAGAGCGTGCTGTTCGGGATCAGTTCGAGCAGTTCGCGGGTCGTGGTGGTCTTGCCCGCACCGAACGCGCCGTTGATCCAGACGATCACGATTCCCCCTCTTCTGTTGGCCCCTGAGGCCTGCCCGCTCCACCCTGCCACGTAACACCGCGGCCGGCGGGGCTCAGTCCGTGGGCGGCGGGAACGTCGTACGCAGGGAGAACGCGACCGGGCTCGGACCATGCTCGCGCAGATGCTGCAGGCGCTGCCCCGCTTCCTCGACGCTCGGCCGGTGCCCGGCCTCCACCCACCACAGCGCGGTGACGACCTCGTCCAGGCGGTGGAAGAACTCCCGGCGGCGCTTGAGGAGTTCACGATGCCGGCCGGAGTACATGAACGCGGTCAGGGCGTCGACATCGCGCCAGACGGAGAGATTGATGAGGAGGTCGGGATCGTCGAGGATGCGGAATTCGGTGGCGTCCCCGGACTCGTCCTGCAGCCGCCAGACGAATCCGTCGGACTGGTCGGCCACGGCGTTCACGGGCCCGAGCCCCTCGGTGAAGTCCTTCAACTGGGCCGAATCCAACGGGGCTTGGAGCTTCCCGACATTGACTTGCGCGAGTTCGTACGAGACGGAGTCGGTCATGGCCGCACCTTAGGCAGCCCGTGGCCTTGATCTCACGGGGTTTCCGCGGAGTGAGACGGAGGCGGGCGCGGGACCGCACCGACAGCCGCTACGGTCCGTCGGGCTCCGGGATCGAGCCCACCGTCCGCCTCAGCCGTACATCGCCACGCGGTACAGCTCCGCGAGCGCTGCGTCGATGGGGTGGGGCTGCGGTATGCCGGAAGAGTCGAGACGGTTCCATCGTTGCGTGTTGAGCGCGACGGCCAGCTGCCGCTCGCCGTCGGCTCGGATCATGGCCAGCGTCCCGCCGCCCCAGACCGTGCCGCCGTTGCCCCAGAACGTGGGCCGGCCGGTCTCCTTCATCGGGAAGAGCGCGAGGCCGTACTCGATCGTCGTTCCGTCGTGCGCGACGACGGGGCCGGTGACCTGCATCTGCGCCAGAGACTCCGGGCTGACGATCTCGCCGGCCATCAGCCGGCGGTAGAAACGGTTCATGTCCGCGACGGTTGATGTCAGTGAGCCCGCCACGCCCGTCCACGACATGTCGAAGACGCTGTAGTCGCGCGGCGGGTCGATCATGCCGAACCATGCCTCGTAGAGCTGCGAGTGCGGCTCGCGGAGGTGCGGGCCGGAGGGGAACTCGGTGTCCTTGAGGCCCGCGCGCTTGATGACGTTCTGGGTGATGCACGCCTCGGCCGTCATGCCGGTCACGTGCTCCAGGAGCCTGCCGAGGAGCAGGTAGTTGGTGTTGGAGTACACCCCGGGAGCGCCGCCCGGTGCGCCGACGGCGGGTGCCGTGACCCCCATCTCGATCAACTCGACGGGGTCGAACCGCTTGAAGCGGAGGTCGTCCATGCTCTGCGGGCTCGTGTCGGAGACGACGGGGAGCGCCTTGAGCGAGGGGTAGGCGTACGGGAGGTACTCGGCGAGGCCGCTGGTGTGGTTGATCAGCATCCGGACCGTGATCGCCGCACCGCGTTCCCCGGGGACGAGGTCCGGAAGGTAGCGGCCGATCGGCATGTCGAGGCCGATCCGGCCGGCCTCCGCCAGTTGCAGGACCGCGGCGGTGGTGAAGGTCTTGGTGATGCTGCCGACCCGGTGCCGCATCCCGACGGTGACAGGGCGCCCGGTTTCCACGTCGGCTTCCCCGGCGGCACCGCGCCAGGCCCGGTCACCGTCCCGCACCTCGGCGAACACGCCCGGTACTCCGGCTCGACGGACGTTCTCGAGAGCTGCGTCCAGCGCCTCTGAATCCACTAAGTCCTGTGAGTTCTGCACGACATGCGTCCTTCCGTAGGGCTCGGAGCGAGCTCGGCTCTCACATGCCCTCATTATGCACGCACTGCGTGCAACGCCAAGTGCATAAGTTAGACTGCAAGCCGACGAGAGGGGCGAAATGGCTGGTCGCAGGCGCTGGACGACCGAGGAAATCCTGGACGCGGCAGCGGAGTTGCTGCGCACGAGCGACACGGATTCGTTCAGCGTGCGCAAGCTCGCGACGACACTCGGCACGGATTCCTCCAGCCTCTACCGGCACTTCCGCAGCAAGACGGAGCTGCTGCGCGCGGTCGCCGACCGGATCCTCCTGGCGTCCATGGACGGCTACCGCCCGGAGGGCGACTGGAAGCACCGCATCACCACGCTGGCCCTGCGCGTACGCGAGGCGTTCGGCCGCCAGCCGCAACTCGCCGCGATCTGGGGGCGGTACGCGTCAGGCGGCGCCGGATCCCGCCTGGTCATGGAGGAGGTGCTGCAGGCACTGCGCACCTCGGGCCTGCCCGACGAGGAGATCCCGACGCGCTACCACCGGCTCGCGGTCCTCATCTCCGCCCTGATCGCCTCCGAGGCCGGTGTCAGCACGATGTCCTCGGACGAGTACGAACAGGGCATGGAACTCTTCCGCGTCGCAGTACTCGGCGCAGACCCCGAACACTTCCCGGCTCTGGCCCACTTCGCCCGCGACGTCCGCCCCTTGGGCGCGGACCGCGACGCCGCGTTCGAGGAGATTCTCGCCGCTCAACTTGCCGATATCGAGGGTGCGATCAGGTGAGACATGGGTGACGCACCCAGACCGGTCAACCCTCCAACGGAACCTGAATAGTTGCAGGTTCACGCTCCGTGTCCTCTGTGTAAGCGTGTTCCCTCGAGTCTGCCCGTGCCCCACGGGCTATCGACCATGAGTGAAGGGACACCTGATGAGCCTTCGTGGTACAGCAGCCCGTGGAGCAACTGCGACGATCAGCACGTTGGCGGCAGCGACGCTCGTCCTAAGCGCTTCCCCTGCCTCAGCCAAGGTCTCGGACGGCTATGTGCGGGGATACGACGCATGGCAAGGAGACTGGAGCGACGAAGGAGTCATCTCCATTTCGCAGCACTCCGTATCCAACGCGACGTGCCTATGGCAGACGATTCTGTGGGTTCACGCCGCGAAGGAACTGGACGGTACCGCTTTCGATCGCAGCGACATCGACGGTCACTTCGGCCCGAACACGCAGCGAGCTACGCAGCACCTCCAAGCCGGCTGGGGCCTGGCTGACGGAGTCGGCAACGCCGACGGCAAGGTCGGGCCCAATACCTTTCGAGCGGCTGAAGACCAGTTGGTGAAAAGCAGTGGGTCGACCGAGCGAGGCAAGCTGCTGTACCTCACGTACAACAGCGGTCGTGACTCGTTCCGCATCCTCCGCAACACCAACGGCATCTACACCTTCCGTATCGGAAAAGAAGGCAGTTACTACTCCGCCAACTACGGGGGCAATACCACCAGCTGCGACTGAGCAGAGTTCGTCAGGGCGCGGGCACGGTGATCTCATGCCCAGCGGAAGGCCCGCCCCTACCCCTTGGTGGACCCAAGCGTCAGCCCCGCAATGAAGTGCCGCTGCAGCAACAGGAACACGATGATCGTCGGCGCCGCCACGATCACGGATCCGGCGGCGAGCAAGTTGTAGTCGGTGAAGAACTGGCCGCTGAGATTGTTCAGGGCCGAGGTGATCGGCAGCTTGTCTCCGGTGTTGATGAAGACGAGCGCCCACAGGAAGTCGTTGTACATCCAGGTGAATTCGAGCGTGCCGAGGGCCGCGAGCGCGGGCCGGCACAGCGGCAGCGTGATGCGCCAGTACTGGGTCCACACACCGGCGCCGTCCACGATCGCGGCCTCGGTGATTTCCCTCGGCAGCGCCCGCATGAAATTCGCGAGCACGAAGACGCAGAAACCGAGCTGGAATCCGATCTGGACGGCGAGCACCGCCCAGTAGGAGTCGTACATCAAATACGAGTCCGACATCCAGTACGGCAGCTCGATCTTGTTGAACACCGCGTACAGCGGCGTGATGATCACCTGCTGCGGCAGCAGATTGCCCGCCGTGAAGATCATGACGAGCACGATGCCGCCGCGCATGTTGAGCCGCGACACCGCGAAGGCCACGAAGGACGCGAGGAAGAGCACGATCAGGACGCCGGGCACGGCGATGATGAGCGTGTTGACGAAGTACTTCGTCATCTCCGAGTCATTGAACGCCTGTTGGTAGTAATCGAACGACAGAGACTTCGGCAGCGAGAAATAGCCTTCCTCGGCCGTTTCGTCATACGGGCGCAACGACGCGTACACGGCGAGCAGCAGCGGGGCGAGGAAGCCCAGGGACACGGCGGTGAGGAAGATGTGCGTGCCCCAGCGGCCGCGGCGGCGGGCACGGCGGGGAGACGGTGCGAGGCTCATCGGTTCTTCTCCCCGCGCAGTTCCTGGACCAGGTACGTCACGACGAATCCGAGCGAGACGATGAGCAGGACGACGGCGATCGCGGAGCCGAAGCCGATGCGGCTGGCCTCGCCGATGATGTTGTCGGTGACCAGGACGGACAGCAACTCGAGTCCGTTTCTTCCTTTGTTGATGGCGTACACGATGTCGAAGGCACGCAGCCCCTCGATGACCGTGATCACCATGACGATGATGTTGACCGGGCGGAGCGTCGGGAAGACGACCTTGAAGAACGTCTGGCGCTCGTTGGCCCCGTCGATCGCGGCGGCCTCCTTGAGGGAGGCGTCGACGGCCTTGAGGCCGGCGAGGTAGAGGATCATCACGTAGCCGGTGTGCCGCCAGGCCGCGGCGAGCAGCACCATCCAGATGTTGAGGTCGGGGTCGCCGATCCAGTCGATCGGGTTGTCCTGCCGTCCGAGCAGCGCGTTGAGCGCGCCCTGGTCGCGGGAGAAGACGAGCTGCGCGATGAAGCCGACGATCGCGAGTGAAAGGACGACCGGCAGATAGATGGCCGACTGATAGAAGCGGCTGTAGCGCACGCCCCGGTCGATGAGCACGGCGAGGAAGAGGCCGAACGGTGTGGCCACCAGGCCGAGGAAGCCGAGCCACATCAGGTTGTGCCGGACCGCGGGCCAGAACTGCGGGTACTCGGTGAACGCCGTCTTGTAGTTGTCGAGCCCGACCCAGCTGATGTCACCGATGCCGTCCCAGCTGGTGAAGGACAGCCCGATGGAGGCGAAGGTCGGCCCCCAGACGATGAACAGGTCGATCAGGATGGCCAGACCGAGCAGAGCGGCGAGGACGACGCGGTCGCGGCGGGTGAACCGCCGCGGACCGCGCCGTCGTTGCCGTCGGCCGCCCCGAGTGGAGGTGAGCGACACGGGTGTGAACTCCCAGGGATCGGAACGGTGCAGATCAGATCGGAGCAGTGCGGAGCAATCAGTTCAGTCCGCGGCGAAGATGCTCTTCTTCTGCCGCTCGATGTCGTTCACGAGCCCGTCGACATCCTTCGGATCGCCGATGAACTTCTGGATCGCCGGGATCATCACCGTGGACGCGAAGTCCGGCCGGGTGTCGCGGTCGAGGAACTGGGAAATCTGCTTGGCCCCGCCGACCAATTCGACGGCCTTCTTCTGCAGCGTCGTGTACTTGGCGGTGTCGGCGTCCTCGTGGACCGCGATGTTGTTGGGGTCGAACTGCAGATAGATGTCTTCGGCCTTGGCGGTGGCGAGGTACTTGAGGAGGTCCTTGGCGGCCTCCATCCCCTTGTCGTTCTTGAGGTTCTTGCCCTTGCGCGCCAGCAGGAAGCCGTCGATCGGCGCCTCGACCGCGTCCTGGCCGTGCTCCGGGTTGATCTCCGGGAACGCGAAGAAGTCGAGGTCCTCCTTGTCCGCGTCGGGGAACTGCTGGCCCGGGTGCGGCAGCCCGAGGACCGTCATCCCGGCCTCGCTCTTCTGCAGCGCCTGCGCGCCTTCCTGCCAGGTGCGGCCGTTGGCGCCTTCCTGGTGATACGGCATGAGGCGGCGCCAGGTGTCGAAGACCTCCTTGACCTCCTTGCCGTTCCAGGCCTCCTTGCCGGCCATCAGCGACTTGTGGAAGTCGTAGCCGTTGATCCGCATGTTGAGATAGTCGAAGGTGCCCATCGCGGGCCAGCCGTCCTTGTCCGCGAAGGCGATCGGGACGAGCTTGTCCTTCTTCATCTGCTTGGCGAGGGCCACGTAGTCGTCGAGGTTCTTCGGCACCTCGTAGCCGTACTTCTCGAAGACGCTCTTCCGGTGGAATACGGCCCACGGATAGTAGTAGTACGGCACGAAGTACTGCTTGCCGTCCTCGCCCGTGGACTGGTCCTTGATGGCGTCCGAGAAGCCGTCGAAGCCGGACCAGATGTCGGATATCTCGTGCAGCAGGTTCTTCTTGGCGAAGAACTGCATGCGATAGCCCGCGAACCACATGAACACGTCGTCCGGCGTGCTCTGCAGATAGCGGTTGATGTTCTCCTGGAACGAATTGTGGTCGACGGTGTTGACCTTGACCTTGCGGTCGTCCTTCGACTGCTTCTCGTAGTCCGCGAACGCGGCCGCGAAGGCCTTCTTCGGCACCGGGTCCGAGGAGTTGGAGCCGAGCGCGATCGTTTTGCCGGCGTCGGCGGGACCACCGCCGCACGCGGTCAGCAGTGACGGCAGGGCCACCGCGCCCGCGCCGATGGCGCTGCCGCGCAGGAGAGTTCGCCGGGACATCCGATGTCCTGCACCGCTTCGGGATACGTCACCGGGTGTACCCCGACCCGTGAACGATGACTCTGCCATGTCCCTCTCCTCGGTGCGCTCATGCGGCGGGCGAACCCAACACAATCGAACGTGGGATTGGGATCTCACTGCCAACCTGCGCGATGGTCAAGAGGTGCGGCACAGCATGGGCGAACTGTTACCACATCTCTTCCAACAGACTCGAACACGGCCTACCGTAAACGCTCGACATGACACATGCATGACATGTCCCAACTCACGCGAGTACGGAGGAACGTAACGATGCGTCACCTTCCCACCCGCAACACTCGCCGAAGAATGGTCGGAGCGCTGGGCGTCGCCCTGCTCTGCTCGGCCGGCCTCTCCGCGCCGGCTCAGGCGCAGGCGCGGGCGCAGGCAAGCGATCCTGAGCGCGAAACCGCCTCCGCCCGGCCGTTGGTCGATGACGGGCTCGCCCTCACCCCGCCGATGGGGTTCAACAACTGGAACTCCACCCACTGCCGGGCCGAGTTCGACGAAGAGATGGTCAAGTCGATCGCCGACATCTTCGTCGAAAAGGGCCTCAAGGACGCCGGGTACGAATACGTCAACCTGGACGATTGCTGGGCGCTTCCCCAGCGCAACGCGGACGGCAAGCTGGTGCCCGACCCGGTCCGATTCCCCAACGGAATCAAGGCCGTTGCCGACTATGTGCACGCCAAGGGCCTGAAGTTCGGCATCTACACCAGCGCCGGCACCAAGACCTGCAACTCGGCCGGTTTCCCGGGCGGTCTGGGCCACGAGGAATCCGACGCCCAGCAGTTCGCGGACTGGGGTGTGGACTACCTCAAGTACGACAACTGCAATAACCAGGGCGTGGACGCCAAGCAGCGCTACATCAAGATGCGCGACGCGCTCAGGGCCGCCGCCGAGACCACGGGCCGGCCGATCGTCTACAGCATCTGCGAATGGGGTCAGAACAAGCCCTGGGAATGGGCCGCCGACGTGGGCCACTTGTGGCGTACGACGGGGGACATCAGCGACAACTGGGGCTCGATGCTCGGCATCATGAAGCAGAACCTCCCGCTCGCCCCGTACGCCGGACCCGGGCGATGGAACGACCCGGACATGCTCGAGGTCGGCAACGGCGGGATGACGGACACCGAGTACCGCACCCACTTCTCCATGTGGTCGATCATGGCCGCACCTCTGCTGATCGGGTCCGACCTGCGCGAGGCCACGGACGCGACGTACGAGATCCTCGGCAACGAAGAGGTCATCGCCGTCGACCAGGACCCGCTCGGCAAGCAGGGCGAGGTCGTGTCGTCCGAAGGCGGACGCTGGGTGGTGTCCAAGGAAATGAAGGACGGCAGCCGCGCCGTCGCCCTGTTCAACGAGTCGTCGTCCGCCCAGCGCATCGCCACCACGGCCGAGGCGGTCGGCCTGCCGGAGTCCGACGCGTATTCCGTACGGGATCTGTGGCAGCACAAGAGCTACAACTCTGCGGGAACGCTCTCCGCGACCGTCCCCGCGCACGGCACCGTGATGCTCCGGGTGGCCGCCGACGGCAAGTGGGCCCAGTACCCGCCGGCCGTCGAAACGGCCGTCGAGGGCGGGCAGTTCGTGCAGGCCGGTGCCGCGACCGCGCTCACCACGAAGGTCACCGACCTCGGCCGCACCCCGGCGCTCAAGGCGTCGGTCGCTCTCTCCGGTCCGTCGGGCTGGACGGTGCGGGCCACGTCGGCCACGTCGGCCGTCGTGTTGCCCACCGGCAAGTCGTTGAGCACGGGCTGGCAGGTCAAGGCACCTGCGGGCGCGGCGCCCGGCGCGTACGACCTGACGCTGCGGACGAGCTACCGCTCACCGACCGGAACGCGGGTGGCCGCCACGCTGCCCCTGACGGTCCGGGTCGTCGTGGCGCCGCCCTCGGGCACGACGGCGCTGAGCTCGCTCGACTGGCTCTCGGCCGCCAACGGCTGGGGTCCGGCGGAGAAGGACACCAGCAATGGTGAGTCGGCCGCCGGCGACGGCACGCCGATCACGATCAACGGCACGGTGTTCGCGAAGGGCCTTGGCGTCCATGCCGAATCGGCTGTCGAGTACTACCTGGGCGGCAAGTGCAGCACGCTCACCACGCAGGTGGGGGTCGACGACGAGGAGGGCACCGAAGGCAGTGTCGCGTTCGAGGTCTGGGCCGACGGCGTGAAGGCCGCTTCGACCGGCGTCCTCACCAACGCCGATGCCGCGCAGGCGCTCACGGCCGACGTCAGCGGCGCCGAGGTGGTGCGCCTCGTGGTCACCGACGGCGGGGACGGTGTGACCTCGGATCACGGCGACTGGGCCGGTCCGGAGCTCACCTGCTCGTAAGCTCACCTGCTCGTAACGCTCGACACCTGGTTGAAGGAAGCGGCCGGCCGCCGGGCCGGCCGCTTCACACCTGTGCGGGAGCTCCGCTCTGCGCGGGCGCCCCGGCCCTCATCCTTGCCCTTGCCCCGTTCCCGAGCGCGGCCGCCGCCGCGCCCACCAGGCCCGCGTCCGTGCCGGTCATCGCGGGGGTCACGGTCAGGCTCTGGACGAAGGAGAGCGTGGCGTAGTCGCGCAGGGCGCGGCGCAGCGGCGTGAACAGGACGTCGCCCGCCTTCGCCACTCCCCCGCCGATCACCGCGATCTCCACCTCGACCAGGGAGGCGGTCGCCGCGATCGACGCGGCCAGGGCCTGTGCCGCACGCTCGAACGAGGCCACCGCGACCGGGTGTCCGGCCCGCGCGGCCGCGGCCACGGCCGCCGCGGAGGTGTCGCCGTCGGCGCCCGGACGCCAGCCGCCGGCCAGGGCGCGGCGGGCGATGTTCGGCCCGCTCGCGATGCGTTCGACGCAGCCGCGTGCGCCGCACGGGCAGGCGTCTCCGTCGAGGTCCACGCTGATGTGCCCGATGTGGCCCGCGTTGCCGGTCGGGCCGGGGTGCAGCTTCCCACCGAGGACCAAGCCTCCGCCGACTCCGGTGGAGACGACCATGCACAGCGCGTTGTCGTACCCCTGGGCCGCGCCCTGCCAGTGCTCGGCCGCCGTGATGGCGACACCGTCACCGATCAGCGAGACGGGCAGACCGCCCGCGCACCCCTGTACGCGCTCGACCAGCGGGAAAGCGCGCCAGCCGGGAATGTTCACCGGGCTGACGGTGCCGAGCGAGGCGTCCACGGGACCGGCGCTGCCGATGCCCACGGCCCGTACGTCCGGCCAGCGCGGCGCCGCGGTGAGCTCGCCGAGCACCTGCTCGACGGCGCGCATCACCGTGGCGCCGTCCTCCTGGGCGGGTGTCGGCCGCTGCGCACGGACCAGGATCCGCCCGGCGCCGTCCACGAGGGCACCGGCGATCTTCGTACCGCCGATGTCGAGCGCGGCGACAAGGGCGCCCGGATCGTTCTGCGTCACAGTCGGTCTCCTGGTCCGATGAAAGCCCTTGCTGTCGCCGGGAGAGGCAGGTTCTCCAGGTCGCAGAGGCAGGCCGACAGTCTCTCCCGGGCTGACAACGTTGTCTAGGCTCTATGCTCGACACCACACGTATGCGATACCGCGAGGTGGGCGCGTACGGGGGAAACAGCGTGCGCACCGAGCACTTGAGAACAGGACGGCATACGTGGCGGATACAGCCAGGGGGACCGAGAGCCGCTACGGCAACCGGCCCACCATGAAGGACGTGGCAGCGCGTGCGGGTGTCGGTCTGAAGACGGTCTCGCGGGTGGTCAACGGCGAGTCCGGTGTCACGCCCGACACCGAGCGGCGGGTCCAGGAGGCCATCGAGGCCCTCGGCTTCCGGCGCAACGACAGCGCGCGCGTGCTGCGCAAGGGCCGGACCGCCAGCATCGGTCTCGTCCTGGAGGATCTCGCCGACCCGTTCTACGGGCCGCTGAGCCGCGCCGTCGAGGAGGTCGCGCGGGCCCATGGCGCGCTGCTCATCAACGGGTCGAGCGCCGAGGACCCCGAGCGCGAGCAGGAGCTGGCGCTCGCGCTCTGCGCGCGGCGGGTCGACGGTCTGGTGGTGATCCCCGCCGGTGACGACCACCGCTATCTGGAGCCGGAGATCAAGGCCGGCGTCGCCACGGTGTTCGTGGACCGGCCCGCGGGCCGGATCGACGCGGACACGGTCCTCTCGGACAACTTCGGCGGCTCCCGCGACGGCGTCGCCCATCTGATCGCGCACGGCCACCGCCGTATCGGCTTCATCGGCGACCAGCCGCGCATCCACACCGCCGTGGAGCGTCTGCGCGGCTACCGCACGGCGATGGAGGACGCCGGTCTCCCGATCGACGAGGCGTGGGTGTCGCTGGGCTCGACCGAGGCGGACCGGGTGCGGACGGCGGCCGAGACGATGCTGACCGGCCCCGATCCGGTGACGGCCATATTCGCGGGCAACAACCGCGTGACGGTCACGGTCGTACGGGTTCTGGCGGGCCTGTCCCGTCCGGTCGCCCTCGTCGGGTTCGACGATTTCGAACTGGCCGATCTGCTGGATCCCGGCGTGACCGTCATCGCCCAGGACGCGGCGGCACTGGGCCGGACCGCCGCGGAACGCCTGTTCCGGCGCCTGGACGGCGGGCACGACGTACCCGAGCGGATCGAGCTGGCCACGCGCCTGATCGCCCGCGGCTCCGGGGAGCTGCCGCCGGCTTCCTAGCGCTGCGACCGCGCGGCCTCCCCGGATCGGATGAACGATTCAGGAGGCGGACGGTTCGATCTCCCCAGCAAAGACGATGACCTGGTCGATGAGGCTCCGCCGCAGACGGACGACGTCCGTTCCCGCCAGGCGGGGGCCTCCGTCCGGCGTGGTGAAGACCCACTGGTACCGGGCCCACTCGCCGGGCATGTCCACCGCCGAGCAGCGCACCATCGTGCCGGTCCCCGCCGGGTGGCGCCGGATGTCCAGCACGAACCGCTCGACCGCCGCGATCCCTTCGCTGCGGCCCAACGGCCCCCAGAACACCACGTCCGAGGTCAGGGCCTGGGACAGCAGGGCCGTCACATAGCTGTCGTCCGAGGCGTTGAACGCGGAGATGAACGTGTCGATCGCGGAGCGTGCAATCTCTTCCTGCATCCCCCAGTAATACCAGCCGTCAGGCGTGCGCCCGCGCCCGGACGGCACCGGCGGCGGTCACCCGCAGACGGGCAGCCCCGGCACGGGAGCGTCGTTGTCGCCACCCTCGATGTAGACGTCGCTGACCCAGACATTCGTATTGCCGCTGTCGTCGTCAGTCTTCGCCCACCACACGTTGGTCCACTCGCCGTAGGTCTCGCGGCGGCCCAAGTTGGACTGGCAGTAGAAGTAGTTGGTGCCGCCGTTGAGGACACCCGCCTCGGCGCCGGAGCGGGTGTAGGACTTCGCGGTGCGCCAGACCTTGCAGTTGTACTTGCCGCCGCCGATGTTCTGGCAGACAGGCGCCGGATCCGATCCGTCCCCGCCGGTCGTGGACCCGCCGGAGGAGCCACCGGACGTCCCGCCTCCGTCGCTGCCGCCCGAGTCCGAGCCGCCGGACGTCGAACCGCCCGTGTCGGAGCCGCCGTTGCCCGAGCCGCCCGTCGCGGCGCCGTCCCCGCCGACGGGGCGCGAGGGCTTCTCCGACGGCTCCGCGCCGTCCTTCGACGGCTTCGGCTTCGCGGACGCGTCCTTGTCCGGCTCGGCCTCGTCCGACGGAGATGCCTTGGCGTCGTCGGAGGGTTCGGCGGAATCCTCGGGAGTGCGCTGCGACGCGGAAGCCGAACCCGACGGCTTGTCCTTGTCGTTGAGCAGCAGATAGCCGCCCCCGGCGGCCGCGAAGACGGCGAGCGCGGCGGCGAGCACGAGGACGGTCCGTCCGCGACGGTTCGTCAAAGGAGCCGGAGCCGGTGCGGTCGTGGAGACGACCGGCTCGGGCTGCTGCCAGGCAGGCGGTCCGAACCCGGCTGCCGGCCCGAACCCGGCGGGCGCCGGACCCGGTTGGCTCACCTCGGTCGGGATCGGCGCCCCGGCCGCGGCCCCGCCCGGCGCAGGCCGCAACGGCGCCGTCGGCGAGTCGTCCGCCGCACCGTCCGCCACGGCCCGCAACAACTGCGCCGCGCCGTCCGCGTCCGGACGCGCCTGCGGGTCCTTCGCCATCAGCTGCTGCAGTACGGGGGTGAGCGGACCGGCCCGTACGGGCTCCGGCAGCGGCTCGACGACGATCGCCGTCAGCGTCGACCACGTGGACGTACGGCGGAACGGGACCGAGCCCTCGACCGCTCCGTACAGCGTCGCGCCGAGCGCCCAGATGTCGGAGGCGGGCCCGGGATCCTGGCCCTGGGCACGCTCGGGCGCCAAGTAGTCCAACGAGCCGACGAGTTCACCGCTGCGCGTGAGGTGCGTTGCGGAGCCGTCGCCCGGGTCCTCCATCGTGGCGATGCCGAAGTCCGTGAGCAGGACGCGCCCGTCGGCGGCGAGCAGGATGTTGCCGGGTTTCACGTCACGGTGCAGCACGCCCGCGCGGTGCGCGGCGGCCAGCGCCTCCGTGACCTTCGCGCCGATCCCGGCGGCCTCGCGCGGGGTGAGCGGCCCGCGCTCGCGCAGCACAGCGTCGAGCGACGGACCGTCGACCAGCTCCATGACGATCAGCGGCCGCCCGTCGGCCTCCGCCACGTCGTGCACGGCGACGACTCCGGGGTGGCGCACCCGCGCCGCGGCGCGGGCCTCGCGCTGCATCCGGACGCGCAGCGCGGACAGTTCGGGCGCCGCCGCGTCCGAATACGTCCGCAGCTCCTTGACGGCGACCTCGCGCCCGAGGACCTCGTCGTACGCGCGCCAGACGACACCCATGCCGCCGCGCCCGAGCTGTCCGACGATCCGGTACCGCCCCGCGAGCACCCGCCCTTCGCCTGTATTCTCTTCCGCCGAGTCCCCCGAAGACACCACTGCCCCGTCCGTCCGTCACGCATCAAGTCGTGTACAGACTACGGGGCAGCGGGGTGCGTTTCGGGCGCGGTGCGTTACTTCGCGGAGGCCGTCAGGTCGGCGCGGCGCGGGCCCGCGTACGTCTGCAGGCGGGCCAGGGTCAGGCCCGTGAGACGGGTGACCTCGCCGCTGTCCAGGGCGCCGCAGTCAAGACCGCGCAGGAGGTAGCCGGCGAGGGCCTTGGCGGTGGCGGGCTCGTCCATGACGGCGCCGTCCACGTGGTTGGCGTAGGCGGCGAGGCGCTTGGCGGCGGCCTCGAAGCCCTCGCGGTAGAAGGCGAAGACGGCCGCGTAGCGGGTCGGGATGTGGCGCGGGTGCATGTCCCAGCCCTGGTAGTACGCGCGGGCCAGGGCGCGGCGGGTCAGGCCGTAGTGCAGGCGCCAGGCCTCGTGGACCTGCTCGGTGGAACCGATGGGCAGCACGTTGGTGGAGCCGTCGGAGACGCGTACGCCGGTGCCCGCGGCGGCCACCTGCATGATGGCCTTCGCGTGGTCGGCGGCCGGGTGGTCGCTGGCCTGGTAGGCGGCGGAGACTCCGAGGCAGGCGCTGTAGTCGAAGGTGCCGTAGTGCAGACCGGTGGCCCGGCCCTCGGCGGCGTCGATCATCTTGGCGACGGTCGCGGTGCCGTCGGCGCCGAGGATGGACTGGCTGGTCTCGATCTGGATCTCGAAGCCGATACGGCCCGGGGTCAGGCCGCGGGTCTTCTCGAACTGCTCGACCAGGCGCACCATCGCGGTGACCTGCTCCGGGTAGGTGACCTTCGGCAGCGTGAGGACGAGACCCTCGGGCAGACCGCCGGCCTCCATCAGGCCCGTGAGGAAGACATCGAGGGTGCGGATGCCGCGGTCGCGGACCGGCGCCTCCATGCACTTCATCCGGATGCCCATGTACGGGGCGGCGGTGCCGTTCTTGTACGCGTCCACGATCAGCCGTGCGGCGCGCGCGGCGTCGGCATCCTCGTCCTTGCCCTTGTAGCCGTCCTCGAAGTCGACCCGCAGGTCCTCGATGGGCTCGCGCTCCAGCTTGGCGCGGACGCGGTCGTAGACGGGCGCGGCGAGCTCGTCGCTCAGACCGAGCACCTTGGCGAAGGTCTCGGCGTCCGGGGCGTGCTCGTCGAGCGAGGCCAGGGCCTGGTCGCCCCAGGACCGTATGGTGTCGGCCTGGAAGACCTCACCGGGTACGTAGACGGTGTGCACGGGCTGACGGGTGCCGGGGTCTCCCGGGTAGCGGCGCTCGAGCTCCGCGTCGACCGGGGCGAGGGAAGCGCTGATCTCCTCGCTGAACGTACCCGCGAGGCTCGTCGCCACCTGCTCTTGCTGACCCATTCCCGCACCCTCCGCTTTCCTCGTGTACCGCAGAACGTTTTCCGCTTCACGGAATCAACAATCCGTATAGCGAAGTTATCCGGGACCTTCCCGCTGGTCAACACCCACCCTCATCGTGAACGCCCCTCAAGGAGTCCGCGTGCCGAGCCTCGATGTCATGACGTTCAACCTGCGCCACGCCGGCAGCAGACCGCCGCACACCTGGGCGGAGCGCCGCACGGCCATGGCCGCGCTCCTGCGCGGTGCAGCTCCGGCCGTGATCGGCACCCAGGAGGGCCTCTACCAGCAACTGCGGGACATCGAGCAGGACCTCGGCGGACGCTACGCGTGGATCGGCACCGGACGCTCCGGCGGCAGCCGCGGCGAGTTCATGGCGGTCTTCTACGACACCGGGAGCCTCGCGCCGGTCGAGTACGAGCACTACTGGCTGTCCGACAGCCCGGACGTCATCGCGTCCAACACCTGGGGCGGCAGTTCGATCCGCATGGTGACGTGGGTTCGGCTGCGCGACCTGCGCACGAACGGCGAGTTCTACGTGATCAACACACACCTGGACGTGGACAGCGCCCTCGCCCGCACCCGGTCCGCGGCCCTCATCCTCCGGCGCACCAACACGCTCGACCCGTCCCTGCCGGTGATCCTGACCGGTGACTTCAACGTGCCGGCGCACGCCGATCCGGTGTACGACGTGTTCCGGTACGCGGGTCTCGTGGACACCTGGGACGCGGCGGAGCGGCGCGGCGAGCAGTACGCCACGTTCCACGGCTACGGGCCGCTGGAGCCGGGAGGCGACCGTATCGACTGGATCCTGACCTCGCCCGAGGTGCAGACCGTCTCCGCCGAGATCGACACCTTCTCCCTCGGCGACCGGTTCCCGAGCGACCATCTGCCCGTACGGGCTCGGCTCAGGCTCCCGTACACAGGCGAAAGCCCCCGGATCCGGTGAACGGTTCCGGGGGCCCTCACGGACGAGCTCAGCCCTTGCGGGTCTCGATCTCGGTGGTCAGCTGCGGGACGACCTCGAAGAGGTCGCCGACCACGCCGTAGTCGACCAGGTCGAAGATCGGGGCCTCGGCGTCCTTGTTGATCGCCACGATCGTCTTCGAGGTCTGCATACCGGCGCGGTGCTGGATCGCACCGGAGATGCCGGAGGCGATGTACAGCTGCGGCGAGACCGACTTGCCGGTCTGGCCGACCTGGTTGGAGTGCGGGTACCAGCCGGCGTCCACCGCGGCACGCGAGGCACCGACGGCCGCGCCGAGCGAGTCGGCGAGCTTCTCGATGATCGCGAAGTTCTCGGCGCCGTTGACGCCACGGCCGCCGGAGACCACGATCGCGGCCTCGGTCAGCTCGGGGCGGCCGGTCGACTCACGCGGGGTGCGCGAGACGACCTTGGTGCCGGTGGCGGCGGCCGAGAAGGAGACGGCGAGCGCCTCGACGGCGCCGGCGGCCGGGGCGGCCTCCACGGCGGCCGAGTTCGGCTTGACCGTGATGACCGGGGTGCCCTTGGAGACACGGGACTTGGTGGTGAAGGACGCGGCGAACGCGGACTGCGTCGCGACCGGACCCTCGTCGCCCGCCTCCAGGTCGACGGCGTCGGTGATGATGCCGGAGCCGATACGGACCGCGAGGCGGGCCGCGATCTCCTTGCCCTCGGCGGAGGACGGGACGAGCACGGCGACCGGGGAGACGGCCTCGTGCGCGGCCTGCAGCGCGTCCACCTTCGGCACGACCAGGTAGTCGGCGAACTCCGGGGCGTCCGCGGTCAGAACACGGGTCGCACCGTGCTCGGCGAGCGCGGCCGCGGTGTCGGCGGCACCGTTGCCGAGCGCCACGGCGACGGGCTCGCCGATGCGGCGGGCCAGCGTCAGCAGCTCCAGGGTGGGCTTGCGGACGGCACCGTCGACGTGGTCGACGTAGACGAGAACTTCAGCCATGGGACTTCTTCTCTCCTGCAAGTACGAAGCGTTCGGGGGCAGTTGGCTCTGCGCGAGCCCTAGATGAACTTCTGGCTCGCGAGGTACTCGGCCAGCTGCTTGCCGCCCTCGCCCTCGTCCTTGACGATCGTGCCGGCGGTGCGCGCCGGACGCTCGGCCGCGGAGTCGACCGCGGTCCAGGCACCCTCGAGACCGACCTCGTCGGCGTCGATCTCAAGGTCCTCCAGGTCCAGGGACTCGACCGGCTTCTTCTTGGCGGCCATGATCCCCTTGAAGGAGGGGTAACGGGCCTCGCCCGACTGGTCGGTGACCGACACCAGGGCGGGCAGCGAGGCCTCGAGCTGCTCGGAGGCGGTGTCGCCGTCACGGCGGCCCTTGACGGTGCCGTCCTCGACGGAGACCTCGGAGAGCAGCGTGACCTGCGGGACCTCCAGGCGCTCGGCCAGGATCGCCGGCAGCACACCCATGGTGCCGTCGGTCGAGGCCATACCGCAGATGACCAGGTCGTAGCCGGTCTTCTCGATGGCCTTGGCGAGCACCAGCGAGGTGCCCATCACGTCGGTGCCGTGCAGGTCGTCGTCCTCGACGTGGACGGCCTTGTCGGCACCCATCGACAGCGCCTTGCGCAGCGCGTCCTTGGCGTCCTCCGGACCCACGGTCAGCACGGTGATCTCCGCGTCGTCCGCTTCCTCGGCGATCTGCAGCGCCTGCTCGACCGCGTACTCGTCGAGCTCCGACAGCAGGCCGTCCACATCGTCGCGGTCGACGGTCAGGTCATCGGCGAAGTGCCGGTCGCCGGTGGCGTCGGGCACGTACTTCACACAGACAACGATCCTCAAGCTCACGCCGGCTCTCCTACTGCATCGTCTCGATCTGGGCTGGCTGCTGCCTCGTACCAGGCAGCATAGGCGCCTGGAGCGGCGGATCCCGGACGGGGCGGCCCGCGCTCCGCTCGGAATGTTACTAGTCAGTACACCTCGCGCTCACCCGCTGAGCAAGCGCTTGGACTGTGACCTTGCCAACGGATCGTATGACTTCGCCGCCTCAGTTCCCAGGCGCGCGCGGCGGAGGTTGGTCACACTCCGCACAGGGTTCGCCTCAGACCTCGCGCAACCCGTTGAACGCGCCCCCGTGGTAGAGCAGCGGGCTTCCCTCGCCGGCGGCGTCTCCGGCGACGGCCTCGGCCACGATCAGACGGTGGTCGCCCGCCGGGACGCGCGCGAGGATCCGGCAGCTCAGCCAGGCGAGCACGCCGTCGAGGACGGGGACGCCATAGGGGCCTTCGTGCCAGGCGGTGGGCGGCGCGAAGCGGTCGGCGCCGCTGCGGGCGAAGCGCCCGGCCAGCTCGCGCTGGTGCTCGCCGAGTATGTGTACGCCGATGTGCTCGGCCCGTTCGATGACGGGCCAGCTGGACGAGCCGGTGCCCACGACGAAGGAGACGAGGGGCGGCTCCGCGGCGGCGGAGGTGAGCGAGGTGGCGGTGAAGCCGACCGGCCGCTCGCCCTGCGCGGTGATCACCGCGACACCCGCGGCGTGCCGGCGGAACACCGAGCGCAACAGCTCCGGCGATCCGGGCTGCACGGGCGGACGGGCCCCGGTGGACTGCACCGGCACGGCGAACTCGAGCGACATGACCTCAGGCTTTCGATACGTGGCGGATGCAGTCAAGTCGCCCCGGACTTCTGGGAGAAGACTCACGCGCCGGCCCGTCACCCCTCATACTGCCGCCCCGAGCGCCGCGATCACATCGGCCTTGCGGGGCTGTCCACTGGCCCGCCGTACGACATGACCGGCGGCGTCGAGCACCAGGACCGTCGGTGTGCGGTCGATCTCCAACTGCCGCATCAGGGCCAGATGATCCTCGGCGTCGATCTCCACATGGCCGACGCCCGGCACCATCGCGGCGACCTCGGCCAGGACACGGCGGGTCGCGCGGCACGGCTGGCAGAACGCGCTGGAGAACTGCACGAGCGTGGCCCGCTCCCCCAGCGGCGCACCCAACTGCCCCGCCGTGAGCATGGTCCGGCCTGTGTCCACCGTGATCCTCCGCACCGGCGCCGCCCGGTGCGACACCCCTTCTCCTGCCGAGTGCAGCACCGTCGGAGCCTGGATGATTCCCGGCGGGATCGCAGGTCCTGCGGGTGTTTTGCCGGTGTACGACGAGAGTTCCGCTTGCGCACGTGATGAGAATCTCTCGCCACCGACGGTGTTCAGGGTGGCTAGACCGGTTCCCATGGGGCACGATCTCGCCAAGCCCTCAAACCTACGGGCGCGTAACTTCGAGCCGGGGAGACCCTTCCCAGGCCTACGGAAGGGTCTCCGACACCCATGGCAGAACTCGTCTACCGCCCGGTCATCGGAGCGGCGCTGACCATGTTCAAGGCGCTGGATCTGAAGATCGACCTCAAGGGCTCGGAGCACATTCCGTCCTCGGGCGGGGCCGTTCTGGTCAGCAACCACATCAGCTACATGGACTTCATCTTCGCCGGGCTCGCCGCCCGGCCGCAGAAGCGTCTGGTGCGGTTCATGGCGAAGGACTCGGTCTTCCGGCACAAGATCTCCGGGCCGCTGATGCGCGGCATGAAGCACATCCCGGTGGACCGCGCGCAGGGCGAGCAGGCCTACGCGCACGCCCTGGACTCGCTGCGCAAGGGCGAGGTCATCGGCGTGTTCCCGGAGGCCACGATCTCCACGTCGTTCACCCTCAAGACCTTCAAGTCGGGTGCCGCGCGCCTGGCGCAGGAGGCCGGGGTGCCACTGATCCCGGTGGCGCTGTGGGGCACACAGCGGCTGTGGACCAAGGGCAAGCCGCGCAACTTCAAGCGCTCGCACATCCCCGTGACGATCCGGGTCGGCGAGCCCCTGGAGGCACCGAAGGACCAGTACGCGGGTGCGATCACCCGGCGCCTCAAGGACCGGGTGCAGGAGCTGCTCGAAGCGGCTCAGCGCGCCTACCCCGTGCGCCCCAAGGGCAGCGACGACACCTGGTGGGTGCCCGCGCACCTCGGCGGCACGGCGCCTGAGCCCGCGAAGGCGCGCGAGGCCGAGGCCGGCTGAGCGGCTCAGAGGGTGAGCGCGTCCGGGAGGTTCTCCCACAGGTACGGGCGGTCGGGCGCGCTGCGCAGGATGTCGAGCACGGGTCCGGCCGGCGTGTCGAAGAGTCCGGGATAGTCGATCTCGCCGTTGGCCGGGTCCGGCACGAACGGCAGCCGCTCGCCGTCGAGTGAGAACCGGGCGTCGACGCCCGGCTTGTTCCCGCGGCAGTCCTGCCGGTGCCAGGCGCCGCGGAAGCGGACGGCGACCAGGCCGTGTACGCACCAGCCCGTCCCGGCGTCGTACGCAAGGCGCTGATAGCAGAACGCGGTCGGGATGTCCTCGGCGCGCAGCAGCGCCGCCAGGGCGTGGGCCTTCGCGTGGCAGATTCCGGTGCCCTGCTCCAGAACGTCCGAGGCCCGCCAGGTCACTCTCATGTCGCCGCTGTCCGCCGAGTGCGGAATCGTGTCGCGCACGAACTCGAAGGCCGCCCGGGCGTATGAGTATGAATCGGTGGCCTCACGCGCGAGACGCGCCGCGGTCTCACGGACGAGCGGATGGTGATGGTCGATGACCTCATCGGCCGCCAAGTACGCGGACAGGTCGGGGTTTTGCTGGATCAGCTGCATGGCACGCGAGCATAGGTAAGCGACCGACCGTAGGTCAATGATTTTACGGTCGATCGCATACCTATGCAGACTCGGACTTCAGGCGACTAGCGCGCCATCTCCTCCTTGAGCGCCGCCACGAAGGAGTCGACGTCGTCCTCCGTCGTGTCGAAGGCGCACATCCAGCGGACGTCGCCGGCGGCCTCGTCCCAGAAGTAGAAGCGGTAGCGCTCCATGAGCCGGCGGCTGACCTCGTGCGGCAGCCGCGCGAACACCGCGTTGGCCTGGACCTCGTGGAGGATCTCGACGCCGTGCACGGCACGGACGCCTTCGGCCAGGCGCTGGGCCATCTCGTTGGAGTGCCGTGCGTTGCGCAGCCAGAGGTCCTTGGCGAGCAGCGCCTCCAACTGCACGGACACGAAGCGCATCTTGGAGGCGAGCTGCATGGACAGCTTGCGCAGATGCTTCATGTGGCTGACGGCGTCCGGGTTGAGGACGACGACGGCCTCGCCGAAGAGCATGCCGTTCTTCGTGCCGCCGAAGGACAGGACATCGACGCCGGCACGCGAGGTGAACGTGCGCAGCGGGACGTCGAGCGCGGCGGCCGCGTTGGCGATCCGGGCGCCGTCGAGGTGGACCTTCATCCCGCGCGCGTGGGCATGGTCGCAGATCGCGCGGATCTCCTCGGGCGTGTAGAGCGTGCCCAGTTCGGTGTTCTGCGTGATCGAGACGACCTGCGGCATCGCCCGGTGCTCGTCGTCCCAGCCGTACGCCTGCTGGTCGATCAGCTCGGGAGTGAGCTTGCCGTCGGGCGTCGGGACCGTGAGCAGCTTCAGACCGCCGACCCGCTCGGGCGCCCCGCACTCGTCGACGTTGATGTGCGCGCTCTCGGCGCAGATCACCGCGCCCCAGCGGTCGGTCAGCGCCTGGAGGGCCGTGACGTTGGCGCCGGTGCCGTTGAACACCGGGAACGCCTCGGCGCTCGCCCCGAAGTGGGCGCGGATCAGCGTCTGCAGATGCGCGGTGTAGTCGTCCTCGCCGTAGGCGACCTGGTGGCCGCCGTTGGCGAGGGCGAGGGCCGCGAGGATCTCGGGGTGCGCCCCCGCGTAGTTGTCGCTCGCGAAACCGCGTATCTCAGGGTCGTGGTGGCGCTTGGCGTCCGTTCTCGGTGGGTTCGTCGGGGTCACGGCTGCTCGGTCAGCCACAGGCGCGTTCCGTTCACTTCCGGGGCGGGCCGCTCCCAGACTCCGGCGATGGCCTCGGCCAGCTCCTTGACGTCCGTGAAGCCCGCGAACTTCGCGTTCGGGCGCTCGGCGCGCATCGCGTCGTGCACCAACGCCTTCACGATCAGGATGACAGCCGCGGCTGACGGGCCCTGCTCGCCCCCGGCCTTGCGGAAGGCGTCTCCGAGCGCCAGCGTCCACGCCTCGGCGGCCGCCTTGGCCGCGGCATACGCCGCGTTGCCTGCGGTGGGCTTGCTCGCGCCGGCGGCGCTGATCAGCAGATAGCGGCCGATCGGGCTGCGCAGCAGTCCGTCGTGGAAGGCGAGCGAGGTGTGCTGGACGGTGCGGATCAGGAGCTTGTCGAGGAACGCCCAGTCGTCGAGGTCCGTCTCCATGAACGACGCGCTGCCGCGCCAGCCGCCCACGAGATGCACCAGGCCGTCGATCCGGCCGAATTCCTTCTCGGTCCGGTCGGCCCACTGCCGGGTGGCGTCGAGATCGAGGAGATCGACGGTGTCGCCGGTGACCGTGGCGCCGCCGTGCGCATAGCGCGCGGCATCCACCGCCTCGGCCAGACGCGCGGCATCCGCGTCCGCGGCGATCACGGTCGCGCCCGCCTCGGCCAGACGCAACAAGGTGGCGCGTCCTGCCGGTCCGGCGGCTCCCGCGACGGCGATCACAGCGCCGCCCAGAGTTCCGTTGCCGTTCATGGCCTTCACCTCCGCACGCGGATGGCTCACGCGGCCACCTGCTCGGCGCTCGTGGCGGTGATCCCCTTGGTCGAGGCGATCACGGACTTCAGCTTCTTGGAAAGCGCCTCATAGAACATGCTCAGCGGAAACTCGTCCGGAAGCACCTCGTCGACGAGCTTGCGCGGCGGGAGGCTGGTGTCCAGTGCGTCGGGACCCTTGGCCCAGCGGGAGCCCGGGTGCGGCGACAGATAGCGCGAGACCAGCTCGTACGCGGCGAACCAGTGGACCAGCTTCGGGCGGTCGATCCCGGCCCGGTAGAGGTCCTCGATCTCGGTGCACAGCTGGTTGGTGAGCTCGGGGGCGCGCTGCCAGTCGATGTGCAGCTTGTTGTCCGTCCAGCGGATCACGTCGTGCTGGTGCAGGTACGCGAAGAGCAGCTGGCCGCCGAGCCCGTCGTAGTTGCGGACGCGCTCACCGGTGACCGGGAAGCGGAACATCCGGTCGAAGAGCACCGCGAACTGCACGTCACGTGCCTGCGGGACGCCCTCGGCCTCCAGCTTCACGGCCTCCTTGAAGGCGGTGAGGTCGCAGCGCAGCTCCTCCAGGCCGTACATCCAGAACGGCTGGCGCTGCTTGATCATGAAGGGGTCGAACGGCAGGTCGCCGTGGCTGTGGGTGCGGTCGTGGACCATGTCCCACAGGACGAAGGCCTCCTGGCAGCGGTCCTGGTCGCCGATCATCTCCTGGATGTCCGCGGGCAGTTCGAGCCCGAGGAGACCCACGGCGGCGTCGGTGACACGGCGGAAGCGGGCGGCCTCGCGGTCGCAGAAGATGCCGCCCCAGCTGAAGCGCTCGGGGGCCTCGCGCACGGCGATGGTCTCCGGGAACAGGACCGCGGAGTTGGTGTCGTACCCCGCCGTGAAGTCCTCGAAGGTGATGCCGCAGAACAGCGGATTGTCGTAGCGCGTGCGCTCCAGCTCGGCGAGCCAGTCGGGCCAGACCATCTTGAGGACGACGGCCTCGAAGTTGCGGTCCGGGTTCCCGTTCTGCGTGTACATCGGGAAGAGCACGAGGTGCTGCAGACCGTCGGCGCGGTGGGCGGCGGGCTGGAAGGCGAGCAGCGAGTCCAGGAAGTCCGGGACCTCGCAGCCGTCCGCGACCCAGCGGCGCAGGTCGGCGGTGAGCG
This sequence comes from Streptomyces sp. NPDC050418, assembly GCF_044458745.1. Lineage (NCBI taxonomy): Bacteria > Bacillati > Actinomycetota > Actinomycetes > Kitasatosporales > Streptomycetaceae > Streptomyces > Streptomyces sp. NPDC050418. Next base: position 305,086 of record NZ_JBITIG010000001.1, read on the forward strand.
CCATCAGGTACGCGGCGTCGTGCGGCAGCAGCGGAGCCAACTGCTCCACGGCCGCGACGACCCGCTCCACCTGGGCGCCGACCTCGTCCTTGGAGGGCGCGCCCTCTGCGGTGAAGTCGACGGAGCCGTCGGCGGACTGCCAGACCCTCAGCGTCTCGACCGCATCCTTGAGCATGGGCCAGGCCGGGTGGTCCACCACCCGGTCCGCGGGAGCTTCGACTCCCCCGATTGCGTCCTGCACAAGAATTTCCGTCATGCCACTTCCTCCACGGGAGAACCTCGCGTAAAGACACCGTATGCATGCGAGGTTCTCCACCACAAGAGGGGCTGCCGGAAATTATCCTGCCGCTCCCCCATGGTCACCGGAATTCTTCCGGTCGGACACCGTGGCGGCGATCGCTTCGGTCACGCCCGCCAGAGCGGTACGGGCGTCGTCCAGGTGCTCGGCGAGGCCGAAGAATCCGTGGAACATCCGGGGGAAGTGGGACCGCGCGACCGGGACGCCCGCCTCGTCGAGTGCCCGGGCATAGGCCTCGCCCTCGTCCGCCAGCGGGTCGCAGCCCGCGGTGACGACATGCGCCGGCGCCAGGCCCGCGAGCTCGCCCCGCAGCGGCGAGACCCGCGGGTCGGCGGGGTCGCTGCCGGGCGCCACGTACTGCCGGGTGAACCAGTGCATGGACGCCGCGGTGAGGAAGTAGCCGGTCGCGTAGCGGTCGTACGAGGCCCACGGACGCGAGACGTCGGTGATCGGGTAGATCAGCGCCTGCAGCGCGAGCGGCAGACCCCTGTCACGAGCGGCATGCGCGGTCACGGCTGCGATGTTGCCGCCCGCGCTGTCGCCGCACACGACCAGCGCCTCCGGGTCGCCGCCGAGCTCGGCCACGTGCTCCGTGGCCCAGGCGAAGGCCGCGGACGCGTCGTCCACCGCCGCCGGGAAGGGGTGCTCCGGGGCGAGCCGGTAGTCCACCGAGACCACGGCCGCGCCCGCGCCCCGGCACAGGGCGCGCGCGGTGGCGTCGTGGGAGTCGAGGTCGCAGATGGTCCAGCCGCCGCCATGGAAGAAGACCACGGTGGGGCGCGGGCCGGTGACCTCGCGCGGATCGGGCAGGTAGATGCGTACAGGAAGGTCCGGTGCGCCCTCGGGGCCAGGGATCGTACGGTTCTCGACCGAGCCGACCTCCAGGGGCGGCACGTCCGGCTTGGGGTTGGCGGCGAGCAGGCGGCGCGCCTCGGCGGCGTCCGTCACCTCTCGGCCCAGCGGCGGTACGGAGGCCGTCATCAGGTCCGCGAAGAAGCGGGCCTCGGGGCTGAGCCCGTCGGGTCCGACAACCTGGCGGTGCGGGTCGGGGGTGGTCCGCTCCGGGGCGGCCGTGGCCGTCGTCTCGGGGTCCGCGCTCATCGGCTCTCCTCCTGGCGCTGCTCGTCGCGCGACGACGCGCGCTGCTCGTTGCGGAAGTGCGGGATGACCTTCTCGCCCCACTGCCGGATGGTCTCCATGCAGGCCTCCTGCGGCACCGTGCCCATCTGGATCAGGCACATGATCTCGTCGGCACCCGCGTCACGGAGCCGCTCGACGTAGGCGATGGCGTCGTCGGCGGTGCCGTACGCGTGGTCCGCGTTGAACGTGGCGGTGGCGGTGGGGCGGACCGGGATGTTGTGCTCGTGCAGCCGGGCCACGACCTGCTCGGCGGCCTCGCGCATCGCCGCGGCCTCGTCGGCGCCTTCGACCACGGCCTCATCCGGGATGCCCGCCCCTCCGTACCAGTGACCTATGGACTGGGCGAAGAACCGCTGGCCACGGATGCCGATGCGCTGCGCCGCCGCCCGGTCGTCGAGAACGATCGTCGGACACAGTACGGAGAAATGATCGTTGACGACAGAGGAGACGAAGCGCGAACGGTCGCGGCCGCCGACCGCCGCGTCGTAGGCCTCGCGCATCTCCTTGATGGACTCGGGTCCGGCGAAGCCCATCACCAGCGCCCCGATGCCGAGCTCGGCGGCCTGGCGCAGGGTGTCGGCGCGGCTGCACGCGAGGAACAGCGGCGGATGCGGGGTCTGCTGCGGGCGCGGCAGGATCGGGTGCGGGTCGATGTCGATCAGCTCGCCGTGATACTCGAGCTCGTCCTTCTCCCAGGCCTTGCCGATGATGCGCAGGGCCTCCTCGACCTCCTGCGTCGTACGGTCCTTGTCGACGCCGCACAGTGACGTCTCCTGCTGGGTGCCGCCGCGTCCCGCCCCGAGGTCGAGCCGGCCGCCGGAGAGCAGGTCGAGCATCGCGGCGCGTTCGGCGACGCGTGCGGGGTGGTTGAAGTTGAAGGGCATGCACACCACGCCGTGGCCGATCCGGATGGTGCTGGTGCGGGCGGCGACCCAGGTCAGGAAGATCTCCGGGGCGCTCATGTGCGCGTACCACTTGAGGGAGTGGTGCTCGACGGCCCAGATCCGGTCGAAGCCCATCTCCTCCGCGTAGACCGCCTGCTCCACGCAGTCGCGGATGACCTGGTGCTCGCGCTCCACGGTCGGGTCGGCCAGCTGGGCCTCGAAGATCACGGAGAACTTCACGGTTCCTCCTGGGAGTTGGGCCCCACGCGTGGGACCCGGCCATGTATGCCTAATAGCTATATGACTAGCCGTCAGGTCTCGAAGTGGCAAGGGATGCGACACGGGGATTGCATCCGCGCAGCCGCCCCTCTTGAATGCGCGCATGGCTGATCACCACTCCACCGGCGCGGACCCCGCCCTGCCGCCGACCGCATGGGCCGTGCTCGGCCTGCTCTCCTTCCCCGGCGAGCGGACCGGATACGAGCTGAAGAAGTGGGCGGACGCCTCGCTGCGGTTCTTCTACTGGTCCCCCGCGATCAGCCAGATCTACGCCGAACTCCGGCGCCTCGAATCGCTCGGATACGTGACCTCGCGGCGCTCCGGCGCGGAGGAGCCGCGGACCAAGCGCACCTACGCCATCACCGACGCGGGACGCGCCGCCCTCGCCGACTGGGCGGGCTCGGCGCAGGACGCGGGCGCAACGGTGCTCAAGCATCCGTTGCTGCTGCGGGTCTGGCTCGGGCACCTCACCTCGCCCGCGCATCTGCGCGAGCTCGTCGTCGAGCACATCACACGCACCAAGGGCGAGTTGAAGGAAGTGCTCGACGCCGGGGCACGCGCCGAGGGCGTCGAGGCCTGGGCGCACCCGCAGATCGCACTCCGCTGGACCGAGCGGCGGCTGCGGTCGGAGCTGGAGCTGGCCGAGGCAATGCTGGCGGATCTGGACGAGCTGCCCTCGTAGCCGGGCGGCACGCCGTGCCCGGGGTGCGGCGTCGCAGGCCGACCGCACGCCGCAATCGCGCCGCGCGTCAAAGCCCGGAGGAATCGCCCACCCACGGGTGACACGGATTCGCGGCGCGGGGCCGCGCGGCGTTAGGACAGGGAGGCACTGTCCCGTCGTCCCCGGAGCGCCCGAACCGTGAGTACCCGTGCCGTTCTTGTCGCCGCCGTGATCACCGGACTCATCCTGGGCATCGCCGGAGCCAGAGCGGACGCCTCCGTTTCGCCCCGCACGTCCGGGTTCATCTCCGGAGCGGCCCGTTAGGCTGCGGGCTGCCGCGCGGGGCACGGGACTGCGTCCGCGCGGAGCGCCTCAAACAGCTCCGGACTGCTTCAGAGCCGCCGTCGACGGAAGCGAGTGAACCTTGAACTTCGTCACCATCGGTCATCGCGGAATCATGGGTGTGGAACCCGAGAACACACTCCGCTCGTTCATCGCCGCGCAGCGCGCGGGGCTCGACATCATCGAGCTGGACCTGCATCTGAGCAAGGACGGCGCACTGGTCGTCATGCACGACGCCGACGTGGACCGCACCACGGACGGCACGGGCCCGATCGCCGAGCGGACCCTCGCCGAACTGCGCGCGCTCGATGCGGGCAAGGGCGAGCGGATCCCGGTGTTCGAGGAGGTCCTCGACGCCGTACGGGCGCCGCTGCAGGCCGAGATCAAGGATGTCGCGGCCGCCCGCGCCCTCGCCGAGGTGATGCTGCGGCGCGATCTCGTCGGACGCGTCGAGGTGCTCTCGTTCCACGACGAGGCACTCGCAGAGATCGCCAAACTTGTGCCGGGGGTTCGGACCGCCCTGGTCGCCAGCCGCTACGGCACCGATGTCGTGGAGCGCGCGGTGGCCGTCGGCGCAAAGGCGCTCGTGCTCAACATCCGGCGGCTCACGCTGGAGACGGTGGAGCTGGCCCGCAAGGCGGATCTGCGGGTGATCGGCTGGGTGGTCAACACCCAGGACCAACTGCGTCTGGTGCGCGCCCTGGAACTGGACGGCGCGACCACCGACTACCCGGAGATCAAGCGCACGGGCCGCTTCACGGCCTGATCCTCACGGCCTGACGTTCTACGGCCTGAGATCTCAAGGCCCGAAGGTCTTCACCAGGAGCTCGAACTCCAGGTCCGGGCGGCGCGGCACCCCGAAGCGCTCGTCACCGTACGGGAACGGCGTGAACTTGCCCGTACGCCGGTAGCCGCGCCGCTCGTACCAGGCGATCAGGTCCTCGCGCTGCACGATCACCGTCATGTGCATCGCGCGGACGCCCCACTCCTCGCGTGCGAAGCGCTCGGCCTCCGCGAGGACGGCCTTGCCGAGACCCGCGCCCTGCAGTCCTGGCCGCACCGAGAACATCCCGAAGTACGCCGCGTCACCGCGGTTCTCCAGCTGGCAGCAGGCCACGAGTCCGTCCGCGTCCCGCACGGTGACGAGCCGGCTGTCGGCGCGGTCGATGACCTCGCGCACCCCTTCGGGATCGGTGCGCTGCCCGTCGAGCAGATCCGCCTCGGTGGTCCAGCCGCTGCGGCTGGAGTCCCCGCGGTACGCGGACTCGACCAGCTCGACCAGGGCGTCGACGTCGGCGTGGGTGGCGTCGCGGAAGACGAGGTCGCCGGGGGTGGGGCGGGTACTCAAGGGGGCGCGCCTTTCAGCTGGGGCCGTTGGGGCAGGGCCCGAGGGTATCCCGCGGGTGGGTAAGCGGACGGTGTGGGCGGTCAGAACGTCCAGTCGTCCGGCAGCTCGTCGGTCGGGATCGTGAAGGTGGCCAGGAAGTACTCCGCCTGCGCGCAGTTGATGTTCTCGCCGCCCGTCAGCTGCGCCGAGACCTTGCGGCCTTCCACCTCCAGGCGGGCGCCGGTCTCCTGGCACCCGCCGAGGACGAAGGCGAGCCCGGTCTCGCCCTCCTCCGGCTGGGCGGCGAGCGCCTTGCGGGCCTCGGGCAGCGCACCGGCCTCACCGGCCTCGAGCGCCTCGTACACCTGGTCCGACCGGCCCTTGGGACCGAGCTCCGTGGCCTGGAGATCCTGGTCCAACCGGCCGCCGAGCGGCCCGAGTTCGACGAACGCCGTACGCGTACCGGGGCCGTCGTCGCCGCCCGAGCCGAGCAGTCCGCAGCCGGTCAGGGCCAGGGCGAGGAGGGCGGCGGGCAGGGTACGGAGCAGTCGGCGCATGTCCGATGGACGTCCCCGACCGCGGGGCCGGTTCCCCACACGCACCGCGACGCACACGACCCACCCAGAAGGACCGCACCTTGGTCTACACCAATCAAGCGGATCCCAGTATTCTCACCGTGGCCCACTGCATCCATCCCCCACACCCGCACCGTGCGCATCCCCACTCGCGCACCGTGCCGCCCCCAGGAGGATCACGGTGAAGTTTCGCACCAGAACCTCGGCAGTCCTCGGCTCCCTCGCGCTCGGCGCTGCCTTAGCCCTCCCGACCACCCTGTCCGCGTCCGCGTCCGCCTCCGCCGAAGAGTCGGCGGCGCCCCGCAGGGCGGCCGAGGTGGCGCTCGAGAAGGTGGCCACCGCGCAGAACCCGATCGCGGGCGCCGCCGGCCCCGGCGGAACCCTGTGGATCGCCGAACGCGCCGGCACCGTACGCGTGTTGAACGGGAGCGCCCTCGGCGCGCCCGTGCTCGACATCACCGCCGAGACCACCACCGACGGTGAGCGCGGCCTGCTCGGCATCGCGTTCTCCCCCGGTTTCAAGCACTTCTACATCTCGTACACGGATCTCCAAGGCACCAGCACCATCGACGAGTTCGCCGTGAAGCGCGGGAAGATCCTTCCGGACACGCGTCGGACCGTCCTCACACAGGAGCAGCCCTACTCCAACCACAACGGCGGCGACATCAAGTTCGGCCCGGACGGCTATCTCTACATCGCGTTCGGCGACGGCGGCGCGGGCGGTGATCCGCACGGCAACGGACAGAAGCTCGACACACTGCTCGGCAAGCTCCTGCGGATCGACCCGCGCGGCGGCACACCGTACGCGATCCCCGAGGACAACCCGTTCGTCGCCGACCCGGCCGCGAAGGACGAGATCTGGGCGTACGGCCTGCGCAACCCCTGGCGGTTCTCCTTCGACGCGGCAAAGGGCGATCTGCTCATCGGCGACGTCGGCCAGAGCGACTGGGAGGAGATCGACTGGGCGCCCGCGAGCAGTGAGGGCGGCGAGAACTACGGCTGGTCGCAGATGGAGGGCACGCACCCGTTCCGCGGCGGCACCGAGCCCGCGAACCATGTGCCGCCGGTGTACGAGTACGACCGCACCGGCCTCGGCTGCTCGGTGACCGGCGGCTTCGTCTACCGGGGCAAGGCGATTCCGGCGCTGCGCGGCCAGTACGTGTACAGCGACTACTGCGACGGGACACTGCGCTCCCTGACGATGCGCAACGGCAAGGTCACGGGCGTGAACGACCTCAAGGTCAGCGGTGGCGAGGTCATCTCGTTCGCACAGGGTCCCGGCCGCGAACTGTATGTGCTCGCGCAGGGCGGCAGCGTGTTCCGGGTCGAGGCCGCCTGAGATCTTCGGCGGCTGCCTGAGCCGGTGGCCGTGTACGTCGCCGCTCCGTCAGGGGCGACGTACACGGCCACCTCCAGGGCGGCTACTGCTCTTCGGTGAGCAGGTCTTCCAGACGGGTCAGGAAGACGGCCTGGGCCTTCACGAGCTTCGTCGCGGCAGCCTCCGGTGGCCACCACGCGACGCGGTCGAGTTCGGGGAACTCCTTGATCTCGCCCGAACCCTGCGGCCATTCCATGGTGAAGGTGCCGGGGGTGACCGCGTCCGGGTCGAGGTCCGCGCGGACCGCCCAGGCCGTCACCGTCTTGCCGCCGGACTGCCGGATCTCGCCGAGCGGCAGATACGGTCCCACCGGCGGCGGGAGGCCGAGCTCCTCCTCGAACTCCCGGCGCGCGGCGTCCATCGGCGCCTCCTCCGGCGGGTACTCGCCTTTCGGCAGGGACCAGGCTCCCGCGTCGCGTCGCGCCCAGAACGGTCCGCCCATATGACCGAGGAGCACCTCGATGCCGTCGGCGGACTCACGGAACAGCAGCAGACCCGCACTGCGCTTGCCGGTCACGAGCGGCCCGCCTTCTCCGCGCCGGTGACGTTCTCCTCGATCCACCGCACGCCGGACTCCGTCAGCTCCCGCGCGTCGAACAGATGGCTCTCCGCCGCGCCCACCCGTCCCTGCGATCCGCCTCCCGCGGCCACGAACTCCCGCCCGATGACCTCGAAGGCGTCCACCGTGCCGCCGACGACCGGCGTGTAGTCGTACGCGCCTTCGGAGGAGTCGATGTCGTGGAAGCGCCGCCACACACGCTCGCCCGCCTCCAGGAGAGGCTGCTCGTAGTCGACGAAGCGCTTGCCCGGCGCGTCCGAGAGCGCCTCCGCGTGGTGCAGCAGGGTCAGACTGTCGAGCGGGGCGCCCAACAGCAGGACCTTGCCGCCGAGTTGGACCAGGCGCGCCAGTGGGCTGTCAGGTCCATGGGGGTCGTCCCACGGGTGGTCGTCCATCAGGCGGTGCGCCGCGGCGCCGAGGGCGGCGAAGCTCGCGTCGGGGTGGCGGCTGCGCACCGCGCCCGGCGTACGGCGCAGCGCTTCGGGCAGCCGCCCGTAGGAGTGGTCGGCCTCGGAGCGGCCGGCGTCGAAGGCGGGGTGTTCGGCGCGGATCGCGTCCTGCCACTCCCGCGGCCAGCTCGTCCATTCGTACGGCGGGGCGTCGTTCCAGCCGCAGGTCACCATCAACGTGCCCTGGTCACCGACCACTTGGCGCAAGGCATCGATGACGGTCTGCGAACCGCCGGTGACGTACCCGAGGGCGGAGAGCCGCGTATGGAACATGACGACGTCACCCGCACGCAGACCGAGAGCGCTCAGGTCGCGTACGAGGCGGCTGCGGGTGACCGGTCCTTCGGAGAGCTTCAGGAGCGCGAGTTCGTCCACGGGTCCAACGTAGCCGCCGGCCGGCGCGGCAGCTCAGTCGTACGCGTCCGTGAGGCAGTCCGTGCGGCAGGCGCCCGCCTCGAAACGTTCCCGCAGTGCCGCGGCCGCCTCGGCGCGGGGTACGACGTCGTGGCCGAAGTGGGCGGTCATGACGCGGATGACGTCGTCGACGCGGATGATGGCCGGTTCGTCGGGCGCCGCCTGCCGGCGGGCCGCCGCTATCGCCAGATCGGCGGCTCTGCGCAGCTCACGGCGGACGACACGGTCCTGCGCCTCGCGGGCCCGCCCGGGCGCGAACGGCCGCCGGACGCGGCCGCGCCAGAGCAGTCCGCACAGGATGAGCGCCACACCGGCCGCCACCACCAGCACGCCGAACGGTTCCGTCACCACCGCTCCCCCACCGCCGTCCCCCCGATGCAGTGGCCCGCAGGGCTCCCCCACTGCGCTCCCCTGTGTACACCCGTGCGCCGCGTACGACCCCCATATGACGGGCATCGAACCTCAGGACACCGTCGAACTGGGAGGTGCCCGTGCACGGACCGGCGTCGGCAGGCTGGCTGCTCGTCGCGCTCTGCGCGGCCATGGGGGCGTACTGCCTGCTGCGGATGCGCAGTTCGCTGGACGCGCAGCGCGCAGGCGCGGGCGGTGAGGCGGTGATGGGCTTCGGGATGGCGCTGATGGCGGTCCCGGCCGCGGTCCTCAGCCCACCCCTCGCGCTGTGGTGGGTGTATGTCGCGGTGTTCGGCGCGGCAGGTGCGTACGAGGTCGTACGGGCACGCCGGTCCGCCCACCATCTGCACCATCTCGTCGGGGCGCTCGCGATGGTCTACATGGCGCTGGCCATGGCCTCCGGCGGCGGGCACCACGGTGCGGCGGGTGTGCCGCTCCTGACGGGGGCGCTGCTCGTGTACTACGCGGCGTACGTGCTGCGGTCGGGGCTGCGGCTGATGCCCGCGGCTTCGGCGGGGACGGTCGCCGCGGGCGGGGGTGCCGTCGTCGCGCACGGCTGGGGTGACCGGGCGGAGCTGGCGGGCGCGTGCCGGCTGTCGATGGGCATCGCCATGTTCGCGATGCTGCTGACGATGTGAGGGCGGTTCCGCGCGGTACTGCGACGCGCGACGGGTGCACGACGGGCCTTGACCGGGTCCACAACGGACCTTTCCGGCATCCGGCGCCGTGGCGTCCGTCACTTGACGGTGCGGGCCGTACCACCCGGTAGCCGACCCTCCTAGGCTGGTGCCCATGATGGTCCCCGTCGCCCTGCTGCTGCTCGGCGCCCTGACCGCCGTCCTGGCTCCCCGCCTGCTCGCCCGCGCCAAGTGGCCCGAACGTGAGCCGGTGGTGGCGCTGTGGATCTGGCAGTGCGTGATCGCCGCCGTGCTGCTGTGCTGCCTCCTGTCGATGCTCCTGAGCGCCGCCGGCGCCTGGCATCAGGTACGCGGCCGGGTCTTCGCCCCCGCGCCGCACGGGGTCGTCGAGGCCTACGCGCTCGGCGCGGGCGGACCGTGGGCAGCGGGCGTCGCCGTGATCCTCGCGTGCGGCGGTCTGTGGACCGGCGCGATGCTGGCGGGCGAGGTGCTGCGCGCCCGGGCGCGGCGCCGCGCGGCCCGCACGGAGCTGCGCCGGCGCGCACCGCTGCTGCCGGGCGAGGAGCCGGGCAGCGACCGTCTCGTCGTGATCGAGGGCGAGCGCCCCGACGCGTGGTGGCTGCCGGGCAGCGCACCCCAACTCGCCATCACCACCGCCGCGTTGCGCCGCCTCAAGGGCCGTCAGCTCGATGCCGTGCTCGCCCATGAGCAGGGCCACGCGGCGGCGCGCCACGACTGGCTGCTGCACTGTTCGTCGGCGCTGGCGAACGGGTTTCCGCAGGTGCCGGTGTTCGCGGCGTTCCGCGACGAGATGCACCGCCTGGTCGAACTGGCCGCCGACGATGTCGCCTCGCGCCGCTACGGCCGGCTGACGATCGCGCTCGCGCTCGTCGAACTCAACGAGGACCGCGGCGTGTTCGGCCCGTGCCCGACCGCGCACGCCCAGGTCCCGCAGCGCGTGAACCGCCTGCTCGCCGCCAAGCCGCGCCTCACACCGGGCCGTCGGCTGCGCCTGACGGCGGCCGGCGCGCTGGTGCCGGTGGTTCCGCTGCTCGTGGCCTTCGTGCCGGGACTCAGCGCGCTGGGCTAGCCGTGGCCCGTCCGCTCGGCAAAGATCGGCCCATGTCGCCTCGCACCAGTCGCCTCGCCCGGCCCGCCGTCCTCGCAGGTGTGCTCGGGGTGCCGATGGCCGCCCTGCTCGCCCTGGTCGTGGCCGCCTGGCCGCCGCTGCACACCTTCGACACCCGCCTCGCGCGCACCACGCACGGCTGGGCGCAGTCGTTCGACTCGGTGACCGCGTTCAACCGCGTGCTGTCCGACTGGGTCTGGGACCCGTGGACGCTGCGGGCGCTGTGCGCCGCGGTGACGGTCTGGCTGTGGGTGCGGGGCGCGCGACGGCTCGCGGTGCTGCTCGCGGTGACCTGCACGATCGGCACGCTCGCCCAGCAGACGCTCAAGGCGCTCGTCGACAAGGACCGGCCCGTGTGGCAGCAGCCGCTCGACAGCGCGAATTACGCGGCGTTCCCGTCGGGGCACGCGATGACCGCCACCGTCGCGTGCGGGCTGCTCCTGTGGCTGATGCGGCGGTACGGGGTCGGGGGCGCCGCGTGGGGAACGGCCGTGGCGCTCGCGGCGGTGTCCGTGGTCGGGGTGGGCCTCACCCGGATCTGGCTGGGCGTGCACTGGCCCAGCGACGTGGTGGGCGGCTGGCTGCTCGGCGCGCTGACGGTGGTGGTGGCCGTGGGGGCGTATCAGCGGGCGGAGGCGCGCGTGACGGCGACGGTGCCCGGCACGGGCGGTGCTTGACCGCGGCGGCGGCCGCGGCCGAGGATCGCGTACATGACGATCAAGGGTGTGCTCTTCGACTTCTCCGGGACCCTGCTGCGCATCGAGGGCACCGACTCCTGGCTGCGGGCGGTCCTGGACGAGACGGGGACCACGCTCGACGAGGCCGAATTCCGGCGCTGCGCCGATGAGTTGGACTACGTGGGCGCCATCCCCGGCGGTTCGCCGACACCCCGCGTACCCGAACACCTCGGCGCCGTGTGGGCCGTACGCGACGAGAGCATGGAGAACCACCGGGCCGCGTACACCGGTCTCTCCGGTGTGGTGACGCTGCCGTCGCAGGACCTGCACGGCGCGCTCTACGACCGGCACATGACACCCGCCGCGTGGGGGCCCTACCCCGACACGGAGCAGGTGCTGCGAGGGCTGCGCGAGCGCGGCATCCGGGTCGGGGTCGTGAGCAATATCGGCTGGGATCTGCGGCCCGTGTTCCGCGAGCACGGCCTCGATCCGTACATCGACGCATATGTCCTGTCGTTCGAGCACGGCATCCAGAAGCCCGATCCGCGGCTCTTCGCCGTGGCGTTGGAGCGGCTCGGGGTGGCGCCGCAGGACGCGCTGATGGTCGGTGACGACCGGCGCGCGGACGGCGGCGCGGCCGAACTCGGCTGCGCGGTGCACTTCGTGGACCATCTGCCCGCGGCCGAGCGGCCCGGACAGCTGCTGCCCGTGCTCGCTCTGGTGGACGGCGCGGCGGGCTGATCCGTCCCGCTGCGGCCCTGATCCCGCACACCTCTTTGGCCCCGGCGGGCGCTTGCGGTCCGCCCGGCCACTGGGCCCACGGAGCCGGTGGCGCAAGGCCCTAAGGTGGTGGGCATGCCCCCCGATGCCGCCCTACGCTCCACGCGGTCTGCCGAGATCAACGAGCAGATCCGCGCGTTGTGGGCGCGTGCGGGCGGGCGGCTCGATGAGCAACAGCGCGCGGAGTACGAGCGGTTGGTGACCGCGTGGGCGGCCGCCGTGCGGGACGCCGCGACCGAGCCGGTCTGCAACGGGTGAACTTCCGCGCCGTTGTGCGGACATCCGTAAGACGGCCACCGGGACGGAAGCGTTTACCCGCCTCGGCGAGGCAAACATCACAACGCACGCGCCCGTACACCCCCAGCACATCAACTCCGCAGGTCAGAGGGCGTTTCAGGCGATAAATCCTGAGGAACGTCCCATCCTTTTCTCAGCACGTTGTCATACCCGGCCCCTAAGCTCTTTCACATGTCCTCCACTCCACGTCCGCGCCCCACTCGGTCCGCCGATGAGCTCAATGAGCAGATACGGCGGCTGATGCTGTGCTCCGGCGGCCGGCTGAGCGAGGAGCAGCGCAAGGAGTACGCGGGCCTCGTCGTCGAGTGGGCGGCCGCGGTGCGCGGCGGGGTGCTCGAAGCGGCCTGAGACCGCACAGCGATCGCCCTGGGGGATATCCCCCAGACGAAACTCCAGGTCAGCCGGGTTCTTCCGCTGATCCCCGGACTCTAACGTCGAGGTATCGGCGCCAACGGGAGCGTCGCGAGACCAGGAGTCCTCATGCGCAAGCTCACCCTCGCCCTCGGCCTGCTCCTCGGCACGTTCCTCGTCGGCCGCGCGCTCGTGGAGCCGTTCATCCTCGACTACGGCGACCCCTCCTCGTATGCGAACGACTGGGGCGGCCCGCATGTCCTCGGCGTTCTCGCCGTGCACTGCCTGCCGGGCGTCCTGGCCGCCTGGCTGATGTTCCGGACCGCCCGCCGCCGCCTCTCCCGCCCCGCGCGGACCACGGGCAGCGCGTCGGCGCGAACCGTCGCGCGCGGCCGGTAGCCGGTCCGCCCCATCGGGGCAAGACTGGGCAGCACCGGCACTGCAGCGACGGGAGCCCGGCCATGAGCCGATGGACCACAGCCGACATTCCCTCCCAAACCGGCCGCACCTTCCTTGTGACCGGAGCAAGCAGCGGCCTGGGCGCCGAAGTGACCCGCGCCCTGTGCGCCGCCGGCGCGGAGGTGATCCTCACCTGCAGGGACGAGGAGCGCGGCCGGGCCGTGGCCGATTCGGTGGACGGTGCCGTCGACGTCCGGCGTCTCGACCTCGCGGACCTCAAGTCGGTACGGGCGTTCGCGGACGGGGTGGACCGCCCCGTCGACGTACTGATCAACAACGCGGGCGTCATGGCCGTCCCGTTCGACGTCACACCGGACGGCTTCGAGCGGCATATGGCCACCAACCACCTGGGCCACTTCGCCCTGACGGGCCTGCTCCTCGACCGCGTACGCGACCGCGTCGTCACCGTCACCAGCGGCCTGCACCACCTGGGCCGTCTGCACCCCGACGATCTGCACTACGCCCACCGCCGCTACCGGCGCTGGCTCGCGTACGCCCAGTCGAAGCTGGCCAACCTCCTCTTCACCTACGAACTCCACCGCCGCCTCGCCGACCACCCTCAGCTCACCGACCACCCTCAGCTCTCCGTCGCCGCCCATCCGGGCGTCTCGGCCACGGAGGGCCAACGCCGCGACACCTCGCTCCAGGGCAAGATCCTCGCGGGCGGCAAGGCCCAACCCCCCTCGATGGGAGCACTGCCACTCCTGTACGCGGCAACGGCCCCGGAAGTCGAGGGAGGCACCTGCATCGGCCCGGACGGCCTGTTCCAGCGCAACGGCCACCCGGAACAGGTCAGGACGAGCCGCCGCTCGCGTGATGCGGCGATGGCGGGGCGGTTGTGGGAGGTGTCGGAGGGGGCGACGGGGATCAGGTATCCGTAGGGCACCACCCCATCGCGCCCCGTCAACTCTCCAACGCCGAACGCTGCTTGGCGCTCAGGCGGTCCGCTCTCGGTTCCAGGTGATACGTCCCGTCCGCGCTGTGGCACAGCGCCAGCGGATCGGCGATCGACGGTTCTTCGGTGAGCGCGTGCAGTGCGGCAGCGGTCCGCGCGGGAGACCAGTCGAGCGCTATGGTGAGGGCTTGCGCCGTGAGCGCGCGGTGGGTGTGGGTGAGGGCGGCGATCAGGGTGAGGGCGTCGTGGACGGCGGGAGCGGCAAGGGTGGTGCCGCCCATGTGTTCGCTCAGGCGGCCGAAGAAGCGGCCCATCCTGCCGAGCCGCGCGCCCGCAGTCGAGTCCGCGCCGAAGATCGCGATACCGCGGTCCGCCGCCGAGGCGATGGCGCTGTGGGCGCCGGTGTCGGCCTGCCAGGCGCGTAGCCACACGTCGTCGTCGATGACGTAGCGCCGGCGGCGCGAGGTGAGGTCCGCCGTGCGGCCGATCAGTTCCATCTCCTCCAGCGCGGTGACGGATTTCGAAACCGAGGCCGGGCTGACGTGCAGGTGCCGCACCAGGTCCGCGGAGGTCAGACCGCTCGCGTCGGCGGTGAGCAGGCTGACGAAGACCCGGGCGGTCATCCGGGGCATGCCCGTCGCGGCCAGCAGTTGCGCGAACTCGTCGACGAAGTCCCGTACGGCAGTGGCTCGTCGGTCACCGTCCGAGGGCTCGGTCGGCGGTGACGGGCGACTCCGACGGGCGCGCTGTCCGGCCGACTCCTGGGCGAGGTCGGCGAGGTAGCCGCCGCTGGGTGCGGCGTTGCGGGCGATCTCGCGGCTGATGGTGGAGGTGGGGCGGCCGAGGCGGCGGGCGATCTCGGCATACGTGAGCCCTTCGGCCAGCCACTCCGCGATCTGCAGCCGGTCCTCGTTCGTCAGCCTGCCACCGGGCACGGGCCCTCCTCCTGTGCATTGCTTTACTCACATTACAGTGCAACGGCGTGTCGCCGAGATTGCGTTCATTCGCATTTCTGTTGCAACGATTATCGATGATCAGGGCTTTTATCGTTCGGATTCTTTGATTCCAAAGGAAACGCAACGTAGCTTTTGAGATCTGGAAAGGGCAAGGGAGCAGGACTCAAAGGAAGGAACACCCATGTACGTGATGGCCGTGTCCACGGTGGCGGATGAGCGGAAGTTCTGGGACGCGCTGAAGCGGGCGCACGCGAAGCTGCCGAAGGGGTCGGAGTGGAAGCTCGCGGTGTCCGGCGGTGACGGGGTGAAGGCGGTGAATGTGATCACCCATGAGTCCGTCGCCGGGCTGCGGGAGTTCATGGAGGCGCATGCCGGCGCGTATGCGACCACGGAGTATTTCGAGGCGGATGCCGCGAACGCGATTGGGCTTGCGCGATGAGGATGGATGACACCGAGTTCACGGCACGGATCGCGGATCTCCTTGCGGCGTACGGGATTCCGAGTGCCGCGATCGGGGTGCTGCACGAGGGTGCGGTCACCGAGTGGGCGGTCGGTGTACGTGACGTCAGGACCGGGGAGCCGGTCGCGACGGACACCGTCTACCAGTGCGGGTCGATGACGAAGACGTGGACCGCGCTCGCGTTCCTGCAGTTGGTGGACGAGGGCAAGGTCCGGCTCGACGAGCCGGTGCGGACATATCTGCCCGAGTTCACTGTGGCCGATCCCGAGGCCACCGCGCAGGTCACCCCACGCCACCTGCTGCAGCACACGAGCGGGATCGAGGAGGCGTACGGCGATCCCGGCGAGGACACCGATGTGTACGCGCGGATGGTCGCCGCGATTTCGGACGCGCCCCAGGTATTTCCGCCTGGCAGCACCCACGGATACAGCGCCGCGCTGGGGTCCGCGATACTCGCGCGGATCCTGGAGGTGCAGGACGGGAAGCCGTGGGACGACGTGATGCGCGACCGTCTCTTCGGGCCCATGGACCTTACGGGGACGGCCAGTTGGCGTGAGCAGACGGACGGGGCGCGGGCCGCGACCGGACATCTGCTGAGGTCGTCGTCCGAAGGCCCGATCGTCACCCCGGTCGAGCACCTGCCGCGCGCCTTCGGGCCCGGCGGAGGGATCACCACGACGACCCGGGACGTTCTGGCCCTCGCCCACGTCCTGCTCACCGACGGTGTCGCACCGAACGGGAAGCGCATGGTCTCCGCAGCCGCGCTCCGCGAGATGACGGGCTCACGGGTGCCGGTCCCGGATCCGTACATGTTCGGCCCGCAGTGGGCACTCGGCCTGATCGTGTGCGACTGGCACGGACGGACCGTGTACGCCTCGGACGGCAGCACGATCGGGCAGAACGCGCGGCTGCGGGTGCTCCCGTACGCCGGCACCGCGATCGTGGTGCTGACCAACGGCGGGCCGCGGGAGGGGTTCACGCGTGACGTTCTCGACCTGGTCCTCACGACGCTCGGGCTGGGCTCGGTCCCGGAGCTGCCCTGTCCCGACCCGCAGCTCGTCCTCGACCACGCCCGCTATGTGGGGATCTACGAGCGCCCCGGCACCCGCTTCGAAGTCACCTCGGACGGGGGACGGCTCCGGCTCGCCCTGGACCTCGACCCGATGCACGCCGCCTTCCTCGGAAAGCCGGACCGGCTCACGTACGACCTCCTGCCGGTCAGCGAGACCCACTTCCTTATGCCGCCCACGGACGAACTGGAAGACACCCAGACCGTCGCCCTGTACGACTTCACGGACGGCGCGGCCCGCTATCTGCACACCAACTGCCGTGCACATCCCCGCGTCTGACCGTCAGGGCCGGCCGACCCGGTGGGATCCGGCCGCGCAGCTCAACGCCTGATCAGGCAGAAGGGGTGCCCGACGGGATCGGTGAGCACCCGCGCCCGCGCGCTGTCATGCGGCTGATGCTCCGGCTTGCCCGCACCCAGCTTCAGCAACTGCGCCTCGGCCTCGTCGAGGTCCGTGTCGACCGTGACGTTGAAGCAGACATGCAGCTGCTGCGGAACAGTCGGCTCCGGCCAGCTCGGCGCCCGGTAGTCACTCACACGCTGAAACCCGATCAGCAGCCCATGCGCACCTTCTAGCGCGGCGAAATCCTCATTCGACTTCGGATGCGGCGCGAGACCAGTGGCCTCCCGATAGAACGCCGCGAGGGCAAGCGGCTCGGGGCAGTCGAAGGTGATCGCACCCAGGGTCATCTGAACGGTCATGGCAACTCCGGGCCGACGTCTGTGGGACAGCACGGCACGGAGGGGACGGCCCCCGAGCAGCACGATGCCGTCCGTCCGGGCGATCCCCCGCGTCGCCCGGGCGGACGGCAGCACTGGTGGGGCCCTTCGTGAACACGGAAGGACTCGTTCAGTGCACGCTGAGTATAGTTGGCTGCGAGCCAGTCAACACAGGAGTTGGTGATTGTCCCCGCGCAGCGCATCGGTCAACGAGGAGCTGCGGCGGCGTTCCCGTGAGCGGCTGCTCCAGGCGACTGTGGAGCTGGTGGGCGAGCGGGGCTATGAGGCGACGACGCTCGGGGACATCGCTGATCGCGCGGGGTGCGCGCGGGGTCTTGTGTCGTACTACTTCCCCGGGAAGCGGCAGTTGCTGCAGTCCGCCGTGCACCGTCTGATGCACCGGACACTGGCCGCCGCGCTGGAGCGGGAGCCGCGGACCCCGGACGGGGACGAACGGCTCGCACGCGCGATTGACGCCATTCTGGGGCTGGCCGCCGAACGGCCCACCCTCATGCGGACGCATATGGCCGGCATCCTCCAGGCCGAGGGCTTCGTGCAGTGCCCCGAGCAGCAGCGCCTTGCCGAACTGCTCCGCGACACCTGCATACGGCATGGATCGCTGGATGTGGACCGTGAGTATCCGCTGCTGCGGGCGCAGTTGATGGGAGCGGTGTTCGCGCTCCTGCTGCCGGGTGCGCCGATGCCGGTCGAGCCGCTGCGGGCCGAGTTGTTCGACCGCTACGGGCTCGCGTGGGAGCTGGGGGTTCCGCCGGGCAGCTCACTGCCCGGCGGAACCGTCACGCCTCAGCCGTATCAGTCACGGTCGAAGTAGTCGGGCTGCGTCTGGACGTTGAGCTCGTCCAGACGGATCCGCTTCGCCGGGTCCGTACGACGGTCGTTGATCTTCAGGACGTCGAAGCCCTTGGCGATGTCGTTCGAGTAGACATAGCCGTTGTAGTAGTACGCGGACCACGAACCGCCGATCTGGATCGTGTCGGTGGTCAGCGGGCCACGCTCGAAGTAGCCGATCTCCTTCGGCTTGCTCGAGTTGGTGAAGTCCCAGACGGAGACGCCGCCCTGGTACCAGGCCTGGACCATCAGGTCCTTGCCCTTCACCGGGATGAGCGAGCCGTTGTGCGCCACGCAGTTCTCGGTGTCGGCCTGGTGCCGCGGGATCTTGAAGTACGACTTGAAGACCAGCTTGCGCTTGTCGCCCTTGCCGACGATGTCGTAGATGCCGTTGGCGCCGCGGTTCGGGCCGATCGCCGCGTTGCAGGTGGCACCGCTGCCGCCGCCGAGCTCGTCGGTGAAGACGACCTTGTTGGCCTTCTGGTTGAACGACGCAGAGTGCCAGAACGCGAAGTTCACGTTGTCCTGGACCTGGTCGATGATCCTCGGCTTCTCCGGGTCCTCGATGTCGAAGAGGATGCCGTCACCCATGCACGCGCCCGCCGCGAGGTCCTCGGAGGGCAGCACGGTGATGTCGTGGCAACCGGTCGTCTTGGAGACACCCGGGTTGGTGGGCCCACCCGGGTTGCCGCCGCCGTCCGGACCGTCACCGGGGAACAGCACGGGGAAGTCGATGACCTTGGCCTGCTCAGGGGCCTTGCGGGGCACCTTGATGATCGAGATGCCGTCGTGCGGCGGCTGGCAGTCCGGGAAGGTCGCGCTCGGCGAGTACGAGGAGACGTACACGTAGACGTTCCTGCGCTCCGGCACCAGCGTGTGGGTGTGCGAGCCGCACGCGGTCTCGACCGCGGCCACGTACTCGGGGTTGCGCTTGTCGCTGATGTCGAAGATCTTCATGCCCTCCCACGACGACTTCTCGGTCGCGGGCTGCGTCGTGCTGGAGCACGAGGAGTCGCTGCGCGAGGAGTCGGTGGACAGGAAGAGCAGGTCCCCGGAGATCGAGATGTCGTTCTGGCTGCCAGGACACAGGACCTGGGAGACCGTCTTCGGCTTCTTCGGGTTGGAGATGTCGTAGATACGGAAGCCGTCGTAGTTGCCGGCGAACGCGTACTTGCCCTGGAACGCGAGGTCCGTATTGAGACCCGGCAGCACGTCCTTCGGGATGTTCGTGACGTGTTGGATGTTGTCGGAGTGGACGACCTCGTCCTGGCCGGGTATCTCCCCGTCGGCTATCGCGGCGCGGGTGTCCGCGGCGTCGCTCTTGGACACCCCCTTCGGCGATGCGGGTGTGTCGCCCGGGTCGGGCGTGGCAGCGGCCTGACCTGCGGTCAGCAGGGTGGCGATGAGCCCGAATGCGGCGGCGGCCACACCGAGTCGTCTGTGCCGTGCACGGGGTCTGTTCTGTTCGATCACTTCGTCCTCCCAAGTCGCCGTTCGTAGTTGAACGGTTCACGGACAACGGCAGTATCGTGCTCGCCATGCACATCTCAACAGATGGCAACGCACTTGTAATAGAAGTTTTTGATCTTCGGCGCTCACGCTCGTGCTAGGACGGACATCAACGATCCCGTTGTTCCAGGAGGTTGCCGTGCTGCTTCGTCACAGATCCCCGCAGGGCCGGGCCGTTGCCGCGGCGGCAGTGGCACTCGCCGGCGCGCTGCTGCTCGGCGCCTGCGACTCAGGGGACGGCGACGACAAGAGCAAGTCCGGTGCACAGAGCGGGCCTTCGGTGATAGCACCGGGCAAACCGGGCGAGAAGGCGGAGAAGATCTCGCCCGAGGAGGCCAAGAAGCGGGGCGATGACGATACGCCCAACGCGGCCGATTTCACGTACGCGCAGATGATGATCGTGCACCACCAGCAGGCGCTCGAAATGACCGAACTCGCCCCGGACCGGGCGAAGTCGACCTCGCTGAAGGGGCTCGCGGACCGCATCAAGGCGGCGCAGGGGCCCGAGATCAAGGCGATGGAGAGCTGGATCAAGAACAACGGCGGGCCGCGCAAGACCGAGGGTCACGACCATCACACGATGCCGGGGATGGCGACCGAGGGTCAGATGAAGAACCTGAAGGCGGCGAAGGGCGCGGCCTTCGACGAACTCTTCCTCAAGCTGATGATCACGCACCACGACGGCGCCATCACCATGGCCGAGGAGCTGCTCGGGGGCGGCAACAACATCCTGCTGGAGGAGATGGCCACCGACGTGATGGCGCAGCAGGCCGGCGAAGTGAAGCGGATGCGCGAGATGTCCTGAGCGGGCTCCTTGCTTCGGGGCTTCTTGCTTGCGGGCTCCCCGAGTGCGTGTGCCGCGGTCAGCGGCGGTTGTGGCGCGGCGGGAGGTGGCCCGCGTCCCGGGCGGCCGCGATGAGCCGCAGGGACCGGCGACGGCTGCGGCCCGTCGCGCGCATCACCGCGAGGACCGGATCGTCACCCTCGTCGCGCGCGGCGCGGTAGGCCTCGGCGGCGAGGAGACGGGGGTCCTGGCCGCGGGGCTGGGCGTGGCGGGCGCGGCCCTCGGCAGGCGCCGCATCGTCGCGCGACTCGTCGGTGTCCGGCGGTGATTCCGCGGGCTGACCTGCGGAATCTTCCGTTCCCCTGTGCTCTTGCTCTTCGGTGACCGTCCGCTGTCCGGCGGGCGTCTGCTGTCCGGCGGGCGTCCGCTGTCCGGCGGGCGTCGGCGCGGCAGGGACCGGGGCTGCGATGACGGCGCGGCAGGCCTCCTCCAGCGGGCCCTGGAGCCACTCGGCCAGCGCGGCGAACCCGCCGAGGGGAAGCGGCGGTTGGGCCCGCAGGTCCTCGATGGAGATACCGGACTCCCCCGCCGCCGCGAGTACGTCGATGGACGAACCCTCGCCGAAGGTCAGCCGTACGTTGAACCAGGGCTGGAGCGGGCCCGCGGCCGTGCCGTGCCCCCGCACCTCCCACTGGGGCCATGCCGTCAGCGCATGATCCGTTCGATCCTGAGTCGTCTGATCAGATTCCGGGTCAAATGATCCATTGAGCACATTGAAACCGTAACCGTCTAATCACTCTCGGTCGGTCACGGCACGCGAACCGCTCCTTTCCGTACCTCCGATGCCCGCTCGTCCCCCGGCCCCGATCACTGGGCGTCGCACGTATCTCCCCCTGGCCGTACGGGGGTGCGATGCTGAAGACATCCCGCGGGAGGAGCCTCATCGTGCTTCATGTCGCTGTCGTCGGATCGGGACCGAGCGGGGTGTACACCGCCCAGTCGCTCGTCCAGCAGGACCGGGTGCCGGTGCGCGTCGACGTGCTCGACCGGCTGCCTTGTCCGTACGGCCTCGTCCGCTACGGCGTCGCACCCGACCACGAGAAGATCAAGTCGCTGCAGAACAATCTGCGGGCGGTGCTCCAGGACGAGCGCGTGCGGTTTCTCGGCGCCGTGGAGGTCGGCCCCGGCGGGATCGCGCCCGAGGAGCTGCTGCGGTGGTACGACGCGGTCGTGTACTGCGTGGGGGCCGCGACCGACCGCCATCTGGGCGTACCCGGCGAGGATCTTGCGGGCAGCTGGTCGGCCACCGAGTTCGTGTCCTGGTACAGCGCGCATCCCGACGCGCACTGGAACGGCGCGCTGAGCGCCGCACGCTCGGCCGTGGTGATCGGTGTCGGGAACGTGGCCGTCGACGTGACCCGGATCCTCGCCCGCGGCGCCGACGAGCTGACCGGCACCGACATGCCCGGCACGGCGCTCGACGCGCTGGCGGCGAGCCAGGTACGCGATGTGTACATGGTGGGCCGGCGCGGACCCTCCCAGGCGAAGTTCACGACGAAGGAACTGCGGGAGCTCGGGGCGCTGCCCGATGCCGAAGTGGTGGTGGATCCGGCCGAGTTGGCGCTCGATCCGCAGTACACGGACCCGTCCGGGCTGCCCGCGGTCAACCGGCGCAACATCGAGGCACTGCGGGCCTTCGCCGAGCGGGCGCCGCAGGGGCGCGAGCGCCGGATCCACCTGCGCTTCTTCCTGCGGCCCGACGAGCTCGTCGGCGAGGCGGGACGGGTGCGGGCGGTGCGCTTCGAGCGGACGGCGCCCGATGGTCGGGGCGGTGTCACGGGAACGGGCGCGTACGAGGAGATCGAGGCGCAGCTGGTCCTGCGGTCCGTGGGCTACCGGGGTGTTCCGCTGCACGGGCTGCCGTTCGACGAGCGCGGCGGCACCGTGCCGCACAGCGCGGGCCGGGTACTGCGGGACGGGGTGCCGTCGCGCGGGGAGTACGTGGCCGGGTGGATCAAGCGCGGGCCGACCGGGGTGATCGGCACGAACCGGCCGTGCGCGAAGGAGACGGCCGGGTCACTGATCGAGGACGCGCCCCGGCTCGTGGCACCGGATGACGCTGCCGGTCGTCCGGATCCGCTGGACGGACTGCGGGCCGCTGGGCTGCGGCCGGTGCCGTGGTCGGGGTGGCAGGCGATCGAGCGGGCGGAGGCGGCGCTCGGGGCGTCGCTCGGGCGGGGGCCGGTGAAGATCGGCGACTGGGGCGCGCTGCTGGCGGCCGGGCGCGGGGAGAGTCCGGCCTGAGGGAGCGGGCTTGAGGGGGCGGGCTTGAGGGGGCGGGCTTGAGGGGGCGGGCTTGCGGGAGCGGGCTTGCGGGAGCGGGCGCGGGAGTCCGCACAACCGCCGGACATCACTCGCGGCCACCCCGCGACAACTCACGTCACAGGTCTGGCGATCGGCGACACAGCGCGGCAACATCCGCGTAATCAACAAACTGTTCAGGCCGCCTACGGTCTCGTGCTGCCCCCACATCGCTGAACAGTCCCGTCCCCTTTCCCAGTTCAGGAGTGCCCCATGGCCTCTTCCGCTCCCTCCGCAGGCTCGCCGCCCACCGCGGGCGAGAAGCACCCCGTCGACCAGGTGCCGCCCACCGGCAAGCTGATCGCGTTCGGTCTGCAGCACGTGCTCGCCATGTACGCGGGCGCGGTGGCCGTGCCGCTGATCGTCGGCGGTGCGATGAAGCTGCCGCCCGCGGATCTCGCGTATCTCATCACCGCCGACCTGCTGGTGTGCGGGATCGCGACGCTGCTGCAGTGCGTGGGCGTGTGGCGGTTCGGGGTGCGGCTGCCGATCATGCAGGGCTGTACGTTCGCGGCGGTCTCGCCGATGGTCCTGATCGGCACGCAGGGCGGCGGGCTTCCGGCGATCTACGGTGCCGTGATCATCTCCGGGCTCGCGATGATGCTGCTCGCGCCGGCCTTCGGGCGCCTTCTGCGCTTCTTCCCGCCGCTGGTCACCGGCACGGTGATCCTGATCATCGGGGTGACGCTGCTGCCGGTGGCCGGACGCTGGGTCGCGGGCGGTGTGGGCTCCCCCGACTTCGGTGCGCCGAAGAACATCGGGCTCGCCGCCTTCGTCCTCGTCGTGGTCGTGGCGGTGCAGCGCTTCGCGCCCGCCTTCCTCAGCCGGATCGCCGTTCTGGTCGGCATCGTGGTGGGCACGCTGGTGGCGATACCGCTCGACTTCACCGACTTCGGCGGTGTGGGCCAGGCCGACTGGCTGGGCATCAGCACACCGTTCCACTTCGGAGCGCCCACGTTCGAGGCGGCGGCCGTGGTGTCGATGCTGGTGGTCGCGCTGGTCATCATGACGGAGACCACCGGCGACATGATCGCGGTCGGCGAGATGACCGACCGCAAGGTGGGGCCGCGCAACCTGGCCGACGGTCTGCGCGCGGACGGTCTCTCGACGGTGCTCGGCGGCGTCTTCAACACCTTCCCGTACACGGCGTTCGCACAGAACGTCGGCCTGGTCGGGATGACCCGGGTGCGCAGCCGCTGGGTCGTGGCCTGCGCCGGCGTGATCCTGGTGCTGCTCGGTCTGCTGCCGAAGCTGGGCGCGGTCGTCGCGGCGATCCCGGCACCGGTGCTCGGCGGCGCGGGTCTCGTCATGTTCGGAACGGTGGCCGCGACCGGTCTGCGCACCCTGGCCACGGTCGACTTCCGCGGCAACCACAACCTGACGATCGTCGCGGTGTCGCTGGCCGTGGGCATGCTGCCGGTGGGCGTTCCGGAGATCTACGACAAGTTCCCGGACTGGTTCCAGACGGTGATGCACAGCGGGATCAGCGCGGGCTGCCTGACCGCCCTCGCGCTCAACCTCCTGTTCAACCATCTTCCGGGGCGCAAGACCGAGCCGGCGGCCGGCTAGCCGTCGGCGAGCCGCCGCTCCTGCCGGACGGACGCGTCGAGCACCGCGTCGAGCAGGCCGGGGAAGAGCTCGGTCAGGTCGTCGCGGCGCAGCCCGTTCATCTTGGCGGTGCCGCGATAGACCTGCCGGATCACTCCGCTCTCGCGCAGCACGCGGAAGTGGTGCGTCGTCGTGGACTTGGTGACCGGCAGGTCGAAGTGCGAGCACGACAACTCGTCCTCGGCGGCCGCCAGTTCGCGTACGACCTGGAGCCGCATCGGGTCGGAGAGCGCGTGCAGCACGGATTCGAGGCGGATCTCCGCGCGCTCGGGATGAGCGAGGGCTCGGCTGCTCGTCGCGGTGGTCACACTGCCTCCCGGTCCTGCGGGCGCCGCACGGGTCGGCGGACGCTGCGGACTTCATTGTACGAGAGGTCTCGTAGTTTGACATCCATCGTAGTACGGTGACTATCGTACGAGGCGGTCGCACGGCATTGCCGTCGGCCGCCAGGCAACGTCCACCGTCGAAGGAGCCCGCCGTGAGCGCACTGTTCGAGCCCTACACCCTGCGGTCGCTGACCATTCCCAACCGCGTGTGGATGGCGCCCATGTGCCAGTACTCGGCGGAGGCGTTCGGGCCCAACGCGGGCGTCGCCACCGACTGGCACTTCCAGCACTACGCGTCCCGCGCGGCGGGCGGCACCGGTCTGATCCTCGTCGAGGCGACCGGAGTGAGCCCCGCGGGCCGGATCAGCCCGCAGGACCTGGGCATCTGGAACGACACCCAGGTCGCCGCGCTGCGCCGCATCACCGACTTCCTGAAGTCGCAGCACACCGTGCCCGGCATCCAGATCGCCCACGCCGGACGCAAGGCCTCGACCGCCCAGCCCTGGAAGGGCGGCAAGCAGGTCGACGAGTCCGCGCACGGCTGGGAGCCGCTCGCGCCGAGCCCGGTGCCGTTCGCGGAGGGCGAGCGCACGCCCGCCGAGCTGACCGTCGAGCAGATCCGGGAGATCGTCGGACAGTTCCGTGCGGCCGCCGGGCGCGCGCTCGACGCGGGCTTCGAGGTCGTCGAGGTGCACGGCGCGCACGGCTACCTGATCGGCGAGTTCCTCTCCCCCCACTCCAACCGGCGCACCGACGCATACGGCGGCTCCTTCGAGAACCGCACCCGCTTCGCCCTCGAAGTCGTCGACGCCGTTCGTGAAGTGTGGCCCGCGGACAAGCCGCTGTTCTTCCGTATCTCGGCCACCGACTGGCTGGACGAGGGCGGCTGGACCGCCGACGACACCGTCCGCTTCGCCGGGGTCCTCAAGGAGCACGGCGTCGACCTGCTCGACGTGTCCACGGGCGGCCTCGCCCCCAAGGTCACCATCCCCGTCGGCCCCTCGTACCAGGTGCCGTTCGCGACCCGCGTCAAGGAGGAGGCCGGCCTTCCGGTGGCCGCGGTGGGTCTGATCACCGAGATCGAACAGGCCGAGAAGATCGTCGCCAACGGCGAGGCCGACGCGGTCCTCCTGGGCCGCGAACTCCTGCGCAACCCGTCCTTCGCGCGGCACGCGGCGCGGGAGCTGGGAGCCGAGGTGCACGTGCCGGACCAGTACCACCGGTCCGTCTGAGCCACCGTCCGGGTCGGGACGCACCCTCCCGCCGCCATCAGCCGCATGCGGCCGCCGTCAGCCGCCGAAGATCCCCACCACGAGGTTGATGGCGGTGGCGAGGGTGCTCGTGCCGAAGACGTACGACAGGAGGCAGTGGCGCAGGATCACGCCGCGCAGCGCCGTCGTGGAGACGTTGTTGTCGGAGACCTGGTAGGTCATGCCGAGGTTGTAGCTGAAGTAGAGGAAGTCGACGTACCGGGGCCGGTCCCGGGTGTTGAAGTCGATGCCGCCCTCCGGCGGCGTGTAGTAGATGTACGCGTACCGGGTCGCGTACATGAGGTGCAGCGAGGACCAGGCCATGAAGACGCCGAGGAGCGCGAGCGCCGCCGAGGCCTGGCCCAGGCTCGACCGCTCGGTGACGAGCAGGACGGCGATGGCACCGAGGCCGGAGACGGACGTGCCGACGACGGCGATCTCCTCGACGACCGGGCGGAACTCCTCGCGTCGCGCGTTGTGTTGCGTGGCGGCCGCGTCCATGGGCCACAGGGCGAGCCAGCCGGTGGCCACGAAGAGTGTCTCCCCCGCCGCGAGCCCGGACAGGAAACCGAGTCCCGGGCCGTCGGCGAGCAGGCCGACGCACACACCGACGGCAACTCCGAGAAGCAGCGCGCCCAGGGCCCGGGGCACGGGGTTGAGCGGCCGCACAGGAGCCCCTCAGGCCTCGAGGACGACGACTGCCTCGTCCGTGTAGGGCAGGAAGGTCAGCGTCTCCTGAAGGTACAGCTCGATGCCGTGGGCGTCGTGGGCCGTGTAGCCGATCGACACGTCCTGGCCCAGGAGCAGTTCGAAGTCGCCGCCTCGTGTGGAGACGACGAGTGCGCCGCGCAGCGCCGGCGCCCAGATCGGCGCGCCGTCCAGCATCCGCCCGAGGTGGGCGGCGATCGGATAGCCGTGGTCGGAGGTCTCGCTCACGGACGCGTACTCCTCCGCGCCGAGGAGCAGCGCGTACGGACCGTCCACGCCCGCGAGCCGCAGGGTCGTCAGCGCCCGGCTGAGCGCGTCGGGGTAGTCACGGGGTTCGGCCGGGAGGTGCTGCACCGGGTTGGAGGAGCGCTTGCGCAGGCCCTCGACGCCGGCGGCCTCGTAGCCGTCGAAGATCATGCGGTCCTCGGCGAACGCCAGAGCACGCGCCGCGTCCTTCACGGGCTGCCAGTCGGAGTCCTTCGAGCCGCGCTCCACGTCGTCGACCGCGGCGCGGGTGACCGTGAACGGCACGCGCAGCTCGACGAGCGGCCGCGCGTCCCGGAGCCGCGCGGCGACGCCTTCGGCGGGCGGGGCCAGGTCGGTGAGGTGCCCCGTACCGGCGGCGGCGAACTCGGGTCCGGCCGCGTCGGGGACGTCGACGATACGGCGGCCCGCGCTGTTGCGTCCGTAGGTGCGGGCGGCCTCCTCCTCGATTTCGGTCCACGCGGCGGCCGTGATCGGGGCGAGTTCACGGTGCAGGTTGTTCGGCACGGGGGACGTCATCAGGGCCGGGATCCTTTCAGGCTGCCGATGCGCAGGGAGGCGTCGGCGGGGCGCGCGGCCGCGTCGGGCGGGGCGGGGAGGTCGTCGAGGAGGTCCGCGGCGGGCACGAAGAACAGGCCGCCGGTGACGGCCCGCGAGAAGTCGAGAATGCGGTCCGTGTGGCCGGGCGGATCGCCCAGGAACATGTTGCGCAGCATGCGTTCGGGAACGTCCGGTGTGCGCGCGTACCCGATGAAGTACGTGCCGAACTCGGCGCTGCCGACCTGGCCGAACGGCATGTTGTCGCGGACGATCGCCCGCTCGGTGCCGTCCGCGTCCTCGATCGTGTTCAGGGCGACATGTGAGTCCGTGGGCTTGACGCCTTCGGGCAGCTCCACGTTGGCGGATTTGGTGCGGCCGATGACGTGTTCCTGCTCCTCGACGGTGAGGGATTCCCAGGCCGTCATGTCGTGCAGGTACTTCTGCACCAGGACGTACGTACCGCCGGCGAAGTCCGCGTCCTCGTCACCGATGTGGACGGCGTCGACCGCCTCGGCGTCCTGCGGGTTCTCGCTGCCGTCGACGAAGCCGAGGAGGTCCCGCTCGTCGAAGTACTTGAAGCCGTGCACTTCGTCGACGACGGTGAGCGCGGAGCCGAACCGGTCGACGATCAGCCGGGCCAGCTCGAAGCAGAGGTCCATGCGCCGGGCACGCAGATGGAACATCACGTCGCCGGGGGTGGCGGGGGCGCGGTGCCGGGGTCCCTGGAGCGGCTGGAAAGGGTGCAGGTCACGCGGGCGGGGGCCGCCGGCGAGGCGGTCCCAGGCATCGGAAGAGAACCCGGTGATGAGGCTGAGCGCGTCATCGGGGCTGCGGAAGGACACCGAGCGGGCGAGCCCCGACAGGTCGCCGACCCCTTCGCGTACGGCGCGCTCGGCGCCCGGGGCGATGGTCGCCACGAGGAAGACGGCCGCCTTGGCGGGCGGTTTGAGCACGGTCTGCGTCGCGGCCATGGCACTCCCGTACGCGTGGTGGGTGGGCAGGGAAGATGTCTCGGGGGAGCGGGAACCGTCGTCACTCCGCGTCGGCGCCCTGGTCCGATGCCGCGGCGGCGGCCTCGCCCTTGCGGATCGTGCAGTGCAGGGAATCGTCGATGACGTCGGCGACGATCGTGTCCCCGGGGTCCGCCTCGCCGCCCAGGAGCAGGGAGGCGATCCGGTTGTCCAGCTCGGTCTGGATCGTGCGGCGCAGTGGCCGCGCGCCGAACTCCGGCTGGTAGCCGTGGTCGACGAGCAGCTTCTTCGCCGCCTCGGTGACCTCCAGGGTCATGCCCTGCGCGTGGACACGGTGCTTGCTGCGGTCGAGGAGGTGCTCCACGATCTCGCCGAGGTCGTACTCGGTGAGGCTGTGGAAGACGATGATGTCGTCGATCCGGTTGAGGAACTCGGGCAGGAACCGGCCGCGCAGGTCCTCCATCAGCTCGTCCTTGAGCTCGGCCGCGTCGCCCTCGTGGGCGAGGATCCGGTGGGCGCCGATGTTGGACGTCATGATGATCACGGTGTGCCGGAAGTCCACCGTGCGGCCCTGGCCGTCGGTCAGACGGCCGTCGTCGAGGATCTGCAGCAGCGTGTTGAAGACGTCGGGGTGCGCCTTCTCCACCTCGTCGAAGAGCACGACGCTGTACGGCCGGCGGCGGACCTTCTCGGTGAGCTGGCCTGCCTCGTCGTAGCCGACGTACCCGGGAGGGGCGCCGACGAGCCGGGCGACGGTGTGCTTCTCCTGGAACTCGCTCATGTCGAACCGGATCATGCTGCTCTCGTCGCCGAAGAGCAGTTCGGCGAGGGTCTTGGCGAGCTCGGTCTTGCCGACACCGGTCGGACCGAGGAACAGGAAGGAGCCGACGGGCCGGTTGGGGTCGCCCATGCCCGCGCGGTTGCGGCGCACGGCCTCGGAGACGGCGGTGACGGCCTCGTCCTGGCCGACGATCCGGGCGTGCATCTCCTCCTCCAGCTTGAGCAGGCGCTCCTTCTCGCCGGTGGTGAGCTGGGAGACCGGGATGCCGGTGCGCCGGGACACGATGTCGGCGATGTCGGAGGCGGTGACGGAGACGACGCCTTCGCGGCGCTCCTCGATCCCGGCGATCTCGCCCTCGATCCCGGCGATCTCCTCCTTGAGGACCTTGGCCTTCTCGAAGTCCTCGGCCGCGACGGCCTGGTCCTTCTCGCGGCGCAGCTTGGCGATCCTGTCCTCACGGCTGACGACCTCGGTGGAGCGTCCCGAGCTGCGCAGCCGTACGCGGGCACCGGCCTGGTCCATCAGGTCGATCGCCTTGTCGGGCAGGAAGCGGTCGCTGATGTAGCGGTCGGAAAGCTCGGCCGCGGCGGCGAGCGCGCCGTCGGCGAACCGGACCTGGTGGTGGGCCTCGTAGGCGTCGCGCAGTCCTTCGAGGATCTGCACGGTCTCCTCGACGGACGGCTCCGGGATGAGGACGGGCTGGAAGCGGCGTTCCAGCGCGGCGTCCTTCTCGATGTACTTGCGGTACTCGTCGATGGTGGTGGCGCCGACGACGTGCAGTTCACCACGGGCGAGGGCGGGCTTGAGCATGTTGCCCGCGTCCATGGAGCCTTCGCCGGTCGCCCCGGCGCCGACGACGGTGTGCAGTTCGTCGATGAAGAGGATGATCTCGCCCTCGGACTTCCGGACGTCCTCGATGACCTTCTTGAGGCGTTCCTCGAACTGGCCGCGGTACTGGGCGCCGGCGACCATCCCGGACATGTCGAGGGAGACCACCCGCTTGTCCTTCAGGGTGTCCGGCACCTCGCCGGCGACGATCCGCTGCGCGAGCCCTTCGACGATCGCAGTCTTGCCGACGCCGGGCTCGCCGATGAGGACGGGGTTGTTCTTGGACCGCCGCGAGAGGATCTCGACGGTCTGCTCGATCTCCTCCGCACGGCCCACCACGGGATCGAGCCGCCCGGCCTTGGCCTCCTCGGTGAGGTCGCGGCCGAACTCGTCGAGGGTCGTCGCGGGCTCCTTGGGCGCCCCTCCCCCACCCTCGCCGAGACCTGCCGGGTCGGCCGCGCCGCGCAGCTTCGAGACGTCCAGGTCCTCGGCGCGCAGGAACCGCGAGGCGCCGGAGTCGGGATCGCTCAGGAGAGCGCCCAGGATGTGCTCGGGGCCGATGTACGAGACACCGGACGCCTGCGACCGGGCGTGGGCGAGCGCGAGGGTCCGCTTGGCGGCCGGGGTGAGGCCCGGCCGCGCGGAAGGTTCGGCGGACTCGCGGGGCAGTACTTTGTCGATCTTGTCGGCGAGCGCGTCCGGGTCCACTCCGGCGCGCTGCAGCAGGTCACGCGTGGGTTCGACCTGAGTGGCGGCCCACAGCAGGTGCTCCGTGTCGAGGTCGTCGGTGCCGTCCTGTACGGCTCTCTGCGTCGCCAGGCCCAGCAGCTCGTGGGATGACTCGGTCAGCAGCCTCCCGATCGGCACGCGCTGCACCGCGGGCGGCGAGGAGGCGGGCGACATCCCGAAGAACCTGTTGAGCAGCTCGCCGAACGGGTCGGAGGAACCGAAGGAAGACATCGACATGCCAGGCTCCTGATGAGCGAGGGGGCGGTCCGTACCACTCAAACCTGACGTCAGGTGCTCCGCAAACGCTCCGCCCGGCCCGTCGCCGCCCACGCCACCCCGTACGCCACCCGGCTCTACCCGGCCCGCCACCGCCCGCGGCCGTCCGCGGTCGGGAAGATCGACGTCAACCGCGAGGCCCGTGTCGTCCTCCTGGACCGGTAACTCCTTCGCGATCCCTCGTTCACGCTGGTCGCAGGGCCCGACGCGGTCGGCACGAGGTGCGCGCCGGCCCTGTATCACCGGTCCGTCGGGGCCTGTGAAGGCCCCGCGGGCGACCGCTGCCGAACCCGTCGCCAGGGCGCGGGGCGCCCCCGTGCATCAGCGCGCCCCTCTGGGCTACTTCGGCCTGGGGTGGCGCGCCGGATACAGTGCGCCACCCGACACAAGAGGTGGCCAGTGGAACTGAGCGGATGCGTGCAGCAGCAGCGTGGGGACGAGTTCCCCGCTGCGGAACTCCTCGCGGCCGAGCGCCGGTTGAGACATGCCGTACGGGAAGGCGACCTGTCCGGGTTACACGGTCTGCTCCATCCGCAACTGGTGTCCGTACGGCCCGACGGGCGCTCCCTTCCCGGCGAGCAGGAGACGGCCGAACTGGCGGCGGGCACACTCGTCGTCGAGCGGATCGAACCCGAGGAGACGGTCGCGACGGTGGTCGGCCCGACCGGCGTGACCCGCACGGTGCTGGCCGTCCAGGGCCGGTACCGGAACAAAGCGTTCGAGGCGCGGGTGCTGTGCACACGGACCTGGGTGCACAGCGAGGAGGACGGGTGGCAGGTCCTCGCGACACGGGTGGGGGAGGTGGAGCCAGGGGTGTGAGAGCGGCTCACCGCCCTCGCACCCCTGGCGTCCTTGTCACCAGTCGCCGTCGGACACCGGCTTGCCCGGCGCGTCCCCGAGCGGCTTGATCTGGCCCGGCTTCGGCTCCGCCCACGGCGTGTGGTCGTCGCCGAGCCACTCGCCCACCGGCTTGACCTCGCCGAGGGTGTCGGTGGGCGCGAGGTCCGTGCCGTCCTCGTCGTAGTAGTCGAACCAGGGCAGTCCCGCCCGCGTGTACGCGGCCCGGTCCACCGGCGAGGGCGGCGGTGCCTCGCCCGTGATGCGGCGCCACTCGGGCGGGGTCACGAGGTGCACGAAGACCCGGCCCGCGGGCGTCCTGGCCCAGTCCGAAGCGGGCCGGTCGTCCTTGTAGACCTCCTGGCGCATGGATCCGCCGACACCCAGGCCCATCGCGGTGGCCTGCACCGGTGCGGCTGCCCTCGACGCCGTGGCGAACTGAGGTGCGGCGCCCGGGGCCGCGGGCATGGGCGGCGCTCCGGCGGCCTGGGGCACCGCCCCGTATCCCCCGCCGTACTGCGGCCGTCGCGCACGCTCGGCGGCCAGCCGCCGCTGCTCCTCGCGCCATGCCGCGAGCGCCTTGTGATCCAGCGGGTACGTCTGCAGCTGTACGCCGCCCCAGTGCTCCTCGCCGGTGACCTGGCCCTCGACCGTCGCGCCGAGGCCGAGCGGGACCGCGACGAACTGGCGGACCGTGCCCTTGCCGGAGTTGATGCCGTCGAGCCACGGCTGGCGGGGCAGCACCACGTAGTTCTGCGGATGCCGCTTCAGCTTGTCGCTCCACGGCTTGCCCGAGACCGCGCACACCTTGCCGACGCCCACCTGCAGGGCCGCGGGCTCCGAACTCCCGCCGAACGCCAGCCACATGGCCTCCCGCAGATACACGGGCAGCAGCACGCCGCCGCGCTCCAGCCACTCCTGGGGTGCCGTGTCGGGGAAGTCCTGCACACGCCGCAGCGGGAAGGTGCCGAGCCCCGGGGGCAGCGCGTGCGTGCCCGTCTCCGGCAGTCGCAGTGTCCGCATGAACTGCACGCTCACCCCGCCGGGCAGCAGCAGCCTGTCGCCGTCGATCCGTACCTCTGGGCCGCTCACGTGTCCTCCCCTGCTCGGAAATTCCCGACGCCTGGACAACGCGCCTGCGTGGGCGACTGGTTCCGGATGCGCGCGAAGTGAGCGGAACGCGGGAGCGCGCGGCCGTCAGACCGTGGCGGCCAGCCGGTGCAGTCCTTCGATGGCGAGGCGGTAGCCGTCCACACCGAAGCCGACGACGATCCCGGCCGCGGCGGGCGACAGGTAGGAGTGGTGCCGGAACGCCTCGCGTGCGTGCACGTTCGAGATGTGCACCTCGATGACGCGCAGCCCGGTGCCCTTGATCGCGTCATGCAGCGCGACCGACGTGTGCGTGTACGCGCCCGCGTTGAACACCGCGCCGATCAGGTCGCCGGACTTCTGCCGCTCTCCCGCCTCGTGGATCCAGTCGATCAACTGCCCCTCGTGGTTGGACTGCCGGCAGTCGGCCTCGTGGCCGAGCGCCGCGGCGGCCTCCGCGCAGAGCGCCTCGACGTCCTTGAGGGTCTGCGCCCCGTAGACATCGGGCTCGCGAGTGCCGAGGAGGTTGAGGTTGGGGCCGTTGAGGACCAGTACGGAAGCCATGGTCACAGCCTACGGCGGTGCCGCGCCCGGCTGGGGGTTAGCGTCGATGCATGGGCACCTTCACCTTCCCGCAGGCGCTCGCCCAGGGGCCCGTGATCCTGGACGGTGGTCTGTCGAACCAGCTGGAGGCCGCCGGACACGATCTCGGTGACGCGCTGTGGTCGGCCCGGCTGCTCGCCGACCGTCCCGACGCGATCCGCGCGGCGCACCTCGCGTACTACCGCGCGGGAGCGCAGGTGGCGACGACCGCCTCGTACCAGGCGACGTACGAGGGCTTCGCCTCGCGCGGCATCGACGCCGCCCGCACGAGTGAACTCCTCGCCCTGAGTGTGCAGTTGGCACGCGAGGCCGCCGCCGAAGCACAGGAGCCCGGGGCGCGGCAGCCCCTCTGGGTGGCCGCTTCGGCGGGCCCGTACGGCGCGCTGCTCGCGGACGGGTCCGAGTACCGAGGGCGGTACGGGCTGAGCGTTGCCGCACTGGAACGTTTCCACCGGCCGCGCCTCGAGGTCCTCGCGGCGGCGGGGCCCGATGTCCTCGCCCTGGAGACCGTGCCGGACGCCGTGGAGGCACAGGCGCTGGTCCGGGCCGTGCGCGGGCTCGGCGTCCCCGCGTGGCTGTCGTACAGCGTGGCCGGAGGGCGCACCCGGGCAGGTCAGCCGCTCGCGGAGGCGTTCGCGGTGGCCGCGGACGCCGAGGAGGTGATCGCCGTGGGAGTGAACTGCTGCTCCCCCGAGGACGCCGACGCCGCGGTCCCGCTCGCCGCGCGGATCACGGGCCGGCCGGTGGTGGTCTATCCCAACAGCGGTGAGCAGTGGGACGCGGAGCGGCGTTCCTGGTACGGCCCGTCCACGTTCTTCGCCCCGGACCGTGCGGCGCGCTGGGTACGGGACGGAGCGCGGCTGGTCGGCGGGTGCTGCCGGGTGGGGCCGGAGGATATCGGCGCGCTCGCCGCCCACGTGCGCGAATAGGCGTACGACGACTGCGGTGCGCGGTCGGTGCGTACCGTGGCCGGACCCGATGGGCCCGGGCCGCGGTGGCAGCGGCGGTCGCGGCCGTGGCTTCGGCGGCCGAAAACACCAGGTCCGGCCTGTTTCGGGGCTGTTGTCAGTGCCCGGGTGCAGACTGGGCGCCAGGCCTCGTTCCCGCTTCACGACCGACGCCCCACGAGGCGTGGGCAGGGCCTGACCGTGGACAACGACGTCCATCGACTCCGACGGAGGTGGCCGCAGATGGCCGAGGTACTGCTGACCGTGGGCACCCGCAAGGGACTCTTCATCGGACGCCGCCGTGACGGCGTCTGGGAGTTCGGCGGGCCGCATTTCAACGCACAGGCGATCTACTCGATCGCGATCGACACCCGGCGCGACACCCCGCGCCTGCTGGTCGGCGGGGACAGCGCCCACTGGGGGCCGAGCGTCTTCCACTCGGACGACCTCGGTGCGACCTGGACCGAACCGGCCACGCCCGCCGTCAAGTTCCCCGAGGACACGGGGGCTTCGCTGGAGCGCGTCTGGCAACTGCACCCGTCGGCCTCCGAGCCGGACGTGGTGTGGGCGGGCACCGAACCGGCGGCGCTGTACCGCTCGGAGGACCGCGGGGAGAGCTTCGAGCTGGTGCGCCCGCTGTGGGAGCACCCCACGCGCTCCAAATGGGTGCCGGGCGGTGGCGGTGAGGGGCTGCACACGATCCTGACCGACGCCCGCGACGCCGGATCGATCACCGTGGCGGTGTCCACGGCCGGCGTGTTCCGCACACAGGACGGCGGGCAGAGCTGGGCGCCCGCCAACTCCGGTGTGTCGGCGGTGTTCCTGCCGGATCCGAACCCGGAGTTCGGGCAGTGCGTGCACAAGGTGACGCGGGACGCCGCCGATCCCGACCGGCTCTATCTGCAGAACCACTGGGGCGTGTTCCGCAGCGACGACGCGGGCGGCAAGTGGGTCGACATCGGCTCGTCGCTGCCGTCCGACTTCGGATTCGCGGCGGCCGCGCATCCGCACCGCGGCGACACCGCGTACATCTTCCCGATCAACGCGGACGCGGACCGGGTCCCGGCGGACCGCCGCTGCCGCGTCTTCCGCACGACCGACGCCGGCGCCACCTGGGAGCCCCTCTCGGCGGGCCTGCCCGAGGGCGACCACTTCGGGACAGTGCTGCGCGACGCATTGTGCACGGACGATCTGGACCCCGCGGGGGTGTACTTCGGCAATCGCAACGGAGAGGTCTTCGCCAGCGCCGACGACGGCGACTCCTGGCAGCAGCTGGCCTCGCATCTGCCGGATGTGCTGTGCGTCCGCGCGGCAGCGATCGGCTGAGCCGGACAGGCGGGCGGAGCGGGCGCGCGCGGCCGGGCCCGCGCCCCTGCGCCCGCTTCCGACCGCGGGTGATCGGCAAGCAGGTTGGACCACTAGGGTGACGGCTGTGGCAGCGCGACCTCTCAATGAAATCGTCGAACCCGGCTGGGCCAGTGCACTGGAGCCCGTGGCCGAACGGATCGCCGCGATGGGCGACTTCCTGCGTGCCGAGATCGGCGCGGGACGGACCTATCTGCCGGCCGGAGCACACGTCCTGCGGGCTTTCCAGCAGCCGTTCGACGAGGTGAAGGTGCTGATCGCCGGGCAAGACCCGTATCCGACCCCGGGTCATGCCGTCGGGCTCTCGTTCTCGGTCGCCCCCGAGGTGCGGCCGCTGCCCGGCAGCCTGATCAACATCTACCGCGAGCTCAACACCGACCTGGGCCTTCCCCAGCCGTCCAACGGCGATCTCACGCCGTGGACCCGGCAGGGTGTGCTCCTGCTCAACAGGGCGCTGACCACCGCGCCCCGCAAGCCCGCCGCCCACCGCGGCAAGGGCTGGGAGGAGGTCACGGAGCAGGCGATCCGCGCTCTCGTGGCGCGCGGCCGTCCGCTGGTCTCGGTCCTGTGGGGGCGGGACGCGCGCAATCTGCGGCCGCTGCTCGGGCAGCTGCCCGCTGTGGAGTCCGCGCATCCCTCCCCCATGTCGGCCGACCGCGGCTTCTTCGGATCGCGGCCGTTCAGCCAGGTCAACCACCTGCTGACGCAACAGGGCGCGCAGCCCGTGGACTGGCGGCTGCCGTGACCGACACAGCGCAGAACGGCACGGGTTGGGTACTCGGCGTGGACTCGGGCGGATCCGGTCTGCGGGTCGCGCTCGCCCCGGTTCCTACGGGTACCGAGAGTGCGGCGGACGCGCTGCCCGCCGAGGAAGCGCGCGCGGACACCGCCGTGTCGCGGACGCCGGTCCGCACCGGCGCGGACGGGATCGACGCCGCGCACCTCATGGAGCAGCTGGTGCCGATGGCCTGCGCGCTCCTGGGCGAGACCGGCGGCGACGGGCACATCGAGGCGGTCGCGATCGGCGCGGCGGGCATGGCCACGCTCGGTGACGATCTGCGGGCCCGGCTGCCCGGGTCGCTCTTCGAGGCGTTCGGCGTACGGAAGCTGGCGCTGGCGGCCGACGCCGTCACGGCCTACGCGGGCGCGCTCGGCCAGCGCCCCGGTGCCGTGGTGGCCGCGGGCACGGGCATGATCGCGCTGGGCACCGAGGGCAAGCGTTGGCACCGGGCCGACGGCTGGGGACATCTCCTCGGGGACTGCGGCGGCGGCGCCTGGATCGGTCGCGCGGGTCTCGACGCCGCGCTGCGTGACTTCGACGGGCGCCGCGGCGGCTCGGCCGCGCTGC
Organism: Streptomyces sp. NPDC050418; assembly: GCF_044458745.1. Taxonomy (NCBI): domain Bacteria; kingdom Bacillati; phylum Actinomycetota; class Actinomycetes; order Kitasatosporales; family Streptomycetaceae; genus Streptomyces; species Streptomyces sp. NPDC050418. The sequence goes on from NZ_JBITIG010000001.1 coordinate 342,207, forward strand.
GGTCCGGCGCCGAGGAGTTCTTCGACGGGCCGGTCGGCGAGCTGCCCGGCAAGCTCTACCCGCGCACCGACCGTCCCGCGGTGCTCGCCTCGTTCGTCCCGGAGGTGGTCCGCTGCGCCGAGGCCGGTGATCCGGTGGCCGTCGGCATCCTGCGGGCCGCCGCGCTCCACATCGCGGAGGCCGCGGCGGCGGTGTGCCCGCCCGAGACCGAGTGCCAAGTCGCGCTCACGGGCGGCCTGTTCGGGATCGGGGACCTCCTCCTCGTACCCCTGAAGGAGGAGTTGTCCGGGCAGTTGCCGCGCGCACGGGCCGTTCCCGCGGAGGGGAATCCGCTCGACGGTGCGGTGGTGCTCGCGTCGGCGCTCGCGCTCGACGCACTCGCGCTGCCGGACGACGGACGCCTGCTGCATCTGCCGGAGGCGACCGGCTGAGGATGCGCGCGGGAAGGGTCCACATCGTTCGTAGGACGCTCACTCGCCGTTCCCGACAGTGACGACGTCTGTCACTGAAAGGAAAAATACGGACATATGACTCGCACCTGCCCCCTCCCCGAACAGAAGAACCCCCCAAGCCAGTAGCATGCGGCCGCATGAGCTCCCCCACTGGGCCCGCATCCGGCCTGCCTGTACGAATGCCGCGACCCCGCCAGCCCGGCCGGCACCGCCGCCCGGAACCCGCGGTGGCTCCCGAGGGAGCACCCGCGCTCGTTCTCGCCGTTCCGGGCACGCCCGGCGCCGAGGCGCGCTCCCTCGCCGAAGAGGTCATCTCGATCGCCCGTTCCGAGCTGCCGGGCCTCGACGCCCGGATCGGCTACGTGGACGGTGACAACGCGGAGTACCCGACCCTCCAGACCGTGCTCGCGCACTGCGCCGAGCAGCGCACCGCCCGCTACCAGCAGGCGCTGGCCGCCGGTGTCGAGGCGGCCGAGCCGCAGGGTCCGGTCGCCGTGGTCGTGCCGCTGCTCGCCGGTCCCGACAACGCGCTGATGCGCCGGATCCGTCAGGCCGTCGTGGACAGCAGCGCGCCCGCCGAGCTGACCGATGTGCTCGGCCCGCACCCGCTGCTCGCCGAGGCCCTGCACGTACGGCTCTCCGAGGCCGGCCTGTCCCGCGCCGACAGGGCCAGGCTGTTCACGGTCGCCACGGCCGCCGACGGCATCATCCTCGCCACCTCCGGCGGTGAGGAGGCGGTGCAGGCCGCGGGCATCACGGGCATGCTGCTCGCCGCACGTCTGGCCGTGCCGGTGCTCGCCGCCGCCCTCGACGAGCCGGGCTCCGTCGCCGCCATCGCCGAGCAGCTGCGCGGCTCGGGTTCGGTGCAGCTCGCGCTCGCGCCGTACGTGATCGGCCCGGAGGCGGCCGAGGGGCTGCTCGACGCCGCCGCCAAGGAAGCGGGCTGCGCGTCCGCCGAGGCGCTCGGCGCGTACCCGGCGATCGGCAAGCTGACGCTGTCGAACTACATGAACGCGCTGGGCATCGCGCCCCCGCAGCAGGCAGGCACGCCGGTGCGCTGACGCCCACCCCGCCCGTCCTGCGAGAGGCCCGCCAGGGATGTCCCGGGCGGGCCTCTCGCGTGTCCGGTGTCCTGTCCGGCGGGTTCGTGTATCCGGTGGGCTCAGCCGCCGAAGATCACGCACGAGGCGGCCGGCGCCTCCACGGACCCCTCCGGGTGCGGTACGCCCGCCTCGTCCACCCGGAACCAGGTCACGTCGCCGGAGCACTCGTTGGCCGCGTACAGAAAGCGTCCCGAGGGGTGTACGGCCAGGTCGCGCGGCCAGTGGCCGCCGCAGCCGACCACGGCGGTGAGCTCCGGGACCCCGGCCGTCAGCGTGAAGACGGACACGACATCCTCACCGCGCGTCGCCGTCCACAGATGGCGTCCGTCGGGCGCGACGGCGAGCGCGGACGGGTACGCGTCGCCCTTGGGATCATCGGCCAGGACCCGGATCTCGTCGAGGGGCGCGAGCGCACCCCGGTCCGCGTCCCAGGAGCAGACCGTGAGGGTCGGGTCCAGTTCGTTGAGTACGTAGACGTGCGCGCCCTCCGGGTGGAAGGCGAGATGCCGCGGGCCGCTCCCGGCGCGCAGTGCCACCTCGCGGCGCACCGCGAGCCGGCCCTCGTCGAGCGTGCAGATGCGTACCGAGTCCGTGCCGAGGTCGACCGTGAGGAGCCATCGGCCGCTCGGATCGGCCACGACCTGGTGCGCGTGCGGGGCTTCCTGACGGTCCTGGTCCGGCCCCGATCCCGTATGCCGTACGACGCTCGGGGCGCCCCCGTCGAGCGGCAGCGCGGACACGCTGCCCGAGCCGTAGTTGGCGGTGACGACATGGCCCGCGGTCACCGTCAGGTGCGTCGGCCCGGAACCGTCCACGGAGCGGGGCGCACCCGTCAGCCGGGGCTCCGCGCCGCCGCTCACGTCGAACACCCCGACCGCGCCCTCGTCCGTCTCCGACACCGCGTACAACAGGCCGTCGGCCAGGGCGAGATACGAGGGGTCGGCGAGCGCGTCCGTGGTCGCGGCCACGGTGAGCGCGCCGGTCGCGGGGTCGAGGTCCGCGACCGTGACCCCGCGGCCGCCCGCCGAGGTGAAGGAACCGATGTACGCCCGCGCGCCCGCCATGTGCCGCCTACCGTCCGCCGTGTGTGGAGCCTGAGTTGCGGGCGACAGTAGCAGCCGGTCTAGACCAAAGGGCACCCATCCGTGGGACTGAAGGTGCAAAGACCCGCGGCCCGTGCCTGGGCGTCGGGGTGGTGCACATAGGCGGGACGGCGCTCCGTCCCGTCGTATGTGCGGTGGAAGACCGGGGTCGCCGCACCCGAGATCGGCGGGACGATCCACGCCCAGTCCGCGCCGACCGGACGGCCGCTGCGCTCCTCGCGGCCGATGTGCGCGAGGAAGCGGCGGGACTCGGTGTGGTGGTCGGTGACGGTGACGCCGGCCCGGTCGAAGGAGTGCAGGACGGCGCGGTTCAGCTCGACCAGGGCGCGGTCGCGCCACAGCGAGCGCTCGCCGCTCGTGTCGAGGCCGAGGCGGGCGGCGATCTGAGGGAGCAGGTTGTAGCGGTCGGTGTCGGCGAAGTTGCGGGCGCCGATCTCGGTGCCCATGTACCAGCCGTTGAAGGGCGCGGCGGGATGGCAGATGCCGCCGATCTCCAGGCACATGTTGGCGAGGGCCGGAACGGCGTGCCAGCGCAGGCCGAGCAGCTGGAACCAGCCGAACTCCGGATGCTCGACCGGGACTTCGAGGACGGCCCGGGCCGGCAGCTCGTACCACTGCGGGCAGCGCCCCGGCTCCTGGATCACCAGGGGCAGGACGTCGAAGGGGGTACCGGGGCCGCCGGGCCAGCCCAGTCCGCGGGCGACGGCGGTGAGGCCCGCGTTGCGCGGGTCGCCGACGACGGACCCGTCCTCGGCGGTGTAGCCCGCGTACCGGATGAGCTGCTCGTTCCAGATGCGCGGCGCCGGCGCGGCGGGGGTCTCCGGGGCGAAGACGGTGATCAGCGGGCGGATCCGGCCGCCGTTGCCCGCCTCGTGCAGATGCGTCACGCACTCCTCGGCGATGGCCTCGGCGGAAGTGAGGTGGCGGCGGTCGCGGACACGCAGGGAGCGCCAGTAGAGGCGGCCTATGCAGCGGTTGGCGTTGCGCCAGGCGACCCGCGCGCCGAAGACCAGCTCTTCGCGGGTGTGCCGGTAGGTGCCTCTCGCGTCGAGTTCGGCGCGGATGGCGGCGAGCCGGGGAGCGGGGTCGGCTCCGCCCAGCTCCTCGCGGTGGAACAGGGCCGTGAACTCGGCGGCCCGCCGCCACAGCAGCCCGTCGGGGTGGCCGGGCGGTCTGCTGAGCGACACCGAGGGCAGCGGCCGGGCCGAGCGGCCGTCGTGCCGGGGCAGCGCGTGCGCGTCGGGCAGGAGGGCGGAGACGACGGGAGCGCCGGGGGTTCCGGGGCCCGCGGGGGCGGTGTCCGCGTCGGGTGGGCGGCCGCGTGAGGTGAAACCGGCCGGGTCGCGGCGCAGGAAGTTCCGCATGGTGTGTGCTCCCGCCTCCCGGGGAACACGGGCCGCTCCCGCACGACCCGTGCGCTGCCCCCTATGTATGGCGCGGTGTCTACCCCTTGGCCTGCCTGATCCACCCTGTATGTGCCCGGTGAACATGCCTCACCCGTGGGCCGGTTGTACATGCCGCCAGGTCAAGCGGTGGCACCGGTTCCGTCAGGTGTCGGCGAAGGGGGAGCGCGGAGCAGCACGCAGGGGCGCGACCGGCGCGGTGAGCGCCCTTGGGAGCGTCAGCCCAGGCCCGGCGGCAATGGCAGAGGCAGGCTCGCTCCGGACAGTTCGGAGAGGTCCTGCAGCAGATCGAGCAGCTCGGGCAGCCGGTCGGGGCCTGCCGTTTCCCAGTCGGCCAGCTGCCGGCGGGCCCGCTCGACGAGTTCGGGCGCGATCTCGGCGGCCGTGGGTCCGAGGTGGTTCAGGATGCCCAGGGCGTGGTCGAGGTCGCCGGCGACCATCCGGTCCTGCGTGACCATCGTGTCCAGGGGCATCGCCAGGATCGCCCCGGAGGCCAGGTGGTGCAGAGCGAGGTAGATACCCCATACGGCGGTGCGCTGATCTTCACCCATCGCCCCGCACGCTACCGCGCCGCCCGTGTCCCGGGAATCGGATTGAGCTCAGCACTTGCCGCCCACGCGCCACGGCCCATGAGTCAGCCCTTGCCGCCCGCCGGCGCGTAGGGGGCGCGGCTCAGCGGGCTGACGAGTTCGGTGAGTGCGTGTTCCAGGTCGCGGATGTGGGCGAGCGCGGGCTCCGCAGCGGTGGAGCGATGTGCGGGTGCGGGCACCGCGGTGCGGGTGCCGGGCGGGGGCACGGTGAGGAACTCGACCGCGGACTCGACCCGCCAGCACGCTGCCGCGAGGCGCGCGTCGTGCGAGGCGTCGGGGTCGGCGGCGACCGAGGCCAGTCCGCGGACCTCGCGGGCGCAGTCGTCGAGCAGCGCCAGGACGCGGCGGGCGCGCTCCTTGCGGGCGCGCAGCGGGTTCAAGGGGTGGACCAGGGGCGCGAGGGAGAGCCGTACACGGCCCAGGAGGAGCTCGAGCTCGGCGATGTGGGGCGTCGGGTCGGCGCCCGGTGTCCCGGCGAGACGCGCGACGGCCTGCTCGGTGCACGCGTGGACAGAGCGCAGTGCCCGCTGGATCCAGGAATGGGTCGTCAGATGCGTGGTGACGGGCAGCACGACGACCACCGCGAGGACGGCCCCCAGCGCCCCGGTCCCCGTCTCCACCAGGCGCAGCATCAGCAGGCCGGGGCTCAGCACGCCGAGCAGCCCGTAGAGCAGGGAGACCATCAGCGTGACGGCGAACATCATCCAGGAGTACGACACCGGGGCCGTGTAGAAGATCCCGAAGACGCACGCCGCGACCAGGAGCGCCGTGACCGCCAGGTTTCCGTGGACCGGAATCGCGATCAGCAGCCCGGCGGGGATACCGAGGACCGTGCCGAGGACCCGGCGGAATCCGCGCACCAGCGTTTCGCCGCGCGAGGCGGTGTTGACGAAGATCCACCAGGCAGTGCCGACGGCCCAGTACCAGCGGTCGCCCGAGACGAGCTGGCCGACGATGACCGCGAAGGTGCAGGCGGCGGTGGCCTGGAAGGCCTGACGGGTGGTGGGGCGGGCGAGCCCGTGCCCGTCGAGCGGGGCCGGCGCGGCGGGGGGCGGGGTGCGGCGCTCGATGCACCACAGACCGAAGCGGACCGTCGAGGCGGCGGCGAGCGCCAGGGCCACGGAGGCGTACAGCTCGGGGAGTTGGGCCGGCAGCGCGTGCAGGAACTGCGTGACGAAGAACATCATGAACGCGAAGATCCCGAGCGCGTGCCCGCGCGGACCCCAGCGGCGTGCGTACACCCCGGCGAACACCACGGCCACGAAAGCGGCGTCGCGGGCGACCGGCAGGGCGTGCAGCGAGGCGGCGAGTGCCAGGACCGGGAAGCCGGCCACCGGCAGCAGCGCGGTCGTCACGGCCTGGCGGCGCACGGTCGGGTCGGCGACCGTGAAGAGCGCGAGGAGGGCGGCGAGGCCGCCGGTGATCGAGGCCGTCAGCGAGAACCCGGCGAGTTCGGCGGCCGCCACGGCCAGCGAGACACCCAGCACCGCACGCAACGAGACCCGCAGACGTACCCGTCCCGGATCCGGTGCGACGAACATCCTCTTCACCGTGCTCCGTCACCCCCGTCAGACATGGAAAAGGCGCCGCGGAAGCTCCCGCAGCGCCATCGACCGGACAAGGAAAGCATTCACGGGCCCAGTGGCTCAACTCAGGTCGAAAGTCCTGTGCCATTGGTACAGTCGGAGTTCGTTCCGCACGACCACCGGAGGGCCAATGGCCGTGGATGCGCTCGACGCCAGGATCCTGCGTCTGCTCCTTGAACAACCACGCACCAGCGTCCGGGAGTACGCGCGGATCCTGGGCATCGCGCGCGGCACCCTCCAGGCGCGGCTCGACCGCCTGGAGCGGAACGGGGTGATCACGGGTTCGGGCCCCACGCTCTCGCCCGCGGCGCTCGGCCATCCCGTGCTCGCGTTCGTGCACGTGGAGGTCACCCAGGGGCACCTCGACGAGGTGGGGGACGCGCTGGCGGAGGTCCCGGAGATCATCGAGGCGTTCTCGATCACGGGAGGCGGGGACCTTCTGACCCGCGTGGCGGCGCGCGACAACGCACATCTGGAGGACGTCATCCAGCTCCTGATCCGGCTGCCCGGTGTGGTCCGCACGCGGACGGAGGTGGCGCTGCGGGAGCGGGTGCCGCACCGGGTGCTGCCGCTGGTCGAGAAGGTGGGGCGCGGGGTGTGAGGGCCGGTCGGGGTCCGAAAAGCGGCATCCTTGAGCCATGACCACCTCGCACCCCCCGACCAGCAGCCCGCTCGGCCGTACGGCCGTCGTCTTCGATCTCGACGGCACCCTCGTCGACAGCGAACGCAACTACTTCGAAGCCGGGCGCGAGGTGCTCGCCCGGTACGGCGTGACGCTGACGTGGCAGGAGCACGAGCGGTACATCGGGGTGTCGACGGCCGAGACGCTGCAGATCTGGCAGGACAAGTACGGGATCACCGATCCGCTCGACGAACTCCTCGACGACAAGAACGCGATCTATCTGCGCCTGGCCCGCCGCTCCACGCACGCGTACCCCGAGATGGTGGCGTTCGTGCGGCGGCTGCACGAGGACGGGGTGCCGATGGTCGTCGCCTCCGGTTCCTCGCGCGCCGCGATCGAAGCGATCCTGGCGGGCACGGGCCTCGACGCGTATCTGACGACGGCTGTCTCGGCGGACGAGGTGCCGCTCGGCAAGCCCGAGCCGGACGTGTTCCTGGAGGCGGCCCGCCGCCTCGGCGTCGATCCCGCGGACTGTGTGGTCATGGAGGACGCGGCGCCGGGCGCGGTCGCGGCACACAAGGCCGGGATGCGCTGCATCGCGATTCCGTACGTGGCCTCGACGGCGGACGACGCGGAGTTCGCCACCGCCGGGCTGGTGTTCCGGGGCGGGCAGCGCGAGTTCACGGCGGGGGCAGCCTACGAGTGGTTGCTCTCGACCACGCCGTGACGTCTCACGTCCGTGTGCCGACCGCCACGAACAGCGGGACGGCGACGAACAGCCGGTCGGTCCCGGCCCGCTGACGCTGGTCGGCGAGCCACGCCTCGTACTCCGTCGAGGTGATCGCGCCCGCGTCCCGGGCGGCGGAGGCGAACACGGCGAGCATGGGCAGGGCGGCCGCTCCCGTGAACACGGCCGTGTGCACCTCGACGCCGACCTCGGTGAAGCCCGCCCCGAGCAGCAGCGAGCGGTGGCCGCGCGCGGCGCGCGGGCTGGTGACGAGATCGGCACGGGACCGCACGATCGTGCGGGTCAGGGCCGCGTCTTTGGCGTCGATGACGAACGTGTCCCAGTCCTGGCCGGCCAGCACGGCGCGGCCGCCGGGCACGAGCACACGGCGCGCCTCGGCCAGCGCGTGCCCCGGATCGGCGACCGTGTGGAGCACCTTGTCGGCACGGTAGCCGTCCAAGGTGCCGTCGGCGAAGGGGAGTTCGGCCAGGTCGGCCGCGCGGAGATCGGCCTTCGGATGACGCTCGCGTGCCACGCGCAGCATCTGCGGGTCGAGGTCGATGCCCGTGGCCTCGGCGCCGAGACCGGAGAGTTCACCGACGGCGCGCCCGGGCCCGCAGCCCACGTCGACGACGCGGCGGCCCGGCCCGGCGGCGAGGAGTTCGTACGTACGGGAGCGCAGCCACTGCGCCTCCGGCATGGCGTCGAGGGCGTCGAGCTGGGCGATGAGGTGCGCGATCGGGTCCTGGCCGGATCCCGTCGGGTGAGTGGACATGCACCGCAGACTGCGACTTCATGTCGACATGAAGTCAACCCAGGAGCACCCGCGGACCCGGCGGTCCCTCGGCATCGGCGCCCTCGCCGCGCACTACGGCCTCGCCACCCACGTCCTGCGCCACTGGGAGAGCGTCGGACTGCTCACGCCACGGCGGGACGCCGCGGGCCGTCGGGTGTACGGGGAGCAGGACCTGCTTCGGGTGGGAGCGATCCTGTGCGCCAAGGACGCTGGCCTCTCCCTCGCGGACATCCACACCGTGACGACGGCCCGCGCGGGCGCCGAGCGCCACGCGCTCCTGGCGGCCCGGCGTACCGCGCTGCAGGAGGAGATCGCGCTCCTGACGGCTCAGCTCGCCCTGGTGGAGTGCGGCCTGGACTGCGACCACGAGGATCTGCTCACGTGTCCCACGTTCCAGTCGGTCGTGGCCGAGCGCGCCCGGGCGGGCCGCACGTTCGAGCCGGGGGCTCGGCACCGGAGTTGAGGGCCGGCACCAGGACGGGCGCTAGCGGCGGCTGCGGACTAGCAGGTACAGGAAGTACGGCGTGCCGATCACCGCGGTCATCAGGCCCGCGCCGAGCTGTGCGGGTGCGATGACCGTGCGGCCGATGACGTCGGCCGTGCAGACCAGGATCGCGCCGAGCAGCACCGAGACCGGCAGCACGCGGGCGTGCTGGCGTCCGACAAGGGCGCGGGCGGCGTGCGGGGCGACCAGGCCGACGAAGGCGATGGTGCCGGCCGCGGCCACCGCGGTCGCCGTGAGCAGGACGGCGAGGACGAGGAAGCCGAGGCGGCCCTTGCCGAGGTTGAGCCCGAGCAGCCGCGGGGTGTCCTCGTCGAGGGAGACCAGGTCCAGTTCGGCCCTGCGGGCCACCGAGACGGCCACACCCACCGCTAGTACGACGGCGAGCGGCAGGGTGTCGACGAAGGTCCGGCCGTAGGTGGAGCCCGACAGCCAGGTCAGCGCCTTGGTCGCGTTGAACGGGTCGGTGAGGATGATCATCAGGGTCGTCAGGGCGTAGCCGGCGGTGGCCATGCCGAAGCCGACGAGGACCACCCGGTTCTGCTGGAAGCCGCCCTTGGCCGAGAGCCCGAAGACGATCAGCGCGGTGACCGCGGCACCGGCGAGCGCGGCGGCCGCCACACTCCACGCGCTGGCCAGCGGCACGGTGGTGACGAGCAGGACCGCGCCCACCGCGGCGCCGTTGGAGACGCCCAGGGTGCCGGGTTCGGCGAGCGGGTTGCGGGTCACGGCCTGGATGAGGGTGCCGGCGAGCGCCAGCGCGCCGCCCGCGAGCAGCGCCGCCGTGACGCGCGGCATCCGCGTGTCAAGGACGAACGACGTCGTTTGGCCCGCCCTGCCCTGCACCCAGTTGAGGACGTCTCCGAGCAGCAGCTTGGCGTCGCCGAGCAGGACGGACGCCAGGGTCACACCGACCAGGACGACCACGAGGACCACGGTGGTGGTGACGAACACGGACCGGCTGCGGATGCGCAGCTTGTCGGCCGCGACCGAGCCGCCGCCGTCCTTGACCTTGGCGGCGAGCACGATCAGGCAGACCGCGCCGATGAGGCTGGTGACCACGCCGGTGGGCACCGCGACGGCGGTGTCGGCGGGGACGAGCGCGCGCAGCAGCACATCGGAGCCGAGCACGAGGGCCGCGCCGCTGAGCGCCGAGAACGGCAGGCTCGCGCGCGACTTGTTGAAGGTACGGAAGCGGCGCGCGAGGAACCGTACGAGCGCGGGTGCGCAGAGTCCGACGAAGCCGACGGGACCCGCGAGGGTGACCGCCGCGGTCGAGAGCAGCGCGGCCAGGACCACGGCCGTGATGCGCGTGGAGCGCACCGGGACACCGACGCCCTTCGCGGCGTCGTCGCCGAGCGCGAGGGCGTCGACGCGGCGGCCGAGCAGCAGCAGGCCGACCAGGGCGACGAGCGCGATCGGAAGCATCTGCAGGACGCCGTCGAAGCCGTTCTGCGCGATGCTGCCCTGGTTCCACTCGCGCAGGCCCTCCGTCTCCATCGGGAAGAGCAGCTGCAGCCCTTCGGTGATGGAGGTGAGGCCGAGGGTGAGGGCGGTTCCGCCGAGCACGAGCCGCACCGTTCCGGCACCGAGGCCGGACAGGGCGAGCACGATCGCACCGGCGGCGAGACCGCCGATGAGGGCGATGCCCGACGAGGCGAGCATCGGCAGCGTCAGGCCCGCCGACATGGCGATACCGAGCGCGAAGTACGAACCGGCGTTGACGGCGAGGGTGTCGGGCGAGGCGATCACATTGCGGCTGACGGCCTGCAGGGTGTGACCGGCCATGCCGAGCACGGCGCCGACCAGCAGACCGGCGACCATACGGGGCAGTCGGGAGGCGATGACCACGGAGGCGTCCGTGGCGTCGGCCTGCCCGGTGAGCGCCTTCCAGACTTCGGCGGCGCCCACCTGGGCGGTGCCCTGGGTGATGTCGACGACCGCGAAGGCGGCCACGACAAGGACCAGGAGGGCCGTCACCGCGACCGCACCCGAACGGGACGGTGCAGCCGTCTGCGGACGGGTGGCGGGGGTGGTTGCGGTGACGGCCATCGGTTACTTGGTCAGCGCCTTCACGAGGCCGTCGACGTACGCGCCCATGGACTCGGGGCCGCCGAACATCCAGATGCCGTCGTCGAGACGGTGCACGTTGTCCTTCTTCACGAAGGGCAGCGAGGTCCACACCTTGTCCTTGGCGAGGATGCCGGTGAACGGGGTGGAGGACTTGTCGTCCTTGTTGCCGATGTAGGCGAAGTGGACGTCCTCGGGCAGCTTGGTGAGGCCCTCGACGTCGGTCTTGCCGAGGCCGTACGCCTCGTCGCCCTTGACGGTCCAGGCGTTCTTCAGACCGAGCTTCTCGTTGACGCCACCGATCAGCGAACCGCTGGTGAAGGGGCGGATCGAGGCCTGGTTGGAGACGACGTAGCCGTCGGCGAACGCGACGTTCGCACCGGCGAGGTCGGCGTCGGCGAGGGCCTTCTTGCCCTCCTCGATCTTCGCCTCGAAGTCCTTCTTGAGGTCGTCGGCCTTGTCGGTGGTGCCGGTCGCCTGGGCGAGCAGGTCCAGGTTCTTCGTCATCTGGCCGACCGGGTCCGCGGCGTCGGCGGGCTTGATCGTGATGACCGTGCCGACCTCCTTGAGCTGCTTGATGGCAGCCTCGGGCAGGTCGGTGGTGGCGACGATCAGGTCGGGCGAGAGCGCGGCGACGGAGTCCATGCTGGGCTCGCCGCGGGTGCCGATGTCCTTGGGGCTGCCGGTCAGCGGGACGGCCTGGTCCCACTGCTTGTAGCCCTTGATGTCGGAGACACCCGTCGGGGAGACACCGAGCGAGACGAGCGACTCGACGACATTCCACTCGGTGGCGATGACCTTCTTGGCCGGCCCGTCGAGCTTCACCTTCGCGCCGGTGCCGTCGGTCAGGGTGATGGCCTCGGACGACTTCTTGTCGCCCTTCTTGTCCGCGGCGGGCTCGGTGGTACCGCAGGCGGACAGAGTGAGAGCCGCTGCCGTGGTGACGGCCGCGGCGAGCAGAATGCGCCTCATGACTGGGTGGAGAGCCTTTCGCTTCGCGAGTGGTGACGGCCTATCGCGCGGGTGCGCAGCAGACCGGTGAGGGGGTCGGTGTCGACCTCGATACGGATGCCGTAGGTCTCGGTCAGCCGTTCGGCGGTCAGGACGTCCTCGGGGTCGCCGTCGGCGATCACCCGGCCCGCGCTGAGCAGCACGATCCGGTCGCCGACCGACGCGGCCTGGTCGAGGTCGTGCAGGACGGCGCCGACGGCGATGCCGTGGCCGTCCGCCAGGTCGCGGATGAGGTCGAGGAGTTCGACCTGGTAACGCAGGTCGAGGTGGTTGGTGGGTTCGTCGAGGAGCAGGACGCCGGTCTCCTGGGCGAGACAGCCGGCGAGCCAGACCCGCTGCAGCTGACCGCCGGAGAGGTGTTCGACGCCGCGCTCGGCGAGCTCGGCCATGTCGGTCATGGCGAGCGCGCGGTCCACGGCGTCCTTGCCGCCGGGATCGGTCTTGCCCCAGCGGCTGCGGTACGGATAGCGGCCGAACTCGACGACGTCGCGCACGGTCAGACCGCTGGGCGTGGGCCGCCCCTGCGTGAGCAGGGCGACGCTGCGGGCGAACTCGCGCGGGCTCAGGGCGAGCCCGTCGGTGTCCGCGTCCAGCGTGAGGGTCGCGGTACGGGGTCGCTGCAGCCGCGCGATCGTGCGCAGCAGCGTCGACTTGCCGCTGCCGTTCGGGCCGACGAGCACGGTGACCTCGCCGGGGCGCAGCGTCATCGCCGCGTCGTGGACGACATCGACGCCGTCGTAGGCCACGGTGACACCCGTGGCCGACAGCTCGTGTCCGCGGGGACGCCGGGCCGCGGAGCTCTCTTCAACAACTCGCACGCCGGAAGGTTAGCCTAACCTTAGGGTTCCGCCATACGGGGGTGCGCGGCGCGATGGCCTCGGTGCGGTCTCCGTATGGACACCCGGGAGCCTCCGCGCACAATGGAGCTCATGTCCGATGCCTTCACGAGCCGCGTCCTGCAGTTGTCCACCGGCACCGCGGAGCGGGTCGTGGACCTCACCCGCGACTGCGAGGCGTTCCTCAGAGAGGTCGCGTCCGGCCGCGACGGACTGCTCAACATCTTCGTGCCGCACGCCACGGCCGGGATCGCCGTCATCGAGACGGGCGCGGGCAGCGACGACGACCTGCTCGCCGCGCTGCGCACGCTGCTCCCCGCCGACGACCGCTGGCAGCACGCCCACGGCTCCCCCGGCCACGGCCGCGACCACGTCCTTCCGGGGCTCGTGGCGCCGCACGCGACGCTGCCGGTCATCGAGGGCAGCCTGGAGCTGGGGACCTGGCAGTCCGTGTGCCTCGTGGACACGAACGTCGACAACCCGCGACGGCAGGTACGCCTGAGTTTTCTCGGCTGAGCGCCCGCCCTCCGGGAAGAACCACCGCACCCCCTTGGTTAGTGGAAACATGAACAACTTCGGGGTGCGAGAGATCGACGTGGTCGTCATCGGTGCCGGACAGGCCGGACTGTCCGCCGCCTACCACCTGCGGCGCACCGGTCTGGAGCCGGACCGCGACTTCGTCGTCCTCGACCACGCACCCCGCCCGGGCGGGGCCTGGCAGTTCCGCTGGCCGACGCTCACGTACGGCCGCGTGCACGGGATGCACGCGCTGCCGGGCATGGAGCTGACCGGCGCCGATGACACGCGTCCGTCCTCCGAGGTGATCGGCGAGTACTTCACCGCGTACGAGGAGGCCTTCGACCTGCGCGTGCACCGCCCCGTGGACGTCACCGCGGTACGCGAGGGCCAGGACGGCCGGCTGCTCGTCGAGAGCTCCGAGGGCACCTACGCCACGCGCGCGCTGATCAGCGCGACCGGCACCTGGGACCGCCCGTTCTGGCCGCGCTACACGGGCCAGGAGACCTTCCGCGGGCGGCAGTTGCACACCGCGCAGTACGCGGGGCCGCAGGAGTTCGCCGGACAGCACGTCATCGTCGTCGGCGCAGGCGCCTCGGGCACCCAGCACCTCCTGGAGATCGCTCCGTACGCGGCCGCGACCACGTGGGTCACCCGCCGTGAACCGGTGTTCCGCGAGGGCCCGTTCGGCGAGGAGGAGGGGCGGGCCGCCGTCGCCCTCGTCGAGGACCGGGTGCGCCAGGGGCTGCCGCCGCGCAGCGTCGTCTCGGTGACCGGGCTGCCGCTCAACGACGCGATCCGGCAGGGCATCGCGGACGGCGTGCTCGACCGGCAGCCGATGTTCGACCGGATCACCCCGGACGGGGTGGCCTGGGCGGACGGCCGTACCGTCGAGGCCGACGTGATCCTGTGGGCGACCGGCTTCCGCCCGGTCATCGACCATCTCGCACCGCTGCGGCTGCGCGAGACCGGCGGCGGCATCCGTCTCGACGGCACGCGTGTGGCCCGCGACCCACGGATCCACCTGGTGGGCTACGGGCCTTCGGCGAGCACGATCGGCGCGAACCGTGCAGGACGTGCGGCGGTCACGGAGATCCGGCGGCTGCTTGCGCGGCAGCCGGCGACGGTGTCCGTCTCCTGAGCGGTCGCATCCAGAGTGGCCGTCTCCTGAGCCGCCGCCTCAACTCGTGTTCACCGAACCGTTTTTCGCCTGGCCTTGCTTCTGCGCCTTCCGCAGCTCGTTGAACTCCGCGACATTGCGCTGGTGTTCGCTGTATTCCGCCGTGAAGCGCGTGTCGCCCGGCTTCACCGTGACGAAGTACAACCAGTCCCCCTGCGGCGGGTCGAGCGCCGCCGCGAGCGCGTCATCGCCCGGGTTGGCGATGGGGGTCGGCGGCAGACCCGTTTTCGCGTACGTGTTGTACGGACTGGAGATGCGGGTGTCGGAGTTGGAGGTGTCCACCGTCGAGCGGTTCAGGGCGTAGTTGATGGTCGAGTCCATCTGCAGCGGCATCCCGAGGTTCATCCGGTTGTAGACGACCCGGGCCACCTTGCCCATGTCCTTCGGTGTCTCCGCCTCGGCCTGCGCGATGCTCGCGATCGTGACCGCCTGGTAGACGGAGACGGCATGGTTCTCGGCGGCGCTCTTGACCTTCTTGACGCCGAAACGCTGGTTCGCCGTGTCGACCATGTACGCGAGGACGGAGGCCGGGGTCGCGTCCTTGCCGAGCGGATACGTGGCGGGGAAGAGGTAGCCCTCCGGGTTGCCTGCCGCCTCGCCGGGGAGCTTGAGTCCGATGGTGTGCGCGGACTTCTTGGCCGTGCCGGGCGCGGCCTCCAGCGCCTTGTCGATCGCGTCGTACACCTGGGCGGTCCGCCAGCCCTCGGGCACCAGGAGGGTCGCGGCCCGGGCCGGTTCGGACGCCTGCCGGGCCAGCAGGGCGGGGACACCGGCCGCGGCGCCGGCGAGCAGGGCCGCGGTCACGGCGAGTGCGGCCTTGCCTCTGCGGGTGAGACGGATCCTGCCGTGGCGTTCGTTGCGCATGCGGGCACGCTAACCCCGACTGGGGGATAAATCCGACATTCAGCGCGGTGCCGTACCTCTTACGCCACCGGTTACGCCACCGGCGCGAGGCGCTTGCCGGTCCCGGCGTCGTCCGGCGCCGCCGTGGTCGGAGCATCCCGTGCGTCGCGGCGGACCAGTGCGGCGTAGCGTCCGTTCCGCTCCAGGAGTGCGGTGTGCGTGCCGCGTTCGGCGACCCGGCCGCCGTCGAGGACGACGATCTCGTCGGCGCCGCGCACGGTGGACAGACGGTGGGCGATGGTGATCGTGGTGCGGTTCGCGGAGAGCGCGTCGATGGCCTGTTGCACCGCGTGTTCGGTGCGGGTGTCGAGCGCGCTGGTGGCCTCGTCGAGGATCAGGACCGGCGGGTCGCGCAGGATGGTGCGCGCGATGGCCAGGCGCTGCTTCTCGCCGCCGGAGAACCGGTGGCCGCGCTCGCCGACGACGGTGTCGTAGCCGTCGGGCAGCGACGCGATGTGCTCATGGATCTGGGCCGCGGCGGCCGCCTCGTACAGCTCCTCGTCGGTGGCGTCGGGCTTGGCGAAGCGCAGGTTGTCGGCGACGGAGGCGTGGAAGAGGTACGTCTCTTGGGAGACGACACCGACCGTGTCGGCGAGGGTGTCGAAGGCGAGGTCGCGCACGTCCACGCCGTCGATGGTGACCCGGCCGCCGGTGACGTCGTACAGCCGTGGCACGAGCGAGCTGAGCGTGGACTTGCCGGAGCCGGTGGGGCCGACGACGGCGAGCGAGGCGCCCGCGGGGACGGTCACGTCGATGCCGTCGAGGATCGGCCCGGACTCGGCGTCGTAGCGGAACTCGACGTTCTCGAACCGGACTTCGCCCTTGACCCGGCCCAGGCGGACGGGCTCGGCGGGCTCCTGGATGTCGACGGACAGGTCGAGGTACTCGAAGATCCGCTGGAACAGCGCGAGGGAGGTCTGGATCTGCACGCCGGTCGACAGGAGGCTGACCGTCGGGCGGAACAGGCCCTGCTGCAGCGTCACGAAGGCGACGAGGGTACCGATCGAGACGGCCGGACCGCCGACGTGCTGGGCGAGGCCCGCGGCCCAGTAGAGCAGTGCGGGCAGGGCGGCCATGACGATGCCGATCGTCGACATCCGCCAGCGGCCCGCCATGCTGGCGCGCACTTCGAGGTCGATCAGCTTCTCGGACTCGTCCGAGAAGCTCTGCGTGAGGGAGTCGGAGCGGCCCATGGTGCGGCCGAGCAGGATGCCGCTGACGGAGAGCGACTCGGTGACGGTCGCGGCCATGGCGGCCATCTGCTTCTGGCGCTTGGTGGTGATCTTCTTGCGCTCGTTGCCGACCTTGCGGCTGATCATCACGAAGACGGGCAGCAGGAGCAGGGAGACGAGGGTGAGCCGCCAGTCGAGGGCGAGCATGGCGACGACGGTGGCGACGACGCTGGTGAAGTTCTGCACGAGGGACGTGGCGGTCGAGGTGACCGTGGCCTGCATCCCGCCGATGTCGTTGGCGATGCGCGACTGCACCTCGCCGGTGCGGGTCCGCGTGAAGAAGGCCAGGGACATCTGCTGCAGCCTGCCGTAGACGGCGGTGCGCAGGTCGTGCATGACGCGCTGGCCGACGGTGGTGGAGATCAGGGTCTGCAGGACGCCGAAGACGCCGCTGACGACGGCCGCGAGGATCATGCCGAGGGCGAGCAGGCTGAGCAGCCCGGTGCGGCCCTGGGGGATCGCGGTGTCGAGGACTTCCTTGAGCAGGAACGGTGTCGCGACGGAGACCAGCGACGAGGCGGCCACGAGCACGGCGACGACGGCGAGCCGTCCCCGGTAGGGCCGGAAGAGACGGGCGATACGGCGCAGCTCACGCGGCTTGTCCGGATCGCGGGGCGGGGCGGACCAGGTCCGTTCGAGGTCGGTGTGGCCGGGCTTCATAGGCCTCCTAAGGGCGGGGGTAAGGACATCACCCGAGGAGCATAGCTCATTGTTACCTATATTCACAATGAGCGGTGTCCTGATACGCTCGCGGCATGACCCACCAGGCCATGGACCGCGACGACGGCCCGACCGTCTCCGCGGCCGACCGCGACGGACTCCTCGCCGAACAGCTCCTCCGGCTCACCCGGCGGATGCACCGCATCAACAAACAGCTCCTCCAGGAGTCGGGCCTCGGGATCACCCCGGCCCAGTCCCGCCTCCTGCGCGCCCTCGCGCACTACGACGAGCCACCGCGGATGGCCGACCTCGCGGCCCGTATGGAGGTCGTGCCGCGGGCGGTGACCACGCTGGTCGACGGCCTCGAAGGCAGCGGCTGCGTCCGGCGCGCACCCGATCCGGACAACCGCCGGGTGATCCGGATCGAGCTCACCGACAGCGGCCGGGCGGCGCTGCGCACGCTGCGCGACGCGCGCCGCCGGGCGGCACAGGACATCCTGGCTCCATTGACCGCCGAGCAGCGCGAGGTGTTCGGTGGTCTCCTCTCCGCCCTGGTGGACGAGCCCGGGCGGCACTGACCGCGCGCCGGTGCGCCGGACGCGGCCGTACGCGAGTCAGCCGACCGACGCCGAGGAGCGCGCCATGCCCCTGCTGGAGCCCAACCCCGACGCCCTGCGCCCGCGCCTGGCCCGGGGCGGACCCTCACCCGACCGGGTGCAGGACGGGCAGGCGGGCGGCACACCCGAACCGCTGCGCGCCGAGCTGACCGCGCTGCTCGGCGCCGACAAGGTGCTGTGGAACATCTCCGACCTGGTGCGCTACGCCTCCGACGCGAGCCCCTACCGGTTCGTGCCGCAGGTCGTGGTGGTCGCCGAGGACATCGACGATGTGTCGGCGGTGCTCTCGTACGCCCACGGCAAGGGCCGGCAGGTGGTGTTCCGCGCGGCGGGCACCTCGCTGAACGGGCAGGCGCAGGGCGAGGACATCCTGGTCGACGTGCGCAAGCACTGGGCCGGGATCGAGGTGCTCGACGACGGGGCGCGGGCACGGATCCGGCCGGGCACCACGGTCATGCGCGCCAACGTGACGCTCGCACGGCACGGGCGGGTGCTCGGGCCCGACCCGGCGAGCGCCATCGCGTGCACGCTCGGCGGCGTCGTCGCCAACAACGCGTCGGGCATGACGGCCGGGACCACGCGCAACTCGTACCGCACACTCGCCTCGCTCACTTTCGTCCTGCCGTCCGGCACGGTCGTGGACACCGCCGAGGCCGATGCCGACGACCGGCTCGCGCACGCCGAACCGGCGCTCTGCGAGGGCCTCTTGGAGATCAAGCGGGAGATCGAGGCGGACCCGGAGCTCGTACGGCGGATCCGAGCCAAGTACGAGATCAAGAACACCAACGGCTACCGGCTCGACGCCTTCCTCGACGGTGCGACGCCGGTGGAGATCCTGCGCGGTCTGATGGTGGGCTCCGAGGGCACGTTCGGGTTCATCGCCGAGACCGTCTTCGACACGCTGCCCCTGGACCGTCAGGTCTCCTCGGCGCTGTTGTTCTTCCCTTCGCTGCGCGACGCGGCGGCCGCGGTGCCGCTCTTCAACGAGGCGGGGGCGCTCGCCGTCGAGCTCATGGACGGCAACACGCTGCGGGCCTCGGTGAGCGTGCAGGGCGTACCGCAGGACTGGGCGGAGCTGCCGAAGGAGACCACGGCGCTGCTCGTGGAGTTCCGGGCGCCCGACGAGGACCGCCTCGCCGAGTTCGAGAAGGCCGCGGCCCTGGTGCTGGAACGGCTCGAACTGGTCAAGCCGGTGGCCTCGGTGACCAACGCGTTCACGCGGGACGCGGGCACCATCGCGGGGTACTGGAAGGCGCGCAAGGCGTTCGTGACCGCCGTGGGCGGCTCACGGCCGTCCGGTACGACGCTGATCACCGAGGACTTCGCGGTGCCGCCGTCCCAGCTGGCCGACGCCTGCTCGGCCCTGCTCGACCTCCAGACACGGCACGGCTTCGACGCGGCGGTCGCCGGGCACGCGGCGCACGGCAATCTGCACTTCCTGCTCGCCTTCGACGCGGCGAAGCCCGCGGACGTCGAGCGGTACGCGGCGTTCATGGACGACTTCTGCCGGCTGACCGTCGAACGCTTCGACGGCTCGCTCAAGGCCGAGCACGCCACAGGCCGCAACATCGCCCCGTTCCTGGAGCTGGAGTGGGGCGAGCGGGCCACCGCGCTGATGTGGCGCACCAAGCAGGTCATCGACCCGGACGGCGTGCTCGCCCCGCGCATCGTCCTCGACCGCGACCCCAAGGCCCATCTGCGCGGCCTCAAGACGATCCCGAAGGTCGAGGAGATCGCGGACCCGTGCATCGAGTGCGGCTTCTGCGAACCGACCTGCCCCAGCCACGACTTGACCACCACACCACGCCAACGCATCGTGCTGCGCCGCGAGATGATGCGCCAGTCGCCCGGCTCCCCCGTCGAGGAAGGTCTCGTCGAGGCGTACGGATACGACGCCGTGGACACCTGCGCCGGTGACTCGACCTGCAAGCTGGCCTGCCCCGTCGGCATCGACACCGGCATGATGATGAAGGCCTTCCGGCACGAGCGGCACTCGCCGCGCGAGGAGCGGGTCGCCGCGCTCGCCGCCAAGAACTTCAAGGTCGTCGAGACCTCGGCGCGACTCGCGGTGGCCGCCGCCGACAAGATCAGCGACCGGCTGCTCACCGCCGTCACACGTGCCGCGCGCAAGGCCGTTCGGCCGGATCTCGTCCCCGAGTGGCTGCCGGAGGTCCCGGGTGCCGCCGCCCGCAGACTTCCGTCGACGTCCCGCAGCGGAGCGAGCGCCGTCTACTACCCGGCCTGTGTGAACCGGATCTTCGGCGGGCCCGAGGGCCGCCGCGGTCCCTCGCTCGCACAGTCCGTCGTCGCCGTGTCGGCGCGCGCCGGAAAGCCGGTGTGGATTCCGCCGGATGTGGCCGGAACCTGCTGTGCGACCATCTGGCACTCCAAGGGCTACGACGACGGCAACGCGGTGATGGCCAACCGGATCGTCGAAGCGGCCTGGGGCTGGACGGCCGGCGGGAAGCTGCCGCTCGTCGTCGACGCGTCCTCCTGCACCCTCGGCATCGCGCACGAGGTCGTGCCCTATCTCACGGATACCAACCGGGAGTTGCACGCCGAGCTGTCCATCGTGGACTCGCTGGTATGGGCGGCCGACGAGCTGCTGCCGCACCTCACCGTGCACCGCAAGATCGGCTCCGCGGTCGTCCATCCCACGTGTTCCATGCGGCACTTGGGCGACGACGGGATGCTGCGGACCGTGGCGGAGGCCTGCGCCGAGGAGGTCGTCGTGCCGGACGACGCGGGGTGCTGCGCCTTCGCCGGAGACCGCGGCATGCTGCACAAGGAGCTCACCGAGTCGGCCACCGCACGCGAGGCTGCCATGGTGACCTCGCGCGCCTTCGACGCTCATCTGTCGGCCAACCGGATGTGCGAGGTCGGCATGGACCACGCCACCGGACGCTCGTACTACTCGGTCCTCATGGAACTGGAACGCGCCACCCGGCCAACTGGCTGATTCACAGCGGCCCTTCGACCGCCCCGGCCCCGCACCAAGGGACCGGGGCGGTCTGCTGTGCCGCAGCGAGCACGCGCGTGCTCGGATCTGCACGGCGCGACCGACTCCCCTGCTCAAACGGACGTGATCGCACCTTCTGGCCGTCTGATCGTGCAGCGTAAGGGAACAGACATTACTTGACACTCCGTCATGTATGGGTCCGTCAGTGGCCCTTATCTGTCCAAGTAGGTATCCGAGAAGTCCAACTCTCCGAACACTTCCGCCTCTTGCGCCACGGAGTTCCCCGCGGCGAGGGTGGCTGGCGCCGTTGCTCCATCCATCCCCGCCTTACCGACGGAGGTCCGATGCACGACGAGAACCGCACCCCCACACCCGACGAGTCCACCGACGGCCTGTCCCGCCGTTCCGCGCTGCGCGCCGCGGGCCTCGCCGGCGCGGCGGGCATCGGGCTTGGCGCGATGGGCGCCCCCGCCGCGCACGCGGACACCCCGGCCGCCGCCTCGGCCGCCTCCACCGCCGCGGCGCAGGGCCGGCCCGGGCGGACCATGGTCAACGTGCCCTTCGAAGGACGCGGCACCGTGCGGGTCGGCATCATCGGCCTGGGCAACCGCGGCGGCAGCATGATCGACCTCTTCCTGGCGATCCCCGGAGTGCAGGTCGTCGCGATCTGCGACCCGGTCAAGGAGAAGATCGAGAGAGCCGCGAAGAAGGTCACGGACGCGGGACAGCCCGCGCCCGGCATGTACGCCAAGGGTGACAACGATTTCGAGAACCTCTGCAAGCGCGCGGACCTGGACTTCGTGTACGTGGCGACGCCCTGGGACTGGCACTTCGAGATGGCGAAGACCGCCATGCTCAACGGCAAGCACGTGGGCGTCGAGTGCCCGATCGCGATGGAGCTCGGGCAGCTGTGGGAGCTGGTGAACCTCTCCGAGCGCACCCGCCGCCACTGCATGCAGCTGGAGAACTGCTGCTACGGCAAGAACGAGATGCGTGTCCTGCGCATGGCCCACGCCGGCCTCTTCGGCGACCTGCTGCACGGCGCCGGCGCGTACAACCACGACCTGCGCGGCCTGATGTTCGACCCGGACTACTACGAGGGCCCGTGGCGCCGCCTGTGGCACACGCGGCTGCGCGGCGACCTGTACCCGAACCACGGCTTCGGCCCGGTCTCCAACTACATGGACATCAACCGCGGCGACCGCGTCACCCACATCTCCAGCTTCGGCACCCCCGCGCTCGGTCTCGCCGAGTACCGCAAGGCCCACATGCCCGCCGGCGACCCGAGCTGGAAGGAGACGTACATCGAGTCGGACCGCACCATCAGCCTGGTGCAGACCGAGAAGGGCCGCGTCATCCGCCTCGAACACGACGTGTCCACACCGCACCCGTACAGCCGGATCAACAGCCTCGGCGGCACGAAGGGCGTCTTCGAGGACTACCCGGCACGGATCTACCTGGAGCCCGACCACAGCGACGACGCCTGGCACAACTTCGGCGACTACGCGAACTGGGACCACTGGCTGTGGAAGGAGCACTCCAACCCGCCGGGCGGCCACGGCGGCATGGACTACATCATGATCTTCCGGCTGATGCAGTGCATGCAGCTGGGGATCGTGCCGGACTTCGACGTGTACGACGCGGCGACCTGGACCGCGCCCGTACCGCTCAGCCACCTGTCGATCAAGGCCAAGGGCGAGCCACAGGAGATCCCGGACTTCACGCGCGGTGAGTGGCGCAAGAAGCGCTCGGGCGTCGACTCGGAGAAGCCGTCCGCGTAGCCGACGGCGTCACGGTGCCGCCCTGTTCCGGCAGGGCGGCATCTGCACGTCCGCGGCCGGTCAGGACTCCAGGCGGTCCCGGTCGCCCATCACGATCACCGGATGCCGCGCCGGATCCAGCGTGCGCAGCAGATACTCCATGCCTTGCTTCGACAGACTCACACAGCCCGACGTCCCGCTGCCGTGGTCCATGTGCAGCCAGATCGAGCCGCCCTTCGACTGGCCCTCGGGACGCGTCGGATCGTTGGGCGAGGTGCCCTTGACACGGTTGTAGTCGATGGCGATGACGAGGTCGAAGTCGTTCCAGTGGGTCTTCGGCCAGTACCGCGGCGCCGCGAAGCCCGAGGACCGGGTGTACGGGAGCTTCGCACCGGGGTCGGCGAGGACACCGCCGGCGTCGGTGAGGGTGAAGACACCGACCGGGCTGCGCTTGTCGCCCTCGTGATGGTCGGCGGTCCAGCCCTTCTTGCCGTTGTGCGCGCTCCAGGTGCGGTCGCGGTCCCAGGTCGCCCCGTGCTTGGAGAACAGCGCGACCTCGGACTGCGCGGAGTCCTCCCCCTTGCCGTACACCGCGACCACCTGACGGGAATCCCCCGGGATCTGCTTCTGCAGGCGGTCGCCCACGCCCGGGATGCGCTCGAGGTTCTCGGTCGGTGAGGCACTCGGCTTCTCCGGGGCCTTCGCCCGACGGTCGTGCCGGTCGCCGCCGCCCTGGTCCGCTCCCCCGCCGCAGGAGGAGAGCGTCACCGCCAGAGCGGTGACGACGAACACGGAACGCAGCGTGCCGGATATGCGCATGCGCTCCATGCTCGCACGGAGGTGGTGGCGGCCGGGGATCGGTCCCGGCGAAGGCGGACGGGATGCGCGGGCCCGGCGCGGAAGGTGGGCGGGTGGGCCCCGGAGGGCATCGCGGCGGCGTCCGGAAAGTGCGGTCTCGACCGGAAAACCGTTTGCCCCGGCCCCGGTCCGACGGAGAACCTTGCACGTTCCCACTTCCGCCCCGCGGGCCCACCCGGGCCTTTCTCCATCCGCCCGTCGAGCTCTGGACATCATGCAGATCAGTGACCTCCCGTATACCGATCCGGGTGTGCCCGACGCACGCACCGGATCCCGATTCCTGCTGTGGCTGGGGCGGAACCAGTTGGGCGGCCAGCTGCGGTCGTTCGCCTGGGGACTGCTGCACTTCTCGTCCGTGATGGCGCTGCCGTTCGCGGTCGGGTACGCCGTGCAGGCGGTCGTCGACCGCTCCGGCGGGCGGCTGGCCCTCGCGGGCATCTTCCTCGCCCTGACCGGCGTGACCATCGCGCTCGGCGACACGATGCTGCACCGCACCGCCGTGACCAACTGGATCACCGCGGCGGCCCGCGTCCAGCAACTGCTCGCCCGCAAGACCGCGGAGCTCGGTTCGGCGCTGACGCGGCGCGTGGCGGCCGGCGAAGTCGTTGCGGTGTCCACGGGCGACGTCGAGAAGATCGGCTGGTTCGTGGAGGCGCTCTCCCGCTTCCTGGCGGCCGCCATGACCGTCGTCCTCGTCTGTGTCGCGCTCGCCGTGTACCAGCCCGCGCTGGCCCTGGTCGTCGTGATCGGCGTCCCCGTGCTCGCGCTCGGCGTGCTGCCGCTGCTGCCGAAGGCCACCCAACTGGCCGACGTACAGCGCGAGAAGGCGGGCAAGGCCACCGAACTGGCCGCCGACACCGTGGCCGGGCTGCGGGTGCTGCGCGGCATCGGCGGCGAGGAGCTGTTCCTCACGCGGTACCGCGAGGCCTCGCAGGAGGTGCGGCGCGCGGCGGTGCGCAGCGCGCGGATGTGGGCGTGGATCAGCGCCGTGCAGATCCTGCTGCCGGGGCTGCTGCTCGTCGGCATCGTCTGGTACGGGATCGGGCTGGTCCGCGACGGCCGGATCCAGGTCGGCGAACTCGTCGCCGTGTACAGCGCGGTGATGCTCCTGACCTACCCGCTCCGGCACTTCGAGGAGATCGCCATGGCGTACTCCTTCTCGCGCCCCTCGGCCCGCCGCGCCGCCCGCGTCCTGGGCATCCAGCGGACCACGGAAGGCAGCGGCACGGTGCCGGACGAGGTGCCGCAGGGCGATCTGTACGACCCGGTGACCGGGCTGCTCGCGCCCTCGGGGCGGTTCACGGCCGTGGTGTGCGGCGACCCGGACGAGGCCGGACGCCTCGCCGAACGGCTCGGCGGGCACCCGGCATTGGACGAACCCGTGGCCTCGGTGCGGCTCGGCGGGACACCGCTGGACGAACTGCCACTGGAGACGGCGCGCGCCGCGGTCCTCGTGCAGGACAAGGATCCGGTGCTGCTCTCCGGCACGCTCAGCGAGCTGCTCGACGTACCGGCCTCCGGGAAGGTCACACCCGAGGAAGCACTGGACGCGGCCGAGTGCGGCGATGTGCTCGACGCGCTCGCCCAGGCCGCCCTCGACGACGACCCGATGCAGGCGCCGATCACCGAGCGCGGCCGCTCCCTGTCCGGCGGACAGCGCCAACGCCTCGCGCTGGCCCGTTCGCTGGTGACCGACCCGGAGGTCCTCGTCCTCGACGAGCCGACCTCGGCGGTCGACTCGCATACGGAGGCCCGGATCGCCGACGGACTGCGCACGCTCCGCGCGGGCCGCACGACCGTGGTGCTCACCTCGTCGCCGCTGCTGCTCGACCGGGCCGAGCGGGTCGTCCTGGTGCACGAGGGCGAGGTGGCGGCGGCCGGCCTCCACCACGACCTGGTGCACAGCGAGCCCCGCTACCGCGCGATCGTCACGCGCGAGACCGAGGAGGAGCAGGCGCTGCGGGACGACGGCGACGAGCGCGCCTTCGCTGAAGGCAGCTATCAACACGCTTACGAAACGGAGGAGTCGGCATGATCGGCGTAGCGCCGCCTGCCTATGACCCGGCGGCACCGCGCAGCGCCACCACCCTGCCGGTGGGCTCGGCCGCGACCGTGCGCGCATACGTGCGCGAACTGCTGCGCCGCCACCGGCGGGCCTTCACGGTGCTCATCACCGTGAACACGGTCGCCGTGGTCGCCTCGCTCGTCGGGCCCACCCTGCTCGGCTCGCTCATCGAGCGGGCCTCCGACGGCGCGCAGGAGCTCCATCTGGAGCGCACGATGGCCCTGTTCGTGATCGCGCTCATCGCCCAGGCCTTCTTCGTACGGCTCGTGCGGCTGCGCGGGGCGATGCTCGGCGAGCGGATGCTGGCCGATCTGCGCGAGGACTTCCTCGTACGGTCCGTGGGACTGCCGCCCGGCGTCCTCGAACGCGCCGGTACCGGGGACCTGCTGTCGCGGATCACCACCGACATCGACCGGCTCGCGAACGCGATGCGGGAAGCCGTGCCGCAACTGACCATCGGGGTGGTGTGGGTGGTGCTGCTGCTCGGCGGCCTAGCCGTCACCGCGCCGCCGCTCGCGCCGGCCGTCCTGATCGCGCTGCCGCTGCTCGTGGCGGGCTGCCGCTGGTACTTCAAGCGGGCGCCGTCGGCCTACCGCTCGGAGGCCGCGGGGTACGCGGCCGTCGCCGCCTCCCTGGCGGAGACCGTGGACGCGGGCCGTACCGTCGAGGCACACCGGCTCGGCGCGGAGCGGATCGCGCTGTCGGACCGGCGGGTGTGGGAGTGGACGCGCTGGGAGCGGTACACGCTCTTCCTGCGGTCGGTCCTCTTCCCGATCGTCAACCTCACGCATACGACGGTGCTTGCCTCGACGCTGCTCGTCGGCGGCGTGTTCGTGCTGCAGGGCTGGATCGACGTCGGCCAGATGACGACCGGCGCGCTCATCGCGCAGATGATGGTCGAGCCGGTCGGGATGATCCTGCGCTGGTACGACGAGTTGCAGGTCGCACAGGTGTCGCTGGGCCGGCTCGTCGGCGTGCGGGACATCGAACCGGGCGCCGGTGACGAGTCCGTACGTCCTGACGGCCGGCACGTCGAGGCCGCTGATGTGCACTTCGGGTACCGGGCCGGGGTGGACGTGCTGCGTGAGGTGTCGCTCGGGGTGAGCCCCGGGTCGCGCGTGGCGCTGGTCGGTCCTTCGGGAGCGGGCAAATCCACGCTCGGGCGGCTGCTCGCCGGGATCTACGCCCCGCGCACGGGGCAGGTGACGCTCGGCGCGGCGGAGCTGTCGCGGATGACGGCGGAGCGGGTGCGCGAGCATGTGGCCCTGGTCAACCAGGAGCACCACGTGTTCGTCGGCTCGCTCCGCGACAACCTGCGCCTCGCCCGGTCGGGGGCCTCGGACGCCGAGCTGTGGGCCTCCCTCGGGGCGGTCGACGCGGACGGGTGGGCCCGTTCGCTGAGCGACGGGCTCGACACGGAGGTGGGCTCGGGCGGGTTCGCGCTCACGCCCGCGCAGGCGCAGCAGATCGCGCTCGCGCGGCTTGTGCTCGCGGATCCGCACACGCTGGTGCTCGACGAGGCGACGTCACTGCTCGACCCTCGGGCCGCGCGGCACCTGGAGCGGTCCCTGGCGAAGGTCCTCGACGGGCGGACCGTCGTGGCCATCGCGCACCGGCTGCACACGGCGCACGATGCGGATGTGATCGCTGTGGTGGAGCGTGGGCGGATCAGTGAGCTCGGGAGCCATGAGGAGTTGGTGGCTGCGGGTGGGGCTTATGCGGCGCTTTGGCGGTCTTGGCATGGGTAGTGGGGTGCGGGTGCGGTAGTCGGGTGCGGCTGGGGTGGGGTGGGGGGCGCCAGCGGCGGGCTTCTCCCCCGCCCCTTCCCGAAACCGGGGCTCCGCCCCGGACCCCGCATCCGAACTTCGTTCGGATCTGCTCAAACGCCACAGGGGCTGAAGTGCCCAACACGCCGGCGGCCGCTGACCGGTCAGAACACGTTCAGGGCCGCCGCCCCGCCCACCCCTCCGAGCAGCATGAACGCCGGCATCAGGAGCTTGAGCTCCACCCAGCTGCCCGCGCGGAAGCGCATCGGCTTCGGGGGGCCCACCGGGTACCAGCGCTTGCCCGCGATGGGGAGGGGCCAGAACATCGGGCATCCGGAGACCGTCAACGAGTCGCCGATGTCGTGGACGACCGCGCCGAGGAGGACCGGGAGGCCGAGCCACAGGTACTCCTGGCCGTCGCCCGTGAACAGCCAGCCCGACCCGTTGCCGGGCTGGTCCAGGATGCCCGCGAGGATCCAGGCGCTGGTCGCGCCGAGCAGCCAGACCAGGACGTCGCTGGACACACGGGCCGCACGCCACAGCAGGCCCTCGACGGCGAGCACCAGGTGGATGAAGAGGATCGCGAGGACGGCCCAGCGGCCGCCGAGGACGGCGAGCGCCGAGAAGCCGACGCCGATCATGACGGCCCAGAGCCAGGTGTGCGTCAGTGTGCGGTGGCCGCCGGTGCGGCGGGAGTCGCGGGTGGACTTCGTGGCCTTGTAGACGCCGTACGAGAGGGTGTCGACAATGCCGCACAGTGCTCGCGACAGCGGGCCGAAGGCGCGCGAGATGGTCGCGGACTTGTGGTCGAGGTCGGGGGCGAGGGCCGCGCCCGCGCAGATCAGTCCGCCGACGACGAGCACCGGCCACGGCATGGGATGGTCCAGCGCCGCCGCTGCCGCACCCACCCCCAGCCAGGCCGCCGCGCCGGACAGTGAGTGTGCCGGACCCATCATGGCCGCTACCCGCCCCATCTCTATTGTGCTGTCGCCCAGTTGACTGCCGGGGCGGGCCCGCGGTTGCGGTCGCCGTTGCCCCGGCCGGCTGCACAGCGTAGCGGTCGTGATCTTCGTACGGACGGCCGATTCCCCTTACGGAGGACCGGGCAGGCAAGATGGGGGCGTGACCCTTATCGATCAGCTGCCGCCGGAAGCCGACCCCGATGCCCTCTACGAAGCCTTCGAAGGCTGGGCGACGGAACGCGGCATCACCCTCTATCCGCATCAGGAGGAGGCGCTGATCGAGGTCGTGTCCGGGGCGAACGTGATCGTCTCGACCCCGACCGGTTCCGGAAAGTCCATGATCGCGGCCGCGGCGCACTTCGCCGCGCTCGCCCGCGACGAGGTCACCTTCTACACCGCCCCGATCAAGGCGCTCGTCTCGGAGAAGTTCTTCGAGCTGTGCAAGATCTTCGGCACCGAGAACGTGGGCATGCTGACGGGCGACGCCTCCGTCAACGCCGACGCTCCCGTCATCTGCTGCACCGCCGAGGTGCTCGCCTCCATCGCGCTGCGCGACGGCAAGGACGCGGATGTCGGCCAGGTCGTGATGGACGAGTTCCACTTCTACGCCGAGGCCGACCGCGGCTGGGCCTGGCAGATTCCGCTGCTGGAACTGCCGCAGGCGCAGTTCATCCTGATGTCGGCGACGCTCGGCGACGTCTCGATGTTCGAGGAGGACCTGACCCGGCGCACCGGCCGGCCCACGTCCGTGGTGCGCTCGGCGACGCGGCCCGTGCCGCTCTCGTACGAGTACAAGCTGACGCCCATCACCGAGACGCTGACCGAGCTCCTGGAGACCAAGCAGGCGCCGGTCTACATCGTGCACTTCACGCAGGCGCAGGCCGTCGAGCGGGCGCAGTCGCTGATGAGCATCAACATGTGCACGCGCGAGGAGAAGGACCAGATCGCCGAGCTGATCGGCAACTTCCGCTTCACCACCAAGTTCGGCCGCAACCTCTCGCGTTACGTGCGGCACGGCATCGGTGTGCACCACGCCGGCATGCTGCCGAAGTACCGCCGGCTCGTGGAGAAGCTCGCCCAGGCCGGTCTCCTGAAGGTCATCTGCGGTACGGACACGCTGGGCGTCGGGGTCAACGTGCCCATCCGCACCGTGCTGTTCACGGCTCTGACGAAGTACGACGGCAACCGGGTGCGGACGCTGCGGGCCCGTGAGTTCCACCAGATCGCGGGGCGCGCCGGGCGAGCGGGATTCGACACGGCGGGCCTGGTGGTCGCGCAGGCGCCCGAGCACGTCATCGAGAACGAGAAGGCGCTCGCGAAGGCGGGCGACGACCCGAAGAAGCGCCGCAAGGTGGTGCGCAAGAAGGCGCCCGAGGGCTTCGTCGCCTGGTCGGACACGACGTTCGAGAAGCTGATCGGCTCCGAGCCCGAGCCGCTGACCTCGCGTTTCCGGGTCACCAACATCATGCTGCTCTCGGTGATCGCCCGGCCGGGCGATGCCTTCAAGGCGATGCGCCATCTCCTGGAGGACAACCACGAGCCGCGCCGCGCGCAGCTGCGGCACATCCGCCGGGCCATCGCCATCTACCGGTCGCTGCTCGACGGCGGAGTGGTGGAGCAGTTGGACACCCCCGACGCCGAGGGCCGCTCGATCCGGCTCACCGTCGACCTCCAGCAGGACTTCGCGCTCAACCAGCCGCTGTCGACGTTCGCCCTCGCGGCCTTCGACCTCCTGGAGCCGGAGTCGCCCTCGTACGCTCTCGACATGGTCTCCGTCGTCGAGTCCACCTTGGACGATCCGCGCCAGATCCTCGCCGCCATGACGAACAAGGCGCGCGGCGAGGCCGTGGGGCAGATGAAGGCGGACGGCGTCGAGTACGAGGAGCGCATGGAGCGGCTCCAGGACATCTCGTACCCGAAGCCGCTCGAGGACCTGCTGTGGCACGCGTACACCCTCTACAAGACGTCGCACCCGTGGGTCGCCGACCACCCGGTCTCGCCGAAGTCGGTCATCCGCGACATGTACGAACGGGCGCTCACCTTCACCGAGTTCACCTCCTGGTACGAGCTCGCGCGCACCGAGGGCATCGTCCTGCGCTACCTGGCGAGCGCCTACAAGGCGCTTGAGCACACGATCCCGGACGATCTGAAGTCCGAGGACCTCCAGGACCTGATCGCCTGGCTCGGCGAGATGGTGCGCCAGGTCGACTCCAGCCTCCTCGACGAGTGGGAGCAGCTCGCCAACCCCGAGGAGATGACGGCTGAGGAGGCCCAGGAGAAGGCCGATCAGGTCAAGCCGGTCACCTCCAACGCGCGGGCCTTCCGTGTCCTTGTGCGCAACGCGATGTTCCGCCGGGTCGAGCTCGCCGCGCTCGACAACGTTCGCGAGCTCGGCGAGATGGACGCCGACGCGGGCTGGGACGCCGACGCGTGGGGCGAGGCGATGGACAAGTACTGGGACGAGTACGAGGACCTCGGCACCGGGCCGGACGCCCGCGGGCCGAAGCTGCTGCAGATCGAGGAGCGTCCCGAGGACGGGCTGTGGCGCGTCCGGCAGACCTTCGCCGACCCGAACGGCGACCATGACTGGGGTATCAGCGCCGAGGTCGACCTCACGGCGTCGGACGCGGAGGGCCTCGCGGTCGTCCGCGTCACGGACGTCGGCCAGCTGTGACCCCCTTCCCCCTTGTGACCACCGGAGCGGACCACCGATGACCAACCCCGCCGAACGCCTCGTCGACCTGCTCGACCTGGAGCAGATCGAGGTCAACATCTTCCGCGGCGTCAGCCCCGACGAGTCGCTGCAGCGTGTCTTCGGCGGGCAGGTGGCGGGGCAGGCCCTGGTCGCCGCCGGCCGTACCACCGAGGGCGACCGGCCGGTCCACTCGCTGCACGCGTACTTCCTGCGCCCCGGCCGGCCCGGGGTGCCGATCGTGTACCAGGTGGAGCGGGTGCGCGACGGCCGCTCCTTCACCACACGGCGGGTCACCGCCGTCCAGCAGGGGCGGACGATCTTCAATCTGACGGCGTCCTTCCACCAGCCGGAGGAGGGTGCCTTCGAGCACCAGCTGCCGCCGCGTCTGGACGCCCCGGACCCGGAGTCGCTGCCGACGGTGGCCGACGAGATCCGGGAGCATCTGGGCGCGCTGCCCGAGCAGTTGGAGCGGATGGCACGGCGCCAGCCCTTCGACATCCGGTACGTCGAGCGGCTGCGCTGGAGCAGCGACGAGGTCCAGGGCGCGGAGCCGCGCAGCGCGGTGTGGATGCGGGCGGTCGGGCCGCTGGGCGACGATCCGCTGGTGCACACCTGTGCGCTGACGTATGCGAGTGACATGACCCTCCTTGACGCGGTGCGTATTCCGATCGAGCCGCTGTGGGGGCGGCGCGGGTTCGACATGGCCTCGCTCGACCATGCGATGTGGTTCCACCGGCCCTTCCGTACCGACGAGTGGTTCCTGTACGACCAGGAGTCCCCCATCGCCACGGGCGGCCGCGGACTGGCTCGCGGACGGATCTACGACCGCGAGGGACGCCTGCTGGTGTCAGTGGTGCAGGAGGGCCTGTTCCGTCCGTGGGCGCCGAAGGCCGAGTCGTGACCGCCGACACTCCGGCGGCCGATCGCGACGGACTCCTCGCCACCGCCGTGCGGTTGCGGGAGAGCGGACGGCGCGAGGAGGCGCGGGAGATCCTTGTCTCCCTCGCCGCCCGGCTGCCCGATGACGTCGAGGTCGCGTACCAGACCGCGTGGGTGCACGACACGCTCGGACTGGAGGCCGAGGCGGTGCCGTACTACGTCACCGCCGTCTCCGGGCCCGGCCTGTCCGCCGAGGAGCGCTCCGGTGCGCTGCTCGGGCTCGGGTCCACGTACCGCGCGCTCGGGCGCTATCCGCAGGCGGTGGCCACTCTGGAAGCGGCCAGTGCGGAGTTCCCCGAGGATGCCGCGCTGCGGGCCTTCCTGGCCATGGCGCTGCACCATGTAGGCCGCGGCAAGGAAGGGATCGAGCTGCTGCTCGGGCTCCTCGCCACCACCTCGAACGACCCTCAGATCTCGGCCTACCGCCCGGCCATCGAGGAGTACGCGAAGGACCTCGACGCGACCTTCTGACGCGCTCGGCTCACCCCGCCGACAGCCCGCCTCACTCCCGCGCGGGCCGCTCGTCCCGCGCCACTGCCGCCGTCAGCGCGAGCAGGACGCGGTAGCCGTGGATCTCCTCCGGGACGCGGGCGCACATCATGTGTTCCATCAGGAGGTCCCCGGGAGTGGGCACGGCGCCCGGGCGTCCCGAGTAGGTCAGATCGTGCCGCAGCCGGTTGAGCAGCGCCCGTTCGTGCGGGTCGGCGATGGCGTCCGCGACGTCCTCCGGTTCCAGGAACGACGCGGTGACGGCGGCCCGTTCCCATGCCGTGCCCGCCTGCCCGAGCAGGTGCTGGTGCATCCGGTCGCGCCAGCCGGGCGCCCGCAGATCCTCGCCGTCGCGCAGTCTGCGGCTCATCGCCTCGGGTGCGCGGCCGACCAGCAGCTCCGGGTGGGCGGCACCGAACTCCCGTACCTCGTCTGCGAAGTAGTGCCACACCACCGACCGGTAGCGGTTGAGCTGGAAGCGCGCCGGGGCGATCAGACCGGCTCGGGCGATCCTGCCGAAGCGGTCCTTCGCGATGCCGAGGAGGTCGGCGGCCTCGGCGGTGCCGAGCACCCGTACGCGCTCACGCAGCGTGTGCGCGAAGCCTTCGGCCGTCTGCAGCCGGTCCAGCTCGCCGCGGGTCACGCAGCGGGGTCCGCCGCGCTCCCCCGGTACGGTCGCGACCAGTCCGCGCAGCACCGCGAGCTCGAACTCCGTCCGCGTGAGCAGCAGTTCCTTGGCGGACCAGTGCGCCGAGTGGCGTACATCCTGGGCGTCCGGCGGCGGCGCGGACGCGTCCTCGGTGTGCCGCGGCGCCGTTGTGTCGATGACAGTCATGGTGGTCTCCCCCGTGAGTGCGATGACTCTCGGTGAAGACCGTAGCCCGATCCGCCCCATCCCGTTCGAGCCTGTGGATAACTCTCGAACTCCCAGGTGGGGGCGGGTAATCGGCGGTCAGCGCGACTGGCGGGCCTCGACCCCGAGGTGCTCGCCGACCCGGGTCACGAGCAGCGTCATCTCGTACGCGACCTGGCCGATGTCCGCCTCGGCGGAGCTGAGGACGCACAGGCAGCTGCCCTCGCCCGCGGCCATGACATAGAGCACCGCTTCGTCGAACTCTATGAGTGTCTGGCGCACCTTGCCCGAGCCGAAGTGCCGGCCCGAGCCCTTCGCGAGGCTGTGCAACCCCGAGGAGACCGCGGCGAGATGCTCCGCGTCCTCCCGTTCGAGTCCCGTGCTGGTGCCCGTGACCAGGCCGTCGTTCGACAGCACAAGCGCGTGCCGTACGTGGTCGACGCGCTTGGTCAGGTCGTCCAGCAGCCAGCCGAGTCCCGTGCTCTCTGCCATCGTGTGGCCCTCCCCCTCTTGCACTTGGCCGCCAAGCCTTCCCCAACGTCGCCCCAGGGGCAAGCGATGATGGCCGTATGGCACAGAAGGAGACCGTCGGCTGAACCGACCCCGGTGCTCTCACCCCACCGAGTCGAGCAGCCGCGCGGTGTGCATTCGCCCGGCGTACTCGACAAGGCGTATCAGCACCTCCTTTCCCGAGTCGCGGTCGCGCGCGTCGCAGAGCACGACCGGTGTTCCCCGGTCGAGGTCGAGGGCGCGGGAGACGTCCTGGGCACCGTAGGTCCGTGCCCCCGCGAAGCAGTTCACGGCGACGACGAACGGGATGTGGCGGTGCTCGAAGTAGTCCACCGCGGGGAAGCAGTCCTCGAGCCGCCGGGTGTCCGCGAGGACGACGGCGCCGAGCGCCCCTTGGGAGAGCTCGTCCCACAGGAACCAGAAACGGTCCTGGCCCGGGGTGCCGAACAGGTACAGGGACAGTCCGCTGCGGATGGTGATGCGGCCGAAGTCCATGGCCACCGTGGTGGTCGTCTTCTGGGCGACGGCGCCGAGGTCGTCGACGGACTCGCCCGCTTCGCTGAGGCGTTCCTCGGTGCGCAGCGGCCGGATCTCGCTGACCGCTCCGACCAGGGTGGTCTTGCCCACCCCGAATCCCCCCGCGACCAGGATCTTCAGCGCCAGCGCCGCTGTCTCGGCGCCGTCGCTCTCAGAGTGCTCGGAGGCCATCGATCACTTCTCTCAGGATCTTTTCGTCGGGTAGCTGTGCGGGCGGCACCGGCCGCGTCACCCGGACGACGCCCAGTTCGAGCAGGTCGCCGAGGAGCACGCGGACCACACCGACCGGGAGGTCGGCATCGGCGGCCAGTTCGGCGACCGACTGGGTCTCGGTGCGGCACAGTTCGATCAGGGCGCGGTGTTCCGGTCCGAGCGAGGTGTCGTCGCCGCTCGCGGGTGCCGCGGTGTCCAGGCTGACCAGCGCGATCAGGTCGAAGCGGACGCCGCTGGGCCCGGGGGCGGTGCGTCCGCCCGTCATCGCGTAGGGGCGGACGAGCGGCCCCGCCTCGGCGTCGTACCACTGGGCGCCGGGCTCGGGGGGTTCGTTGTCTCCCCGTAGTTTTCTCATGTGACGACCCCCGTCCGGTCAGCCCGCGGCAGGCGGCTGTACGGCGAACCGCGGCGGGGTGTACAGGTGTTCGCCGACACGTTTCACCAAGCGGGCCATCTCGTACGCGATGAGCCCGATGTCGGCGGCGGCAGTGGACATGACGGCGAGGCAGGAGCCGTCGCCCGCGGCGGCGACGAACAGGAAGCCGTCGTCCATCTCGACCATGGTCTGGCGTACGCCGCCGACTCCGAAGTGCCGTCCCGCGCCCTTGGCGAGGCTGTGGAAGCCGGAGGCGACGGCCGCGAGGTGTTCGGCGTCCTCGCGTCGCAGCGCGCTCGACGCGCCCACCGCGAGGCCGTCGTTGGAGAGCACCACGGCGTGGCGCACCTCGGTGACGCGGAGCACCAGGTCGTCCAGGAGCCAGTCGAGTTCGCCGGAGCGCTGCGGGGTGCCGATGCTCGGGTCCTGGATCATGCGGGGTCTCCTTCGTTGCTGCTGCCCGGCGTTCGGCGCTCGCCGCCCGGTGTGAAGTCGGGTGTGTCCTTGGACCTGCGGCCCGCGGGCCGGCCTCCTCCTCTGGTCCAGCCGTCGCGGTAGGCGGTCATCCGCTCCCTGACTTGTTCCGGGGTCCGTTCGTCGCTGCCCTGGGGTGTGCTGGCCGTTTCGGTGGCGTCGGCGGCCGGTTCCTCGCGCAACTGGGGTGCGAGGCTCGCCTGGCGTACGCGTCGGGGCAGATCGACGGTGGGCGCCGCGTCGCCGTTGGTGGACGGCGGCGCGGGAATCGCGTCGCGCGGCGGTGCTCCCGCGGGTGCGTCGCCGGTGCGGGTGTGCAGCCGCAGGGTGGTCACGCCACGCGGTGCGGGGGCTTCGGATCCGGCCGGCTCGGGCGGCATGGGCGCGAGCGCGGGGCGCGGGCCCGGCAGCGGTGCGCTGTCGCGGGCCGCACCGGCACCGACTTCCCGTACGGGAGCGGCGCCGACTTCGCGTACGGGACCGGCGCCCGGCACCCGGGAGTGCTCGGCGGCGGGCTCGATCTCGTCGGGCGCGGGCCGTGCGCCGCCCTTGGGCAGGGCGCCCTGCAGGAGCGCTGTCGGCAGCAGGATCACCGCGGTGGTGCCGCCGTACGGGGAGGTGCGCAGATGGACCTTGATGCTGTGCCGTGCCGCGAGGCGGCTCACCACGAACAGGCCGAGCCGGTCGCTGTCGAACAGGTCGAGTGCCTCGGACTGCTCGATGCGGCGGTTGGCCTCCGCGAGCCGTTCCTTGCCCATGCCGAGGCCGCGGTCCTCGACTTCGAGGGCGTAGCCGTTGCCGACGGGTTCGCCGCTGACCCGCACCTTGGTGTGCGGAGGGCTGAACTGGGCGGCGTTCTCGACGAGTTCGGCGAGCATGTGGGTGAGGTCGGCCACGGCGGCGCCGACGACGGCGGTCTCCGGGAGCTGGCGCACCTCCACGCGTGCGTAGTCCTCGACCTCGGACACGGCGGCCCGTACGACGTTGGTCAGCGAGACGGGCATCCGCCAGGCGCGGCCCGGCGCGGCGCCGGAGAGGATGATCAGGCTCTCCGCGTGGCGGCGCATCCGGGTTGTCAGATGGTCGAGACGGAACAGGTCGCTCAGCTCGTTCGGGTCATCGGCCCGGCGTTCCATGGAGTCGAGGAGGTTGAGCTGGCGGTGCACGAGGACCTGGCTGCGGCGCGCGAGGTTCACGAAGACGCCCGAGATGCCGCTGGCGAGTTCGGCGCGCTCGACGGCGGCGCTGAGCGCGGCGCGGTGCACGGTCGTGAGGGACTCGGCGACCTGGCCGATCTCGTCCTGCGCTGCCGGACCCGGCGGCGCCTCCGCCGCGATGTCGATCTCCTCGCCGGCCCGCAGGCGCCGCATGGCGGCGGGGAGCTTGCGGCGGGCGATCTCCAGGGCGGTGTTGCGCAGGCTGACCAGCTCGACGACGAGGGCGCGGCCGATCCGTACGGAGATGACGAGCGAGGCGGCGACGGCGATCAGACCGAGGAGCACCGCGGCGCCCGCGGGCGTGAGGATGCCGCGTGTGAACGGGTCGGCGCGGTCGGCCGCGCGCTGTCCCGCGTCGGTCTCGATGCCGCGCAGTTCGTCCTGGATCTCGGCGTACGCCTTGTCCCAGACGCCCGCGTCGATGGCGCCCGCGGCCTTGCGCCCCGCGGGTGCGGCGAGGACCTTGTCCTCGACGGCGATGACGTCGGCGTAGGCGCTGCCCTTCTCCAGGTCGGCCCAGGCGGCGCGCTCCTCGCCGCGCAGGTCCTCGACGGCCGCGCCGAGGAGGGTGCGGCGGGTCTCGACAGCGCCGATGAAGGTCTGCAGCCGCGCGCCGTCGAGGGTCTTGGTGAGCTGTGCGGTGGTCAGGAGTGCGTGCTCGCGGGCGAGCATCTCGCCGGCGCGGGAGAACTCGAGCACCACGCGTGCGTCGGAGCCGAGTTCGGCGTCCTGGACACCGGTGAGGGCGCCGCCGACGGCGAAGGCCTTGCCGATGGTCTCGGTGTACTTGTCGTACGCCTCGTCCCACCCCGTACGCCGGTCGAGCACCGTGGTGCGCAGGCCGCCGAGGTCGTCGGCGTCGTTCACGAACGTGCCGAGGCGTGCGGCGACGCCGGCGGGCAGGTCCGCTCCGTCGGCGACCGTGTGGTTCCCGCCGAGGCGGAGCTTGCCGAGGGCCTTGTCGGTCTCCTCGGCCTGGTCGCGCAGTTCGTCGGCGCGCGTCTCGTCGGGCCGCGCGGCGTAGGCGACGGCGGCGGCGCGTTCGGACTGCAGCTCGGCGACGGCCGTGGCGACCGGGGTGCGGACCTTCTCGTCCACGCGCTGCAACTGGCTGAGCCGGCTGACGTCCTGGGCGGTGGTCACGGTCGCGTAGGCCCACAGGGCGATCAGCGAGACGACGGGGACCATCAGCAGGCAGACGATCTTCGCCCGGACGCGGCGGGGGCGGAGCTGCCAGACGGGGCCGCGCGGGGGCGGCGCGGGTATGCCGGCCTGTGCCGAGAGGCCTTCGTCAGGCTGCTCGTCGGCGGGCGGTCCCGCGTGGGCGCGACGGCCGCGCACGGGAGGCGCACTCGCCGCGTCGGGGCCGGAACGGCCCGTGGAGCCTGGGGTGTTGCGGGGTGTACGCATGGCCTCCTCGCTCTGATCGTGGACGGGGCGGTGCGGCCGGACCGGTCGGCGGGCGACCCGGCCGCACCGCTACTGGAGTGCGCCTTCCATCGGCCGCTGCGCCGAGGCGGAGGCCTCGCGCTCGGTGGCGGTCGGGGACAGCGCGACGAAGGCTGAGGTCAGGAAGAGATAGGAACCGAGGCCGACGGCCAGGGGGAAGATGAACTGCATGGCCGTGGCCCCGGGGAGCGCGGTGGATTCCGGCACGACCTTGACGCTGACGGCCATCATCCCGGTGTAGTGCATGCTGCTGACGGCGCCGCCCATGACCAGTGAGGCGACGGCCACGGCGACGGGTGAGTGGATGTTGAGCGCCGCCCACAGGGCGGCCGTTGCGGCGACGACCGCGATCACCACGGAGAGGCCGACCAGCGCGGGGTCGTAGTTGACCTCGCCGTGCAGCCGCAGGGCGGCCATGCCGAGGTAGTGCATGCTCGCGACGCCGACGCCGGTGGTGAGCCCGCCGAGGAAGAGCGCGCGGCCGCGGTCCTTGCTGTAGCCGACGGCGAAGACGCCGGCGCCGACGACGCCCATGGCGACGACGAGGCTGAGGATCGTCAGCGGCACGTTGTAGCGGATCTCGGTGCCGGTGACGCTGAAGCCGAGCATCGCCACGAAGTGCATCGTCCAGATGCCGGTGCCGATCGCGCTGGCCGCGGTGATCAGCCAGTTGCGCCGCGACCGCCCGGTGGCGGCGAGCGCGCGCACCGTGCAGCGCAGTCCGAGCGCGGCCCCGATGCAGGCCATCACGTACGACAACGCGGGGGTAAGCCAGCCGAAGGCGGCGTGGTCCAGGTGTCCCATGACTCCGGGACGCTAGTCGTGAAGAAGGAGTGAAGAGGGGGCGCATTTCGAAAGCTGCCCGAATATGACAGAGAGATGTGCAAGAACGATCGCGTCCGGCTCGAACATGCGCACCGCACGGGCGTACGGAATCCGGACCTCTCACTCGCGTGACAGTTCGACACCACGCCCCCACCCCGCCGGAACTGAGGAATCATGGTGCGTATGAGCAATGACCCCAGGGATGTCCAGGAGTTCTTCGGTGCCCGCGCCGCCGGCTGGGACGCGCGCTTCCCCGACGACGGCCCCGCCTATGCGGCCGGTGTCGCCGCGATCGGTCTGCGCCCCGGGGACAAGGTGCTCGACGCGGGCTGCGGAACCGGTCGCGCCCTGTCCGTCCTGCGCGCCGCCGTGGGCCCCGCAGGCACCGTGATCGGGGCCGATCTGACGCCCGCCATGCTGGACGAGGCGGTCCGCGCGGGACGCGACACCGAGGGCGCGCTGCTGCTCACCGACGTGGGACGGCTGCCGTTGCGCACGGGCGTCCTCGATGCCGTGTTCGGCGCGGGACTGATCTCCCATCTGCCCGAACCGGGCACGAATCTGCGCGAGTTGGCCCGGGTCGTCCGCCCCGGCGGCCGGCTCGCGCTCTTCCACCCCATCGGCCGCAAGGCCCTCGCGGCCCGCCACAGACGGCAGCTCACCCCGGACGACCTGCGCGCCGAGCCCAACTTGCGGCCGCTCCTTGCCGGTTCGGGCTGGCGACTCGACTCGTACGTGGACGAGGACACGCGCTTCCTCGCCCTGGCCGTACGGGAGGACTGAGCGAGGGTCTGAGCAACCCGGCACGGATACGGCACACTTGGAAGGCTCGGCCGGGAGCAGACCGCACGGCCGCGAGTACAGGGGGAAGGTGGGCGTCATGTCCGAGCGTCACAGCGTGCTGCGCAGAATCGGCCGGCTTTTCCGGCCGGACGGCCGGGAGCCGGGCGAGACACCCGCGGTCCGGCTGGTGAAGACGGTGCCCCGCCAGGGCGGCGACGAGCAGCGCGCGCACAACATCTTCGAGGCCGCGGCCACCTTCGTGGCGGCCAGCATCGACGACGACCAGGAGAAGGCCGACCGAGCCGCCGGCTGGGTGCAGCCCGAAGCGCTCTCCTTCGGGGTCAACGAGCTGGCCTGCCGGGCCGTGATCGCGCTGGCCCGCGAGCGCGACGAGTCACCGGCCGACGTGGCACGCGGCCTGCTCGGTCTGCCCGCCGCCTGACCTGCGGCACACTCGCCACACAGGTTGCCGGGGTTCGAGGCCCCCCCAGACCTCGACGAGTCGATTACCGACTGGTTAGGGTGCGCCGACACAGTTTGCGAAAGGGGAGGGCACTGCCATGGCCGGGAGTGACGGGGCCGTTGCCGCCGAGGACGATGCGCTGTACGTGCTGACCGCGGTGCTGCTCACGCCGGCGAAGTTCCCGAGCGTGCTCGGCGACGACTATCCGGAGGCGTGCGCGGCGCTCGGTCTCGTACCGATCGTCGACGGGTACGGGCTGGTGTTCGGGCAGGACGCCCAGGGCGCGCGGTGGACCGTGGTGGTCGACGACGTGTCCCTCGTCGCGGTCGCCATCGCGTCGTGGGACTGCGGCATGGAGTACGACCTCTCCCCGGACGACCGCACGGTCGTCGCCGCGCTCGGCGGCTGGCCGCTCGCGGTCGCCGTCTCGGCACCCGGCGTCCCCGCGCCCCACGACCCGGAGCCCGACCCGGAGGACCCGGACCGCCTGACCCTGTCGCCCCCGGACACCACCACGTGGGGCCCGGCTCAACGGCGCCTGGGCGCCGACGAGATCGCTCTGCAGTGGGCGATGTGGCGGGCGCAGATCGATGATTCGACGTTCGCGACGGGTGGCGGGCCGACTGCGGCCGACGCTTCTTCCGGAGCGGAAGCGTCGGATCCGGCCGGCGGTTCGGGCGAGGCGGACGCTTCCGAGGCGTCGGACGAGACCTCGCAGGATGCTTCGGACGAAGCTTCGGGCGCGGCTTCGGACGCTGCCTCGGACGAGGCTTCGGACGCTGTCGAATCGGCCGGAGCCGCCACTGCGGACGAGGCCGAGGACGCACCGGGCGACGAGGGATCCGCGGCCGACGGTGACACGGACGCAGCTGCCGCCGCGAGCGATGCGGACGGCCGGGCGGCAGGCGACTCGAAGCCCGGGAGCGAGGCGCAGGAAGGTTCCGCCACACAGGACGGAGCCGGTTCGGACACGTCATCCGACGCGACCACCGACGCCGACGCCGAGCCCGGCACCGAACCCGACTCCACACCGGAACCCGCACCCACTGCCGGCGCGGCACCGGACTCGGAGTCAGGCGAAGGCCCGGAAGGCGAAGCCACGGAAGCCGAGGCCGAGGCCGAGGCCGACCCCGCATCACCGGGCCCCCGCCAAGCCGTCCGCCGCGTACTCGCCGAGGCGCGGGCCT
The DNA here is from genome assembly GCF_044458745.1 of Streptomyces sp. NPDC050418. NCBI lineage: Bacteria > Bacillati > Actinomycetota > Actinomycetes > Kitasatosporales > Streptomycetaceae > Streptomyces > Streptomyces sp. NPDC050418. The sequence goes on from NZ_JBITIG010000001.1 coordinate 383,496, forward strand.
ACATCGACACTCCCCCGCCGCTGGGGCGCGTCCGCTCGGCCTTCGCCACGGGTGAGGCGCGGACGCTGCGGGCCGACGGTCCCGGCTGGTCGATGGTGGCGCGCACCGATGACATCGCCTTCGTGCTCCTCGACGAGGAGCCGGGCGAGGTGCTCCCGGTGGGCCGCGGCCCCGAACTCCCCGGTCTGCTGGCCGCCTTGGACAAGATGGCGGTCCGCCCGTCCTGAACGGGCTCCATCCGCCCGTCATGGCCCTCGGCAAACGCCGGGGGCGCGGACCATCCCGGTCCGCGCCCCCGGCCTCGTATCTGGAGAAGCCGCTGTCAGCGCCCCAGCTCCTTGCGGCTGACGCGCCGCAGCCGGCGGCGCTGGGATTCGTCGAGGGTCAGATAGGCCGCCGTCGGTACGCCGAGGACGATGAGCAGCGCCGCCCACCAGGGGAGCCAGATCAGCAGGATGATCCCGGCCGCCACACCACCCGCGGCGATTTTCGCGTTCCTGGACATCAGTGTCGCCTCCTTCGCGGCTGCCGCCGCTCTCTGCAGTGGAGAACGGGTCCGCCGCCGCCCTGGTTCCAGTCTGAACCCTGACTCGTCCCTGAGGTGTACCCCGGACCTGTCCCTGAGGAAGGGCCCGCGGGCCGGCTATTCCGCCCGCAGCGGTTCGCCGATCTCGCGCAGGTGCCCGAGCGCCTGGCGGTACGAGTCGACCGCGCCGGTCTCCGTGTAGGGGATGCCCAGGTCCCGGCAGTGTGCACGGACCAGGGGCTGGGCCAGGCGCAGGTGCGGGCGGGGCATGTTCGGGAAGAGATGGTGCTCGATCTGGTAGTTCAGGCCGCCGAGCAGCCAGTCGGTGACGGGGCCGCCGCGGATGTTGCGCGAGGTAAGGACCTGGCGGCGCAGATGGCCCCAGCGCTCGCTGTTGCCGTCGGGCATCGGCATGCCCTTGTGGTTGGGCGCGAAGGCGAGGCCGAGGTGGAGGCCGAAGAGCGCCTGGTGCAGCAGGACGAACAGGAGCGCCTTGCCGGGCGAGAGGACGGTGAGGAGCAGGGTGGCGTACGCGGCCGCGTGCGCCAGCAGGAGAAGGCCCTCGACCACGCGCTCGCGAGGCTCCTGGCGGCGCAGGTCCTTGATGCCCTGGACCTTGAGGTTGATGCCTTCGAGCAGGCAGAGCGGGAAGAACAGCCAGGCCTGGTGGCGGGTGAGCCATGCCTTGAAGCCGGTACGTCCCGCGACATGCTCGTCGGCGAAGACGAGGACGTCGGGCGCGACGTCGGGGTCCTTGTCGACGTGGTTGGGGTTGGCGTGGTGGCGGTTGTGCTTGTCGTTCCACCAGGCTGCGCTGGTGCCGACGAGCAGGTTGGCGTGGATGAGGCCGAGCACGCGGTTCACGGAGCGCCGTCCGGCGATCTGGTAGTGGCCCTCGTCGTGCCCGATGAACGACGTACGCGCCGAGAACAGGGCGAGGGGCACGGCGAGCAGCAGCGTCCACCAGGAGTTGCCCACGAGGGCGACGGCCGTGACCACGGCGGCGAGCGCGAGGGTGTTCAGGGCGATGCTCCGCGCGTACCAGCCGGTGCGCCGCTCCAGCAGGCCTTGGCCCTTGACCGTGCGCAGGAGTGGCGCGAACTCACTGCCCCGGGCCGCCGCGGCAGGTCGCTCTCGTACGGGAACTGCGGTCGTCATGGGTCGGTCTCCGGTCTCGGTGGCAGGGCGGGACTGCTCTGACCTGCATCAACGTAGAATCCGACGACCCATTGCGACCATGGCGCCACCACCCGTGTACGCGGAGGTGGCAGCCCCAGGGCAGGGTGTACCCAGCACCACCCCCGATGGCGGCTGTGATCGGCATCACGGCGGTCGGGCCATGATCGGCCCTGTTCGTCAGGTATCCTCGGCCGCTCCGACCTGGCTAGTCAAACTTGAGGAATAAGTCATCGCTGTGCACAGCCCCGCCCCGCTCACTGCCGCAGAGATCCTTCCACTCACCCGTTGCGCCGCGTTGTTCCTGCCCTCCACGCCCGCCCGCGCCGGCCGGTTCGCGTTCTGGAACGAGGACGGCACCGCTCCCGGCGACGGACCCACCGAGGAGCTGACGGTCGTCCTGCCCGGCGAGGACGGCACCGAGGCCGTGGCCATCCCCGCGCGAGTCCTGTCCGTCCGCGAGGCGCTCCCGGTGCTCGCGCGGGCGGCGGCGGGCGACGAGGCGCACCCGGCGGCGGCGTTCTGGGGTGCGGCCACCCTCTTCGCGCTGCAACTCACCGCGCGGGGGCTGCTGTTGCCCGGACTCACGGCGCAGGACGAGGACGCGTGGCGGGCCGGTCCGCTGGAGGCCGAGGACCTGGAGCTCGTACGGGAACTGGCCGCGGCGATGCCGCCGCACGCCCACGCGGCCCCGCTCGCCCCCTCCACCCCGCACGTGCCAGACGACGGCGAGCTGCTGCTGCCCGAACCGGAGGCGCTGGTGCGGCAGTTCCTCGACGCGGTCGCCGACACCCTGCCCCGGTCCCCCGCCGCACAGCTCGCCGCGGGCCACCCGGGCTTCGCCGCCGAGGCGCCGCAGCGGCTGCCGGAACAGCGCGACTGGGCGGCCGATGTGGCAGCCGGTCATGACGCGGGTGTACGGCTCTCGCTGCGCGTCGAGGTGCCCGGACTCCAGGTCGAGGACGCCGAGGGCGCGGCCCGTTTCCGCGCGGTGCTGCAGATGCACAGCGCCGCCGATCCCACGCGGATCGCGGACGCCGCCGACGTATGGGCCGAATCCCCGTCCGTGGCGGGCGTGTTCGGACCGCGCAGCCGCCTGGACGCGCTGCTTGCTCTGCGGCGCGCGGCCCGCGCGTGGGCGCCGCTGACGCCGCTTCTGACGGCCGCGGTGCCGGACGCGGTGGAGCTGGCCGACGAGGAGATCGCGGAACTGCTCGGCGAGGCCGCCCGTACTCTCGCGGGCGCCGGCGTCCTGGTGCACTGGCCGCGCGAACTGGCCCGCAAGTTCACCGCCCGCGCGGTGGTCGGTCCGCCCGGGGACACGGAGGGCGGCGACGCCCGGGGCGACACCGACGGCGCGCCCTCGATGCTCTCCCCCGACGCCCTCCTCGCGTTCAACTGGCGTTTCGCACTGGGCGACCAGGAGCTGACCCGCGCCGAGCTTGACGCACTCGCCGAGTCGAACCGGCCGCTCGTGCGGCTGCGTGACCAGTGGGTCCTCATCGACCCCGAGGAGGCGCGGCGCGCCCGGGCCCACGAGGACCGCAAGGTCACGCCCGTGGACGCACTCGGCGCGGTGCTCACCGGTTCGACCGAGATGGACGGCCGCCGCGTCGAGGTCTCGGCGAGCGGCTGGCTGGCGACGCTGCGCGACCGCCTCGCGCAGCCCGGCGAGTCCACCGAGGTGGCGCAACCGGCCGCGCTGACCGCGACGTTGCGCGACTACCAGCTGCGCGGTCTCGGCTGGCTGGCGACCATGACCGAGCTGGGGCTCGGCGGCTGTCTCGCCGACGACATGGGCCTGGGCAAGACCATCACGCTCATCTCGCTGCATCTGCACCGCCAGGAGACCGAGGGCACCCGCGGCCCCACGCTCGTCGTCTGCCCGACGTCCCTGATGGGCAACTGGCAGCGCGAGATCGAGAAGTTCGCGCCCGGCACCGCGGTGCGCCGCTTCCACGGCCAGGCGCGCAGCCTCGACGGTCTGGCCGACGACGAGTTCGTGCTCACCACGTACGGGACGATGCGCCTGGACACCGCCGCGCTGGCGGGACGCACCTGGGGCATGGTCGTGGCGGACGAGGCACAGCACGTGAAGAACCCTTACTCCGCCACCGCCAAGCAGCTGCGCACCCTGCCCGCTCTGGCCCGGGTCGCCCTCACGGGCACGCCCGTCGAGAACAACCTGTCCGAGCTGTGGGCCATCCTCGACTGGACGACCCCCGGGCTCCTCGGCCGTCTCGGCACCTTCCGCAGCCGCTTCGCGCAGGCCGTCGAGAGCGGCAGCGATCCGGCGGCGGCCGAGCGGCTCGCGAAGCTGGTCCGCCCGTTCCTGCTGCGCCGCCGCAAGTCCGACCCGGGGATCGCCCCGGAGCTGCCGCCGAAGACGGAGACGGACCGCGCCGTCGCGCTCACCACCGAGCAGACCGGTCTGTACGAGGCCGTGGTGCGCGAGACGCTCGCCGCGATCTCGGAGTCCGACGGCATGGAACGCCGCGGAATGATCGTCAAGCTCCTCACCGGGCTCAAGCAGATCTGCAACCACCCGGCGCAGTACCTCAAGGAGGACGCTCCGGCCATCGCGGGCCGCTCCGGAAAGCTGGAGCTGCTCGACGAGCTCCTCGACACGATCCTCGCCGAGGACGCGAGCGTCCTGGTCTTCACGCAGTACGTGCAGATGGCGCGGCTGCTCGAAGAGCATCTGGCGAGCCGTGGCGTACGGACGCAGTTCCTGCACGGCGGCACGCCCGTTCAGGAGCGCGAGGCGATGGTGAACCGCTTCCAGGACGGCGAGGTCCCGGTGTTCCTGCTGTCCCTGAAGGCCGCCGGTACGGGGCTGAACCTGACGCGCGCCGAACATGTCGTGCACTACGACCGCTGGTGGAACCCGGCCGTGGAGGCGCAGGCCACCGACCGCGCGTACCGCATCGGACAGACCCGTCCCGTGCAGGTGCACCGCCTCATCGCGGAGGGCACGATCGAGGACCGTATCGCCGCGCTCCTGGAGCGCAAGCGCGATCTCGCCGACTCCGTGCTCGGCTCCGGCGAGGCCTCCCTGACCGAACTCACCGACGCCGAACTGGCCGAGCTGGTCCAGCTGCGAGGAGACGCCCGATGAACCCTGCGGAAGAGCGGACCTTCGCACCCCTGCCGCCGGCCCACGGCCGGGGCTTCGCGACGACCTGGTGGGGTCAGGCCTGGCTGAAGGCCCTTGAGGACACCGCCCTGGACAACCAGCAGACCAAGGCGGGCCGCCGGCTGGCCCGGGCGGGCGCGGTCGGCGCCGTGTCCGTACGGCCCGGTCGGATCACCGCTGTCGTATCCGACAAGGGAGGCGCCGCGTACCGCAGTGACGTGCTGCTGCAGCAGTTGTCGCCGGACGAGTGGGACCGTTTCCTCGACATGGCCGTGGAGAGCGCCGGGCACATCGCGGCGCTGCTCGACCGTGAGATGCCGCCGCACCTGGTGGAGGACGCGGCGGTCGTCGGGATCGAACTCCTGCCGGGCATCGGCGACCTGGAGCCCGAGTGCACCTGCGAGGCCTGGGATCACTGCGGTCACACGGCGGCGCTGAGCTATCAGATGGCCCGGCTGCTCGACCAGGACCCGTTCGTACTGCTCCTGATGCGGGGGCGTGACGAGCGGACGCTGCTCGACGAGCTGCAGGTACGGAGCGTGGCGCGGGCCTCGGTGAGCGAGCCGGAGGAACCGCGGCCCGCCGCGGCGCAAGGGGTGCGCGCCGACGAGGCGTACGCGATGGGCGCGATACTGCCGCCGCTGCCCGCCGCGCCGGACCTGCCCGAGGAGCCCGGCCGGCCGCCCGTGCTCGACACGGAGACGGCTCCGGCGCCCGGGATCGACGTGGACTCGGTGACCTTCCTCGCGGAGCACGCCGCGCTCCACGCGCACCAGTTGCTCGCCGCGGCCCTCGGCGGCCGCGCGTTCCCAGCTCCCCTGGAGACCGGCCAGGACGCGGTACGGCTCGCACTCGGCGCGCCCGCCGACATTCGCGGGCGCCTCGCGGAGGGTACGGGCCGCAGCGAGGAGGACCTCGAACTGGCGGTACGCGCCTGGGAGTTCGGCGGCGCGGCGGCGCTGGAGGTCCTGGAGGAATCGTGGACACCGTCCGGGGACGAGGCGGTCCGCGCCCGTGCCGCGCTCGACGCGGCCTGGGAGGAGGACGAGCGCCCCGCCCTGACGGCCGAGAACAACCGCTGGACCGTGGTCGACGCCCAGCTCCGCCTCGGCCGCGACGGACGCTGGTGGCCGTACCGCGAGGAGTACGGCCGCTGGGTGCCCGCGGGCGGCGCGGCCCAGGATCCGGCGGCCGCGCTGGCGGGGGTGCTGGGCGCGGAGCAGATCGCCTAGGGTCGCGCGGGTGACCTCACCATCCGCGCAACCGCTGCCCGATCTCGCCTACTTGGATGCCGTACGGGAGTCGTACGACACCGTCGCCGCCGCCTATGCCGACCAGGTCCCGTCCCCCGAGGCGCTCGACCCGGTGTCGAGGGGATTGCTCGGAGCGTTCGCCGAGTCGGTGCGGGAGGGCGGTGGCGGCGGGGTCGTGGCCGATGTGGGGTGCGGGCCGGGGTATATCACGGCGTATCTGGCGGGGCTCGGGCTCTCGGTCACCGGAGTTGATCTGTCGCCGGAGATGGTGCGGATCGCGCGGCGGCGCCACCCCGGGCTGCCGTTCGCTGTCGGGTCGATGACCGCGCTGCCGTTCGCGGACGGCGCGCTCGGCGGGCTCCTCGCGTATTACAGCCTGCATCACACGCCGCCGGAGGCCCTGCCGCTCGTGTGCGCGGAGTTCCGCCGGGTGCTCGCGCCCGGCGGGCGGTTGATGGTCGCAGGGCACGTCGGCGCGGGTGAGGTGCGCAGGCCCGCGCACGCGTACGGCGGGCATCCGGTGTCCTGGGGCAGCTATCTGCGGCCGCCCGAGGAGATCGCCGGGCGGCTCTCGGAGGCGGGGCTGCGGATCACGACGCGCGTGGTGCAGGAGCCGACGGGTGGCGGCAAGTGGGCCACCGGGACCTTCCTGGCCGAGCCGGACTCACAGGCCGAGCCGGACTCGAAGGCTGAACCGGACTCCCAGGCCGAGCCCGCTACTTGAGCGGCCCTGTGAGCTTGCGGCCGCCCGCCTTCGTATCGCCGGACAGGCTGCACGCCACGCTGTCGATCCCGGCCTTGAAGCCGGACGTGTCGGGGTACTGCACGAGCGTGCCGCGCACCGTGCCACGGGGCTGCCGGGCCGCCTTGCGGTCGAGCGGGCCCTGGCACAGGTTCGTGGCGGCGTTCCTGATCGCCGTCGAACTCGTATAACTCCCCTTCAGCTCACCGATCTTCACGATCTCCGCGTCATGCGCCTTGGTGCACGACTTCTTGATCGCGTAGCCCTGGGCCTGCTTGCCGACGTCGAAGCAGTCGCCCGCCTTGAGCAGGAAGTACGGGGTCTCGCCGACGGGTGCGGGTGAGGCGAAGTCGGAGGGGAACGAGCTGGGGAAGTCGGTCGGGATGTCGGTGGGCAGGCCGGACGGCAGGCCGCTGGGCACCTCCGTCGGGATGTCCGTGGGCAGTTCCGACGGGACGGACAGGGACGGGGTCGGCTTCTTCGTCGCGCTCGCCGTCGGAGACTTGCCGTCACCGGGATCGCCGTCTTCCCCGGTCACGAACAGAACGACCGCTGCGATCGCCCCGACAGCGACGATCGCCGCCAGCAGCGCGAGCAGCCCGGCACGGCGGCGCGGGCCGCCCGGGGGTTCGCCGGGCGGCCCGAAGCCGGGCGGAGGGCCGAAGCCCCCGCCCGGCGGCTGGGAAGGCGGCTGCGGCGGTACGGGAGGCAGACCCATACCGTCAAGCGTCGCCCCGAATTGCTCAAGAAGCGACCCCTGCACGTAAGTTGGCACGATCCGTCCGCTTGGCCGCACTCCCGCTGCCGGCCGGATCGCACCGGGCCGTACGTGCCGCCCTGCGCGGCGACCTCAGCCGCGCACGCCGAGCAGGTGATCCATCGCCAACTGGTCGAGACGCTCGAAGGCCATCCCGCGGGCGGCCGCCGCGTCCACGTCGAAGTCCTCGAACGCACCCCGGTCCGCGAGCAGTTCCGCCAGGCCGCCCCCGGCTGTGGGCTGTGCGAGCTGGTCGAGGCGCGCGTCGAGCAGCGCCTGCTGTACCTCGGGGTCGGCGCGGAAGGCCGCCGTGCGCTCGCGCAGGATCAGGTAGTTGCGCATACAGCCCTCGGCGGACGCCCACACCCCGCTGTAGTCCTCGGTGCGCGGCGGCTTGAAGTCGAAGTGCCGCGGACCCTCGTACCCGGCGGTCTCCAGAAGGTCGACGAGCCAGAACGCCTGGCGTACGTCGCCGGCGCCGAAGCGCAGGTCCTGGTCGTACTTGATGCCGCTCTGCCCGTTGAGGTCGAGGTGGAAGAGCTTGCCGGACCAGATCGCCTGGGCGATCGCGTGCGGGTAGTTCAGGCCGGCCATCTGCTCGTGCCCGACCTCGGGGTTGACCCCGTACAGCTCGGGCCGCTCCAGGCGCTCGATGAAGGCGAGGGCGTGGCCGACCGTCGGCAGCAGGATGTCGCCGCGGGGCTCGTTGGGCTTGGGCTCGATCGCGAAGCGCAGGTCGTAGCCCTGCTCGGTGACGTACTCGCCGAGGAGGTCGAAGGCCTCCTTCATCCGGTCGAGCGCGGCCCGGATGTCCTTGGCGCCGCCGGACTCGGCACCTTCGCGGCCGCCCCAGGCGACATAGACCTTGGCGCCGAGTTCGGCGGCGAGGTCGATGTTGCGGATCGTCTTGCGCAGCGCATAGCGGCGCACGTCGCGGTCGTTGGCGGTGAAGCCGCCGTCTTTGAAGACCGGGTGGGTGAAGAGGTTGGTGGTGGCCATGGGGACGATGAGGCCGGTGTCGTCCAGGGCCTGGCGGAAGCGCTTGACGACCGCCTCGCGTGCGGCCTCGCCCGAGCCGAAGGGGATCAGGTCGTCGTCGTGGAAGGTGATGCCGTACGCGCCGAGTTCCGCGAGCCGCTGCACCGCCTCCACCGGGTCGAGCGGCGCCCGGGTGGGGTCGCCGAACGGGTCCTTGCCCTGCCAGCCCACGGTCCACAGGCCGAAGCTGAACTTGTCCTCACGCACCGGCTGATACGTCATCGCCCCTACTTCCTTCGTCTGCCCGCCGCGGCCGGCACCCGCGTGCTCAGCGGCTGCCGTCACGCTTCGATTACATCGGCTGTCGGACCTATTTCGTCATGCCGATTGACAAATTAGTATCCGGGGACGCGTCTGGAAACCCCCCGGCGCCCGTCGGACCATGGACCGACCTGCCGCGCACGGCCCCCTCGACCGGTTGGAGACCGTCATGACAGCAGCCGAAGGACCGCTGGTCGTCGGCGTGGACAGTTCCACGCAGTCCACCAAGGCAGTGGTCGTCGACGCGGCCACGGGCCGAATCGTGGCGAACGGCCAGGCGCCCCACACCGTGACGTCCGGCGCGGGCCGCGAGAGCGACCCGGAGCAGTGGTGGCAGGCGCTCGGCGCCGCGCTCGCCGCCTGCGGCCCGGCGGCCCGCGAGGCGGCCGCGGTGTCGGTCGGCGGTCAGCAGCACGGCCTGGTCACGCTGGACGCACAGGGGCGGCCGGTCCGACCCGCGCTGCTGTGGAACGACGTACGGTCTGCGCCGCAGGCCGCCCGGCTCGTCGAGGAGCTGGGCGGTCCGAAGGTGTGGGCCGAGCGGATCGGGAGCGTTCCGGGCGCGGCGTTCACCGTCGCCAAGTGGGCCTGGCTCGCCGAGCACGAACCGGAGGCCGCAGCGGCGACGGCGGCGGTGCGGCTGCCACACGACTACCTGACCGAACGGCTCACCGGCGAGGGCACCACCGACCGCGGCGACGTCTCGGGGACCGGCTGGTGGGCGGCGCCGGACGAGGCGTACGACACCGGGGTCCTGGACCGCGTCGGCCTCGATGCGGCGCTGCTCCCCCGGGTCGTACGGCCCGGCGAAGTGGCGGGGACCGTGCGCGATCTGCCGGAACTGCCGCTCACGCGCGGGGTGCTGGTGGCGCCCGGCACCGGTGACAACGCGGCCGCCGCGCTCGGTCTCGGGCTGCGCCCCGGCGCGCCGGTCCTGAGCCTCGGCACATCCGGGACGGTGTACGCGGTCGCCCGCAACCGGCCCGCCGACCCGACCGGCACGGTCGCCGGGTTCGCGGACGCCCGCGGCGACTGGCTGCCACTCGCCTGCACCCTCAACTGCACGCTCGCCGTGGACCGGATCGCCGCGCTGCTCGACCGGGACCGCGAAGCCGTCGAGCCGGGCGGTGCGGCGACCCTGCTGCCGTTCCTGGACGGCGAGCGCACCCCCGATCTGCCCGGCGCCTCGGGCCTGCTGCACGGACTGCGGCACGACACCACCGGCGGCCAGGTGCTCCAAGCCGCGTACGACGGCGCGGTGTTCGCACTGCTGCAGGCACTCGACCTGGTCCTCGCGGTGGACGGTGCGGCGTCCTCGTCCGAGGAGCCGCTGCTCCTGATCGGCGGCGGTGCGCGAGGGCGCGCCTGGCAGGAGACCGTACGGCGGCTCAGCGGGCGCGCCGTCCGGATCCCGCGCGCCGCGGAACTCGTCGCGCTCGGAGCGGCCGCCCAGGCCGCCGGTCTCCTGACCGGCGAGGACCCGGCGGCCGTGGCACGGCGCTGGGGCACGGCCGAGGGGCCGGTCCTCGAACCCGTCGCACGCGACGAGGAGACGCTCGCCCGGATCGCGGACGTACTGGGCGCCGCGACACCGCTGTTGAGGGGCGCCGCTCCGGCGCCGAGTGCAGCCCCTGCCCCGCCCACCTTCCCCGACCCTCGTCACACCCCCTGAGGAGCCCCCTCATGACCACAGAGCTCCCCGGCAACGGCGGCTTCGGCGATCCGGCGTTCCTGCCCAACACCCAGCAGGGCATCCGCCGCCGCAATCTGTCGCTCGTCCTCCAGGCGATCACCACCCACGGTCCGCTGTCGCGCGCCGCCGTCGCGACCCGGATCGGGCTGACCCGGGCCGCCGTGTCCACCCTCGTCGACGAGCTGATCCGGGCCGAACTGCTCGTCGAACTCGGACCCGAACGTCCCGGCACGGTGGGCCGCCCGGGCAGCGCCCTGACCGTGGGCGAGCGCGGGCCCGTCGGCATCGGTGCCGAGATCGGGGTCGACCATCTCGCCGTGTGCGCGGTCGACCTGCACGGCAAGGTGCGGGCCCGGGCCACCCTGGAGAGCGACAACCGGGGCCGCCCGCCGGAGCCGGTCCTCAAGGAACTCGCCCGTCTCGTACGGGAGGTGACGACCGTCAGCCGGAACGCAGGACTGCGCCCTGCCGGCCTCGCCGTCGCCGTGCCCGGCCTCGTCGCCCGCGACTCGCACACGGTCGTCCGCGCCCCCAACCTGGGCTGGAGCGAACTGGACCTCGGACCGTTCCTGCTCGACGGACTGCCCCTGAGCGTGGACAACGAGGCCAACCTCGGCGCACTCGCCGAGCTGTGGATCGGCGGCGATCCGGCACCGCAGGACTTCGTGCACGTCTCCGCCGAGATCGGGATCGGTGCCGCCGTGGTCGTCGGCGGGCGGCTGCTGCGCGGGACGCACGGGTTCGCGGGTGAGCTGGGCCATGTGCCCGTACGCCCGGAGGGACCCTCGTGTCCGTGCGGCGGACGCGGCTGCCTGGAGCAGTACGCGGGCGAGGAGGCCGTACTCAAGGCGGCCGGTGTGCCGTTCGGGGAGCACGGCATCAGCCGGCTGGCCGCCCGCGCCGAGGACGGCGACCCGAAGGCGCGCAAGGCACTGCGCGGGGCCGGTTCCGCGCTCGGGATCGCACTGTCCGGTGCGGTCAACCTGCTCGATCCGCAGACCGTGATCCTGGGCGGCGCGCTGTCCCGGCTCGCCCCGTGGCTGCTGCCGTCCCTGGAGCGTGAACTGGCCCGCCGTACGGCGGATCCGGCGCGCCCCAAGGGAGGTTCGGTCACGGTGTCGCGGCTCGGCTCGGAGGGTCCGCTCCTGGGCGCGGCGCATTCGGTGGTGCAGTCGGTGCTCGACGATCCGGCGTCGATCGCGGGAGTGGTGCGCTGAGGGAGGACGGTCCTCACACTGAGCAAGGCGGGTCCTCGCGCCGAGCAAGGCGGGTCCTCGCGCCGAGCAAGGCGGGTCCGCGCGCCGAGCAAGGCGGGTCCGCGCGCTGCCTGCGCGCGGGCCCGGCCCGGCGGCCCAAAGGGCCCGAAGCAACCCTTCCGGCCCAACCGGCTTGACCAGTAACGTCGTTGGTACGCGTGGGCCCACACCCCGCCCCCACCGCACCGACAGGTCAAGGAGCGATCATGGACCCGGCCCGCGCACTCCCCAGCCGGCGACGCCTTCTTCAGGGCGCCGCGCTGGCCCTGCCCACCTCACTGCTCGCCGGCGGCACCACCGAGGCCCGCCCGGTCGCCGTCGCCGACTACCCCGACGCCGACTGGGTGCCGGCCGACGCCTCCAACCAGACGGCCTCCAGCCGCCCGACCGCGTATCCGATCACGCATGTCGTCCTCCACGTCACGCAGGAGACGTACTTCGACACGCTCGGCATCTTCCAGAACCCGGCGAAGCAGGTCTCGGCGCACTACGTGGTGCGGTCGTCCGACGGCAACGTGGCGCAGTGCGTGAGGGACCGGAACGTCGCCTGGCACGCGGGCAACTGGACGTACAACACGCAGAGCATCGGGATCGAGCACGAGGGCTGGGTGGACCAGCCGAAATGGTTCACGCACGCCATGTACGAGTCCTCGGCTCGGCTCACCGCACACCTCTGCGCCACGTACGGCATCCCGCGCGACCGTGAGCACATCATCGGGCACAGCGAGGTGCCGGGTGCCACGCACACGGACCCGGGGCCCCTGTGGGACTGGACGCGCTACATACGGATGGTCAACTTCTACTAGCCGGGGCGACACCGACCGGTTTACGGGCCCGCGACCTGTTGCCGGGCGGCGCGACCGGGGTGACGATGGCGGCACACGTACCGGCCGGACAGGCATCTCTCCTACGCGGAGGCCGAGTTGACCGATCCCTGGGTGGCCCTGGAGCCGGGCACCGACCCGGCCGAGCGGACCCGTGTGCTGCGCCGTGCGCACACGGCGTTCACCACGGCCGGGACGGTGGAGCGGCCGGTGCGGCCCGTGGTGGCCGCGTCGTGGCGGCGTTCGGTACGGGCCCGGGTCAGTCCCGAGTGCACGGCCGAGGTCGAGCTGGCCGACGGCGACTTGGGGGCGTATCGCGAGGACCATCCGCTCGCACGCGTGATGCCCCTCCTGCGCGAGCTGGTGTCCACGTACGCGATGGACGGCGAGCATCTGCTCGCGGTGTGCGACGCGCAGGGACGGCTGCTCTGGGTCGAGGGCCACACCCTGACGCGTGAGCGCGCCGGGCGGATGAACTTCGTGCCGGGGGCGCGCTGGGCCGAGTCGGCGATGGGCACCAACGCGCCGGGGACGGCCGTCGCGGTCGACCGGCCGGTGCAGGTGTTCGCCGCCGAGCACTTCAGCCGCCCGGTCCAGCCCTGGACGTGCGCCGCCGCGCCGATCCACCACCCGCACACCGGGCGGCTGCTCGGCGCGGTCGACATCACGGGCGGCGATCCGCTCGCGCATCCGCACAGCCTCGCCTTCATCCAGGCGGTCGCCCGCGCCGCCGAGGCCCAACTGGCCCTGGAACAGGCCCCGCCGGACACCGGGACGGTGGCCCTGCACGCCCTCGGCCGCGACGAGGCCCTGGTGGTCGCCCATGGCCGCAAGCTCCGGCTGAGCCGGCGCCACAGCGAACTCCTCGCCCTGCTCGCCCGCCACCCCGAGGGCCTCACCGGCGACCAGCTGCTGCTCGCGCTGTACGAGGACGAGTCCATGGCGCCCGTGACGCTGCGGGCCGAACTCTCGCGTTTGCGCGGCCTGTTGGGCCCTGATCTGCTCGCGTCCCGCCCGTATCGCCTCACCTCCCCCGTCGAGGCGGACTTCCTGCTGGTCGAACGGCGGCTCGCGGCCGGTGCGGTGTCGGGCGCGATCGGCGCGTACGACGGTCCGCTGCTGCCCGGGTCCTGCGCGCCCGAGATCGTACGGCTGCGGGAGCGGCTCGACCGTGGGCTTCGGGCGGCGCTGGTGGAGCGGGCGGATCCGCAGCTGCTCACGGACTGGGTGCGCAGCCCCTGGGGCGGAGAGGACCTCGACGTATGGCAGGCGCTCGTCGGGGCGACTCCGCCCGGTGCGCGGGCCCGGGTCCGGGCCGAGGTGCGGGCCCTGGACCGTGAGCAGTCGGCCGCAACGTGGTTGCAACCTCCGCGTCCCTAGCGTCCCGGGCAGTGCTGCCCGACGGCGGGCAGCCGGGAACCGGGAGGCCACCGAGATGACCCGTTACGCCGCACCCGGCAGCGACGGTTCGATCGTCGACTACGCGTCGCGCTACGAGCACTTCATCGGCGGGGAGTACGTGAAGCCCGCCCGCGGCCAGTACTTCGAGAACCCCAGCCCGGTCAACGGACAGCCCTTCACCGAGATGGCGCGCGGCACCGCCGAGGACGTCGAGCGGGCGCTCGACGCCGCGCACGCCGCGGCGCCCGCGTGGGGCCGCACCTCCACCACCGAACGCGCCAACCTCCTCAACAAGATCGCCGACCGCACCGAGCAGAACCTGGAGAAGCTCGCGGTCGCCGAGGCCTGGGAGAACGGCAAGCCCGTCCGCGAGACCCTCGCCGCCGACATTCCGCTCGCCATCGACCATCTGCGCTACTTCGCCGGGGCGATCCGGGCGCAGGAGGGCACGCTCAGTGAGATCGACGACGACACGGTCGCGTACCACTTCCATGAGCCGCTCGGCGTCGTCGGGCAGATCATCCCCTGGAACTTCCCGATCCTGATGGCCGTCTGGAAGCTCGCCCCCGCGCTCGCGGCGGGCAACGCGGTCGTCCTCAAGCCGGCCGAGCAGACCCCGGCCTCGGTCCACTACTGGATCTCGCTCATCGCGGACCTGCTGCCGCCGGGCGTCCTCAACATCGTCAACGGTTTCGGTGCCGAGGCCGGAAAGCCCCTGGCGTCCAGCCCGCGCGTCGCCAAGGTCGCCTTCACCGGTGAGACCACGACGGGGCGGCTGATCATGCAGTACGCCTCCGAGAACATCAAGCCGGTGACGCTTGAGCTCGGCGGCAAGTCCCCCAACATCTTCTTCGACGACGTCTGGTCGCACGACGACGCCTTCCGCGACAAGGCCCTCGAAGGCTTCACGATGTTCGCGCTCAACCAGGGCGAGGTCTGCACCTGCCCCTCGCGCGCCCTGATCCAGCGCGGCCACTACAGCGAGTTCCTCGACGCGGCGATCGCCCGCACCGAACAGATCAAGACAGGCCACCCGCTCGACACGGACACGATGATCGGCGCCCAGGCCTCCAACGACCAGCTGGAGAAGATCCTCTCCTACCTGGACATCGGCCAGCGCGAGGGCGCGAAGATCCTCACGGGCGGCGAGCGCATCGACTACGACGGCGACATGGCGGGCGGCTACTACGTCCAGCCCACGATCTTCGAGGGCGACAACCGCATGCGGATCTTCCAGGAGGAGATCTTCGGCCCGGTCGTCTCGGTCACGCCCTTCAACGACTACGCCGACGCCATCAAGATCGCCAACGACACGCTGTACGGCCTCGGCGCGGGCGTCTGGACCCGCGACAGCAACACGGCTTACCGGGCCGGTCGTTCGATCCAGGCGGGGCGGGTGTGGGTGAACAACTACCACGCGTATCCGGCGCACGCTGCGTTCGGCGGATACAAGCAGTCGGGGATCGGGCGGGAGAACCACAAGATGATGCTGGATCACTACCAGCAGACGAAGAACATGCTGGTTTCCTACTCGGCGGACCGGCTCGGGTTCTTCTAGAGGCTCACGCCGGATGCCCCGGGGGTGTGTTCCTCCTCCGGGCATCCGGCCCCGGGCTTCGGCCCCGGTGGGTGCATGGGATACAAACACCTCCGTGACCCAGCCACCCCAGCCCGTGACCCAGCACGCGTTCATCGCCCTCGCGCCGCCCGACGACGCGAAGGCCGAGCTGGAGCATGCGCTGAGCCCGGCCTATGCCGCGTATCCGGGTCTGCGGTGGAATCGCATCGAGGACTGGCATGTCACGCTGGCGTTTCTGGGTGAGCTGCCGGTGGAGGTGGTCCAGCGGCTACGTGCGCCGCTCGCCGACCTGGCGGCCTCCCGCCCTTCGCTCGACCTGGCCCTCGCGGGTGGCGCTCACTTCGATGAGCGGGTGCTGTGGACTGGCATCGAGGGGGATCTCGAGGGGCTGCACGAGCTCGGCGCGTCCGTACGGGCGAGGGTCAGGGAGTGCGGCGTCGACTTCGTCGAACGGCCGCTGCGTCCCCATCTGACGCTGGCCCGCGCCCGCCGCAACGACCATGAGTCCGTGCCGGCGGCCGCGGCCGGGCTCGCCGGTTTCGCCGGACGTCCGTGGCGGACGGAACGCCTCCACCTCGTCGGCAGCACGGTGAAGGGGCACGAAGGCCGGCGCCGTTATCAGGACGTCGACGCGTGGACCCTGGCCACATCGCAGAGGATGGGCAGTCCGAACCCGTAGCGGGTTGCGGGCGATTCCGACGGAGAGCGAAGACGCTGCGATGAGTGAGCCCACGAAGCCCGAGGTCGTTGTCCCCGAGGGTGACGCCCCCACCGAATTGGCCGTCCGGGATCTGATCGTCGGGGACGGGCCCGAGGTGAAGCCGGGCATGGTCGTGCGGGTGCACTACGTCGGGGTGACCTTCGCGTCCGGGAGGGAGTTCGACTCCTCCTGGGACCGGGGGACGCCGTTCAAGTTCGCTCTGGGCGCCGGCCCGGTCATCAAAGGCTGGGACCGGGGTGTGCGGGGGATGCGGGTCGGGGGGCGGCGCGAGATCGTCGTGCCGCCGCGTCTCGGCTACGGCCGCCAATCTCCCTCGCCACTGATTCCGCCGGATTCGACGCTGGTGTTCGTGGTGGACCTCGTGGATCTGTACTCCGCCTCGACCGGGTGGAGCAGCACCGAGTAGGCGCGGCACGCAGCCTGCCACGCCGCCGCCGGCCGACTACCGTGAAAGCAGCGCACGTCGGCCGGGCGGACGAGGAGGCACTCGTGGTTCAGGTTCTGCTCGCCGTCCTCATTCCGTGCGGGCTCCTGGCTCTGGGCGTGGGCGCGTATTGGGTGTGGGTGTACTTCGGGACGAACAAGCCGTGGGAGTACGGGGGCGGCGGGGACCACGGCGATACCTGGGGCGGCGTGTGATCGCGGCTGGGCGCCCCTGATTCGGCGCCGAGCACCCAGCGGTCGGAGGGCGTGGCTCCCCAGCGCAGTGCCCCACCCTCACCTGCTCCCCGGATCTACCAGCCGAACTTGCGGTTCACGACCTCGGCGAACTCCTCGAAGGACAGCTCCGCGTCCCCGTTCTGGTCCGCCGCGTCGAACAGGGCCGATGAGGCCTCCGCGTCGCCGACGCCCCAGAACGGCAGGACGCCCTGCGCGGCGAGCGTGGGACCCTTCGTCAGGAGGGCGGTGATCACCTCGTCGCGCGTCAGACGGCCGTCGCCGTTGAGGTCGAGCGCGTCAAAGAGTTTGCGGGCCTTCTCGCTCATCACGGATCCCCGTTTACGTCGCGGCATCTTTGGGCCTCGCATCCTATGCGGGGCGCCCGGCGCGGTTCCGGGGCCCTCTCGCCCCTGCCGCGTCCGTATGGTTGGTTAGGGTGACAAGTCAGGTCAAGTGCGGTGGTACGGGGGCTTCGTGACGGGGAGTGGGGAGCCGTCCGGGCCGGGGGTCGTCCCTGCCGGGATGAAGCTTCGGCTCGGGTGGGGCGGGGCGGCAGCCGGGTTGGCCGTCCTCCTGGTCGGGTGGATGTATGCCGGGCACAGGGCGCCCGGGCGGGTGGACCGGTGGTTCGTCGATCCGACCGCGGACGCCGTCGAGGGGGCCGCGCGACGCGTCGCGCTGACCGTGGACTTCCTTGCCGAGCCGCTGGGGGCGGTCATCCTCGTGTCGGTGATCGTCGTGGTGTGCGTGGCGGTGCGAGCCCTCGCGGCCGCGGTGTTCGTCTGCGGGACGGTCGGGGTCACGCTCGGTGTGGTGCTGCTGCTCAAGTCGGTGGTGGGGCGGACCATTCACGGCGAGGGGAATCTCTCGTACCCGAGCGGCCACACCGCCTTTCTCACCGCGCTCACCCTCTCCGTCACGCTCGTCCTGACCGCGCGCCGCGGGCTCGGGCGCGCGGCCGGGACGTGGGTCGTGACGTGGACGGTGTACGGGGCGGCGCTGGTGGCGGGCGGGGCGATGGGCTGGGCGCAGGTGGCGCTGGGCGCCCACTATCCGACGGATGCGCTGGGCGGATGGTGTACGGCGGTCGCGGTGGTACCGGTGGTCGCGTGGCTGGTGAAGCGAGGGATGCGGGGCGCGGGCCTCACGAGCGACGGCGGAAGACGGGTCTGACCGGGCGGCCGCCCGTCCATGGTGTGGGGTCCTCGGCGTCAAGTGCCTTGCGGTAGACGGCGGATGCCTCCGCCACCACGTCGACCGTGCGGTCGATGTCCGCCACGGTGAGCGCGCTGCTCACCACGAAGGACGGGGCGAGGACGCCGCCCGCGAGGAGCTGCCGCAGGAAGAGCGTGCGGTATTGCTGTGACGGTGAGCCGTGTTCGTCGAGCGTGGCGAAGACCACGTTGCTCGGGCGTCCCCGCAGGACGATGTGGTCGTCCACCTGCTGCGCCGCCGTCGCGGCGCGGACGCCCGCGGCCAGCCGGCTGCCCAGCTCATGGAGGCGGGCGGTCACGCCCTCCTGCGTGTAGGTCGTCTGGACGGCCATCGCCGCGGCCAGGGAGTGGCTTTCCGCGCCGTGCGTGGTCGACAGGAGGAAGACGCGGTCGTCGGCGTGGCGCAGGCCGCCGCGCTCCATCACCTCGCGGCGCCCCGCGAGCGCGGACACCGCGAAGCCGTTGCCGAGTGCCTTGCCGAAGGTGGAGAGGTCGGGGACGACTCCGTACAGTCCCTGGGCGCCCGCTTCCGACCAGCGGAAACCGGTGATCATCTCGTCGAAGACGAGCAGACAGCCATGGCGGTCGGCCAGTTGACGCAGGCCCTCCAGATAGCCGGACGGTGGTTCGGTGTGGGTGGCGGGTTCGAGGATCAGGCAGGCCACCTCGCCCTCGTGGCGGGCGAGAAGTTCCTCCGTGGCCGCGAGGTCCCCGTACGGGAAGGTGAGCGTGAGGTCGGTGATGGCCGGCGGGATGCCCGCGGACATCGGGGTGGTGCCGATGAACCAGTCGTCCACCGAGAAGAACGGGTGGTCGCCGCAGAGCGCCACCCGCTCCCGCCCGGTGACCGCGCGGGCGAGGCGGACGGCGGCCGTGGTGACATCGGAGCCGTTCTTGGCGAACTTCACCATCTCGGCGGTGGGCACGGTCCGCAGGAAGCACTCCGCCGCCTCGATCTCAAGGAGCGAGGGGCGCACGAAGTTGCTGCCCCGGTCGAGTTGGCGGCGGACCGCCTCGGTCACGCGCGGGTGCGCGTGACCGAGGCTGACCGAGCGCAGCCCCGAGCCGTACTCGATGTAGCGGTTGCCGTCGGCGTCCCAGACGTGCGCGCCCCGGCCGTGGCTGATCACCGGCGCCAGGTCCTCGGGGTACTGGTCGTCCCCCTTGGCGTACGTGTGCGCGCCGCCGGGGATCAGGGCGTGCAGCCGCTCGTTGGCCTGCCGCGAGGCGGGCAGGTCCAGGGTCTCCGCGCTCGGATGCTCTGCGTTCAAGTCCTCTGCGTTCAAGTCCTCTGCGTTCACGGTGTGTTCAGCCTTCGCGCTGCTTGAGGAACACGGCGAGGCTCTGCGCCTCCCGGTCCCGTACGGACATCGAGGTGATGGGCAGGGGCCAGGGGATCGCGAGATCCGGGTCGTCGTGGGCGATCGTGACGTCCTCGGCGGGATCGTGCGGACGGTCGATGCGGTACGAGGTGTCGGCGGTGGCCGTGAGCGCCTGGAAGCCGTGCGCACAGCCCGCCGGGATGTAGACGCTGGCCTGCGAGGCGCCGGACAGCTCGAAGTGGGCCTGCGACAGGTAGGTCGGCGACTGCGGCCTCAGGTCGACGACCACGTCGAAGATCTCCCCGTACGAGCAGCGCACCAGCTTCGCCTCGCCCGCGCCGGAGCGCAGATGGAGGCCGCGCAGTACGCCGCCGACGGAGCGGGAGACGCTGTCCTGGACGAAGGCGTCGGGGTCGAGGCCGGCCGAGCGGATCAGCTCGGCGTCGAACGTGCGGCAGAAGAAGCCGCGCTCGTCGGAGTACGGCGTCGGTTCGAAGAGGAACACGCCCGCGATCTGCGGGACTTCGGTCGCTTTCACGGTGCCTCCCGGTCGGCGCCGGCACAGGTGAGGGTGGGGCGCTGCTGGTCGTTGCGGTGCGGGGGCGGGAGCAGGGAGGCGGTCAACGCGGTCAGGGCGCCGTGCAGTTCGCGCCCGATCTTCGCGTTGCGGGCCGCGAGCTGTGCCCGCAGCGCAGGTGCGTTCCGCTCCAGCTCCCTGAGTTGTACGAGGAGCCGGTCCGGGTCGATGGTCCGTGCCGGGTGGGTGTACGCGCCGAGTCCCCAGTCCCGCATCAGGTCGTCGTTCTTCGCCGCGTAGCCGAGTGCGAGGGTCGGGGTGGAGGTGCGCAGGGCGCAGATCAGGTTGTGGTAGCGGGTGGCCACCACCGCGTCCGCGGCGGCCGTCTCCCGCATCAGATCGGTCAGCGACGTGACGGGGGCGGTGGTCACCAGGGGCGAGGCCACCGTCGTGCGGATCGCGTCGGCCACCCGCCTGTCCGCCGTGTCGCCGGTGAGGAGCCGCACCGGACGGCCGTCCGCGGCAAGGGCGCGGACCAACCGGGTGGTGCCGTCGAGGTAGCGCCGGTGGATGGCGGCGGCCCGGTGGCGGTCGTCGTTGCTGCCGTGGAAGTCCATGACGCCGACGCAGACCGTGCCCGGGGTGCGGGCGGCCGCGGGTGCCGGGAGCCCGAAGGCGAGGTCCGGGTGGACCGCGTCCCGTGCCGTGTCGACGCCCAGGTCCCGTATCGCCGTACGGGACGGGCCGTCGCGGAACGACCGGTGTGTGGCGAGCCGCGCCGACCAGCGGAGCAGGGCGCGTGTCGGGCGGCTGCGGATCGGGGCGGCGCCGACGCCGGCCAGGGCGACCGGTGTACGCAGCAGGCGGCCGCTCGCGCAGAGCAGGAACAGGGCGTACGGGAAGCCCCAGGGCCGCAGGGGCAGCGTGGCCTCCAGGACGCCCATGCCGGGCACGATCACCGCGTCGTGGCGGCGCACCCAGGCGGCGGTGCGGGCGATGTCGACGAGTTTGCCCAGGCCCTTGCCCGCGATGGCGCCCGCGCGGGACGCCGTGCGGTACTCGCCGCCGTACCAGTGCAGCCTGGTCGCGGGGATCCCGTAGCGGGCCGTGACCGTCCGCGGGCCGCCGCACAGCGCGTCCACGACGGCGTGCGGATACTCGGCGCGCAGATGGACGAGCAGGGCCTCCAGCGAGCCGTCGTTGCCGAGGTTGCCGGAGCCGAGCAGGCCGAACACACCGATCCGGAGAGGGGTTTCCTCCAGATGCATCGTCACGCGCCGCCTCCCGAGCGGCCTTCGCGGCCGGCGACGAGGGAGTCCACGGAGAGGGTGAGCAGCGCCGGGTCGACCGGGGTGCGGTCCTCGACGCGTTCACCGGCGCCCGGCCGCACGCGGCTTGTCAGCCATGCGGCGAGGTGGCGGCGGCAGGCCCGGCGGTCGCCGGAGGACAGCGGGGCGCGTCCGATCGCGGAGGCGAAGCCCCAGACGTACTCGGCGAGCAGCCGTGGTGTCGGGTGCAGCGGGCCGGCGCGGCGCGGGTCGAGGTTGACGCAGCGGGAGCGCTTGGACGGGTTGGCGCGTTCGGCGCGCGTGGGGTGGTCGCGGCGGAAGTAGAGGAGCTCGGGCACCTGGTGGAAGGCGCCGTGCAGGGTGATCTCGGCGACGAAGGTGCGGTCGGCGTGGTGGTAGCTGTCGTGCGGCTTGACGCGGCGCAGCATCGCGGCGCGCATCACGCCGTAGAAGTCGTCGCCGCCGGGCTCGAAGAGCAGACTGCGAAAGCGCGTCGGGGCGTGCGGGGAGTCGGTCGCGAGTCCGTAGGTGTACGGGACCTTGATCCGGGCGTCGCCGTCGATGACCGCCTGGCCCGCGTGCGCGAGAACGATCCCGGGCCGCTCGTCGAGGGCTTCGACGCAGCGCGCGAGGAGGTCGCGGGCGTAGAGGTCGTCGTGGGAGGCCCACTTGAAGAGTTCGCCGCGGCACTCGGTGAAGACGTAGTTGTGGTTGGGTGCCGCGCCGATGTTGCGGGGCAGCCTGATGTAGCGGATCCGGGTGTCCTGCTCGGCGTACTTGCGGCAGATGTCCTGGGTGCCGTCCGTCGAGGCGTTGTCGGAGATGACGAGTTCGAAGTCCTCGTAGGTCTGCCCGAGCAGGGCGTCGAGGGACTCGGCCAGATACTGCTCGCCGTTGTAGACGGGAAGGCCGATGCTCAGCCGGGGTGGGGCGGTCATGGCGTCCTCACTTCACTGATGGGGGGTTGGTGGTACTCACGCAGCGCCGACCGCAGGTGCAGCCACCACACGGCCGAGCTGCCGAGGGTCGCCGCGGCGACCCCCCAGGCCGAACCGGCCGTACCGGCCGCGGCCGCTCCGCCGAGCCCGCCGCCGACATAGCAGAGGGAGGCGAAGAGTTGACTGCGCAGACTGCGCTTCGCGTCGCCGAGCGCGCGCAGTCCCGCTGCCGCCCCGGTGCCGAGGCCGGAGCCCGCGACACTGAGGGTGACCGGCACGATGAGCCCCGCCGCACCGCTCCACACGTCGCCGAGCACGAGCTCCCCGGCACGGTCGGGCATCAGCAGCAGGGCCACTCCCCAGAGCACGGCCGCCGCGGCCTGTCCGACGCTCAGCAGCAGACAGAACCGGGCGAGGCGGTGCGGTGCGTGCTTCAGCACACGGGCCGCCTCGGCGACCGTGACCAGGGAAAGTCCCATCAGAAGGGCGAGGAAGGGGCCGAGCAGCAGTTCGGCGCCGCGGACCACGCCCACCGCGCTCACCCCGACGATCGCGCCCAGGCCGTACGCCCGCAGCTGGACTGCGCCGCTGAGGCTGACGTTCTCGGCGAGGAAGCGGTAGCCGAGGTCGCGCTGCTCGCGCAGCCAGCCGCGGGCCCGCGTGAGCCGGGGCCGGATACGGCACTGGAGGCAGCCGTAGGCGGCGGCCACGGCGGCGGATCCGCCCCAGGCGACGACGAATGCGGCGACGCTGCCGTCGCGTGCGGCGAGCAGCAGTGCGGGCAGGAGCGCGATCCCCCACACCAGGTCGTTCACGAACGCCTTGCGGCCGGTGCCCGCCGCGAAGAACGCGAACCGCCACGCGTCCTGCAGCAGCAGCCCCGGCAGGACGATCCCGAGCCCGGCGAACGCGGAGCCGACCCGCCCGCCGAGCGCGAGCCCGGCCGCCAGACAGCCCGCGCCGACCACGACACCGACGCAGAGAGCGGTGCCCGTGGCGCGCGCCACGGCGGTACGCCACATGGCGCGGGGAACGGCGCTGAAGCGGACCACGAGCGGGTCGGTGGCCAGCCCGCGGGAGATGTTCAGGACGACGCCGTACGTCACCCACGCGAGGCTGAAGACGCCGAAGGCGGTGAGGCCGAGGGAGCGGGCGACGTAGATGCCCACCGCGAAGTTGGTCAGGCTGGAGGCCGCCTGGTCGGCGAGCCCCCAGGACAGCCGGCCGAGGACGCCGCGCGTGGCCGGTGCCTGCTCGCCGTCGACGGCCGTGGCTCTCCCGGTGGTCATCGCCGTCATGCCTTGATCAGTCCGGCGGCGTGCAGGGCGTCGGCCGCGCCCGCGACGGCGGTGAACGGCAGCCCCGAGCGGTCGACGACCTCCAGGAGGCTGTGCTCGCCGTCGGAGAGGCTCAGCACCCAGAGCATCGCCAGCTGTGCCTCCTGCCCGTCGCTGCGGCCGCCGAGCGAGGCGTACAACCCGCGTCGGCCGAGCTGCGGTTCTCCGTAGGGGCTGAGGTTCATATAGCGCCGGTTGCGGTCGAGGACGGCGAAGGCCTCGCGGCAGACGGCGAGGGTGTCGGCCATCGCGGCCGCCGAGACGAAGTCAGGATTGTCGGCGGAGGTGTGGTACTCGGGGTAGCCCGCGTACGGGGTGCGGCTGAGCGAGCCCACGCCGAGGTCGAAGCCCGGCGAGCAGAACTGGCGCTCGTCGTAGCCGTAGGGGGTGAACTCCTTGATGTGGTGCGGCCGTTCGGTGGCGGCGAGCACATGCCGCAGCACCTTGTCGATCTCCGCGTCGCCGCGCCGGCTCTGTTTGTACGTGAGGGCGCCCCGGTCCCCGGCGCAGGCGAGGACGAGGCCGTGCTTGACCCGGTCGATGCGGTCCTGGTTGCGGGCGAGCCAGGTGATCGCGCCGATGGTGCCGGGCGCGAAGAGGAACCGGTAGGTGTAGTACGGGGTTTCGGCGGCGAGCGCGAGCGCCAGCTGGGTCGCGACGGCGATCCCGGCCAGGTTGTCGTTGGCGAGCGACGGGTGGCAGACGTGGCTGGAGACGATCACCTCGTCGGGCACCTGCCCGGGGATCACGTGCTCGGCGTAGGAGAGGTGACCGTCGGCGAGCGTGGAGTCGATCCGTACCTCGTAGTCGCCGTCCGGCAGCGCGTCGAGCGTGTTCTGACTGAGGCAGAAGCCCCAGGTCCGCCGGTAGTAGCTGGTGCGGTACGGGATCCAGTCGGGGTGGTCGGGCAGGGTGTGCAGGCGGGAGCGGAGCTCGCTCAGCGGCAGCGTCGTGGCGACGGGCTCGCTGTAGCCGAGGACATGCAGGCTGGACGCGGCGAAGTCGACGACGCGCCGGCCGTGCGCGTCGGCGATGTACGCGTCACGGATGTTCCACTCCTCGGGCACCGTCCAGTCGAGGACCTGCGTCCCGGTCGGCACCTCGTGCCGCGTCAGGGGCAGGTACTCGCCGATGATGTCGAGGGTGGCGCGGACCCCGTCGCCGGTGATGCTGCGGCAGATCGGATACAGCCGCTCGACCAGCGCGTGCATGGCCTCGCCCGGACCGTCGGCCGGCCCCTCCGCTCCCGCCTGTCTCATACGCACCTCCGCAGCGACGCGTCGACCGTGCCCGCCTCGCTCGCCGCGCGCAGGACCGCGAGCCGTGTGTAGCGGTGCTCGAAGTCCTCGCGGTTCATGCCGAACGCACGGTAGGCGTCGGCGAGTTCGAGGGCGCCGCGCTTCACTGTCCACTGGCAGTCGAAGCCCGGTATCGCGGCCCGGAACGCGGAGAAGTCCACGCGGTACGAGCGCGGGTCGGCGCCGGTCTCCCCCGTGATCACCACCTTCGCGCCGGTGACCGCCTCCGCGACCTGCTCGGCGATCTCCGCGACCGTCACGTTGTTGGTCTCGCTGCCGATGTTGAAGGCCCGTGCGTGCACGGCCTCGCGGGGTGCGTCCAAGGCGGCGGTGAACGCGCGGGCGATGTCGGCGGCGTGTACCAGGGGCCGCCACGGGGTGCCGTCGGAGAGCACCAGGACCTCGCCGGACAGCAGGGCGTGACCCACGAGGTTGTTGAGGACGATGTCGGCGCGCAGCCGGGGCGAGTACCCGAAGGCGGTGGCGTTGCGCAGGAATACCGGACTGAAGCCGTCGTCGGCGAGGGCCCGTAGATCGTCCTCGACGCGGACCTTCGACTCCGCGTACGGCGTCACGGGCCGCAACGGGGCGTCCTCGCCGACCAGTTCACCGCCGCCCGCGGCGCCGTACACCGAACAGGTCGACGCGTAGAGGAAGCGCCGCACCCCGGCCTCCTTGGCCAGGCGCGCGAGGCGTACGGACGCGTGGTGGTTGATGTCGTACGTGAGCTGGGGCGCCAGCGAGCCCAGCGGGTCGTTGGAGAGCGCCGCGAGATGGATCACGGCGTCCACACCGGCCACGTGCTCGGCCGTGACGTCGCGCAGGTCGACGCGGTGGCCCGGCGGATCAGCGGGCCGAGGACCGAGGACGCAGTCGGCGAACAGTCCGGCGTCGAGCCCGACGACCTCGTGTCCGGCGGCGGCGAGGACCGGGGCCATGACGGTGCCCAGGTAGCCCTGGTGCCCGGTGAGCAGTACGCGCACGGTTTCAACCCCCCAGGTTGAGAGTGAGTTTGGTGACGGCGAAGGCCTCGGCGTAGCGCTCATGGCATTCGATGCCGCGGATCCGGGCGAGGCCGAGGAAGGCCTCGCGGTCGTACCAGGAGCGGTGGTGCTGCGAGGGGTAGTGCTCCTCCAGGAGCCGCGCCTTGTCGTGCGCGATGTCCTCGGGCAGCGGCTGGTAGGCGACCGGGCGGCCGAGGTCGCCGTCCCATTTGGCGATCTCGTAGCCGAGGACGAGATGGTCGCGGAACGCGGTCGTCATGAGCCGGGCGAGACCGCGGTGGTCCTGGTGGGCGTCGTCGGTGCGGGGCGCGAGGACCAGTTGGGGCGCGGTCCCCGCGCGTAGTTCCTCGACGGCGGCCTTGGCCTCCTCCCAGTGCGCGGGCAGCCGTCCGTCCGGCAGCTTCAGAACGGTGAGGTGCAGGTCGGCACCGGGGCAGAACGCGGCGAGCGCCGCCCGTTCCTCGTCCTCGCGTTCGGTGCCGCCGCCCGACAGGACGAGGACGTCGACGCGGATCCCCGGCCGCGTACGGCACAGGGTGAGAAGGGTGCCGCCCGCGCCGATCGCCAGGTCGTCGCAGTGGGCGCCCACCGCGACGATCCGGTCGGGGCCCGCGGCGGTCAGGCGGATCACGCGCCCACCCCCGCGCCGTCCCGCTCCCACAGCGCCCAGGGCCGCTCGCCGCGCGCGTAGGCGGCGTCCAGGGCGGCCCGTTCCTTCACGGTGTCGGTCGGCTTCCAGAAGCCGCGGTGCTGGTGCGCCACGAGCCGTCCCCGCTTGGCGAGTTGGCCGCAGCCGTCGGCGACCAGGTCGCCGCCCTCGGGTATGTGGTCGAAGATCTCCTGGCGGAGCACGAAGTAGCCGCCGTTCTCCCACAGCGGCAGTTCGCTCACCGCGGTGATCCCGCCGACGAGACCGTCCTCGCCGAGGTCCACGCAGTGGAACGAGGACTGCGGCGGCACGACCATCATCGACGCCCCGGCGTCGCGCCGCGTGAACGAGTCGATCATCTCGGGCAGTGGGGCGTCGGTGAGGACGTCGGCGTAGTTGGCGAGGAACATCTCGTCGCCGTCGAGGTGGTGGCGCACCCGGCGCAGCCGCTCGCCGATCGGGGACTCGATGCCGGTCTGCGCGAAGGTGATCGTCCAGTCGGCGATGTCGGTGGAGAGCAGTTCGGTGCGGCCGCCGCGCAGCACGAAGTCGTTGGAGGTGGTCTCCTCGTAGTGCAGGAAGAAGTCCTTGATGTGGTGGGCTCCGTAGCCCAGGCACAGGATGAACTCGGTGTGCCCGAAGTACGCGTAGTAGCGCATCACATGCCAGATCAGCGGCCGCGGTCCGACCATCGCCATCGGCTTGGGCACGTCGTCGGAGGATCCGCTGCGCATCCGCATGCCGTAACCGCCGCAGAACAGGACGACCTTCATGGCGTCACCTCGACAATGCTCAGTTCCGGGATGGGGAAGACGAGCCGGCCGCCCCATTCATGGATGTACGAAAGCTGCTCGGTCAGTTCGGCGCGCAGGTTCCACGGCAGGACGAGGACGTAGTCCGGCCGGTCGGCGGCGATCTGTTCGGGTGCGAGGACGGGGATGCGGGTGCCGGGTGTGAACCGGCCGTGCTTGTAGGGGTTCCGGTCGACGGTGTACGCGAGCAGGTCGGGGCGGATGCCGCAGTGGTTGAGCAGGGTGTTGCCCTTGCCGGGGGCGCCGTAGCCGACGACCCGCTCGCCGCGCTCGGCCGCTTCGATGAGGAAGCGCAGCAGATCGCGGCGCACCTTGGCGACCCGGGCGCCGAACGCCGTGTACCCGGTCGACTCGTGCAGCCCGGCGGCCTTCTCCCGGTCGAGTACCTCGGCGACGCGCCGGCCAGGTGCGCCCGCCGTCTCGGCGGGCCGCGCCCACAGCCGCAGCGAGCCGCCGTGCGTGGGCAGCAACTCGACGTCCACCAGGGCGAGTCCGCCGCTCGCGAGGGCGCGGATCGCGGAGGCGACCGTGTAGTACTGGAAGTGCTCGTGGTAGATCGTGTCGTACTGGTTCTCCTCGATCAGCGTCAGCAGATGCTGCACCTCGATGGAGACCCAGCCGTCGTCGGCGACCAGCGCGCGCAGCCCCTGGGTGAAGCCGATGACGTCGGGGATGTGTGCGTACACGTTGTTCGCGACGACCAGGTCCGCGGGCCCGTGCTCGGCGCGCACCGCCGCGCCGGTCTCCGGGTCGAGGAACGCGGTGTGCGTGGGCACGCCCTTCTCGCGGGCCGCGGCGCCCACGTTCACGGAGGGTTCGATGCCGAGGCAGCGGATGTCGCGGTCCACGAGGTGGCGCAGCAAGTATCCGTCGTTGCTGGCGACTTCGACGACGAAGGACCGCTCGGCGCGCAGATCGAGGCGCTGCACCGTGTCGGCGACGTAGGTGCGGGCGTGCTCCACCCACGACGTCGAGTACGAGGAGAAGTACGCGTACTGCGTGAAGGTCTCCTCGGGGGTGATCAGCGGCGGGATCTGCGCCAGCCGGCACTCCGTGCAGACCCGCAGGTGCAGCGGGTACGCGGGTTCGGGCCGGTCCAGTTCGTCCGCCGCGAGAAAGCTCTCGCACGGCGGGGTCGCCCCCAGGTCGACGACGCTCTCCAGCGCCGCCGAGCCGCAGAGTCGGCATCGTGTCATCTGCTGTCCCCCAGGTTTCCTACGGTTCGTTGCGCCATGACCGTCCGGTACGCGTCGAGCAGGCGCTCGAGGCCGACCTCCGGTCCGAAGTCGCGGGCGTAGCGGCGCCGGGCCGCCTCGCCCCACTCCCGGTTGCGGTCCGGTTCCGCGGTGGCCCGGCGCAGACCGGCCGCGAGCGACTCCGCGTCGCGTGGCCGGTGCAGCAGCCCGGTCTTTCCGTCCTCGACGAGCTCGGCGAAGGCGCCGTGCCCGGCGGCCACGGCGGGCACCCCGGCGGCCATCGCCTCCACGACCACCAGGCCGAAGGCCTCCAGCCAGGTCGAGGGGGCGACGACCGCGACGGCGCGGGCGATGGCGTCGCGTGACTGCTCCTGGTCGAGGAGCCCCATGTACCGCACGTCGTCGCGTCCGGCCGCCCAGGCCCTCACCTCCGACTCCAGCGGCCCCGTACCGGCGATCATCAGCGGGACACCCGCACCGCCGTCCGCGGCCAGCGCGTCCCACGCGGTCATCAGGAGCCGTACGCCCTTGGGCTCCGCGAGCCGCCCGAGGTACAGCAGATGCTCACCGTCCCCGCTGCGTGAACGGCCCGGCTCGGGCACGAAGTTGTGCTTGACGGCGAGCCGTTCCGCGGGCATCCCGGCCGCCACCAGGACGTCGCGCTGCGCCGCCGAGATGCACAGGAAGCGGTCCACGCCGGACCACCAGCGGCGCCGGTTGGCGCGCAGGCTCACCGCGAGCGGCACGGTCGCGAGCCGTGAGCCGCGGTAGCAGCCGTGCCGTACGGCGGGCAGCGGCGACCGGCCGACGCACTCCGTGCACGCCTGCCCGTCGCGCTGCAGGGTCCCGGGCGGGCAGACCTGGGTGTAGTTGTGCAGCGTGGCCACGACCGGCACCCCGGTGTCCGCGCAGGCGGCCAGGACCGACGGCGACAGGAGCGGGAAGACGTTGTGGACGTGCACCACGTCGGGCCGGTCGGCGCGCAGCCGGGCCGCCAGCTCCCGGCGGACGCCCGGATGCCAGGGCACGAGCAGCGGGACCGCCGCCTTGCCGGGCAGCGACCGTGTGTGGATGTCGTCACTGCGGCGCTCGAACAGCTCCACGCGGTGTCCGGCCGCGCGCAGCAGCGCCACCTCCTGGTCGACGACGTTGTTCTCTCCGCTCGGCTGCGCCGACGCGTAGCGGTTGTGCACCACGACGATGTGCATGCTCAGCGCACCTCCGGGCGCCGGGCCCAGCGCGGGATGCGGCGCCGGGGGATCTCCGGGACGTCGACCGGCCGGGCGGGCGCCGCCACCAGCGAGGCGGCGAGCGCCAGATGGAGCAGATACGGCGAGGCGTCGCCGAGTCCCGCCTCGGTGTACGAGGCCATCGCGCAGTACGTGATCAGGAACAGCGCGGCGGCCCGGGCCAGGGACGGCGGCCGGAGCAGCGCCACCGTGCCGAGGACGAGGAAGACCGCCGAGACGATCACGATCCCGGTGAGGCCCTGCTCGTGGTAGACGGCCAGCCAGCTGTTGTCGATGGGCAGACCGCCGAAGGACTTGTCGCCGAGCCCCATGCCGAACAGCTGCTCCGATGTGGTGCGCGGTTCGGCGAGCAGCGCGTCCCAGACCTTGGCGCGGCCGGTGAGGCTGGTGAAGTACTCCTGGCTCTGCCCGCGCAGGAACCACGCCTGCAGCGCGGACGCGAACGCGACCCCCGCCACGACGGCCACCGCCACGGCCCAGGTGAAGAACCGGCGCGCGGCGGCGCTGGTCAGGACCAGCGACCCGACCGCCACCACCAGGCCGACGAGCAGCCCCAGCGTCGCCGTGCGGGTGTGGGTCAGCGCGAGCAGCACCAGCGAGGGGACGATCACGAAGGCCGCGCTCATACGGTCGGTGCGACGGCCGAGGAGCAGCAGCGTGGTGAGCCCGATGATCACGGCCGCGTACTGGCCGATCTGCGGCGGCGTCAGCGGCCACAGCGCACCGACGAGCCGGCCGCCGTAGAGACCGGGCATCGCGGCGCCCGGGGAGATCAGCAGGCCCGCGGCCACCGATCCGAGCACCATGAAGTAGACCCGGATATGGGTGCGGACGAAGGTCTCGCCGGCGCCCCACCAGCGGGTGAGCAGCCACAGCGTCGCGACGAACAGCGCGAACCGGCCGCAGCGGAACAGCGCGCCGAACCCGGCCTCCAGTTCCGCGCTGGAGAGCACGCTGGGCACGAGGAGCAGGGTGAGCAGCAGGACGTAGGCGCTGGGCCGGATCCGCAGCCGCAGATTGGCGGCAAGCGCGAGGGCGAACGCGGCGACCAGGGCGCCCATGGTGGCCATCTGGATGAGGGAGCGCGGCAGCGGCACGATGGTCTCCGCGCCCGCGGAACCCAGCGTGTTGAGGATCAGCAGGCCCCACGCGATGCCGGCGATCCGCGGCGGACGCTCCTGCGCCGCCTGGGTGTCCTGGGTGTCCTGGGTGTCCTGTGCCGGTACGGCTTCGGTGGCCATCTCAACCACCGTCCCGCGCACGGAAGCTGCTGCCCTCGTCCTGCCCGTACGGCTTGGACTGCCACTCCTTGAAGTCGAGCACGGTGCTCGGGTCGTTGGCGATGAAGCTCCACGGACCGCGGTAGATGTTGTCGTACCAGCGGTTCTGCTGCTTGCGCGTGACCGCCTCGGCGACCCGTTCGCCCTTGTACGGCGACCAGTCGGGGAACGTGCCGTAGTTGGCGAGGACCGCCATCCGGCCGCACTTGTCCTTGCACTTGACGACGGAGGTGTCGAGGACGAAGCGGTTGCTGTGCACGTCCACGCGCTGGGTCTTCCAGCGGCAGTCCGCGTACAGCGGTTTCTTGGAGATCGCGGGCTGCGCGCAGCGCTCGGTGTCCTTGACCAGGAGCGTGCAGTCGCCGGACGACGTGTTGGCGGGGCTGTTGCAGAAGCGGTCGGCGTTCTCCCACAGGGTGATCCCGGACCAGTTGTTCTCCAGGAGGTTGCCGTAGACCTCGATCTTGTCGGTACGGGCCTCGACGCGCGGTTCGCCGCCGGACTCGGAGAGATAGAGCGTCGCGAACGG
This sequence comes from Streptomyces sp. NPDC050418, assembly GCF_044458745.1. Lineage (NCBI taxonomy): Bacteria > Bacillati > Actinomycetota > Actinomycetes > Kitasatosporales > Streptomycetaceae > Streptomyces > Streptomyces sp. NPDC050418. The sequence continues at coordinate 415,154 of NZ_JBITIG010000001.1, forward strand.
GAAGTTGTCGCCGTCCTTGGCGCTGCGGCGGCCGTCGACCCAGTTGTTGCGGCGGATGGTGTTGTCGCGGATGACGGCGTTGTAGCTGGTCTCGTAGATGAGCGCGGCGCCGTCGTTGTTCTCGATGACGTTCTTCTCGATACGGAAATCGTTGTTGTTGGTGTCGGCCCACAGGCCCGTGCCGCGGTTGTCGTGCACCCAGTTGCCGCGTACGTCGGCGCCGTCGACGGCCCAGAACTTGACGCCGCCCGTGCAGCCGCAGCCGGGCTGCTTGCGCTCCCAGTCGCCCGTGTTGTTCCCGGTGATCTCGTTGCCGGTGACCACGAGGTCCTTGATGGCATCACCGGACTTGTACGCGTTGAGGCCGTACTGGCCGTTGTCACGCAGGCAGTTGGAGCGGACCTGCTGACGGGCGCCCGCCATCAGTCCGGCACCGGAGTTGCGCTGGATGACCGAGTGCTCGATGACCCAGCCGTCGGCCGAGTCGTGGTTGACGACGCCTTCGTTGTGCGGGGCCGCAAAGCCCTGCACGGTGAGATGGGCGAGGGTGACGTCGGCCGCGTCGCCGCCGAACGCGTACTGGTTGGTCTTCGCGCCGTCGAGCACCGCACCCGGGGCGCCGAGATAGCGGTTGCCCTTCTTGGGGATGACCTGCGCGTACCGGTCGGGGGTGAGCCGGTGCTTGCCGGGGCGCAGCCAGAACGTGGTGCCGGGCGGGCTGCTCTCCGTCTTGGCCGTGAGGTCGCCGGTCTTCCCCGGGTCGACGGTCACCGCACCCTTCGGCGCCTTCTCCGGCCCGGCCTTCGGCTCGGCGCACACGCGGGCCACGGCCTGCTGTGCGGAACCGGGTGCCTTGGACGCAGGCGGCTCACCGCCGGGTTTGCCCGGCTCGTCGCCCGGCGTGCTCGTACAGCCGGACGCGGCGAGGAGGGCCGACAGCAGCAGTGCCGCCGGCCACATCCGGTGCCGCCTTGTGTTGCGCACGTATCCCCCTGGCCTGCTCTCCATGGAATCTGAGTCCGGTCCTGCTATCCGTGGAACCTGAGTACGGTCGTGAATCCCTGGGTGCCGTCGGTGAAGCCCGTGCCGACCAGCGTCGTGGCGGGCTCCTTGCGGCCGAAGCCCGCGGAGTACCAGCCGAGCGGCGGGTCGCTCTCGCCGTGGTGCGCCTGCCAGGTCAGCTGACCGGGCAGGTCGAGCACGGCGGAGCGGTCGTCGCCGTCGCGGGTCCAGCGCAGATGGGCCCGGTTGCCTTGGAGCTCGGCGGTGATCGTCGGCCCGAGGTGGAAGGCGAGGCGCACGGTGCGGTGCGGACCGCGCACCTCGTCGAAGACCCGTAACTCGGATTGTTCGGCGGCGAGTTCGACATCGCGGCGGTGCACGGACGGCTGGTAGCCGTCGTGCTCGGCGGACCAGCGCTCGGGCCCGTCGGCGAGGACCCGGGTGCGGGCGTGCCGGGTCCACAGGAAGGGCCCGCCGGAGGTGGACTGGTCGCGGTCGTCGAGCTGCAGGGTGTTGTGGCCGAGCGTCGAACGGAAGTAGCTCCGCCACTCCGGCTGCCCGTGATAGCAGTACGTGCCCGGGTCGGCGAGCACGTCGACGCCGTCGTGCCGTACCTCCACGGACAGCGCGTCGGCGTGTGCGTGGGCGGCGATCGAGAGGAAGCCGTGCGGTCCGCCGTCGCAGCGGCACCAGATCTCCCCCGGTGCCCGCAGGATCGTCATGCCGGCGTCTGCGAAGCGCGACGGGCGGGTCGCGGGCCGGTGCACGGTCCGGTCGAAGCGGCGGATCAGCGCGGCGAGCAGGGGCGTTCGGACATCGGTGCCGGGGACCTCGGGCCACCAGCCGAGCCGTCCGAACACCGCCTCGCCGGTGGCCAGGAGCGAGCCCCAGCGGTCGGTGCCCGCACCGTCCAGGATCAGCCCGTGCCCGTCGTCGGCGTCGCCCTGCCGCGGCGGCCGCAGCCTGCGGTCGACGACCGCGGCGAGCGCGTCGGTCATCCGCAGCAGAACGAGCCGGGTCGTGGCCGGGACGGGCACCCCCGCGATGTCCGCCTCGGCCAGGGCCGCGAGCCCGAGCTCCAGGACGAGACCGTGGTACTCGGTGGCCAGCTCCCGGTTGAGCCCGGACGGGAAGGTGTTGGCGCGCAGCTGACGGTCGAGCTGCCGCAGCGCGTCGGTGCGCCACCGCGCGGACGTCGGGTACCAGCGGAACGCACAGCCCGCCGCGAACTGTCCGGCCGCCTCGGCGATGACGTGGTTGTTGGCCGACGAGCCGCGGCTGGGGAACGCGGCGAGCCAGCGCTGGTGGTGCCAGATCTGCCGGCGCGCCACCTGGTTGTCCTCGAAGAGCGCGGCCGCGCCCGGCCAGCCGTCGAGCAGCCGCCGGATCCACACCCAGGACAGGAGCCGGATGCCGAGTTCGATGCCGCTGACCCAGTGCACCCCGCGCAGTGGCGGGTTCGCCGCCCACCAGGACCGCAGGTGCGCGGCGACCCGCTCGGCGTACCGCTCGTCGCCGCTCAGCGCGTAGGCGGCGGCGAGCACGGTCAGGTACTGGTGCCGGGACGGCTCCCAGATCTGCTTGATGTCCCCGACCAGGTCCTCCTGGCGGTACGGCACGTCGAAGGCGTAGTCCGCGGGGGCGCGCAGCCCGGTCCTCGGGTCCAGCGACCAGTCGGGGTCGGTCATGTCGTCCCGCTCGACGCCGAAGTACGTGGCGCGTCCGGCCATCAGCCGCTCGGCCTCGGCGATCAGGCGTTTCGAGGCGTCCGCGGGCACGTCGGCGAGCGCCCCCGCGGGCAGCGCGGCCGTGAAGCGGGCGCCGGCGGCCTGCGGTACGTGCGGCCGCGCGGTGCGCCACAGCCGGCGGCGCGCAGCGTCGACGGCCCGCCCGCCGACCTCCCGCGGCCCCATCCGCGACAGCCGCCGCGCGTACCAGACGGCGCCCATGCTCATCGCGTCCTCGCCAACGTGACGGGGGCGCCGCCCGCGAGCGCGGTGCGCACGGCGAGCGTGGCCGTGGTGGTGGCGATGAGCGACCGCAGCGGCACGGGCATCGGCCCGCCGGTCCGCACGGCCCGTACGAACGCGGCGAGTTCGGCATTCTGCCCCTTGTCCCTGGCCTTCGGCAGCCGTGAACTCACCCACCGCTTGCGGCCGTACACCGAGGCGCGCACGAAGTCGTCGAAGCGCAGCACCTTCCCGTCGGCGAGGAGGTCGAGGGTCTCCTTGGGGTAGGCGGACGAGCCGGTGGTGACGTAGCTGAGCGTGGCGGTGGAGTCGTCGGGGTAGCGGAGCACGATCTGCAGATCGTCGGCAGAGGTCGCTGACGTCGCTGCCGCCGCGTATACGGAGACGGGATCGGCGTCCAGGAGCCAGCTCGCGGTGTCGATGAAGTGGCCGCCCTCGCCGGTGAAGCGGCTGCCCTCGGTGCTCTGCCGCAGATACCAGCTGCCGTGGTCGAGCCGCCCGGCGTTGACGAGGTAGCGCAGGCTCGCGGGTCCGGTGCGTTCGCCGAAGCGCCGCTTGGCCTCCTTGAGCAGCGGCGAGAAGCGGCGGTTGAAGCCGACCTGCAGCCGGTCGTTCCCCGACTCCTCGACGGCCTTGAGCACATCGGCCAGCTCGTCCTCGGTGAGGGCGAGCGGCTTCTCCACGAACACGGCCTTCCCGGCGAGCAGCGCCTTGCGGGTCAGGGCGGCGTGCGAGCTGTGCCGGGTGACGACGAACACCGCGTCGATGTCGGGGTCACCGAGCACCGTGTCGAGGTCGGTGGTGGCGCGGGCGAAGCCGAACTTGCGCTCGGCGTTGGCGGCGGACAGCGCGGTCGTGGTGACGACGGTCGACAGATCCACACCGTCGCGGCCCACGAGGTGCGGCAGCAGCATCGATGTGGCGTAGTTGCCGGCGCCTACGAAGGCCAGCCGGACAGGCGTCTTCGCGGTGCGCACCGGGCTCAGCCGCGGCTTGATCACGGGAACGTCCACCTGGGCCGTGGGCCGGTCCCGTTCCGGATACCGGAACAGCACGGCGACCGCCTTCAACTCCCCTTCCTCCAGGCTCCGGTACGTCTCGACGGCGTCCTCGAACGCGGCGACATGCGAGACCAGCGGCGCCACGTCGATGCGGCCGCGGGCCGCCAGATCGAGGAAGCACGCGAGGTTGCGCCGCTCGGTCCAGCGCACATAGCCGATCGGATAGTCACGGCCTTCGATCTCGTACGAGGGGTCATAGCGCCCGGGTCCGTACGAGCGCGAGAAGCGGACGTCGAGTTCCTTCTCGTAGTACGCGTTCCACGGCAGGTCGAGGCTGCACTTGCCGATGTCGACGACCCGGCCGCGGTCCCGGCTCAACCGGGCGGCCAGCTCGACGGGTTGGTTGCTGCTGCCGCCCGCGGCCAGATACACCTGGTCGGCGCCGTACCCGTCGGTGAGCTCGGCGACCGCCGCCTCGACGGCCGCGGAACCGGGGTCCCCGCAGGCCACCGCACCGAGCCGCTCGGCGAGGGCGCAGCGCTCCGGGTCGGGGTCCGCGCCGACGACCCGTACACCCGCGGCGTCGAGCAGCTGCACCACCAACTGGCCGATCAGACCGAGGCCGATGACCAGCGCCACCTCGCCGAGCTGCGGTTCACCGCGGCGCACGCCCTGCAGAGCGATCGAGCCGACGGTACCGAACGCGGCGTGCTCGGGCGCGAGGGCGTCCGGCACCTTGGCGTAGAGGTGCTTCGGCACCCAGTTCACCTCGGCGTGCAGCGCGTGCTCGTTGCCCGCGCACGCCACCACGTCGCCGACCGCCACGTCGTCGATGCCGGCGCCGACCTGCTCGACGATCCCGCACAGCGAATAGCCCAGCGGCGTATAGGAGTCGAGCTTGCCCATCACCTTGCGGTACGTGGCGGGCAGCCCGTTCGTGGCCACGGACTGGACGACCTTGGCGACCTGGTCGGGCCGTGAGCGGGCCTTGCCGAGCATCGTCATCCCGGCCTCGGAGACCTTCATCAGCTCGGTCCCGGTGGAGATCAGCGAGTACGCGGTCCGCACGAGCACCCCGCCCGGCTTGCAGCCCGGTACGGGGACGTCGAGCAGGGCCAGCTCGCCGCTCTTGTAGTTCTGCACCACCTGTTTCACCGAAGCTCCCCAGAAGTCGCGCCGCGATACCAGTACTCGAGGGTCAGGACATGCCATAGATGTTTGGAGTGGTCCTGCGCGCCCGCGGCGTCCTCGGCGGCGAGCCGCCGCAGGGCGTCACGGCGCAGGAACCCGGACCGGACCAGTTCGCCGTCGTGGATGACCTCCTGCACCAGCGGTGCGAGGTCCCGGCTCATCCAGGCCCGCAGCGGCGCGCTGAACAGGCCCTTGGGCCGGTGCACGATCTCGCGGGGCAGGACGGTGAGGGCCGCGTCCTTGAGGACGGCCTTGGACTGCCGACCCGCGATCTTGCGCCGGCCCGGGTAGGCGAACGCCGCCTTCACGACCTCGACGTCCACGTACGGCACCCGGACTTCGGTGGACGCGGCCATGCTGGAGCGGTCGGTGTAGGCGAGGTTGAGGCCCGGCAGGAACATCCGGGCGTCGGCCAGGCACATCCGGTTCACGAAGTCGTCGAGCGTGTTGTCCGCGTACACGTCCGCGTGCTCGCCGAGGACGTCGTCGACCGTCGGGGCCAGATCCGGGTCGATGAGTGCGAGCAGTGCGTCGCGGTCGTACATCGTGTAGCTGCGCCGGAACGCCGTCTCCTCGGGGAGTTCCGCGAAGGACAGGAACCGTTTCGCGAACCGCACGGACCGGTAGCCGCGCTTGGACCCCGCGACCGGCAGCCGGTCCACGGCGCCCGCCGCCGCGCGCCGCAGCGGCCGCGGGACGCGCTGGTAGCGCAGGGCGAGCAGGTTGGCGAGGTGCTTGCGGTACCCGGCGAAGAGTTCGTCGGCGCCCATCCCCGAGAGCATCACCTTGATCCCGGCGTCGCGGGCGGCCGAGCAGATCAGATAGGTGTTGATCGCCGCGGGATCGCCGATCGGCTCGTCCAGGTGGTAGGTCATCCGCGGCAGCAGGTCGAGGACGTCCGGCGCGATCTCGATCTCGTGCAGCTCGACACCGAAGCGCCGCGCCACCTGCCGCGCGTACGTGAGGTCGTCGGGCATCGCCTCGAACTTGGCGTCCGCGGCCCGGAATCCGATCGTGTAGGCGGAGATGCCGGGTTGGTGGCGGGCGGCGAGCGCGGTCAGGTAGCTGGAGTCCAGGCCGCCGGAGAGGAAGGTCGCCACGGGCACGTCGGAGAGCAGATGCTTGCGCGTCGACTCCTCGACGACGGCGGCGAGATCGGGCTGCGCACCGTGCCGCGCCTCGGCCGCGACGTCCTTGAGCCTCCAGTACGTTCCGCGCGTCACCGAGCCGTCGGGGCGGACCCGCAGCCAGCTGCCCGGTGGCAGCTTCTCGGCCTCCTCGTAGGCGCACCGCGAGTCCGGCACCCAGTAGTAGAGCAGCGAGGCCACCAGCGCGGCCGGGTCGACCTGCAGCTTGGCGCCGCGCACGCCCGCGAGCGCCTTCAGCTCGGACGCGAAGACGAGGCCGTCGCCGCGGCGCAGCAGGAACAGCGGCTTGATGCCCAGCTGGTCGCGGGCGAGGACCAGTTCACCGGTCCGCTCGTCGAACACGGCGAAGGCGAACATGCCGCGCAGCCGCGGCAGACAGCCGGTCCCCCAGCGCCGCCAGGCCTCAAGGAGCACCTCGGTGTCGGAGGTTCCGCGGAACCGTACGCCCGCGGCCCGGAGTTCGGCCCGGAGTTCGGGCGCGTTGTACAGCTCCCCGTTGTACGTGAGGGCGAGCCCGTCCGAGGTCATCGGCTGGGCGCCGTTCTCGGACAGGTCGATGATGGCCAGCCTGCGATGGCCGAGGTGCACCTCACCTGTGCCCGCCGTGTGGCTGTAGGTGCCCGAGCCGTCCGGGCCGCGGTGGGCGAGGGTCTCGGTGAGCCGCTCGGTCACGGCCTGGCCGTCGGGCCAGTGGTAGGTGCCCGCAATACCGCACATGGCTACCGCCCTTCCTGGTCGCCGCCGCCGCGCAGGGCGCTCGTCGGCTGCTTCCTGCGCACGGGACCCGCACCGTTCTGCCGGGGCAGCCGTTCGGTGCGGCCGCGCAGCGCCGTGCCGAGCCCGTCCCAGAGCGTGCCGTCGGTGCGGTCGCGCGGGTCCGGCTCGGTGAGCACCACGCCGATCACCGGGATGGACTGGTCGGCGAGCTGACGGGCGACCGTGTGCAGCCAGGCCGCGCTGCCGTGCCCGGCCCGTACGACGAGGACGGCCTGGGTGCCCAGGTGCTCCAGGTCGGTCCACGGCGTGCCGGGCGCCACGGAGGCGACGCCGATCCGGCGCATCCGGTCGGGCACGGTCGCGAGCCGGTCGACGGAGACGACGGTGGGCTCGCCCGGCTTCTGGCGGCGCTGCGCGAGCCGCAGCCCCGGCAGTCCGTCGACGATCACGACGGGCGCCTCGCGCGCGAGGGTGTCGGCGAGGTCGAGGGCGATCAGGCAGGTGGGGCGTACGGTGCCGAGTTCGAGCAGCACGACCGGTTCGGTGGTGTTGCGGACCGTGCGGGCGAGGGTGCCCGCGAGCCGGGTCCGCGCCGCCCGCGCGCGCCGCCCGGCCCGCAACCAGCCGCCGCGGCCCGGCAGTTCGGCGATCACCGACGCGCCCAGGTGGGCGGCGACATCGCGCCGCAGCACCGGCCGGTCCCCGACGACGGCGCCCACCGCGGCGAGCGCGAGACCGAGGGCGAGCCCCAGGGCGAGGCCGATTCCGGCATTGGTGGCGATCCCCATCGCCAGCGAGTACGGCACCGCGCGGGCGCCGTCCACGATCTGCGTACCGGCGACCAGACGGGGCGTGCCGAGGCGGGCCTCCTCGGCACGCTGGTCGAAGTCGGCGATCCGGGAGGTGAGTTCGGCCCGGCGTGCGAACAGCGACTCCTGCTCCGCCCCGGTCTCCGGTGTCTCGTCGCTGATCTCCTGGTTGACCTTGGCGAGTTCGCCGCTCATCCGGTCCCGCTGGTCGAGCAGCGCCTTCGACTCGGCGGTCGCGGCCTCCTGGAGGCGTCGCACATGGTCGGCGACGAAGGCCTCGGCGAGCGCCTTCGCGCGGTCGACGGCCTGCGCCTCGCTGTCGCCCTCGACCTTGATCTGCAGCAGGTTGTTGGTGAGTCCGAGGCCTTCGTACTTCTCCAGGAAGTCCTCGGGCGGCTCGGAGGAGCCGAGCGCGTCGAGGGCCGCCGCGGCGATCCGGGTGGTGCCGAGCAGGGACACGTCGGTACGGATCAGGGTGCCGGGATCGTTCGGCTGGTCCGCCTCGTGGGCCACGAGAACCGTGGTCACGGCACTCGGCGGCGGAGGCAGCAGCACCGCGACCGCGGCCCCGGCAAGCAGCCCGAGCAGCGCCACGAGGGACCACAGCCGGCGGCGCCTGCGGATGGCCACGATCAGCGCGTGCAGATCGAACAGGGGTGTCGGGGCGGCCGTCTCGGTCGTCCTCGGGGTCTTCTGCGGACTCATACGGCACCTCCCCGCGCGTCGGCACCCACGGCGAGGGGCGCGCCACGGTCGGGCAGCGGCGGGCCGCTCTCGTCGTCGCGGGCGCGGACCGTTCCGGCGACAACTACTCCCGCGATCTCGTGCCCCGCGTCCGTGCAGGCCTCGCCCACAGCCGTGAGTTCGGCCGCGGTCCACTGGCCGGCGCCGGTGACGATCACGGCGGCCACCTCACCGTCGTGGTCGGGCACGAGGGGCCGTGCCATGGACACTCCGACGACGCGCGGCTGCCAGTCCACGCCGGTCTCGGCGATCAGATGCCCGGCCGCCTTGCTCGCGACGACGTCGCCTTCGGGCACGACGAGCAGCAACCGGCCGCGCTCCGCGGGCAGACGGTCGCGCAGCCGGGCGTGCACGCGCCGGAAGCGCAGCCTGCGGCCCGCCTCGCCGCCGGAGGCCTGCAGCGGCGGCAGATCCCAGCGGGTGTCGGTGCCGAGGAAGCGGCGCAGCGCACCGCCGCGGCCGCCCACCTGCGGGTCGAGGGCGCTGCGCGCCCGGGTCACGTCCACGGAGCCGAGTGCGGCGGCGCCGAGGGCCGCGGCGATCTCCTGCTCGCCGCGCAGCCTGCGGTTCACGCGGGCCCGGGCGAGATGGCCGATGGCGGCGGCCAGGAAGAACAACAGGGCGCCCGCGCCGATCAGTTGGATACGGGTGGGCGGTGCCTCGCCGTCGGGGCGGGCCGCCGAGCCCAGCAGGGCCATGTTGGCGCGGTTGAGCGCCGGGTCGACCTCGTCCAGCTTCTCGATGGCGTCCTGCAGCGAGGTGCGCAGCTTCTCCAGTTCGGTGCGGCCCTGCACGCTCTCCACGGTCCTGCCCGGATCGGACTCCTTGGACAGGTCGGTGATGCGGCGGCTCGTCTGCACGACGAGCTTCTTCAGCGCCTCGGGCCGGGTCGCCACGTCCGGGTCGGTGGTGTCACCGGCCAGGCGCGCGGCGAACGCCACGTACTCCTTGGCGACCCGGTCGGCGAGCTCCTGTGCGCGCTCGGGTGTCTCGGCCGTGCCGGAGATCTTGATGATGTTCCCGTTGCTCGCCTTGGCGCTGAGGCTTTCCTTCAGCTCGCGGCCGTCGACGCCGTCCCAGTCGAGCACGCCGGCCGCACGGTCGACGACGGACGAGCTGGTGGCGATCTCGGCCTGCGTGAGCAGTTCGCGCTCCTCCCACTGCCCGGAGAGCAGCACGGAGGCGGAGGTGGTGTAGCGCGGCGGGAAGACGAGGGAGACGCCGTATCCGACAAGGGCGCCCACCAGGGCGACGGCGGCGAGCAGCCGCCCGCGGCGGCGCAGCATCCGTCCGATCGTGGCCAGACGTATCGCGTCATCGGTCATGGCGCGCCGCCCCCCTCCGCTTGCGTGCCGTGGCCACGGGAGGCCGGTGGCGGACGGCGGCGGTGTAGGCGGCGAGCAGGGCGCGCTGCGAATTGCGCCAGGACAGCGGCCCGTTGATCCGCTCCTGGCCGGACTTCCCCATCCGGGAGCGCTCCTCCGGGTCGTCGAGGAGCCGGACGATGTGCCGCGCGAAGGCGCTCTCGTCGTCGTCCGGGGCGTAGACGGCGGCGTCACCGGCGGAGACCCGGGCCTCCTTCAGGTCGAAGGAGACGATGGGCCGGCCCATCACCATGTACTCCAGGACCTTGTTCATGGTCGACACGTCGTTGAGCGGATTGCACGGGTCGGGCGACAGACACACGTCCGCCGTGGAGAGATGGCGTACGAGATCGGCGTCGGGGATACGTCCGGTGAACTCCACGTGGTCGTCGAGCCCGAGCTGCCGCGTCAGCTCGACCATGGCCTCGTAGGCGTCGCCGGAGCCGACGAACACCGCGTGCCAGTCGGTCCGTCCGAGCTCGTCCTTGAGGTGGGCGAGGGCGCGCAGCGCGTAGTCGACGCCGTCCTGCGGGCCCATCACGCCCAGGTAGCACAGCAGATGGGGCTTGCCGTGCTTGAGCTCCGGCTCGGGCGGCACCGGGTGGAAGCGCTCGGTGTCGGGGGCGCTGCGCACCACGAACACGGCGTCGGGCTTCTTGCCGCCGCGGCTCAGGGCGACGTCGCGGTAGCTCTCGTTGGTGGCGATCACGATGTCCGCGGCCCGGTAGGTGCGCCGCTCCAGGGCGCACACCGCGCGGTACAGCAGATCCTTGCCGCGGCCGAAGCGCGACAGATACAGCTCGGGCACCAGGTCGTGCTGGTCGAACACGAACCGTGCGCCGCGCCGCTTGAGCCACAGCGCGGGCAGGAAGAGCAGATCGGGCGGGTTGCACGCGTGCACCACGTCGACCGGGCCGACCTTCCGGGCGAGCCGCGCGGTGTGCCAGAGGGCGGCCCCGTACTCCCGGAGGTAGCCCGCCGGGCCGCCGGTGGCCGCGCGCAGCGGGTAGCGGTGGATCCGGATGCCTTCGATCACCGCTTCGGGTTCGGTGTCGCGTTTGGCGCCGCGCGGGCAGATGACGTGCACTTCCCAGCCTGCGGCGTGCAGGGTGCGGCACTCCTGCCAGACGCGCCGGTCGAAGGGCACCGACAGGTTCTCGACGAGGACAAGGGCGCGCCGGCCCGCACCGGGCGCGGTGGCGGCGGACGGGTCGTCGGTCGGGTCGTTGGACAAGGCGTTACCAGACAAGGCCCACATACCCCGGTTCGGCCCGGCGCGCCTGGGCGTCGGGGAGACGGACGAGGTCGATGAGCACCGGCCCTTCGCCGTGCGGCAGCGCGGCGAGGACGGCCGGGTCCTTGGTGCCCACGAGACACACCTCGGCGTGCGCGAGGACGTCGTCGACGGAGTCGACGAGCAGCTGCGCGATGTGCGGCAGCCGGGTCTCGATGTAGGCGCGGTTGGCGCCGAGCAGCCGGGAGAGGCTGACGTTGGCGTCGTGGATCTTCAGCTCGTAGCCCTTGCCGATGAGCCGTTCCGCGAGCTCGACGAGCGGGCTTTCGCGCAGGTCGTCGGTGCCGGGTTTGAAGGAGAGCCCGAACAGTCCGGCCCGGCGCTTGCCGGTGCGCTCGACGAGTTCCACCGCACGTTGCAGATGGTCGGAGTTGGACGGCAGGACGTGCGACAGGATCGGGACCGAGACATCCGCCCGCCGTGCGGCGTGCACCAGGCTGCGCAGGTCCTTCGGGAGACAGGAGCCGCCGAAGGCGAAGCCGGGGCGCAGGTAGGCGGGGCTGATGTTGAGTTTGCGGTCGGCGAGGAAGACGTCCATGACCTGGTGCGGGTCCACGCCGAGTGCCTGGCAGACCGCGCCGAGTTCGTTGGCGAAACCGATCTTGAGACCGTGGAAGGCGTTGTCCGCGTACTTGATGGCCTCGGCCGTCGGGAGAGCCACCCGGAACACCTCGCCGGGCAGGTCCCCGTACAGGGCGGCGACCACATCGCCGCTCGCCGGGTCGAGTTCGCCGATGACGGTCTTCGGCGGGTCGAAGAAGTCCTGGACGCTGCTGCCCTCGCGCAGGAACTCCGGGTTCACGGCGACCCCGAAGTCCACGCCGGCGCTGCCGCCCGTGTACTTCTCCAGGATCGGTATCAGGAGGTCGATGCAGGTGCCGGGGAGCATGGTGCTGCGGTACACGACGGTGTGCCGGGCACCGTCAGCGGTGCCGCCCCCGTCGGCGTCCCGTTCCGCGAGCGCGGCCCCGATCTGTTCGGTGACCCGCTCCAAGTACGTGGTGCACAGGCTGCCGTTGGCCTCGGACGGTGTGCCCACACAGACCAGGGTCACCTCGCTGTCCAGGACCGCCGCGCGCACATCGGCGGTGGCGCGCAGCGCACCGCTGCGGACGACCTCCGCGGTGAGCTCGCCGATCCGCTCCTCGACCACCGGGGCCCTGCCCGCGTTGACCAGGTCGACCTTCGCCTGGTTGACGTCCACCCCGATGACCTCGTGGCCCAGGCTCGCCAGGCATGCGGCCGATACGCAGCCCACATAGCCGAGCCCCAGGACGCTGACCCTCATCTTCCGTTCCTCCCCCTCGACTTGCTCCGGTGCGTGTTCCTGTGCACTGATGCCAGGTCGACTCGCGCTCCCCGTACGCCGGTCGGCCCTCCGCCCTCTCGGATCAGTACGCCCCCTGTCCCTGGAGCACCGCACGCAGCGTCTTCCACAAGATCACCGCGTCCAGGGCGAGCGACCAGTCCTCCACGTACCGCAGGTCGAGGCGGACGGCTTCCTCCCATGGCAGATCGCTGCGCCCGCTGATCTGCCACAGACCGGTCAGGCCGGGCTTGACCAGGAGGCGGCGCCGGATGTCCGGGCCGTAGGCCGCCGACTCCTCGGGCAGCGGCGGGCGGGGGCCGACGAGCGACATCGATCCGGTCAGCACGTTGAACAGCTGCGGGAGTTCATCGATCGAGTAGCGCCGCAGGACCGTGCCGACCCGCGTGACGCGCGGGTCGCGCCGGAGCTTGAAGAGGAGCCCGGCGCCGTCGTTGTGCCCGGCGAGCCGCTCGCGCGCCAGGTGGGCGCCGGCGACCATGGTGCGGAACTTCAGGATGGTGAACTCACGGCCGTCCTTGCCGACCCGCTTCTGCCGGTAGAACACCCCGCCGCGGCTGTCCGCCAGGACGATCAGGGCGGTCAGGAGCATCAGCGGCGCGAAGAGGACGAGCAGCGCCGCCGCTCCCAGCCGGTCGACGACGGCCTTGACGACGCGGCGGCCGCCGGTGAACGCGGGCATTGTGACGCGCAGCAGCGGAATGCCGAGCACGGCGTCGACGTGCAGCCGCGGTCCCGCCACCTCCATCAGGACGGGGGCGACGACCATCTCGGCGTCCGTGCCCTCCAGGTTCCAGGCGAGCCGCTGCAGCCGCTCCGGCGACCAGTGCGGGTCGGGCGTGACGGCGACGACGCGGTAGCCGTCGCGGTGCACATGCGTGGCGACGTCCGCGAGCCTCCCCACGACGGGCACACCGTCCAACTGGGTGCGCCCCGGCCCGAGTCCGCCCGGCGTGAGCCCGTCGAGGGTGAGCCCGTCGGCGGTGAAGCCGCCGAATCCGTACGGGGCGAGTCCGTCGGGTGTGCAGACGCCCTCGACGCGCCAGCCCAGATGCGGGTACTTGCGGGCTCGGGCGATCAGATCGCGCACGGTGTCCGGGCTGCCCGCGGCGAGCACCGGCCGCAGACACCGGCCCTCCTTGCGTTCCCGGTGCAGCCAGCGGCGCATCAGATAGCGCTCCGCCATGGTGACCAGAGCGATGGCGGGCAGCGCCACGAAGATCCAGAGTTTGATGTTGCGCGAGCTCAGGGCGATGCCGCCGAGCGAGAGGACGACGGCCGCGGTGGACAGCGCACGGCCCAGACGCCTGAATTCCTCGGCGCCCTGGCCGAGGACGGCCGGCGCCCACGAGCGGCTCAGGGCGAGTGCGCCGAGCACCAGGAGTTCGGTGCCGAACGCGAGGATCTTCCACTTCTCGTGCCAGTCGGCGGCGTCCCGTACGCCGAAGAAGCCGCCGATGGCCGCGACCACGAAGGCGGTCGCCACGGTGTCACCGATGATGACCCGTCGGCGGTAGCGGTGCTCCCAGTCGCTCGCGGGCTGGTACTGCGCCCCGTTCACCGGCCGCCCGCGCACCGGTGTGAACGGGTCTGCCCATTCCCCCTGCCGCACCACCCCGCCCAGGTCGCCAGAAGGTTCGGCGTGCTCACTCCACACGGTTCCTCCCCCCGGGAGGCCCCAACCCCCCGCCCTGTTGCTCCCCTCGGGAGGCCCCCCGCCCCCCGTTGCCGCGCCGCTCCCCACCTGCGGAGACCCCCGTCTCCGCGCGTCACCGGTCCCTGCCGGGCCGCTGGTCAACCCCTGTTCATGCCGACACGCACGGCAAAAGATCATGATTTGTCGCGCCGTGTCCTGGCATGAGGTGCGTCAATCTAGACCATCACGGCTCCCCTGAAGAGAGGATGTGTGTAATTTGTGCTGAACCTTTGAAGCTGGTTGCGCCGATCGTTACCCGGATGCCAACACCCGTATGTTCAGGGGGAGTTGGCGGATCCAGGCGGACTTGACGCGGACTTGACGAAGACTCAGGCGGACTTGACGAAGACGAGGACCTCGGTCGAGGCGACACCCATCGGCGCCCGGAAGCCCGCCTCCAGGACACAGCCGAGGGTCGCGAAGAGATCCACGCAGGCCGTACGAGGCATCGCGGCCGGGTACGAGTCGTGCCCCGTGCCGCCCTTCGTCGCCCAGGCCCGCATCGTCTCCGGGTCCAGACAGCTCTCCGTCATCACGTCGAAGACGATCCGGCCACCGGGCCGCACGACCCGCGCCATCTCGAAGAAATAGCGCGTACTGCCCAGGAAGGTCAGGGTGTTGAAGACCTTGTGGGCTAGGACGAGATCGATGCTCGCGTCCGGTGTCGGGGCGAGACTGTAGCCCTCGGCGGGCCGGGCGACGACGCCGTATTCGGCGACGAGATGCTCGGCCCAGGGCCCGGCCGTCTCGTAGATCTCGTAGCGGCTCGGCGCGCATTCCTTGAGCGTGAGGTCGAGATAGCGGCCGGATCCCGGTCCGATCTCCAGGACGGTGCCGGGTGCGGCGGCGAAGACCCCGAGTGCGCGCAGCTGGTCGATGGTGGACCGGGTGGCGCCCGGTGTCCCGTTCATGACCTCGTCGATGTAGTCACCGACGGAGAGGCCGGCCGCGCGGGCGGCCCGCATCGTCGCCTCGTACGGAATGAAGTCGTCCACGCCGCCCCGGCTGTCGGTACTGCGCACGAGGTCGAAACCCGTACGCCTCAACAGCCGCCGGACCCCCGTCTTCGCACCTGCCGTGACGCGCGTTTTCCATAACGCCGCGCCCTTGCCCGCTGCCTTCATCAGGCATCCCCCCGGTCGCCTTCACGTTCTGCGCCCGAAAAGCATAGAACCGCCCCGGCGTTCATCAGGCGTACACGATATGGAGGGAGCGCCTCAGGGCCTGTTTCACGCCACGCCTCTCCCGCACACCCCGCGGGAAAACCCCTGCGCACGTGCCGTAGGGCATATGCGCAGGGGTGACGGCCCGTCAGGTCAGGCGCCCTCGGCCTCGAACGTCCGCAGCAGGTCGGCGGCCACGCTCACCGCGATCGTGGCCGGGTCCTTGCCGGTGATGGCGGGCAAGCCGATCGGTGTCTTGATCCGAGCGATGGCGGCGTCGTCATGTCCGCCCTCCGTGGAGAGCCGATGCCGGAATCGGGTCCACTTCGCGGCGGAACCGATCAGTCCGATCGAGCCCAGATGATCCGTGCGCAGTGCCGCGTCGCAGAGCGCCGCGTCCTCCGCGTGGTCATGGGTCATGATCAGGACGTGGGTGCCGTGCGGCAGTTGCTCCAGGACCTCCTCGGGCAGCAGCGGTGCGTGGTGGACGTGAACCTGTCCCACCGAGTCGCCGAGGACCCCGAGGCGCCGTTCGGTGAGGAGGTCGGCGCGGCTGTCGACAAGATGCAGATCGAGGTCCTGCCGCGACAGGATCCGGGCCAGCTCCAGACCGACGTGCCCGACGCCGAAGACGGCCACGGCCCGCACCACCGGCAGCGGTTCGAGGAGCACCTGGACGGTGCCGCCGCAGCACTGCACGCCGTGCCGGTTGGTGACCTTGTCGTTCAGGGCGAAGTCCATCAGCTCGGGCTCCGTCCTGCCCGCCGTCATCAGCTCACGGGCCCGGTCGATGGACACGGCCTCCACGTTGCCGCCGCCGATGGACCCCCAGGCCGCGTCGCGCCCCACGACGAGCTTCGCGCCGGCCTCGCGCGGGGCGTGACCGCGCACGGTCACCACGGTCACGAGCACGCCGGGCTCGCGGCGGGCGCGCAGCCGGGCGACCGCCGCGACCCAGCTCAGGTCAGACACCGCTCAGCGCCGCTTCGGCGCCCGAGGGCACCTCGTCGGACGGTCCGCCGCGGGCCGACTCGACCGCCCAGTAGACGGCCTCGGGGGTGGCGGGCGAGGCCAGTTCGACGCTCGCACCGCCCGGTCCGAACGCCGCGGCGGCCTGGCGCAGGGCCTCGCGCACGGAGAAGGCGAGCATCAGGGGCGGCTCCCCCACCGCCTTGGACCCGTAGACGGCGCCTTCTTCGGTGGCGTTCTCCATGAGCGTCACGTGGAAGCGCTCGGGCATCTCGGAGAAGCTCGGCAGCTTGTAGGTGCTCGCCGCCTGGGTCAGGAGCCGGCCGCGCTGCGGTCCGTCGCCGGCGTCCCAGCGCATGTCCTCCAGGGTCAGCCAGCCCGCGCCCTGCACGAAGCCGCCCTCGACCTGACCGATGTCGATCATCGGCGAGAGGCTGTCGCCGACGTCGTGGACGATGTCCACGCGCCGGATCCGGTACGTCCCGGTGAAGCCGTCGACCTCGACCTCGGTGGCGGCGGCCCCGTACGAGAAGTACTTGAACGGCGAGCCCTGGAACGCCTTGGCGTCCCAGTGCAGCCCCTCGGTCCGGTAGAACCCGGCCGCCGACAGCTGCACCCGCTGGAAGTACGCGGTCCGTACGAGGTCGTCCCAGGCCAGCTCCTTGTCACTGCCGAGACTGCGGGCGACACCCGCGACGATCCGTACGTCCGACGCGCTCGATCCGAGCTGGGTGGCGGCCACCTGGAGGAGCCGTTCACGCAACTGCTCACAGGCGTTCTTGACCGCCGCGCCGTTCAGGTCCGCGCCCGCACTGGCCGCGGTGGCCGAGGTGTTGGGGACCTTGTCGGTACGGGTCGGGGCGAGCCGCACCTTGTGCAGCGGGATACCGAGGGTGGTCGCGGCCACCTGGAGCATCTTCGTGTGCAGGCCCTGGCCCATCTCGGTGCCGCCGTGGTTGATCAGGACGGAACCGTCCTTGTAGATCAGGACGAGGGCGCCGCCCTGGTTGAAGGCGGTGAGGTTGAAGGAGATGCCGAACTTGATGCCGGTGAGCGCGAGCGCGCGCTTGGTGTGCGGATGCGCGGCGTTGAAGGCCTCGATGTCGCGCTGCCGCTCCGTCCAGGCGGAGTTCTCCTTCACCTGCTGCCAGACGGCACCGATCCGCTCGGGGTGGGTGACCTTCTGCCCGTACGGGGTGCAGTGGCCCTCCGCGTAGAAGTTCCGTTCGCGCAGCTCGGCCGGGTCGAGGCCGAGGAGGGGCGCGCAGCGGCCCATGATGTCCTCGATCACCAGCATGCCCTGGGGTCCGCCGAAGCCGCGGAAGGCGGTGTTGGAGACCTTGTGGGTCTTCGCGATCCGGCCGGTGACCCGGGCGTTGGGGATCCAGTACGTGTTGTCGATGTGGCACAGGGCGCGGGCCACGACCGGTTCGGAGAGGTCCAGGCTCCAGCCGCCGTCGGCGGTGAGGGTGGCGTCGAGGGCCTGGATGCGGCCGTCCGCGTCGAAGCCGATCCGCCACCTGGCGTGGAAGCCGTGGCGCTTGCCGGACATCGTGAGGTCCTGGGTGCGGGTCAGGCGCAGCCGGACGGGGCGGCCGGTGAGCTTCGCGCCGAGCGCGGCGACGGCCGCGAAGCCGTGCGGCTGCATCTCCTTGCCGCCGAAGCCGCCGCCCATGCGCAGGCACTGCACGGTGACCTCGTGGCTGCTCAGGCCCAGCACATGCGCCACGATCTCCTGGGTCTCGGAGGGGTGCTGGGTGCTGCTCTGCACGAAGACCTGGCCGGCCTCGTCGATCCGGGCGAGCGCCGCGTGCGTCTCCAGATAGAAGTGCTCCTGGTCGGAGAACTGGAACTCACCACTGAACACATGCGCGGAGTCCGCGAATCCGGCCTCGACGTCTCCGGTGACCATGACGGGCCGGGCGCCGTGGAAGCTCTCGGTGGCGATGGCCTCCTGGAGAGTGATCACCGAGGGCAGCACGTCCAGTTCGACCTCGACGGCCGCCGCGCCGAGCCGGGCCGCCTCCAGGGTCTCGCCGAGCACCCAGGCGACGGCGTGGCCGTGGAACATGACCTCGTCGGGGAAGAGCGGCTCGTCGTGCTTCATCCCGGCGTCGTTGACCCCGGGGACGTCGGCGCCGGTGAGGACTCGTACGACACCGGGCACGGCGAGCGCCCGCTCGGTGCGCAGGGCGGTGATCCGGCCGTGGGCCTGCATGACCTGGACGGGGTGGGCGTGCAGCACGTCCTTGGTGCGCTGCACCAGGTCGTCGGTGTAGAGCGCGGCGCCGGTGACGTGCTGATGGGCGCTCTCGTGCGGCAGCGGGACGCCGACGAGGGGCTGCTCGGGACGCTGTGACAGTTGGCTCATGAGTGCGCCGCCTCGGAGGTGTGCGTGGGCTGCTCGGACGAGGTGTGCGCCGGCTGCCCGGATCCGTCGGGTGCCTGCGCGGGTGCGCCGGTCGTCTGCGCGGGTGCGCCGGTCGTCTGCGCGTACAGCTTCCTCAGGCTCTGGCCGAGCATCGCGCTGCGGTACAGGGAGCTGGCGCGGTGGTCGTCCATCGGAGTGCCTTCGCCGCGCAGGACGCGGGCCGCGGACTCGACGGTCTCCCGCGTCCAGGTCCGGCCCTCCAGGGCCGCCTCGGTGGCGAGCGCGCGGATCGGGGTGGCGGCGACGCCGCCGAGTCCGATGCGTGCCGTGCGGACGATGCCGTCCTCGATGTCGAGGGCGTAGGCGACGGCGACGCTGGAGATGTCGTCGAAGCGCCGCTTGGCGATCTTGTGGAAGGCGGTGACGGGCGCGAGCGGGCGCGGCACGCGGACGGCGCGGATCAGTTCGCCGGGGCGGCGCACGCTCTGCCGGTAGCCGGTGAAGTAGTCGGCGAGCGGCACCTCGCGCTCGCCGTCGGCGTCCGCGAGCACCAGGGACGCCTCCAGGGCGAGCAGTACGGGCGGGCTGTCGCCGATGGGCGAGCCGGTGCCGAGGTTGCCGCCGAGGGTCGCGCCGTTGCGGATCAGCCGCGAGGCGAACTGCGGGAACAGCTCGGCGAGCAGCGGTACTTCGCCGTCGAGGCGGCGCTCGATCTCGCTGAGCGTGAGCGCGGCGCCGATCTCGACCGTCTCCGGTCCGAGGTGCAGCTCGCGCAGTTCGGGCAGCCGGTCGACGGCGATGACGCACTCCGCCCTGCGGGCGCGGATGTTCACCTCGACGCCCCAGTCCGTGGAGCCGGCGACGACCACGGCGTCCGGCCGCTCGCGCAGCAACCGCAGGGTTTCGGCGAGGGAGTTCTTCCGTACGAAGCTCCGGCCCTCCTGCGTGTACGCGGTCGCGGCGGGCGCGGGCGGCGCCTCGTCGCGGCGCCGCGCGAGCCGGTCGTCGTCCTCGGGCGCGCCGACCGCGTAGGCGGCGTCGCGGATGGGCCGGTAGCCCGTGCAACGGCACAGGTTGCCGCTCAGCGCGTGCAGGTCGAAGCCGTTGGGGCCGTGCTCGGGGTCGGTGGGCTCGGCGTCGGCGGGCTCGGCTTTCGTGGGCTCGGCGTTCGTGGGCTCGGCGCCGCCGTCCACACCGGGGTGCGCGCAGCGGTCCGGACGGTAGTACTCGGCGGCCATGCTGCAGACGAAGCCGGGCGTGCAGTAGCCGCACTGGGAGCCGCCGCGGGCGGCCATCTCCTCCTGGACCGGGTGCAGGGTGTCACCGTCCGCCAGGCCCTCGGACGTGACGACCTCCTGGCCGTCGAGCGCGGCGGCCGGCACCAGGCAGGCGTTCACCGCCACCCAGTCGGTGGGCCTGTCGACGCCAGGCCGGGCCACGAGCACCGAGCACGCGCCGCACTCGCCCTCCGCGCAGCCTTCCTTGGTGCCGGTGAGGCCGCGCTCACGCAGGAAGTCGAGTGCGGTGGTGTGGGGTGCGGCCGGGGCTAGCGGTGTTTCCCGTCCGTTGACCGTGATGTTCGCCAATGTCAGGCAGCTTTCTGTGTTCGCCCGCGCGGCTGAGGCGCGCCGGGGCGCAGGACGGCGGGCAGCGAGGTGCACGCCGGGGAAGGGGGGTCGTGGGCGCCGGATGGTGTGGCGCAAAGGCACCGGGAGGTGCGGCGCACAGGCGCCGCGATGCTCGGCGCAGGCGCGTCGGTTCAGCTGCCGTGGGCGATGCGGCCCGGCACCCAGACCGTGAGCTGGGCGAGGCGGCCGAGGTCGGAGAAGGTGTTCATCCGGGGATCGCCTCCTTGTCGCACACAGCCGTCACAGGTCAGAGGCACGCAACGTAATCGGTGGTACCCACAGGGGTCAAGGGTGGTCCGGACCGCCCGTCGCATAACCTCGTAGGTGAGGAGACCTCCCGTCGTGCGGTGTCTCCCGGTCGAGGAGGCGAAGTGAGCAGAGCGGGCACGCGCTGGCTTGCGGGGGCCACGGTCCTCGCGTGTGTGGCGGTGATCGGCCCCAGCGCACCGGGCGGCGCTCTCGCCTCCCGGCCACTGCCGCCCGACGCGATCCGCGAAGTCGTCCCCAACCGCGTGATGACGTGGAACATCTGCAACCCCTGCAACGACAGCGGCTTCAATGTGGGCCGCGCCTCCGAGATCGCCAAGTACGCACCGCAGGTCATCGCCCTGCAGGAGGCCTGCGTCGGCGACGTCGAGGCGATCAGGGACCATCTGGAGAACCTGTACGGACTCGACTACAACGTCGAGTACGGCTCGGTGCTCACGAGTTGGAGCCGCTGCGGCGGGGTGCCGTGGGATCCGGGCGGCTTCGGCCAGGCGCTGCTGTCGGCAGCGCCGATGACGGACCGGGTCAACGTGGAGTACCCCGACGGCGGTTCCGAGGACCGCGGCTATCTGGCGGTGACGACCGAGGTGGACGGCCGGCAGGTCCGGGTCTTCGCCACGCATCTCGCCCAGCGGCGCCAGGAAGAGGTGCGCGCCGGGCAGACGAAGGTCCTGGCCGCGGCCGTCGCCCCGCATGAACGGGCCATCGTGCTGGGCGACTTCAACGCCGAGCCGAGCACCCCGGAGCTGCGCGAGATCTGGGCGCTCGCCGAGGACGGCGACCCGCAGTGCAACCCGGCGTCGTCGGACGGGGTCTGCGAGCCGACCACCGACTGGATGAGCAAGTTCGACTACACCTTCGTCCGCGGGATCGCCGCGGTCGGCAACGGCGTCCATCACAGTCCGTACTCGGACCACAACCTGGTGCACTCGGACCTGGACCTGGGCGCGGAACAGGCCTCCGGCCAGGCCGGATAGTCACCGGCCCGGCAGATTTCCGCGGACCGCGGTGCGGCTATGATCCGCCCCCATGATCGGGACCGACCGGGAGGGTGACCGGGCCGCACGGGCGGCCGGGCACGGGTCGGCCGAACGCGAGGGGTTGGCGATCCGTATGTCCATGGCCGAGGCGGTACGGGGACGGGCGCGGCGGCAGGGTCTTGGCGCGCTCGTCTGTGCGACGGCCCTTCTCGCGGCGGGCTGCACCTCCTCCTCCGACGAGGGACCGGATCCGGTGTCCCCACGGGCCGGCGCGCAGGTGACGGCCCCGTCCTGCACCGCACCGCCCGACGCACCCGCGCAGGCGGCCGCTCCTGTGGGGAAGAAGCGGGCGCCCGACGGCGACTTCAACGGTGACAAGATCGACGACTTCGCCGTGGAGGGCTGGTACCGCCCGGTCGACGGCGGCACGTGGCGGCAGAACCGCGCCTTCGTGCCCGGCGCGAAGAAGCGCCTCGACGCGGCGGACGCCGTCTCGCTCAGCGAGGTCTTCCCCAAGATGCAGGACAAGGGCGGCAATCCCCGCCTCCACGGTGCGACAGTCCGGGTGCCGCGTGACCTGGACGGCGACGGGCTCGGTGATCTCGTTTTCCAGGACGCGAAGCAGCGGCAGTACGTGGTGTGGGGCGACCGCAAGGGCCGGCACAGCGCGACGCGGCTCGACGCCGGGGTGATCTCGCTCATCGATCTCCCTGCGGGCGACGTCGACGGCGACGGCCAGACCGATCTGATCGGGCACCCCGCGCGGCTGCGCGACGGCGGCTGCCATCTCTACGTGCTGCGCGGCCCGTTGGGCCGCGACGGCAGGCCCGCCGCGATGACGGGCCTCGACCTCGGTCAGGAAGGCACGCTCACCGTCCGCACCAGCCTGACCGGCGACTTCACCGGGGACGGCAGGACCGACCTCCTGGTGGAGAGCCTCACCGGCGAGGACAGCATGGAGGGCGACTACCCGGCACCGTCCGACCGCGTCGACCTGTACACCGGCTCCGACGACGGCCTCGTGTATGCGGGCCGCGCCAAGGGCATCCCGGACGTCCTGGTCGCGGGGCTCGTCGCCGACTTCGACGGGGACGGTGCGGACGATCTCTACCTCGACCCCGAGGACGGCCCGACGAAGCTGTACCACGGCGGCCCGACCGCGTTCCTCGACGGCCCGCGCGCCACGGGCATGGCCATGGCGTCGTTCCCTGCGGCGAGCGGCGACGTGAACGGGGACGGCCTGCTCGACCTGCTGGAAGTGGCGAGCGGCCGCAATCACCCGGAGGGTGAGGTGAAGGTGTACGAGGGCAGCAAGGAGGGCCTTGTCCCGGGGCGTTCGGTCAACCGCAAAACCGTCGGCATGAAGCCGGGCAAGCCGGGGTTCGAGGTCGACAGCGACCAGTTCGGCAAGACCTCGGCGCTCGTCGACGTGAACGGCGACGGCTTCGACGATCTGCTCGCGGGCTACGTGGGCTATCACAAGCCCCGCGAGGAGCAGGGGTACTGGGTGGTCCCGGGTACCAAGGACGGACTCACCGGCGAGGGCTCGTACTTCCTGACGACGCGCGAGCTGGGCACGAGCTGAGCCTCGACGGGCCCGCGTCCCGATGAACCCTCCTCCTGGACCTGGGTGCTACTGCACCCGTTCCAGGAGCCGTTCCAGCGGGCGGGGGACGCGGTCCGGGTCGAGGGAGCGGACCATGGCGTGGGCGTACTGCGCCTTGCGGCCGGAGTGCGTGCCCATGAAGCGGCGCAACTGCTGGTGGATCGTGCGGCCGCGGTGGTACGGCTGGTTCTGGAAGGTGCGGAACGGGCGCAACTCGTCCTCGGCGTCGATGACCTGCTCCACGCCTTCGGGTCCGAGCGCCCGGATCAGCTCGTCCTCCAGATCCGCGTCACAGATGTAGAAGCCGAGTGCCTCCAGGTCCTCCTGGGTGTCCGCGGCGCCGAACCCCTCGCGTTCCAGGGCCCGTTGGAAGTGCCGGATCTCTCCGACGTCGCACAGGCCGACCGGACGCATACCGAGGCCCTGCGGTCCGCAACGGGCGAGGAAGTGCCCGATGTTGGTGGCGCCGCCGAGCGGGACCACCGCGACGGCCTCGGCCTCCAGATCACGGCCGCGACGGGCCGCGAGGGCGTCGAGGGCGCGCAGATCGCTGTCGCCCTCCACGAGGACGACGGCGCGCAGCCCGATCCGCCCGGCCAGTTCCCTGGCCCGCACGGCGGCCTCGGGCTCCTCGGCCTGCTCCTCGGTCCGCTGTGCGGCCCACTGGGTGACCGCCCGGCGGAACTGCCCCATGTCTGTCATGGAACCAGTCTCGCAGGGCGATCACCCGGGAGGGCAAGGCGTTTTCCGCGTACGCCGTGAGGGTCCGGCGTCAGCGCACCAGCTCGCCGTCGCGGGCCACGATCACGCCGCCGTGGACGACGAGCTCGCGGGCCGGGGCGTCGACGACGACCTGCGGCACGCACTCGGCCTTCATGAGGACGAAGTCGGCGGGGGAGCCCGGCGACAGGTCGGCGTGCGCCAGACCCATCACGTCCGCGCCGCCGTCGGCCGCCGCGGTGAAGCAGGCGGTCAGCTCGTCGTCGAGCCGGACGTCGGTGACCCAGCCCATCTTGTGCGCGCGGTCGAACATGTCGGCGTTGCCGAACGGGCTCCACGAGTCACGGATGCCGTCCGAGCCGACGCCGACGTGGACTCCGTACTCCTGCAGCTTGGCGATCGGCAGCACCAGGTCGGCGGAGGGCGCGACGGTCGTCAGGGAGATGCCGAGCTCGCCCATCTGCTCGCCGAAGACACCCAGTTCGCGGTCGTCGAGCTCCGGCAGACAGAACACGTGGCTGACGGTGACCTTGCCGGTGAGGCCGAGTGTGCGCGTGCGGTCGATGATGCCGCGCAGCGCCGCGAGGCCGCGCTCGCCGCGGTCGTGCAGATGGATGTCGAGGCCGACGCCGTGCCGGTCCGCGATGGCGAACAGGACATCGAGCTGCTCGACCGGCGCCTGGTCGAAGCCGCCCGGGTCGATGCCGCCGACGAAGTCGACGGCGCCCGTGCGCGCGGCCTCCTCCAGGAGCTCCTTGGTGCCGGGCGTACGGATCACGCCGTGCTGCGGGAAGCCGACGATCTGCACGTCGAGCGCGCGCTTCAGCTTCTCGCGGGCGATGCCGAGACCCTCGACGCCGGCCAGGTCGTAGGCGGGCGCGACATCGGCATGGGCGCGCATCGCGCGGGTGCCGTGCGCGACGGCGTGGCTCATCAGGCCGTACGCGCGCTCGGCGACCGAGCGGTCCTGGGCCTTGAACAGCTCCACGTCCTGCGCGACGTAGTCCGCGATCCCGCCGGCCGGCTTGCGCGTGACCCACTTGCCGCCCCACGTCGTCTTGTCGGGGTGGATGTGGGCGTCCACGAGCGAGGGCAGCACGGCGCGGCCGCGGCCCTCGACGACCTTGGCGCCGCGGGGCGCGGGTCCGGCGGAGATCTTGCCGTCCACGACGACGAGGTCGACGGACTTGCCGGTGCCGAAGGGGCGGACGTTGCGGAAGACCACGGCCTTGCCGTCGTGGCTGCCGTGGCCGTCACCCTTGCCGGACCGCTCGGCGGCCTGGGCGGGCAGGGCACCGCCCGCGACGGTGGCGGCGCCCGCGAGGGCGGCGGCCCCGGCGAGCACATTGCGGCGCGATACGGAGGCCGAGGAGGACGACGTGGACGACTGCGAGGTGGTCATGGGGCTCCTTGGTGAGGGTGGGGGCCGCGACTCGCTTTTTGTATACCAAACAGAAGTTGGCGATCAAGGGTGTTGCAGCGATGCAACCAGATCCCTTTGCCTCACTGGGCAAATGCCGGGAGTGGGGTCATTGTCGGCGTCGTGTTGGTATACAGGCGACTCCCCTCTCCCTCTTGATGGTCGGCCAGGTTAGCCTTGCCTGTCTTTGGAAAAGGCCTGGTGGACCGCTCGGTGGGTCCGGGTCCGGGCGCAGCGGGTCCGTGGAAGCGGATCCGGGTGGGGAGCGAGCATGCGGGACGCCGCGCGGCACGACGGGCGTGTGGTCCTGCGCACCGTGATCCGGGGCGAGCGGCGGCGGGTCGCCGCGGCCTGCGCGCTCAACGCCTCGCACCAGATAGGCGAGGCGCTCATACCGGTCCTGATCGGCTTCATCGTCGACCGGGCGATCGTCCACCCCGACCTGGCCTCGTTCGGCCGCTGGGCCCTGGTCCTCGCGGTCGTCTACGTCTTCCTCTCCGGCGGTTTCCAGCTGGGGGCCCGCGAGGCCGAGTACGCCAAGGAGCACGCGGGGCACACGCTGCGGATGCGGCTGATCCGCCGGGTCCTCGATCCGTACGGCGGCGCCGAGCACGGCAGGCCGCCGGGCGCCCTCGTCTCCGTCACCACCGAGGACGCACGCCGGGCGGGTGCCGTGACGATGGCGCTGCCGATCGGCTTCGGAGCGGTGGTCGGTCTGGCCGCGGGAGCGGTCCTGCTGCTGCGCGCGTCCGTGCCGCTCGGGCTCCTGATCCTGCTCGGCACTCCGGTCCTGATGGCCCTCGGCCAGCTTCTGGCCCGCCCCCTCGAACACCGCAGCCACGCCGAGCAGGAACAGGCCGCCCATGCCTCGGGCGTCGCAGCCGATCTGGTCGCGGGCGTACGGGTGCTGCAGGGGCTCGGCGCCCGCCGCGCCGCCACCGAAAGGTACCGGCGCACCAGCCGGGCCGCGCTCGACGCGACCGTGCGGGCGGCCCGCGCGGAGGCCGTGCAGACCGGCATGATGCAGGCCCTCACGGGGATCTTCATCGCCGTGGTCGCCCTGGTCGGCGGACACCTGGTCCTCACGGACGCGATCGGGCTCGGCGAACTGGTGGCGGCCGTGGGCCTCGCCCTGTTCCTGCCGGGACCGCTGCACACGGTGGCCTGGGTGGCGGCCGATGTGGCCCGCTCGCGGGCATCGGCGGGCCGGGTCGGCGAAGTGCTCGCGGCTCCGGGGGCGATATCCGGGACGGACGAGGACGGGCAGACGGCCGTCGCGGCGGACCACATCCCCGCGCCCCGGACCGTCTCCGCCTCCTCCCCCGACGGCACGGCACCCTCGCTCCACCCCAACGGCACGGCCCCCTCGCTCCACCTCAACGGCCTCACGCACGAGGGCCTCAAGGGCCTCGATCTCGCCGTCGCCCCCGGTGAGTTCCTCGGTGTCGTCGTCACCGACCCCGCGCACGCCGACACGCTCGTACGCTGTCTCGCCCGCCGGACCGATCCGGACGCGGGGCGGCTTGCCCTCGACGGGGTTCCGTTCACCGAGCTCGCGCCGCGCGCCCTGCGCGCCCGGGTGCTCGTCGCCGAGCACGCGGCCGATCTGTTCACCGGCTCGATCGAGGAGAACATCACCGCCGCGGGCGACGCGGCCCAGGAGGCCGCCACCACCGCCGCGGCCGCCGACGAGGTCGCCGCGTCCGTGCCCGGCGGCCTCGCCGCCCCGGTCGGCGAGCGCGGCCGTTCCCTCTCGGGCGGCCAGCGGCAGCGCGTGGCCCTGGCCCGCGCCCTCGCCGCCGACCGCGAGGTACTCGTCGTGCACGACCCGACCACCGCGATCGACGCCGCGACCGAGGCCCGGATCGCCGCCGGGATCCGCGAGGTGCGCCGCGGCCGTACGACCGTCCTGGTCACCAGCAGCCCCGCGCTGCTCGCCGTCGCGGACCGTGTCGTCCTGATCGACGGCGGGCGCCTCACCGACGAGGACCGGCACGACGCCCTGGTCCAACGCAACGCTCGCTACCGGACGGCGGTCCTCGCATGACCACGACACCCGACCTCGTACAGGACACCGCCGAGCGCACGGACCAAAGCGCAGAACTGCTGCCGGTCGCCTCCGGCCCCCGCACCCGCGCGGCCGCGCTCGAACTGCTGCGTCCCGACCGGTCGCTCGCGATCCGCTCGGCCCTGGTCCTGGTCGCCGCGACCTCCGTCGGACTGCTGACACAGCCGCTGCTCGGCCGGATCGTGGACCTCGTCGCGGAAGGCATGCGCGGCGCCGGTCACATCACGACGTCCGACCTCACCCTGCCGGTGGTCCTGCTCGTCGTGGTCGCCCTGGTCCAGGGCGCCTCGACCGCGCTCGGCCTCGGCATGGTGGCCCGGCTCGGCGAATCGGTGCTGGCCCGGCTGCGGGAACGGTTCGTCGAACGGGCCCTCGCCCTGCCCGCCGACCGCATCGAACGGGCCGGCTCCGGCGACCTCACCGCCCGCGTGACGGGCGACGTGGCGCGCGTATCGGAAGCGGTGCGCTCCGCGCTGCCCGAACTGGCCCGCTCCAGCCTGACGATCCTCCTCACGCTGATCGCCCTGGCCGTCCTCGACTGGCGCTTCCTGGTGGCCGCGCTGCTCGCCGTGCCGGTGCAGGCGTGGACCGCTCGCTGGTACGTGGGCAAGGCCGTGCCGCTCTACGCGAAGCAGCGCATCGCCACCGGCGCGCAGCAGCAACAGCTCCTTGAGACGATCGGCGGCGCCGAAACCGTCCGCGGGCATCTCCTGGAGGAGCAGCACACCGAACGGGTCGAGGAGCGCTCGCACGCGGCCGTCGAGCTGAGCAAGCGCGGTGTGCGGCTGGTGCTCGGCTTCTACGGGCGGCTGCACATCGGCGAGTACATCGGTCTGGTGGGCGTGCTGCTCGCCGGGCTGCTCCTTGTACGCGAGGACGCGGTGTCCATCGGTACGGCGACCGCGGCCGCGCTCTACTTCCACAATCTCTTCGGCCCCATCAACGCCGCCCTCGTCCTGCTCGACGACGCCCAGTCGGCGACGGCCGGCCTCGCGCGCCTCGTCGGCGTGACCGATCTGCCGGACGAGCCTGAGCGCCCCGCGACGGCCCGCAGCGACGACGCCTTCGTCCACGTCCGCGGCATCACGCACGCGTACGGGTCCGGCGCGCCCGTCCTGCACGAGGTGGACCTCGATCTGCACGAGGGCGAGCACGTGGCACTGGTCGGCACGAGCGGTGCGGGCAAGTCGACGCTGGCCCGGATCCTGGCCGGGGTGCAGCCGCCCACCGGCGGCGAGGTCACGATGCCGGCGCGGGCGGACGGCAGGCCGGGAGCCGTCCTCGTCTCGCAGGAACTGCATGTCTTCTCGGGAACGCTCGCCGAGGACCTGCGCCTGGCGCGCCCGGACGCGACGGACGAGGAGCTGCGCGCGGCGCTCGCCACGGTCGACGCGCTGACCTGGGCCGAGGCGCTTCCCGAGGGTCTGGAGACCGTCGTCGGCGAGGGAGCGCACAGCCTCGACGCCGCCAAGGCGCAGCAACTGGCGCTCGCCCGGCTGGTGCTCGCGGACCCGCTGGTCGCCGTCCTCGACGAGGCGACGGCCGAGGCGGGCAGCGCGGGCGCACGCGTGCTCGAGCTGTCCGCGCGTGCGGCCCTCGACGGCCGCACCGCGCTGATCGTGGCGCACCGTCTGACGCAGGCCGCCGCGGCGGACCGGGTGGTGGTCCTGGAGCACGGCCGGGTCGTGGAGTCCGGGCCGCACGAACGCCTCAAGGAGGCGGGCGGCCCGTACGCCACGCTCTGGGCGGCCTGGTCGGGGACGCGCGAGACGCGGTAGCGCCCCTCGGCGCATGCGGACCGGCCGGATCAGAGCGGGAGGACCAGCTCCCACGTGTCCACGGCGCAGTCCAGGGCGAGCCCGTGCCGCTCGTAGAGGTCGAGCGCCCGGGACGCGTTGTCCGTGTCGACACCGAGGCTGATCCGGTCGCGCCCGAGCCCGGCGTAGTACCAGAACGCGTACCGCAGCAGATACCCGGCGATCCCGCGCCCGCGGGCCGCCCGCAGCACGCCGACGCTGCTGATCCACCCCGTCGTGGCACGGTCGTTGCGGCTGCGCATCGCCGCGACGTCGCCGAGTCCTTCGACCCGGGCGATCCAGACCAGCGAGAAGTCGGCGTGCTCGGCGTCGATGTCGTGCAGCCACTGCTCGTACGTGCGCGGCTGGAAGTCGAAGTGCTCGGCGAACGACTCCTGCAGCAAGGCGTGCGCGATCCGCCGGTCGGCCTCGTCCGTGCAGGGGCGCAGACAGACCCCGGGCAGCGGCTCGGGCATCAGGTCGGCGTCCGGCGCGAGCGGGCGCTGCATCACGTGATAGCGGCGTACGGTGCGCCAGCCGCGCTCGCGCAGCACGTCCTTGTCGACCGCGGTGGTCGTGTGCAGGCCCTGGTGGACCACGGCCCGCGGGGCGCCGTTGGCGGCGGCGCGCTCGGCGGCCCGTGCCTCCATGCGCTCCAGGAGCAGCCGGGCGCCGTCGGGGCGTCCGGGCAGCAGGTACAGGTCGACGTCGATGCGTTCGCCGCCGGACCCGTCCGTCAACAGGCCGTAGCCCACGAGCCGTTCGTCCTCGTGGAGGAGCCAGGAGTCACGGGCGAGGTCGACTTCGGGGTGCTTCCAGTCGGCGAGCACCTCGGCCGGGTCCGTCTCGGAGCGGCCGCCTTCGAGCACATCCACCTCGTTGACCAGCGCACAGGCCGCCGCCGCGGCATCGAGCGTGGCGGGCCGTACGGTCACAGTCGTCATGCGTCCACTGTCGGGCGGCGACGGGCGGCGCCGCAACGGAGTTTCCGCGCACCCGACCGCACCGACCGCACCCGCCCGCCGCTACCCGATCTCCACCACCCGCGCCCACTGCGGTACCGGATCGGGCACGTACTCGGAATCGCTGTCCTCGTCGTATCCGCCGCGTGGAAAGAGCCCGATGATGGTCCGGCACGGCGGCTGCGTGTCCGGCCACGGGGTCTGGCCGTCGGTGAGCGCCACGATCACATCGGGCTTGGGCCCGCTGTGCAGCGCCTTCCTGAACCCGGCCCGAAGATCCGTACCGCCGCCGCCGATCAGCGGAATGCCCTGGCCGCGGCAGAGCGGGTGCACGAGATGCGCGGACGCGTCGCACGGCACGACGCGCACGAGGTCGCGTCGGCCGCCCAACGTCCGGGAGATCGCGGCGACTTCGAGCAGGGCGGACCCCAGCTCGCGGTCGCTCACGGACCCGGACGTGTCGATGACGATGCTCACGCGGGGCGGGCGGCGGCGCAGGCTCGGCAGGATCACACCGGGCAGGCTCGTGGAGCGCCGCGAGGGACGGCCGTAGGTGTAGTTCTCGCCGACGCCGGGTGCGGAGACGGCCGAGCGGATCGCGGCGCCGAGCAGTTCCCGCCAGGGCTGCGGCGGGTGCAGCGTCTCCTCGGCCCATCGCTCCCAGCCGGCGGACCTGCTGCCGCGGCCCTTGATGCCCTGCGCCACACGGAAGCGCACCAAGTCCCGTTCCTGCGCGGTCAGTCCGTGCGCGCCGTCGGGCCCGAGATCCCAGGGCCGCTCCCACCCGTCCGCTCCGCTGCCGCAGTCGAGCCAGGCGTGCGCCTCGGTGAACCGGCCGAGGCGGAATTCCCCCAGGTACTCCTCCATCAGCTTCCCTGACGGCAGTTGCAGCAGGCCGGGCAGCATCACGCCCTTCGGGACGACGAGCCCGTCCCCGAACGCGTCGTCGTTGATCTCGCAGTCCGCCGCGATGTTCATCCGCAGCCGCTCCTTCGCGCCGGACACTCCGTTGCGGTCGGCGTAGCGCTCACTGCGGCCGTGGTGGTCGCGCAGCAGGTGCGAGACCTCGTGGACCCACACCGAGGCGAGCTCCTCGACGGGCGTGCGGTCCACGAAGCCCGGCGACACGTAGCACCGCCAGAACCGGTCGACCCCCATGGTCGGGACGTGCCGCGATGGCACGACCTGCAGCGCGAAGAGGGCGGTCGCGAGGAACGGGCGGGCGCGGACTGCCTGCAGCCGGGCCGCGAACAGTTTGCCGCTGTCGTACGCGAGCTCTCGTGTGTCGTGCGCGAGGTCGGTCAACGGCCCGCACCCGCCGTCTCCTTGGTCCGCACGCGCTCGGCCGCGCGGTCGGCCTCCTGCGACAGCTTCACGGCGCTGCCCAGGCGCTCGATCGCCACGGGCACGTCCCAGCCCTCGCGCCGCAGTGTGGCGAGGGTGTTCGCCGGGACGACCACGAGATCCGGTGCGCCGGTCTCCATCGCCCGTACGAGGAGAGCCCAGGCCGCGTCCCAGCGGTCGCGTTCGGGGCGGGCGCGCACGGCGGCGACCACCGCGTCGAGCGCGGCCTGCCGCAGGTCCCCGCGGTCGGGAAGCTCGGCGGACTCGGGCTCGGCGAGCAGGACCTCGGGGTCGGGCAGATCCATCCGGTCCATGCTCGCGAGCAGTTCGAACCCGGGCCCGTCCCCCACCGTCCCGCGCACGAGCAGCGACAGCACTTCCCTCGGCGCCCCGGCGGCCGTCGCGAAGGCGACGAGCCGCACGGTCATGTCCCAGCTCCGCGGCGACGGCCAGGCACCGCCGCGCTTGGTCTCGGTCGCGGGCAGCCGGTGCACCAACCCGGCGCGCGCGGCGAGCAGTTCGCACACCGCTCGCCTGGCGTGGGTGACGGCCTCTTCGAGGCGCTCGGGATCGAGCCGCGGCAGGGTGGCGCGCGGCCACACCCCGCCGAGCCCCCGTACGACGACGTCCTGCTCGTGCACCCAGTGCAGATGCACGAACCGGTTGGCGAGCGGAGCGCTGAGCTCCCAGCCGTCGGCGGCGGACGACCGCGGGTTGGCGGCCGCCACGATCCGTACGCCGTCGGGCAGCCGCAGCGCACCGACCCGCCGTTCGAGGACGACCCGCAGCAGGGCGGCCTGGACGGCGGGCGGAGCCGTGGACAGCTCGTCAAGGAACAGCAGCCCCCTTCCCTCGCGCACGAGTCGTACGGCCCACTCCGGCGGGGCCATCGGCACGCCCTGCACGGCGGGGTCGTCGCCCACGATGGGCAGTCCGGCGAAGTCGGAGGGTTCGTGCACGCTCGCGATGACCGTGGTCAGCGGCAGCCCCAGCGCCTCCGCGAGCTGTGTCAGGCCCGCGGTCTTGCCGATCCCGGGCTCACCCCAGAGCAGCACGGGCAGATCCGCGGCGACGGCCAGGGTCAGCGCGGCGAGCTGGTCGTCGGGGCGGGGTTCGGTGGTCGTGCGGCCGAGCAGCTCCAACAGGTCGTCGGCCACGTCGAGTTCGGTCTTCATGGTCTTCACGGTCTTGGACATGCGTCATCACCTTTTGTGTACGTGGAGGAAGCCGAGGCCGTCCGGGGTGGCGGCTCGGTGGTGCGAGGAAGGGGGCGGAGGCGTGCGGCGCATGCGCCGACGGGCTCAGCGGAACGAGGCCTCACGAGGGTGCGAGCGCAGCGCGCCGCCATCGAGGAGCTTCAAGGGTCCGTGGTTCGTGAGGCCCGCGCGGTACAGGCCGTGGGCGATGCGGCGTTCGACGGCCTCTTCGAGCGCGTCACGCAACGGGCCCTCGCGCAGCCGGGCCTCGGGGCCGAGCAGCCCTTCGAGGACGGCGAACGCGCCCGGGACGTCACCGTGCGCGAGCCGTTCGCGTACGGCGCTCAGCTCCTCGGGTTTGCGGTGCATGTCGTCGATGACCTGAAGGCACGGCAGCGGTGGGCCGCCGAAGGCGACGAGGAGTTCCTCGCGGTGCACTTCGGAGCGGTCGTGGTCGAGCGCCGCGAGCATCCCGTCCACGAACCCGATCCGGTGCACGGAACCCCGGCAGTCGACCAGTTGCGCCTGCTCGCCCGCATCCCGGCGCACGCGTGCCGCGTCCACGGAGCGTCCGGTCAGCGCCGAGGCGACCATCGGGTGGAGCCTGTCGGCGTCGATGAGGCCCGCGCGCAGCAGCTCGACGTCGGGCGGCACCCAGGTCGCCGCGTCCGGCAGGACGGGCAGCTCCCCGGGATCCGGTGCGATCCGCCCGTCGCGGGTGTCGACCGCGAGCCGCAGCCCGGATCCGAGCCGTACGGAGACCGGACCCTCGGCCGGGCACGCCTCCGCGTCCCGCACGAGCCGGGCCTCGTCCATCCAGCGGTCCACGGCCCAGTGCGCGGACATCGCCCACCGTTCGGCCACCGCCGCGTGCGCCATCAACGATCCGGCGTACGAAGGAGGTGGAGGGCTGCCGCGTCCCGCGCGCCACCGCAGCTCCCCCACCCGTCGCACATCCCAGAGATGCCGGTGCAGATCGAGCCGGAAGCGGGCGCCGGGCCGCGGATGGGGATGCCCGGCCGCGGGGTGCGCGGCGGACCCGTCCCACACCGCGAGGCTCACCCGCTGCCCGGCTTCCGCCCAGGCGGGCGGGGTCCGTACGACGAGGTGCAGGGGCGGACGGGCCGGGTCGGGCTGCTCGTACTGCGCGAGGGAGAGCGTGATGCCGGGCCGCAGCAGACCGTCGGGTCCGCTGCGCGGCAGATGCCAGCGCAGCAGATCGGGCACCAAGTGGCGCAGATCGAGGCGGAGTCGGGCGACGAGTTCGCGGCCGTGGCGGCGCGCGAGACGGCGCAGATCGAAGTCGACGTCCACGCGTGCCGCGGCACACGCGCCCGCCCAGTCACCGGCGGCGCGCCGGTCCGTGGCGGTGTCGATCATGGAGGGCGGCACGGCGAACTCGCGCACGTGCAGCCAGCAGGACAGCCGGGGCGAGGGCGCAGCAGCAGCCCAGGGTCCCTCGGTGTCGGAGGCGACGGAATCGATGAAGCCGGGCGAAGCGGCTTGGTCGACGGCGTCGGCGGATACGGATCGGGTCTCGGTCACGGTGGCCATCAGCGCTCACCGTGAAAGGACCGGACCCCCCATCTCCCCGCGAAGGGAGCAGTTCGAGTAGTCATCGCCGCGAGCATAGCGAGCAGCCCGCCGCGGGCGACAGCGAATTAACGGCGGCCGCCGCATGGCCAGTCGCGGCAGCAGCGGCAAGACTGGGGCGGTGAGCACGCCGGCGCCGCAGAGGTCAGCACGCCGGCGCCGCAGAAGGAGGCCCCCATGTCCGCATCACCCCCACGCGTCGAGCTCACGCACGCGGCCACCGAGCTGCTGCAGAAGCTGCGCGCCGCCCATGGCCCGCTGATGTTCCACCAGTCCGGCGGCTGCTGTGACGGCAGCGCGCCGATGTGTTACCCGGAGGGCGAGTTCCGCACGGGCGGCTCGGACGTCCTGCTCGAATCGCTGACCGTCGACGGCATCTCCGAGCCGATCGGCTTCTGGATGTCGAAGAGCCAGTACGAGGCGTGGCGGCACACCCGCCTGATCGTCGATGTCGTCGAGGGCCGCGGCGGCGGTTTCTCCCTGGAGGCCCCGGAGGGCGTCCGCTTCCTCATCCGCTCCCGCATGCTCGGCACGTGAGGCGTTCAGGAACAGGCTCCCGGCCCCAAGGAGCCGTACGCCGCTCAGGGATTGAGATTGCTGACGATGTTCGCCGTCGCCGTCAGCCCGTTCTGGATCGTCGGCGCCATGCTCGTGCTCGCCAGGTAGAAGCCGAGCAGCACGCAGACGATCGCATGCGTGATCTTCAGTGCCCCGTTGCGCAGGAACACGATCGCGAGGATGAGCAGCAGCAGTACAACTGACACCGAAATGGCCATCGTCCGGACTCCCTACGCAACTGCGCCACGTCAACACCGCGGCGTTTTCGCCGTCAGTGTTGCGTGGCACAGGGTCCGTCCGGTCGACTGACATGTCCTCCGAAAGGGTGTTACCGGTCGTACGCGTCGAGGAATGCCTCGAGCGCGGCAAGATCGTCGGTGTTCAGATGGTCCGCGTCGGCGGCGATCAGCTCCAGCCATACGGCGCCCCGTTCGGGCCCGGGCAGGTCGGGCGTCGCCCAGAACCGCACCCGCTGGCCGCGCCCGTGCGCGGTCGCGATGATCTGCTGCAGCTTGTCGCGTTCGGCCGCCGGCATCGGCCCCTCGCCCTTCCACGTGAAGTGGTTGTTCCAGTTGTCGCTGATCAGCGGGATGAAGGAGGCGGGCGCCGGTCCGCCGAGGTCGGCGAGCCGCCCGTCGTAGAACGCGTACCGCACCCGCTGCGCCTCCATCGGCGCCCGCGCGGCCCGGTCCCCCGAGATCACCGCGGTGACGGCGCCCTTGCGGACCTTCCCATGGGCGTACGTGGTGAACAGGCGGCGGTAGCGGTGGAGTTGGCGGTGCAGCTCGGCGTAGGCGGCGACGCCGTCCGTCTTGATGTCGATGAGGAGCTGCACCGGCCGGTGGTGCCCCCGGTACACGGCGCCGTGGTTCCTGCGCACACGCTCGGCGAGCGGCTTCAGGTACAGCGCCTCCAGGGTGCGCGCCGGATCGAGGTCCACCGGGTCGTGGGCGACGAGGAGTTCGCCGTCCACGAGGAAGATGTCGGCCTCGACGCTGCTGAAGCGGTGGTCGAGGGCGTCCAGGAGCGGGCGGGTGTGCAGATAGTCGTTGTGCGCGTGGGCACGGCGCAGCGGCTTTCTGCGGGGCGGGCTGCCCGCGCCCTGCGGTGCGGTCGCCTGGGCGGACGAGGGGATGGCGACCGCTGAGGCGAGTGCGGCGGCGACCGTGGTGACGGCGGTGCGGCGGGTGACCTGTAAGGCCATGTCTGCGATACCTCCCGGAACGACGGATGGGCGGGACCGAGTATGCGGTCCCGCCCACCGTGAACGGCAGAGGGCAGCCGGGAGTTGGCCGAGCCTTCAGCCCTTGGTCTCCTGGACGCCCAGCTCGTCGCGCCAGGTCGGGAACAGGTGGTCGGCGTCCTTCGGGAAGGACTCGAAGGCGCCCTTGAGCTCGGCGTGCTCCTTGGCGTACTCGGTGAGCTTGATGCCCTGCTGCCAGGCGTCCTGAGCCTGCCGCAGCGACTTGGCGCCGGCGGTGCCGCCGTCCTTGTGGCCGAAGGCGCCGCCGCCGGACGTCTGGATGACGTTGGAGTGACCGAGGTTGTCGAAGAAGCCGGGCAGCCGCAGCGCGTTCATGCCGCCGGAGATGATCGGGGTGGTGGACTTCATGCCGAGCCACTCCTGGTGGAAATACGGTCCGTCGGCCGCGTCCTGCTCCAGCATGAAGGCGATGGCCTTGTCGGCGGCGTCACCCTCCATCTTGCCGAAGCCCATCGTGCCGGTGTGCATACCGGAGGCGCCCTGCAGCCGGGTCATCTTGCAGTGCACGAACGAGGTGTAGCCGCGCTGCGACTGCGGGCTGGTGACGGCGCCGTGGCCCGCGCGGTGGAAGTGCAGGAACTGGTTCGGGAAGTTGCGGCGCGCGGTCGTGACGGCTGTCGGGCCCGCCACGTAGCCGTCGACGAGGAACGCTACGTGCGAGGCGTTCTCGCCGAAGGTCTCCAGGATGTACTCGCCGCGGGCGATCATCTCGGCCGGGTCGTCGGCCGTGATGTTGGCCGAGAACAACTTGGCCTCACCGGTGGCGTCCTGGGCGCGGCGCATCGCGTCGGCCACGCACGCGATGGTCTCCTTCAGCGGCGCGAAGACCTGGTTGCCCTGCGGCTCGTCGTTCTTGATGAAGTCGCCGCCGAGCCAGAAGTCGTGGCAGGCGTCCGCGAACGGCTGCGGGCGCAGGCCGAGCTTCGGCTTGATGATCGTGCCGACGACCATGCCGCCGTCGACGACCGGGCGGCCGAGGACGCGCCACATGTCCTGGATGTTCATGGTCGGGCCGTCGAACAGGCGCAGGTAGGCGGGCGGTACGTAGAAGTCGTGCATCTTGGCGTACTCGACGTCGCCCATGCCCTGGTTGTTGCCGATGCACAGCGTCAGGAAGGACGCGAGCATCGCGCGTCCGTCGATGATGTTGCGGTCGAAGAGCTCGATCGGATACGCGATCTTCATGAGCTCGCGGGTCTCGTCGATCTCGTACACCAGGGCGTCGACGCCCTTGGTGAAGTCGTCGGTGGTGCACACCTCGACGTTGGTGCCGGTGGAGGACTCGGCGGCGAAGTGGGCGGCGGTGGCGAGGAAGCCGTCGTATCCGGCCTTCGGCCTCATCGTGTAGGCGCACAAGACGTGGCGGCCGCCCTTGATGAGCTCCTGCTCGTCGAGGTCGAGGCGGGCGTAGCGCGTCGTCTGGTCCATGGGGGGCTCCTGAGGGGTTGCTGATACGTGTGGGGGGGGGCGCTCGGGCGGGCGGTCAGCCCTTGAGGACCTCGGGGTTGGCGCAGTGCGCGAGCGGTTCGCCGCGCAGATAGCGGCCGACCTCACCGGCGACGATGCGGGCCGCCTTGTGCGCGACCTCCTGGCTGCCGCCCGCGATGTGCGGGGTCATGACGATGCCGGGCGTGGTGAGCAGCCGGGAGTCGGCGGGGACGGGCTCGGCGGGGTAGACGTCGAAGCCGGCGCCGACGAGCCGGCCGCTGTCCAGGGCGTCGCAGACCGCGTCGTAGTCGAGGAGTTCACCGCGGGCGCAGTTGACCAGGACGGAGCCGCGGGGCAGCTTCGCGAGCTGCTCGGCGCCGATCATGCCGCGCGTCTCGTCGGTGACCCGGGCGTGCAGGGAGACGATGCGGGAGCGCGTGAGCAGCTCGTCGAGCGTCACCGGTTCGGCTACGCCCTCGACGAGTTCCGGCTTCACGTACGGGTCGCAGACCAGGACCTCGGCGCCCATCGCCTTGAGGACCTTGGCGACGCGCGAGCCGATGGCGCCGTATCCGATGAGACCGACGGTGGCGCCCTCGATCTCGATGCCGCAGTTGTCGTAGTCGTAGTAGTCGCCGCGCCACACGCCCTTGCGCATCTCCTCGTGCGTGTCGCCGACTCCGCGGGCGGCCGCGAGCAGCAGCGTGAGGGTGTGCTCGGCGGTGGCGACGGCGTTGCGGCCGGGCGCGTAGCAGACGGCGACGCCGTGCCGCGTCGCTGCTTCGAGGTTGGCGTTGACGGGCCCGCCGCGGCTGATGCACATCAGCTTCAGGTCCGGGCAGTGGGCGAGGATCCGCTCGGTGAGCGGGGCGAGCTGGGTGACGCAGACCTCGACGCCCTGCAGCGCCTCGATCAGCTCGTCCTCGGTGCCGGAGGCCTCGATGACCTCGGCGACCTTGCCGAAGGGGGTGTGCGGCCAGGGCAGCCGGAGCTCGTGGACGTCCACGGCGCCGTCGGTGGCCTGCTTGACCTCGTCGGTGAGGAGGTGCGGCAGGACGAAGTGGTCGCCTGCCGCGAGGACCTTGGTACTCATGAGGGGTGTCTCCTTGGCTGGTGCGGTGTGGGGGCGGTCGGCTGTGCGCGTCAACTGCCGGTTGCGTACGGGGCGTTGAACCGGAGCAGGGACGTCTGCCCGTCGCCGATACGGAGTTCCGTGAGGGTGCCGTTGTCCAGGACCGGGAACACGCGCCGGTACTCGTCCGGGTCGATGCCGAGCAGCTCGCACAGGAGCACCCGGTACAGGGCGTTGTGCGCGACGATCAGTACGCGGCCGCCGGGGTGGTCGACGCACAGTTCGGCGAGCAGCGCGCGGGCGTCGCGGGCCGCGGCGCGCGGGTCGTTGCCGCCGGGCAGATGGTCGGTGACGGGCCGCCGCACGAACCGGGCGAGCTCCTCGGGGAACGCCTCGCGCATCTCGGCGATGCTGAGACCTTCGCCGCGCCCGAAGTCGAGCTCCAGGAGGCGGGCGTCCTCGCGCAGGGCGAGTCCGAGGACCCGGGCGGCGGGTGCCGCGGTGAGCCGGGCCCGGGACAGCGGCGAGTAATACACCGCGTCGATGCGCTGCCCCTTCGCCCAGGCGGCGAGGTCGTCCGCCTGGCGGCGGCCGCGCTCGGTGAGCGCCACGTCGGCGCGGCCCGCGTAGCGGTTCTCGGCATGCCAGACGGTCTCGCCGTGCCGTACGAGAACGAACTCGGTGGGCTGTGAGGACTCCGTGCCGGTCATCGTGCGGCCCTTCCCTTCGCGTGGACGGCGACGGATTCGTCGAGCCAGCCGCGGCGGACCAGTTCGTCGAGGAATTCCAGGTAGCGCGGCGTCCAGCGCCGGTGCCGTGCCGCGTCGGGCGCGATCTGCGCGCCGGTGCGCACCATCGCGGCCGCCGCGTCCTGCACGCTCACACCGCTCGACGTGGCCGCGAGGACCGCCATGCCGATGGCGCCTTCGGCCTGTTCGGGCCGTAGCACGGGCCGGCCGAGGACATCGGCGCGCAGCCTGCACCAGTACGGGTTCTTCGCACCGCCGCCGGTCAGTGTGAGCGGCCCGTCGACGGGGGCGCCCAGGAGGTCGAGGTAGTCGAAGCAGAGCCGCTCGACGAATGCGACGCCGAGGAGATGGGCGTGGAAGCGTTCGGCTTCCGTGGCCGGTTCGCCCAGGACGAACCCCGTGGCCTCGGGCGCCCGGAACGGGAAGCGTTCGCCGCCGGTGGAGACCAGCGGGTAGGCGACCGCGTCGCTGTCCGACTCGGCGGCGAGCACGGTGAGTTCGGCGAGATCGGCGCCGGGGAACTCGCGGGAGATCACCCCGGCGCCGCTGCTGGACGCGCCGCCCGGCAGCCAGCTGCCGCCCGGGCCGCGGTGGCAGTAGACGACGCCGCCCGGGTCCCGTACGAGATGCGGGCTGACGCCCTTGAACACGAGGGTCGTGCCGAGCACCGAGTTCCAGGCGCCGGGGGTGAGCGCGCCCGCGCCGATCTGGGCGGCGCAGCCGTCGGTCATCCCGGCGACGATCGCGGTGCCCTCAGGGATGGAGGTGGCCGCCGCGGCCTCGGCGCACACCGCACCGATGACCGTGCCGGGGCTCACGACCTCGGGCAACAGCCCTTCGGGGACGCCGAGTCCGGCCATCACGTCGGCGGGCCAGCGGTCCTCGGTGAGGTGGTAGCCGGTCTTCAGGGCGTGGCTGGCGTCGCTCGCCGGCTGCCGGCCCGCGAGCCGCCAGGTGACGTAGTCGGTCTGGTGCAGCAGCCGGACCCCTGTACCGGCTGCTGCCGTCTCGTGGTCGAGCAGCCAGAGCAGCTTGGGCAGCGCCCACGACGGCTGCATCGAGCGGTAGCCGAGCTCCTGCCAGACCCGTGCGCCCGCCTCGTTGACCCGGACGGCCTGTTCGGCGGCGCGCCCGTCGTCGTACATCAGGCCGCGGGTGAGCGGGGTGCCGTCGGCGTCGGCGAGGAGGATCGTGCCCGACGTGCCGTCGAGGGCCAGGCCCTTGATGCGGGCGGGGTCGATCCCGGCGAGTGCCTCGCGGCTCGCCTCGGCGAGCGCGCTCCACCACTGCTCGGGGTCCTGTTCGTGGCGCTTGCCGTCCCGGTGGCTGGTCAGCGGCCGCGAGGCGGCGGCGAGCACCTCGCCGGCCGAGTCGACGGCGACACAGCGCGCGGACTGGGTGCCGAGGTCGAGACCGAGCCACACGGCGTCCCGTTCGAGTTCATGCTGCACGGAGTGCTCCTTCGCGTCCGGTGTACGGGCCGGGGACGGCAGGGGTGCGGCCGGACGACCAGCCGGCGTCACGGGCGAGTCCGCGCCACCGCAGGAAGTCCTCGTAGCGGGCCGCGTAGAAAGCGGACCGCTCCGGGTCCGGCTCCCAGGTGGAGGTCATCCGGACGTACTTGGCGGCCGCGCTGTGCATCGACGACTCGGCGCCGGACAGTACGAGGCCCGTCAGGAAGGCTCCCTTGGCGCCGAGTTCGGTGTCGCCGGAGCGTGCGGTCGGCACGCCGGTGGCGTCCGCGATCAGCCGGCACCAGTCGTCGTTGTTGGCCCCGCCGCCGCAGAGCCGCAGTTCGGTGACGGTCGTACGGGAGGCCGCCAGGGAGTCGCGCAGGACCAGCGAGAGTCCTTCGAAGACCGAGCGGGCCACGTCGGCGCGGCTGTGTTCCAGGGAGAGGCCCCAGAACGCGCCGCGTGCCGACGGGTCGAGGAACGGTGCGCGTTCCCCGGCCGGCGAGAGATACGGCAGGAAGGAGAGGCCCTTCGCGCCGGGTTCGGCCTTGAAGGCGAGCCGGCCGAGCTTCGGCGGCCCGTCCAGGTCGAGCAACTTGGCGGCCCAGACGAGGACTTCGGCGCCGTTGAGGGTGGGGAAGGCACGCAGGACGCGTTCGCGGCCGCGGTAGGCGATGTTGATGCCGGAGGGTTCGCCGCTGGTGTCGACCTCGTGGCGGACGATCTCGGTGCACAGGGTGGTGCCGAGGATCGAGCAGGCCTGCCCCGGGTTGACGACTCCGACGCCGCGGGCGGTGGAGGCGATGTCGTACGGGGCCATGACCACGGGGAGGCCCTCGGGCAGTCCGAGCTGGCCCGCGGCCTCGCGGGTGATCTCCGCGATCCGCTCCTCCTCGCCGAGCACGGTCGGCAGCAGCCTGCGGTAGGCGCCGAGTCCGAAGAGCTCGATGATCGCGTCGTCGTAGTCGCCGGTGGTGTGGTTCAGGAACGGCGCCGAGGCGTCCGACTCGTCCATCGCCGTCACACCGGTCAGGTTGTGGAAGAGCCAGCCCGCGGCGGTCAGCGAGGACGCCGAGCGGGCCAGGCGCTGCGGGTCGTGCGAGCCGAGCCAGCTGAAGACGGCGTTGGGCATTCCGCTGCAGGTGAGCGAGCCGTTGCGGCGGAACGCGTCCTGCAGCACACCCTCCTTCTCCCAGCGCGTGAGGATCTCGCCCGCACGGCCGTCCGACCAGAGGATCGCCGGTCCGGTGGGCCGGCCCTGCTGGTCGACGAGCCAGGCGCCGTCGCCCTGCGCGGTGAAGGTGACGAGCCAGACCGGGTCGTCGATGTCGGAGAGCGCGTTGCGGACGGTGTAGACGACCGCGTTCCACACGGTGTCCATGTCCTGCTCGGCCCAGCCGGGGTGGCGGCGCAGGACCTCGGTGCCGATCCGGGAGACGGCGAGTTCGGTGCCGTTGTCGTCGAACACCACGGACTTGATCATCGTGGTGCCGACATCGATGGCGAGGACCGACATGGGTCACAGTCCCTTCGGGGAGGCGGCGGCCAGGGCGGGCTCGGGCAGGAGCCCGGGCGCGGGCCCGGCGGGCGTCGTGGTCTTGAGGAAGAGCGTGAGGACGGCGCTCACCGCGTGGTAGGCGGCGAAGATCCAGGTGACACCGCCGACCCCGAGCGGCCCGAGGAAGAGGCTCACGGTCAGCGGCCCGAGGAAGGTCGAGGCACCGGCGCCGAGGTTCAGGGCGGCCATCGCCTGGCCCTTGTGGCGGGGCGCTATCGCGGTCATCAGCGCCGAGAGGGGCACATATCCGGAGAGGGTGGCGCCGTAGAACACCGCGACCAGCAGACAGAGCAGGTACGAGGAGCCGACGGCGCTCGGCACGTAGTACAGGACGAGCGTGGAGAGCGTGCAGCCGATGCCGCCGCAGTACGCGACGGTGGTGCGCCAGCCGATGCGGTCGCCGATCACTCCGAAGAGCAGGTTCGTGAAGATGTTGGTGCCGAACATGACGGCCACCAGGCGCAGCCACTGCTCGTTGCTGAGTCCCACGCTGTGCACGAACCAGACCGGCAGCATCACCATGAAGCCGAACTGCGAGGCGGTGTTGAACATCCGCACCGCGGCACCGGCGCCGACCCGCGGATTGCGGTACAGGATCGTCAGCGAGCCGACGAGCCCGGCCATCGGGGACTCCCCCGGCGGCGCGAGACGCGACGACCCGGTCGGCTCCCTGACCAGCAGCAGCGGCAGCAGCCCGCCGATCACGACGATCCCGAGCGCGAACCACAGGGTGCTGTACTCGCCGATCACGGGGATCAGGAGGCTCGCGCCGAGCGAGCCGAGCGTCGGCATTCCGGCCGAGAAGGCGGACCAGAACCAGCCCATCGCGCTGCCCATCTGCCGCTGGGGCGCGACGGCGGCGATCCAGACGAGGAAGGCGTACGCGAAGAGCGGGAAGGCGAGGCCGCGCAGCGCGTAGGCGAGCAGCAGCAGGCCGTACGACTTGCTGGGGATCGCGACCGTCAGGAAGAAGACATGGGTGACGGCGAAGGTGATCAGGCCGAGCCACATGACCTTGCGCGGGCCCCACAGGTCGGACAGCGCGCCGGAGAACCAGGCGGCGACGGCGCCGGTGATGCCGTACACGGTGAAGATCATCGCGACGCTCGACGCGGCGATGCCGAGGCCTTCGAGATAGGGCGAGAGATAGCCGGCCTCGATGCCCACGCCGGTCATGAAGATCAGCAGGCCGAGATAGCCGTACGAGAGGGACTGCGGGATGCCGAGGCGGCCGAGCAGCGGTGGCGCCTGGTCCGTGCCGGCCGGGGCGGGCGGCATGGGGGTCTGCGTCATGGAGTTCCCCGATCAGCGTCGATGAGGTCATCACCGAGCTAACAAAACGGACGAAACGGCGGTCAACTTTCCGTGAACACCTCCCCTGAAGGGGTCTCGTGGCCGTGTGAGAAGGACCTCCGTCCCCTGTCACCGACCTGCGGCGACGGTGGACGATCGAGTGAGGTGACCGGTAGATCTCACACGGGAGTTCCCATGGACGCGACGGATGCGCCGCCGGACACGGCGGATGCCCCGGACCGCATCGGTGTGCGCGACGCGCGACGGCGGCGGATCCGGGAGGCGGTGAGCACACACGGCTTCGTCCGTTCGGCCGATCTCGTGGCCGAGCACGGCGTCTCGCTGATGACGGTCCACCGCGACCTGGACCATCTCCAGGCGCAGGGCTGGCTGCGCAAGACGCGCGGCGGGGCCAGCGGGATGTCCTCGGTGCACTTCCACGGCAGCGTCGCCGAGCGCGGCAGCGCGATGCCCGCGGTCAAGCAGCGTCTCGCGCATGCGGCGGCACGGCTGCTCGCGCCGGGCCAGACCGTCCTTCTGGACGACAGCACCACCTGCGCCCGGATGACGCGCCACTTCGACGCGATCCGCCCGCTGACCG
The DNA here is from genome assembly GCF_044458745.1 of Streptomyces sp. NPDC050418. Lineage (NCBI taxonomy): Bacteria > Bacillati > Actinomycetota > Actinomycetes > Kitasatosporales > Streptomycetaceae > Streptomyces > Streptomyces sp. NPDC050418. The sequence continues at coordinate 459,477 of NZ_JBITIG010000001.1, forward strand.
TCATCACCAACGCCCTCCCGGCGATCCGCGCGCTCACCGAACAGCCCGGCATCGACCTGATCTCGCTGGGCGGCCGCTACTTCCCCGCGTACGACGCCTACATGGGTCTGCACACCGCGGACATGGTCGCCAACTTCCGTGCGGACGTCCTTTTCATGTCGACCACCGCGGTCTGCAAGGGCCGCCTCTACCACACGTCACCGGAGACGGTGCAGGTCAAGCGGGCGATGATGGAGGCGGCGAGCCGCCGCGTCCTGATCTGCGACCACACGAAGTTCCTGCGCGACGGCCTGTACGCCCTCGCCCCGCTCGCGGACTTCGACCTGCTCGTGGTCGACGACGGCCTCCCGGCCGAGGAAGTGCGGGCGATCCGGGGCCGGGGGACGGATGTGCTGGTGGTGCCGCGTTAGGGCCGCGGGCGCCTACGCGGACTCGGCGGCCGGCTCCGGCCAGTGCACCACCCGGTCGCACCACCGCGAGAGCAGCACCTTGTCGTGGCCGACGGCGAGCAGGCCCGCGCCGCTGTCGGCGCGGTAGTCCTCGACGGCACGGACCAGCGCGGCGGTCGTCGAGGCGTCGAGCATGGCCGTCATCTCGTCGCAGACCAGCCAGCGCGGCCGCAGGATCAACGCCCTTGCCACACAGGCGCGTTGCAGCTGACCGTCGCTGACCTCGTGCGGCCGCCGCCCCAGGAGGTCCTCGCCGAGCCCGACCCGCTCGGCCGACTCCCGTACGGCGTCCGGCACTTCGGCGCTGCGGCCGACCGCCCGCAGCGGTTCGCCGATCAGGGCGGCGAGGGTGAGGCGGGGGTCGGCCGACAGGCGCGGCTGCTGGAAGACGACACCGAGCGCGGTGCGCTGTGCCTGCGGGGCGCGGTGCCGCCACCCCGTGGCAGCGGTGCCGTCGATCACGACGCGTCCCGCGTCCGGCCGGTGCAGCAGGGCGGCGACCTTCGCGAGCGTGGACTTGCCGCAGCCGCTGGGCCCGAGCAGGCCGACGGACTCGCCGTTTTGCACGGTGAGCGAGATGCCGCGGACGACGGGCCTGCGCGGCTCGTATCCGGCGGTGATGGTGTCGAGCTCAAGCATGTCCGGCCTCCAGGGCCACGTGATGGCAGGCGACCGCACCCTCGAACGGCGGCTGCACGCGGCACTCCTCGCTCGCCCGCGCACAGCGCGCCGCGAACGCACAGCCGTCGGGGAGCGCGCCCAGTTCGGGCGGCATCCCCCCGATGGGCTCGAAGGCCCGCTCGGGGAGCGCGTCAAGGAGGCCGCGGGAGTACGGGTGGCGTGGTCCGCGCGCGCCGAAGAAGGTGGTGGCTTCGACGATCTCGACGATCCGGCCCGCGTACATGACCGCGATCCGGTCGGCGATCCGCTCGGCGGCCGCCAGATCGTGCGTGATCATCAGCAGGGCACGGGAGTCGCCGGTGTGCCGGGCGAGTTCGTCGACGGTGTGCTCGACGAGGTCGCGGTCGAGTCCGGTGGTCGGTTCGTCGGCGAGCAGCAGCGGGGCGTCGCCGATCAGGGCGAGCGCGGTCGCGGCGCGCTGGGCCAGACCGCCGGAGAGTTCGTGCGGGTAGCGGTCGAGGTGGTCCACGGGGAACGACACGCGGGCGGCCGCTTCCTCGGCGGCCTCCCGGAGCCCGGAGCGCGGGGTGCGCCGCAACTCCCGCAAGGTCTCGTGGAGTTGGGCGCGGATCGTCCGCACAGGCGTGAGATGCGCCGCGGGCGACTGCGGTACGAGACCGACCTGGCGCCCGCGGACGGTGCGCGCGAGGGTGCGTTCGGAGGCGGCGAGCAGATCGATGGAACCGTTCAGGACCGCCTCCCCCGCCGTCTCCGCGTTCTCGGGCAGCAGCCCGAGCAGCGCGGAGGCGAGCACGGACTTGCCGCACCCCGACTCCCCCACGAGGGCGAGGCGTTCACCGGCGTGCAGCGTGAAGCGGGCGTCGGTGACGGCCCGGACGAAGCGGCCTTCGCGCATGCGGAACCGTACGGACAGTCCGCGGACGTCGAGTACGGGCGGGGCGGTCGGATCGGGCGGGGTCACAGCATCAGCTCCGATCGCCGGCGCGGATTCAGCCGTTCCCGCCAGGCGCCCGCGAGACCGGCGACGGCGAGGGTCGGCACGATGATGAACAGGCCGGGGAACAGCGTCGGCCACCAGTCCCCCGCGAGCAGCGACCCGCGCGCCGACTGCACGAGGGTGCCGAGGCTGGCCTGGTGCGTGGGCAGTCCGAGGCCGAGGAAGGACAGTGCGGACTCGTGCCAGATGGCGTGCGGCACCATCAGGACGGCGGCGAGGCCGGCCTGCGGCAGCACCCCGGGCAGCAGATGCCGTACGGTCACGCGCCACCGGGACGAGCCGCCGGAGATCGCCGCGTCGATGTACGGGCGCGAGCGCAGCGACAGGACCTCGGCGCGCACGATCCGGGCGGTCGACAGCCAGTGCGTCAGCGCCACGGACACCACCACGGGCCACACGCCCGGCCGGAACATGGCCACGATGAAGATGCCGAGCAGCAGATGCGGCACGGACGAGAACAGGTCGACGAGCCGCATGACGTAGCGGTCCACGCGGCCGCCCGCGGCCGCCGCGGCGGCGCCGACGGCGGTCCCGATCACGGTCGCCACGACCGCGGCGACCACGCCGACGAGCAGCGAGACGCGCAGTCCGTAGACGCAGCGCAGCAGCAGGTCGCGCCCCACGTCGTCGGTGCCGAACGGGTGCTCCGGGGAGGGGGGTTGCAGCTTGGAGGCGAGGTCCACTGCCTGCTCGTCGAGTTGGACGAGCGGCGGGACGAGCAGCACCGCGAGCACCACGGCGAGGGTGATCACCGCGGAGGTGCGCACCCGCCAGGTGCGGGTCGAGCGGCGCCGTGCGCCGCGGGCCCGCCAGAGGACCTCAGCCATCGAAACCCACCCTGGGATCGGCGAGCCCGTACAGCAGGTCCGCGACGAGATTGCCGAGCAGCACCGCGGCCGTGGCGAGCGCGGTGAGCGCCGCGAGGAGCGCGAAGTCCACGGAGGTGGCCGCCTCGACGGTCGCGGCTGCGATACCCGGCCAGGAGAAGACGGTCTCCACCAGTAGCGCACCGGTGATCAGCTCGGGCACCCGCGACCCGATGAGCGTCAGGACGGGCAGCAGCCCGGACCGCAGGGCGTGCCCGAGCAGCACCGTGCGCTCGGACAGGCCCCGTGCCCGCGCTCCGCGTACGGGATCCTCCTCCAGGGCGTCCCCGACGCCCTGCCGTACGTAGAGCACGAACCACGGCAGCTGCGAGAGCGCCAGGACGCAGGCGGGCAGCACCAGATGGCTCGCCACCTGCCCTGCGGTGACCACGGTCGCGCCGGTGTCGGTGAGCCCGCCGGCCGGCAGCACACCGAGCTTGAGCGCGAAGAGCCAGACGGCGAGCAGGCCGAGCCAGAACGGCGGGGCCGCTTCGAGTCCGTACGCGAGTGAGGTGACGGCGCGGTCGAGCAGGCCGCCGGTCCGGCGCGCGGCGAGCACGCCGAGCGTGGTGCCGAGTGCGATGGCGAGCAGGAACGCTGTCGCGGCGAGCAGCACGGACCAGCCGAGCCGCTCCCCGATGACCTCGCCGACGGGCTGCCGCATGACGAGGGAGTCGCCGAAGTCGCCGCGTACGGCGGCGGTGAGCCAGTCCCACCAGCGCACGACGAGTGGCCGGTCGACGCCGAGGTTGGCGCGCAGCTGGTCGAGGGTCTGCTCGGAGGCGGTGAGCCCGCCGGTTCCCGCGTACGCCTTCACCGGGTCGAAGGGCGAGGCGGCGGCGATCGCGAAGACGCCGAAGGTGACGGCGAACAGGACGGGCACGGCGGCCAGGAGCCGCCGTCCCGCCATGCGCGCCATCGCTCCCCAAGGTGTGCGGGAGCTCGGGGAGATCCGCGAGGTCACTTCTTCGGCTGCCAGTCCTCGACGTTCCACCAGGGGCCGGTCGCGAAGCCGTGGTCGTGCGGCTCGACCTGCGTGGTGAGCTCACCGAAGCCGTCGTTCACGACGTACACGTGGTCGATGTGCGTGAGGAAGGTGTAGCCCGGGTCCTTCACGAGCTCGCGCTGCACGGTGTCGTACGCGGCCTTGCGCCCGGCCTTGTCGTCGGTCTTGCGGCCCGCTTCGAGCGCCTTGTCGATGGCGGGGTTCTCGTAGTAGGCCATGTTGTTGAAGTCCTGGCCGCCGACGAAGCGGGAGTGCAGCATCGCGTACTGGTCGAAGTCCGGGTCGGCGGGTGCGCCGCCGCCGGCGAGCACGGCGTCGCGGTCCATCCGCGGCTGGATGACCTCCCAGGTCCCGGCCTGCACCTTGATCTCGATGCCGGCCTTCTTGGCGTCCGAGGCGTAGGCGAGGGCGTGGTCCTGGCGGAGCTTGTCACCGGAGACGTACCAGAGCGGGAAGGAGGCGCGGACGCCGTCCTTCGCGCGGATCCCGTCGGAGCCCTTCTTCCAGCCTGCCTCGTCGAGGATCTTCTCGGCCCGTTCGAGGTCGTGGGTGCGCTCGGTGCCCTTGGTGAACCATTCGCTGTCGGTCGGCACGGGCCCGTAGGCCTCCTTGCCGGCGCCGTCGAGGATGGAGTCGACCATGGCCTTGCGGTCGACGGCCACGTCGAGGGCGCGGCGCACGTCACGGTCGCCCGTGACCTTGTTGCCGCCGGGCAGCGTGACCACGCGGTAGTCGAAGCTGGTGGCCTCGTAGGTCTTGCGGGCCTTGTCCCCGGCGAAGGTCTTCGCGAGGTTCGGCGGCAGGATCGCGCCGTCGAGGTCGCCGCTGCGCAGCCGGGTGGCGCGCACGTCGTCGTCCTTGATGATCGCCATGGTGAAGTTCTTGACCTTCGGTGCGCCGCCCCAGTAGTCGGGGTTGGCCTTGAAGGTGAGCTTCTCGCCCTTGGACCACTGCACGAGCTCGTACGGTCCGGTGCCGACGGGCTTGGTGGTGAGGTCACCGGTGTTGACGTCCTGCTTCGCGCCGAGGTGCTCGGGCGCGATGGCGTGCACGGTCCGCTCGGCGAACGGCGCGTACGGGTACTTGAGGTGGAAGACGACCTCGTCGTCCCCCTTCGCCTCCACGCTCTTGAGGGCGTCGAGCTCGGTCTTGTACGCGTTGTTGGTCTTCTTGTCGAGGATCGTCTCGTACGTGTAGACGACGTCCTTGGCCGAGAAGGGCTTGCCGTCGCTGAACTTCACGCCGTCGCGCAGCTCGAAGGTGTAGGTCAGACCGTCGGCGCTCTTCTTCGGCAGCGCGGACGCGAGCGCGGGCTGCAGCTTCATGTCGGCGTCGTGCGTGAGCAGCCCGTCGAAGACCTTGGAGTTGCCGTCCTTGCCGTAGCCGAGGAGCGGGCTGAGGCTGTCGGGCTCGTAGGCGATGCCGACGACGACCGAGTCACCGCCGCCCGCGCTGTCCGAGCCGCCGTCGCCGGGTGCGGAACAGGCCGCCGCCCCGACCGCCAGCGCAGCCAGCGCACCGGCTCCCCGTATCGCCGCGCCTCGCATGCCCGTACCCCTATTCAAGATCGACTGTTATTGCGAACGAGTCGCAATTATGCCGCAGGTAATGGGTGCGCAAAGCCCGGGGGTCGTACGGGGTGCGTGTGTCCGGCCACACCCGCGCCTCGGGACACGGAGAAGCGCCCTCCCCCTGCCTCCGCAGGTGAAGGGCGCTCACTCGTCCTGGACGGCCGCCGCCTTATGGCGCCTGCAGATCCACCAGGGTGGCCACGGTCTCGTGGTGCGCGCCGGCCGTGCCGAGCGCGATCGCGTCCGCCTTGGCCCGCTTGAGGTACAGGTGCACCGGGTGCTCCCAGGTCATCCCGATGCCGCCGTGCAGCTGCAGCGCCTCCTCGGCGGCGCGTACCGCGACCGGCGAGCAGTACGCCTGCGCGAGCGCACCGGCGAGCTCCGCCTCCTCCGAGCCGGTGGCCAGGGCGTCCGCGGCGTTGCGGGCCGCGGCCCGCGCGTGCACGGTCGTCAGCCACAGCTCGGCAAGCCGGTGCTTGAGCGACTGGAAGGAGCCGACCGGCCGGTTGAACTGGGTGCGGGTCTTCAGATACGCGACCGTCTCGGTCAAGCACCAGTCCGCGACGCCGAGTTGCTCGGAGGCGAGAAGCCCTGCACCGGCCCCGAGCCCCCGCCGCACGGCCGCGGCGGCGTCCGCCGTGAGCAGCCGTCCGGGCGCGGATTCCAGGGTGACCTCTGCCAGCGGACGGGTCAGGTCGAAGGGGATCTGCGCCGTGACGCGCACGCCGTCGGCCGCCGTGTCGACCGCGTGAAGACCGCTCGAGGTCGGCACGAGCAGCACATCGGCGACCGCCGCGTCCGCCACGGCCCCGACCCGGCCGGTCAGCCGCCCGTCCGCCTCCTGGACCAGTCCGTACGAGGCGGTGGGCGCCGTCGACAGCGGCAGCGCGAGCACGCCGATGGAGCCGCCGGACGCGAGCGCCCCGACCAGCTCATCGGCCTCGGGAGTGCCACAGCCCAGGAGCGTCTCCGTGGCGATGACCGCGCTCGTGAGATACGGCACGGGGGCGACGAAACGCCCCAACTCCTCCAGGACGACAGCCGCTTCGCGAGCGCTCGCGCCCTGGCCGCCGAGCGGCTCGGGGACCAGGAGGCCCGCGAGTCCCATGTCGCCGGCGAGGGTCTTCCACAGGTCGAGGTCGTGCGGCTGACCGGACTCGGCGCGGGCCAGGACCTGCGCGGCCTCGCAGCGGTCGGACAGCAACGAGCGCACCGCGGACCGGAGTTCGTCCTCGGTCTCCGAGTAGAGGAGGTCACTCTGCATCGTCATCGGGACAGGTCCTTCCACGCGATGTCCTTGTCGGTGCGCGGCTCGGCGGGCAGGCCCAGCACACGCTCGGCGACGATGTTGAGCAGCACCTCGCTGGTGCCGCCCTCGATGCTGTTGCCCTTGGCGCGCAGATAGCGGTAGCCGGCCTCGCGGCCCAGGAAGTCCACGGTCTCGGGGCGGCGCATCGTCCACTCGTCGTACAGCAGGCCCTCCTCACCGAGGAGTTCGACCTCCAGGCCGCTGATCTCCTGGGCGAGACGCGCGAAGGAGAGCTTCATGCCCGAGCCCTCGGGACCGGGGTGCCCTGCCACGAGCTGCTGGCGCAGCCGCTCACCGGTGAGCCGGGCGACCTCGGCCTCCACCCACAGACCGACGAGCCGGTGGTGCAGATCGCGGGTGCGCAACTCGGGGCGCTCGCGCCAGGCGGCGGAGACCGGGCCGATCATGCCGCCCTCGCGCGGCATCCGCATCCCGCCGATCGCGACGCGCTCGTTCATCAGCGTGGTCTGCGCGACCTTCCAGCCGTCGCCGACCGCGCCGAGGCGGTGGGCGTCGGGGATCCGGACCTCGGTGAGGAACACCTCGTTGAACTCGGCCTCGCCGGTGATCTGCCGCAGCGGCCTGACCTCGACACCGGGGTCGGTCATGTCGCACAGGAAGTACGTGATGCCGCGGTGCTTGGGCAGATCCGGGTCGGTGCGGGCGATGAGGATCGCGAAGCGCGCGTTGTGCGCGCCCGACGTCCAGACCTTCTGCCCGGTGACCACCCAGTCCCCGCCGTCGCGTACGGCACGGGTGCCGAGCGCGGCCAGATCGGATCCCGCGCCGGGCTCACTGAACAGCTGGCACCAGATCTCCTCGCCGAGCCACAGGGGCCGCAGGAAGCGCTGCTTCTGCTCCTCGGTGCCGAAGGCGAGGATCGTCGGGGCGGCCATGCCGAGCCCGATGCCGTTCAGCGAAGGGCCGACGGCGGGCGGCGCGTCGGCGGCCGCCAGTTCCGCGTCGACGACGGCCTGCAGGGCGCGCGGCGCACCGAGGCCGCCGAGGCCCTCGGGGTAGTGCACCCAGGCCAGACCGGCGTCGAAGCGCGCCTCGAGGAAGTCCTCGGGCGCGGTGGTCGCCGGCGGATGCGCGGCGAGGAACTCCTTTGTGCGCGCGACGAGTCCGGCTGCGTCCGTCATGCCTGCACCCCTTCCGGTACGACGGCCACCCGGCCGGTGGTGACCCCGTCGGCGACCCGCTGCACGGCGTCCGCCGCACCGGAGAGCGGCACCCGCTCGCTGATCAGCGGCTTGATCGAGCCCTTGGCTGCCAGCTCCGTCAGCTGCTCGTGGCAACGGACCACGGCGGCCGGGTCCTTGGCGTTGTAGAGACCCCAGTGGAGGCCCACGATCGAGTAGTTCTTGATGAGCGCGTGGTTCAGACCGGGCGTCGGTACGACACCGGAGGCGAAGCCGACGATTACGATCCGGCCCTCGAACGCGACGACCTTCGTGGACTGCGCGAACGCGTCGCCGCCCACGGGGTCGTAGATCACGTCGGCGCCGCGGCCGCCCGTGGCCTCCTTGACCGAGGCGATGACATCGGCGCTGCGCCGGTCGATCACCACGTCGCAGCCGAGCTCCTCGGCGACCCGCACCTTCGCGGCCCCGCCGACGACACCGATCACGCGGGCCCCGGCGGCCTTGCCGAGCTGCACGGCGGCGCTGCCCACGCCACCGGCGGCGGCGTGCACGAGCAGGGTCTCGCCGGCCTGGAGCTGCGCGCGGCGGTGCAGGCCGAACCAGCCGGTCTGATAGCCGATGTGCAGCGCGGCGGCCTCGGCGTCGTCGAGCGCCTCGGGCGCGGGCAGCACGGCCGCCTCGTCCACGAGCGCGTACTCGGCGAAGCCGCCGTACGGCAGTGCGGGGTTGGCGATGATCCGGCGGCCGTCCTCGGTCTCGCCGCAGATCTCGACGCCCGGCGTGAACGGCAGGGGCGGCCGGATCTGGTACTGGCCGCGGCAGAGCAGCGCGTCGGGGAAGTTGATGTTGGCGGCCCGCACCTTGACGAGCAGCTGCCCGTCGCCGGGCGTGGGCGTGGCCACCTCGTCGAGACGCATCACCTCGCCCGGCTCACCGTTCTCGTGCACTCGCCATGCCTGCATGCGGGGCCTCCACAGAGGGGGTGGACTGACTCTCCCGCGCATACTAAGCGGTCGCTTGCCTCCTGGGAACGGCCTGGCCGCGACTTTCCCTCCCCGGCGCGCTCAGCCCTCTCCCCCGCCGGCCGCCCGCTTCGGCTTGGCCCGCACATGCATCCGCTCCCCCTGCGGCCCGAACAGGCTGAGCATTTCCACCGGCCCGTCCACCGCGTCGAACCAGTGCGGCACGCGGGTGTCGAACTCGGCCGCCTCACCCGGCCCGAGCACCACGTCGTGATGGGCGAGCTTCAGCCGCAGCTTCCCGGAGATGATGTACAGCCACTCGTACCCCTCATGCGTGCGCTGCTCGGACAGCTCGTGCTTGGGGTCCGGCGCCGTGATGATGACCTTGTACGCCTGCAGGCCGCCGGGCTGGCCGCCGAGCGGTACGTGGGTGCGGTTGTGCACCACGATCGGCTTGGACCGCACCCGCGGGTCCCCGACCTCGGGCGCGCCGACGAGCTCGTCGAGGGGCACCTGATGGGCACGGGCGATCGGAAGCAGCAGTTCGAGGCTGGGCTTGCGGCCGCCGGACTCCAGCCGCGACAGCGTGCTCACGGAGATCCCGGTGGCCTCCGAGAGGCCGGCCAGCGTGGTGCCCCGCTCCTTGCGGATGCTCCGCAGCCGGGCACCGACCTCCGCAAGGACCGCGTCCATCTCCTCGGCTCCGTCGCGCTCGGCCCGTTCTCGCTCGGCGCCTTTGTGCTCGGCCCCTTCGTGCCCGGCCCCCTTGCGCTCGGCCATGACCACCTCCCCATCTTTTGCGATTACAGCAACCTTGTTTGCCCATTCTGCCGTACGCGCCGCATGCTCGCAGCGGAGGTGGTCGAGATGACCCGAAGCACCGAGGCCCGGCGGCAGTCCTACGACGTGGTGATCGTGGGAGGCGCGACGGCGGGCCTGAGCACCGCACTCGGACTCGGACGCAGCCGGCGCAGCGTCCTGGTGATCGACGCGGGCGAACCCCGCAACGCGCCCGCCGCACACATGCACGGCTATCTGTCCCGCGACGGCATGCCGCCCGCCGAGTTCCTGGCGCTCGCGCGTCAGGAGGTCGAGGCGTACGGAGTGGAGATCATCGCCGGACAGGTGACGGAGGTGACCCCCGACGGCGCGGGCGAGGTGGACGTGACGCTCGCCGGCGGCGGCGCGGTCCACGGCCGCCGCGTGGTGATCGCGACCGGCCTCGTCGATGAACTGCCCGCGATCGAGGGCCTCGCGGACCGCTGGGGACGCGATGTCCTGCACTGCCCGTACTGCCACGGCTACGAGGTCGCGGACCGGGCCTTCGGAGTGATCGCCGCGCAGGAAATGGGCGCGCACCAGGCCCTGCTCGTCACCCAGTGGTCGAAGGACGTGACGCTCTTCCTCCACCAGGTCGAGGAGCTCCCCGACGAGCAGTGGCGCCAACTCGCCGCGGCGGGCGTCGAGGTGGTCACCGGCGAGGTGGCCGAGGTCGTCGTGGAGAACGACCGCCTGACGGGTGTGCGCCTGGCGGACGGCCACTTCTTCCCCCGCGACGTCCTCTTCACGGCCACCCGCCCGACCGCCCGCACCGCAATGCTCCCGCCCCTCACCGGCGACGCCTTGAAGCAGACCCCGTTCGGCCCGTTCCCCGCGGTGGACGAGGTGGGCCGCAGCGCGCTCCCGGGGGTCTGGATCGTGGGCAACGCGATGGGCCCGGCGGAGATGGTGGTGAACGCGGCGAGCGCGGGGTACCGGGCGGCGACGCAGATCAACGCGGAGCTGGTCTTCGAGGACCTGGCCGAACCGAGCGCCTGACAGCCTGTTTCCGAACCCCCGTCGTTCGTCCGAAGGACGGCGCAGCGGCGTTCGGTGCGTGCGCCCGTCGTGCGGCGGTCCAGGTCCTGAATGGGGTCACCCCTGCTCGAACGAAGTTGAGAGCTTGGGGGCGCGTGCCGGACGACGGGGCGCAGGCGGGGGTTCGGAAACAGGATCTGAGACGGCCGAGCCGCACCCTCGCCCAGCCCTGGACCATTCCACGCCGCTGGTGTACCGATTCGCCATGACACCCGACCCCACCCCCGGCCTTCCCACCCCGCCCCCCACCGGCACGAGCGCCCTCCCCCCGGACACGTACGCCGGTACCACGGTGCTCGTGACCGGGGGCGGGACCGGTCTCGGGAAAGCCGTCGCCGCCGAATTCGCCAGGCTGGGAGCCGACTTGGTGGTGGCCAGCCGCAAGGAAGAGCATCTCAAGGCCGCCGAGGAGGAGCTGTCCGGGCTGGGCGGCCGCGTCCTCGCCGTCCCCTGCGACATCCGCGACCCCGACCGCATCACCGGGCTCTTCGACCGCGCCGAGGCCGCCTTCGGCCTGCCCCACGTCCTCGTCAACAACGCCGCCGCCAACTTCCCCGTTCCCGCCGAGGACATGTCCCCGAACGCCTGGCGCACGGTCGTCGACATCACCCTCAACGGCACGTACTACATGGCGCGCGAGTTCGCCCGCCGCCACCTCGCCGCCCGTACCCCGGGCTCGATCGTCAACGTCGGCGCCTCGTACGCCTGGACCGGCGGCCCGGGCTACGCGCACAGCGCCGCCGCGAAGGCAGGCGTGAAGAACCTGGTCGAGACGCTCGCGGTGGAGTGGGGGCCGTACGGGATCCAGGTGAACGGCCTCGTACCGGGCCTGATGCCGCACGAGGACATGACCGCCGACATCCGCGCGAACCTCGACCGGGTCCGCGCGGCGGACGTACGCCAGCCCGCGCTCCGCGTGGGGCAGCCCCGCGAGCTCGGCTGGGCGGCGACCTTCCTCGCCTCCCCGTACGCGCGCTTCATCAGCGGTCACACCCTCGTCGTGGACGGCGCGAACTGGCAGCGGCGCGATCTGGTGACACCCGAAGTGGTGCCGATCCGGGAGCAGTTGGGCCGCGGCCCGTTCACGCCCTGAGCACCCTGAGCGGCTGCTACTTCCCCTCGAACTCCGCCGCCCGCCGCGCCGCCTTCGCCGAGTACCCCTCGCGCGAGTCCTCGGAGGTCAGCGTGACGGCTGCCGCGAACGCGGTGCGTTCGAGGGCGTCCGCGAGCCCGGCGTCCGCGAAGAGGTCGATGTCACGCTTGATGCCCTGCACGGCGAGCGGGGCGTTGGCCGCGATCTCCGCGGCGACGGCACGCGCCGCCTTCTCCAGCTCATCGGCCGGGGTGACCATCTGGAGGAGCCGCAGCCGCTCCGCCGTGGCCGCGTCGATCCGCCGTCCGGTCAGCGCGAGGAACTTCGCCCAGCCCGCGCCCGCGTCCCGCGCGATCCGCAGATCGCCGCCCGCGTCGACCGCGACCCCGATCTGCGCCTCGGGCAGCGCGAACACCGCGTCGTCGGCGGCGACCCGGATGTCGGCCATCAGCGCCAGTTCGAAGCCGAAGCCGAGGCAGTAGCCCTGGACGGCGGCGACGACCGGCTGCGGCAGCCCGGCGAACACCCGCATCCGCTCGTGCACCCAGCGGATGCCCTCGTAGTAGTTACGGGTGCGTTCGGCGCCGGAGCGTCCGGTGATCGCCCCACCAGGCGCGGTGATGTCGATGCCCGCGCAGAACGCCCGGCCCTCGGCGCGCAGCAGCACGGCCCGGATGGAGTCGTCGAAGCGGATCCGGTCGGCGAACAGGCCGAGCTGGCGGGTGGACTCCCAGCTCCAGGCGTTGAGTTTCTCCGGCCGGCAGAGCGTGAGGACGCCGACGCCGTCCTCGACGTCGAGGCGCATCCGCTCCTCGCCCTCGGCGATCTCCGTGCCCGTCGTGTCGATCATCCGCGCCCCCTACCGTTTCTGACGTCGCGTCAGGGTAGGGGGCGCGGCCCGTGGTCTGAAGACCCCCGCACGCGGGGTTCACCACGGGGAGGGGAACCTCAGCGCTCGTACACCTGGAACCCGACCGCCGGCTTGCCGCCGAAGCGGTCGCCGACGAAGCCGGTCGACATCGTGACGATCGAGCGGGCGTAGGACTCCGGGTCCTCGTCGGTCAACGCCTCGATGTAAGCACGGTGTTCGAGCAGCGAGCGGACCGCGCGCTCGAAGCCGGGTTCCGCGTCGACCGCGTGGGTGGGGGTGTTGGAGCCGGCGATGGCGATCCACTTCACGCCGTTCCAGGGATCGAGGCCCTGGTCGATGAGTTCGGGGAAGATCCAGCGGTTGCCCGCGTCGCCGACGGCGTCCAATGCCGCCTGGCCGACGGCCCGGTGGTCGGGGGTGTTGAGGAAGCGGCCGCCGAAGGACTCGTGGTGGTTGAGGGTGATGACGAGCTCGGGCCGGTGGCGGCGGATCGCCGCGGCGATGTCACGGCGCAGATCGACGCCGTACTCGATGACTCCGTCCTTGTGGTCGAGGAAGTCGACGGTCTCGACGCCCACGACCGCGGCGCTGGCCCGCTGCTCCTGCTCGCGCAGCGGCGCGCACTTGCCGGGCTCCAGGGTGTCGATCCCGGCCTCGCCTCGGGTCGCGAGGAGATAGACGACCTCGCGGCCGCCGTCCGTCCAGGACGCGATGGCTCCCGCGCAGCCGTACTCCAAGTCGTCCGGGTGGGCGACGACGGCCAGGGCGCGCTGCCAGTCCTCGGGCATGGGGGTGAGCTGAGTGTTGTCGGCCATGACGGCAATCTAACTCCCGTCTCCGGCGGAGGCCCGCGCTCCGCGTGGACGTGTCACCGCGGGTGCGCGCGACAGCCGGGCCCTGTCGCGGCCTCTCCCCCAAGTGCCGTGCGACGCGTACGCTGCACCCATCCGATGATCACCAGAGGAGGGCCACGATGCGTGTCGCTCTGTTCCTGACGTGCGTCAACGACACGCTCTATCCCGACACGGGCCGCGCGGTGGTCCGGCTGCTGGCCAGGCTGGGTGTGGAGGTCGACTTCCCGGCGGCGCAGACCTGCTGCGGCCAGGCCCACTACAACACCGGCTACCGGCATCAGACCGAGCCGCTGGCCCGGCATTACTCCGATGTCTTCGCCGGGTACGACGCGATCGTCACCCCGTCCGGCTCCTGTGCCGCGATGGTCCGCGAGCTGTATCCACGGCTGGGCGAGCGGGCGGCCGCGGAGGGCCGCGGCGACGAACTGGCCCGCGTGCTGGCCCCGGTGGTCCCGAAGACGTACGAGCTCACGGAGTTCCTCGTCGATGTACTCGGCGTGGTCGACGTGGGCGCGTACTACCCCCACCGCGTCACGTACCACCCGACCTGCCACGGCCTGCGCTCACTGGGGCTCGGCGACCGGCCGCGGCGGCTGCTCCAGGCGGTGAAAGGGCTCGATCTGGTGGAGTTGCCGGGCGCGGAGGAGTGCTGCGGCTTCGGCGGCACGTTCGCCGTGAAGAACCCGGACGTGTCGGCAGCGATGGGCCTGGACAAGGTGCGCAACGCCGAGTCGACGGGCGCGGAACTGCTGTGCGCCGCGGACAACTCGTGTCTGATGCATCTGGGCGGCACGATGGCCCGGCTGCGGACGGAGATCCGGCCGGTGCACATCGCGGAGATCCTCGCGTCGACCGAGGCCGATTCCGGGACCGATGCCATGGTCCGCACCGATACCGGGATCCGTACCGAGGAGGGCGCGGCATGAGCGGGACCTTCGTCGGGATGCCCGCGTTCCCCGAGGCCGCGCACACGGCGGTCGCGGACGGAACGCTGCGGGCGAACCTGCGCCACGCCACGCACACGATCCGCGACAAGCGGGCCCGCGCGGTCACCGAACTCGACGACTGGGCGGAGCTGCGCGAGGCCGGGAAGCGGATCAAGGACCATACGCTGCGCCATCTGGACACGTATCTCGTGCAGTTGGAGGAGTCGGTCACCGCGGCCGGCGGCACCGTGCACTGGGCGGCGGACGCCGACGAGGCGAACCGGATCGTCACCGAGCTGGTGCGGGCGACCGGCGAGCGCGAGGTCGTCAAGGTCAAGTCGATGGCCACGCAGGAGATCGGGCTCAACGAGGCGCTCGAAGCGGCGGGCATCCGCGCGTACGAGACGGATCTCGCCGAGCTGATCGTCCAGCTGGGCCACGACCGGCCCTCGCACATCCTGGTCCCGGCGATCCACCGCAACCGGGGCGAGATCCGGGACATCTTCCGCGAGGAGATGGGCAGTTGGGGGCGTCCGGCCCCCGAGGGCCTCGCGGACACCCCGGCGGAGCTCGCGGAGGCGGCGCGGCTGCATCTGCGCGAGAAGTTCCTGCGCGCGAAGGTCGGGATCTCCGGCGCCAACTTCATGGTGGCGGAGACGGGCACGCTCGTCGTCCTCGAATCGGAGGGCAACGGGCGGATGTGCCTCACGCTGCCCGAGACGCTGATCTCCGTGGTCGGCATCGAGAAGACCGTGCCCACGTGGCGGGACCTGGAGGTCTTCCTGCAGACCCTGCCGCGCTCCTCGACGGCCGAGCGGATGAACCCGTACACCTCGACCTGGACGGGCACCACGGACGGCGACGGGCCGCGGGCCTTCCACCTCGTCCTGCTCGACAACGGCCGCACCGACACCCTCGCCGACGAGGTCGGCCGCCAAGCACTGCGCTGTATCCGCTGCTCGGCGTGTCTCAACGTCTGCCCGGTGTACGAGCGGGCCGGCGGGCATGCGTACGGGTCGGTGTACCCGGGTCCGATCGGGGCGATCCTCAGCCCTCAACTGCGCGGGATGGGCAGTGAGATCGACCGCTCGCTGCCGTACGCCTCGTCGCTGTGCGGCGCCTGCTACGAGGTGTGCCCGGTCGCCATCGACATCCCGGAGGTCCTCGTCCATCTGCGGGAGCGGGTCGCCGAGGGCGGCGACGTGGTGCGCAACGGGGCGCGGATCACCGTACGGCCCGCGAAGGGGCACGCGGCCGAGCGTGCGGCGATGCGCGCGGCGGCCTGGGCCTTCGGCCGCCCGGGCGTCCTGCGCACCGGCCAGCGTCTGGCCGCACGCACCCGCCGGCTGCATCCGCACAAGCTGCCGGGCCCCGGCAAGGCGTGGAGCGCGAGCCGCGACCTGCCCCGGGTACCGGCCGAACCCTTCCGTGACTGGTGGGAGCGCACGCGAGGAGGCGCCAAGTGAGCAGCAGGGAACGGGTGTTGGCGCGGATCCGGCGGGCGGTCGGCGAGCGCGCGGAGGATGCGGCCGAGGCGTATGTGCGCGACGTGCCGCGGACGTATCTGAGCGAGCACGGGGCGCGGACGACGGCGGAGACGATCGATCTCCTGGCGGAGAATCTTGCGGAGTACCGGGCGCTCGTGCACCGGACCGACGCGGACGAGCTGCCCTACCTGATCATGCGCCTTCTGAACGAGCGGTGGCCGGACACCGTCCTCGTCCCGCCGTTCCTCCCACCGGAGTGGATGTCCGCGGCCGATCCGCCCCGTATCCATGACCGCGCGGTCAGCACCCCGCAGCAGCTCGACCGGTCGGGCGCCGTCGTGACGGGCTGCGCCCTCGCCATCGCCGAAACCGGCACGATCGTCCTCGACGGCTCCCCCGACCAGGGCCGCCGCCGTATCTCCCTCATCCCCGACCACCACATCTGCGTCGTACGGGTCCCCGACCAGCTGGTCGCCTCCGTACCGCAGGCGCTGGCCCGGATCGATCCGCTCAAGCCGCTGACCTGGATCTCCGGTCCCTCGGCGACCAGCGACATCGAGCTGGACCGCGTCGAGGGCGTGCACGGTCCGCGCACCCTTCAGGTGATCCTCGTGGAGTGAGCACTCCGGGCGGACCGTCCTGGTGTGCGGGCGGTCGTGGGCGCTCGTAGCGTGAGGGCATGATCCGGTTCGAGCGGGTGACCAAGCGGTACGCGGATGGCACCACGGCCGTGGACGAGCTGTCCTTCGAGGTGGCCGAGGGCGAACTGGTGACGCTCGTGGGCCCCTCCGGCTGCGGCAAGACCACGACGATGATGATGATCAACCGGCTGATCGAGCCGACCGAGGGCTCGATCTTCGTGGACGGCGAGGACATCGCGAAGGTCGACCCGGTCAAGCTGCGCCGCCGGATCGGCTACGTCATCCAGCAGGTCGGTCTCTTCCCGCACCGGACGATCCTCGACAACACCGCGACCGTACCGGCCCTCGTCGGCTGGAAGCGTGCCAAGGCGAAGGCACGTGCGGCGGAACTGCTCGACATGGTCGGCCTCGATCCGAAGAAGTACGGCTCCCGCTACCCCGACCAGCTCTCCGGCGGTCAGCGTCAGCGCGTCGGAGTGGCCCGGGCCCTGGCCGCGGATCCGCCGGTGCTCCTGATGGACGAGCCGTTCGGGGCCGTGGACCCGGTGGTGCGCGAGCAGTTGCAGGAGCAGTTCCTGCAGATGCAGGCGAGCGTGCGCAAGACCGTCGTGATGGTCACGCACGACATCGAGGAGGCCGTACGGCTCGGCGACCGGATCGCGGTGTACGGGCAGGGGCGGATCGAACAGTTCAACACCCCGGGCGCGGTCCTCGGCAATCCCGCGACCCCGTACGTCGCCGAGTTCGTGGGCGCGGACCGCGGGCTCAAACGGCTCTCGGTGACGCCGATCGAGCCGGACGACCTGGAGGCGCCGCCGCTTGCGCGCCTCGACGAGACGGCCGCCGCGGCCGCCGCGCGGCTGCGTGCGCAAGGCGCTCGCTGGGCGGTCTGCCTCGACGAGCAGGGCGATCTGCACGGCTGGGCGGGCGTCGACGAACTGGCCCTTGCGGGCGATGCGAAGGTCGGCGAGCTCGCGCACCGGATGAACTCCTGGGTCCCGGTCGGCGCCCCGCTCAAGACCGCGTTCGGTGTGATGCTGCAGCACGACGCGGGCTGGGTCGCTGTCCTCGACGGCGCCCGCTTCCTCGGCGTGCTGACCCCGGCGAAGCTCCATGAGGCGCTGCGGCGCTCGGTGGACGCAGACGCGCAGGGTGTGGGGCGCGACGAGGTCGAGTTCGACTCGGTGGCGGACGCGTAGCCCGCGCACCAGCCCGCTCGCGCCTACAGCAGACCCTTCTCCCTCAGATACTCCTCGGCGACGTCCTCGGGAAGCCGCCGCCAGCTGTCCACCTGCTGGTTCATCGAGGCCAGATCGGCCGTCGTCAGAACGGTGTTGAGCTTCCCGAGCGCCGCCGCGACCTTCTCGCTGCCGGCCCGTGAGCGGTTGACGACGGGCACGATGTAGTCGGCGTTCTGCAGTTTCTTGTCGTCGGCCAGGAGCACCAGACCGAACTCGTCGAGCGTGGCGTCGGTGCTGGTGGTGAGGACCATCTGATCCTGCCCCGCCTGCACGGCCTTCTTCGCCTGGGTGGTGCCGACGCCCTTCGGGTCCACGGTGGTGATGTTGATGCCGTAGGTCTTCTCCAACCCGGGACGGCAGTACGGGCGTTTGACGCACTCGTCGCCCGCCGCGAGCCGCACCTCGAGGCCGGACCGGCCGAGATCGGAGAGTGTCTTGAGCTTGTGTTCCTCGGCGTACGCGGCCGAGACGGCGAAGGCGTTCTGGTCGACCGCCTTGCCCGCGTCGAGCACGGTGAGGCCACGGGGCGTGGCGAGCCCGCGCAGAGCCGTCATCGTCCGCGCCAGGTCGGGAGAGCCGACCGGGGCCGCGTCGGGACCGTTGGCCTTCGCGTTGAGCCAGTCCGCAAAGGTGGCCGCGTATTCGGGGACGACGTCGATCTGGCCCGATTCCAGGGCCGGTTCGTACAGTTCGCGGTTGGCGACGGTGAGGAGTGTGATGCGGTATCCGGCCGCGGAGAGCAGCTTCGCGTACATCTGGGCGAGCAGATCGCTCTCCGTGAAGCCGGCCGATCCGATGGTCAGGGACTTGCTGTCGCCGGGCGGTGCGGTGACCTCGCCCTGGTTCTCCAGGGCGGGTCCGGTGGCGCAGCTCGTGAAGAGCACGGTGAGCACCGCGGCGGCGGCGCGGCGTCTCATGCGGCGGCCCTCCCCCGCGCCCAGCCCGGTGCCAGACGTTCCGCGAGTTCGAAGAGTCCCTCGACGATCAGCGCGAAGGTCGCCACGAGGACGGCTCCCGCGAGGACTTGAGCGGTGGAGGCGAGGCTGAAGCCCGCGGTGATGATGCGGCCCAGGCCGCCGCCGCCCGCGAGCGCCGCGATGGTGGCGGTGGCGACGAGCTGCACGGCGGCGATCCGTACACCGTTGAGGATCATCGGCAGCGCGAGCGGCAGCTCGACACGCCACAGCATCTGCGAGCCCGTCATTCCCATCCCGCGCGCGGCCTGCACGATGCTGCGGTCCACCTCGCGCATGCCGACGTACGCGTTGGTGAGCAGCGGCGGCACGGCGAACAGGACGAGGGCGACGACGGTGGGTCCCTGGCCCCACTTGCCGATCGGTGTGAGAAGCAGCAGGACCAGGACGGCGAAGGTGGGCACGGCACGGCCCACGTTGGAGATGTTGACGGCGAGCGCACCGCCCTTGCCCAGGTGGCCGAGGACCAGGGCGACGGGCAGCGCGATCAGACAGCTGATCACCAGACAGACGACGGTGAGCAGCAGATGCTCGACCAGGCGGTGCCAGATGCCGTCGCCGCCGGACCAGTTGGCGGAGGTGGTGAGCCAGTCCCACGCGTCGCTCAGTGTCTTCATCCGCGCGCTCCTCGCTGCCAGGGGGTGAGCAGCCACTGCACCCCGAGCAGCAGCAGGTCCGCGGTGACCGCGATCACGACGCAGAGCACGGAGGCGGTGAGGACCTGCGCCTTGAAGTACGTGTTCATCCCCGAGTAGATGAGATTGCCGAGCCCGCCGTAGCCGACGATCGCCCCGACCGTCACCAGCGAGACCGCGGAGACGGTGGCGATGCGCAGCCCGGCCATCGCGGCCGGTACGGCGAGCGGAAGTTCGACGGTGAGCAGCAGCCGGATGGGCCCGTAGCCCATGCCGCGGGCGGCCTGCCGGGTCTCCTCGGGCACGGCCCGCAGTCCCGCGAGGATGTTGCGGACCAGCAGGGTCAGCGAGTACAGCACCAGTCCCGCGACGACGAGCGAGGCGGAGAGCCCGTTCAGCGGCAGCAGCAGCGAGAACATCGCGAGCGAGGGAATCGTGTAGAGCACGGTCGTCACACCGAGCACCGGCCCCGACGCCCAGCGCCAGCGGCGCGCGGCCACCGCGAGCGGGACGGCGAGGACGAGGCCGAGCAGGACCGAGACGACGGTGATCTGCAGATGCTGGATCACCGCGTCGGTGAGGATCTCGCTGCGGGTGCTCAGATACTTGCCGCAGATCCACTCGTTGCGCGCGAGGCAGTCGTCGGGCGGCTCGGTGACGGTGATCACGAGGGCTTCACCGCCGCCCGGACCGAACCCGTGAGGACCACGCACCAGACGGCGACCGCGACCCACACCAACACGTTGCCGGGCACCTTCAGGCCCGCCGCTCCCGCCACGCTCGTCGCCACGGACAGGGTGGCGACGCCGGTCATGCCCATCGGGAAGACGGTGGCCCAGCGGCGTACGTCGAAACGGAACCGGGGCCAGACGGCCTCCGAAGCGGCCAGGAGCACATACGCGGCGAAGGCGAGACCGAGCAGTGTGAGGGCCGCGATCCGCAGGATGTCCACGGACGTGCCGGTGAACTCGGAGGTGGCGATCAGTTTCGCCGCGGCCAGCGCCGAGATGGCGAGGGCACCGCACGCCACCCACTGGTCACCCGCGCCCCGGCGGATGTTGCGCAGGTCGAAGCGGGTCAGGGCGAACCCGTACAGGACGAGTCCCAGCCAGAACGCGACATGGGCGGCGTGGGCGAGCCAACCCTCCTCGAGGAGCGGGGCCAGGGTGCCGGCGAGCACGGCCAGCGCCTGGGTCGAGACGCACACGAGGAAGACCGCGCCCGGCATCTCGTGGAAGGGCACCCGGAGCACCGAGTCACGCAGGACGTGCGGCAGCAGGACCAGCCAGACCACCAGGGCGAGGACGAGCAGGCCGACCCCGAGGCCCTCCCACCCGAGCTGGGCGAAGCGGGTGCCGAGTACACCGCTCGCGGCCACGGCGGTGAGGGCGGGCGGGCGGTCCGCCTCGCGGCTCCAGCGTTCGCGGTCGCGCAGGAGCCGTCCGGCGAAGTCGGCGGCGAGTGCGCACCACATCAGTGAACCGAGGGCGAGCGCGGCCCGGGACAGGTTCTCCCAGCCCATGAGGTGCAGCCCGACCGACAGGATGCCGGTGGCCATCACGGCGGAGCCCGCGGCCGGTGAACGCCCGGTCCACCAGCGCACGAACCCCTGCCGATGCTGGGGCGACACACCGGTGCTCATGACCCCACCATCGCCACCCGGGCCGCCACGCGCCGGGAATGCTGGCCCGATCGGCTGACGCGGGCGCCCGCGACGGCGAAGGTGTGCCGCATCGGATCATGCTCGTGGCGCGCACTGGGCGGGGAGGCCCGGTGCGCGCCACGAGGTCGTGCGGTAGTGCCCCGCGGTCAGCGTCCGAGGGCGCGGTCCACCGTGCGGATCAGCTCGCCGTCCGCGGTGTCGCCGTCGAGCGACCAGAACATCGCGCCGCCGAGGCCGCGCGCCTTCACATACAGGGACTTCATGGCGAGCACCGCCGGGTCGTCATAGGTCCACAGCGTCGTGCCGTCGAAGAGCCAGGCCTGGCCCCCGCGCACATTGCGGTGGATCTTGTACGTGCCCGACGCGGCCAGCTCCTCGAGCTCCTTGTAGTCGGCGTACCCGTTGGCCCACTTCGCGGGCGCGGGCCCGGTCGCGGGCTGCCCCATGCCGTCCCCGCCGCCGCTGACGCCGGTCCAGCCCTGGCCGTAGAACGGCATGCCGACCACCAGCTTGCGGGCGGGCGCACCGCGTTCGAGCCAGGACTCGACCGTGCCGTGCACGCTGAAGTCGTCACGGGCGAAGAGCGCGGACTGCTGGGCGGTGGTCTTCTCGCCGCTGACGTGGAAGTCGTAGCCCTGCAGGGTCACGAAGTCCAGGTCCCGCATGATCTTCCTGACCTCGAAGCCCGCGTCGATCTTCGTCTCCGCGGTGGGCACGAAGGCCGAGAGCTCGTAGTGCTTGCGGTTCTTGCGGCCGAGCGCGTCCATCTGGTCGCGGAACTCGTCGACGAGCGCGGTGAAGTTCTTCTTGTCCTCGGGCCGGAACACGGTGTCCGTGTCGCCCTCGGATCCCGGCCACTCCCAGTCGAGGTCGACGCCGTCGAAGACGCCGGCCGCCGCGCCCTCGCCGCCGCGCACACCGTCCTGGGGCAGATTGCCCTTGAGGTACAGGTCGACGCAGGACTGCACCAGCGCCTTGCGGGACTCGGGCGTCCGCACGGCGTCGGAGAAGTGCGTGGACCAGGACCAGCCGCCGAGGGAGATCATCACCGTGAGGCCGGGGTGCTTCGCCTTCAGCTCCTTGAGCTGGTTGAAGTTGCCGGCGAGCGCCTGGGTGTCGTTGTCGGCGACCCCGTCGACGGAGTTCTCCGCGTCGAGGGGGCGCTGGTAGTCCGCCCACGGGTCGGACTCGCCGGGGACGGGGTTCAGGAAGCACTTGCCTTGCGGACTGACGTTCCCGAACGCGTAGTTGATGTGGGTGAGCCGGGCGGCCGCGCCGCTCTTGTCCAGGTCCTGGACCTGGAAGTCGCGGCCGTAGACGCCCCACTGGGTGAAGTAGCCGACGCGCTTGAGCGCCGTGCGGCCCCGGTCGCCCTCGCGGTCCGCACGGCCTTCCTGGGCCTGGGCGAGCGGGGCCAGCAGGGCGAGAAGGCAGACGGCGGCGGCCGTCTGGGGAAGAAGTCTTCGGCGCATGGAGGCTCATTCCTGGTCGACGGGCAGGGACCAACTGCACTGCTGCCGAAGGGAGTCGGCCCGCCGAAGTTATTGGTCTGGACCAGGAGGGTCAAGGGGGCGGACGCAACCTCAGGGCGTCGGGATGCCCGCCGGACCCCGCCCCGGGCGGCCGAACTCGACCGGTACACCGGGCGAGTAGAGGACGCTGACCGGCGCTCCGGCCGGCCGCGGAAGTCCTGCCGCCTCGATCAAGTCCTCGTCGTGGGCGAGCAGTTCGGCGTGGTGAAGCGGCCAGCGCGGATGACTGTTGGGCAGGTAGAGCGTGGACCGGCCGAAGAAGGCGGTGTGCAGGCCCCAGCGCGCGGTGAGGAAATGCTCCAGCTCGCTCGGCTCGTCCACGGGTTCACCGATGCGCAGGGCGATGCGGGAGCGCGCGCCGCGGGGCCCGGGCCAGCGGCGCCGGCTGTCGTACGCGATGACGTCGCCCTCCCTGCGGACGGACATCTTCGACCACAGATACGGCAGCCGGAACGCCGCCCGGCCGACCGTCACCGGTATCAGCCGCGAGGCGTCAAGGCTGCGGAAGACGACGCCGCGGCGGCCCTGCCCGTCGACCGAGTAGAGGCGGACGTTCGTCTCGGGGAAGGTGCCCAGATACGGGACGCCCGGCAGCCGGAACCAGCCGACGCGGTGCATACGGAAGGCCACGAGCCCCACGTAGGTCACCCCGTCGAGCGTGTCCGGCACGGTCCCCTTCGGCAGCAGCGGGGCGACGTCCGCCGGATCGGCCGCCCAGTGCAGGAACGCCAGGTCGAGCCATGACTGCGTGAGCAGCGCGCGGGACGGGTGGCCCGGCGGGTCCGCGGTGATGGGCTCGGGGCGCGCCGAGGTGAACGTCATTCCGGCAGGGTCCCAGACGCGGGCGCGGGCACGGTGGGCGGGTGCCGCACGGGCGCCCGTACTTTCGGCCGAGGGGTTTATGGCCCGCGTACGGACGTATGGCACTCAAACCCGGCCCGCGCCGTCGCCACAGTGGATACCAGTGACTGACCTGTGGGCCGGGCCCGTGGTGCGAGGAAGCACCGCGTGGCGTGGATCCCGCCGGGACCGGCCCCTCGCAGCGCGATGCGGCCGGACGGCGGTGCCGGCCACCCCACCGGGCGCGTACCGCACCGCCGTGCGCGTCCCGAGCGATCGAGGAACGCCCCATGGCGACCAGCCTGCCCCTGGCCCCCGCCCCGCACCCGGAGCACAAGAGATCCGGGAAGACCTTCTTCGGCCACCCGCGCGGCCTGGCCACGCTCTTCATGACCGAGATGTGGGAGCGCTTCAGCTTCTACGGGATGCGCGCACTGCTCCCGCTGTACCTGATCTCGGGCGGCGCGGACGCGGCGAAGGGCATGCAGGGCGGCGGGCTCGGGATGACGCTCGCGAGCGAGGCGGCGGTCTTCGCGCTCTACTCGGGGCTCGTCTATCTGCTGACGCTGCCGGGCGGCTGGTTCGGCGACCGCGTGTGGGGTCCCCGCAAGACCGTCACCATCGCGGCCGTGGCGATCATGGCCGGGCATCTGCTGCTCGCCGTGCCGGGCGCGCCCACGTTCTTCGCCGGGCTCGCCCTGGTCGCCGTCGGCTCCGGCCTGCTCAAGGCCAATATCTCCACGATGGTCGGCCACCTCTACGACGGCCCGGACGACCCGCGCCGCGACGGCGGCTTCACCGTCTTCTACATGGGCATCAACCTCGGCGGGCTGCTGGCGCCGCTGGCCATCGGCACGATCGGCGAGACCGTCAGCTGGCACCTCGGCTTCGCGCTCGCCGCGGTCGGCATGGGCCTCGGACTGATCCAGTTCCTGCTCGGTACGCGGCATCTCAGCGCCGCCTCGAACGTGGTGCCCAAGCCGCTCACGCCCGCCGAGCGCCGCAGTGTGACCGTCAAGTCGCTGCTCGCGGTGTGCGGCGCGGCAGCCCTGTACCTCATGGTCGGTACGGTCGGCACGATCACCGAGAAATGGCTGACCGTGCCGCTCGCGGTCCTCGGGATCCTGGTGCCGGTGCTCCTGTTCGTCCGTATCAAGCGCGACCGCGCGCTCAGCACCCTCGAACAGTCGCGGATGTCGGGCTACATCTGGTTCTTCGTGGCCGCGACGGTGTTCTGGGCGATCTACGACCAGGGCTCGTACACGATGGCGACCTTCGCGGGCGACTCCGCGCAGAACACCGTCCTCGGCTGGGAGTTCCCGGTCTCCTGGTACCAGTCGGTCAACCCGGTCCTGATCATGGCCCTCGCACCGCTGGTCGCGAGCGCCTGGCTGTGGCTGAACCGCCGCGGCCGGGAGCCGAGCACCATCGTCAAGTTCGTCTCCGGCCTGGTGCTCGCGGGGATCTCGTTCTTCCTCTTCCTGATCCCGATGACCACGGCCGCCGGCGGCCACAAGGCCGCCGCGATGTGGCTGGTGGCGATCTACTTCGTGCAGACGGTCGGCGAGCTGTGCCTGTCGCCGGTCGGTCTGTCGCTCACCACGAAGATGTCCCCGGCGAAGTACGCCTCGCAGATGATGGGCGCCTTCTTCCTGGCGGCCACCGCGGGCGACTCGATCATGTCGCTGCTCAGCACGTACGGCGTCGACCTCGACAGCCGGGGCGTGGTCGGCGCGGAGGCGGCCGTGGCGCTCGCCGCCGGGATCGGGATCTACGTGTGCCGCGGCCGGGTGCAGCGGCTCATGGGCGGGATCGGCTGACCCACCCCCTCCATACGACAGGGCCGCCGCACCTGCGAGGTGCGACGGCCCTGTCCTGCCCACTGGCCCACGGCCTGCCGGCTGCTGCCCGAACGGATCAGACGGCGGGAGCCGGGTACGTCGGGTACTCGACGCCCGAGACGTGCTGCACGACCCGGATGACCTGGCACGAGTAGCCGAACTCGTTGTCGTACCAGAGGTAGAGGATCGCGTTGTCGCCCTCGACCTTGGTGGCGCCGGCGTCCACGATCGACGCGTGGCGCGAGCCGATGAAGTCGCTGGAGACCGCGTCCGGCGTGGAGATGAAGTCGATCTGGCGGCGCAGCGGCGACGTCAGCGAGACCTCGCGCAGGTGGTCGAGGACCTCCTCGCGGGTGGTCTCACGGCCCAGCTGCAGGTTCAGGATCGCGATCGACACGTCCGGCACGGGCACCCGGATCGAGGAGCCCGTGATGTGCGCCTTCAGGTCCGGGAGCGCCTTGGAGACGGCCGAGGCGGCACCGGTCTCGGTGATCACCATGTTGAGCGGCGCGCTGCGGCCGCGGCGGTCGGCCTTGTGGTAGTTGTCCAGAAGGTTCTGGTCGTTGGTGAACGAGTGCACCGTCTCGACGTGACCGCGCAGCACCCCGTACTCGTCGTCCATGGCCTTGAGCGGCGGGACGATGGCGTTGGTGGTGCAGGAGGCGCAGGAGATGATCTGCTCGTCCGGCTTGAGGCTGTCGTGGTTGACGCCGTGCACGATGTTCGGGACGTCGCCCTTGCCGGGGGCCGTGAGGACGACCTTGTCGACGCCGGGGCGCAGGTGCTGCGAGAGGCCCTCGCGGTCGCGCCACTTGCCGGTGTTGTCGATCAGGATGGCGTCACGGATGCCGTACGCGGTGTAGTCGACCTCGGAGGGGTCGTTCGCGTAGATGACCTTGATCTCGTTGCCGTTGGCGATGATCGTGCTGTTCGCCTCGTCGACGGTGATCGTGCCCTGGAACTGACCGTGGATGGAGTCGCGGCGCAGCAGCGAGGCACGCTTCACGATGTCCTGATCGCCACCCCCGCGGACGACGATCGCGCGCAGGCGCAGACCGTTGCCCGAACCGGACTTCTCGATGAGGAGGCGGGCGACGAGACGGCCGATGCGGCCGAAGCCGTAGAGCACGACGTCGCGGCCCTCACGGCACTCGATCTTGTTGGCGCCGGTGGCACCGGCCACGGCCTCGGCGGTGAACTGCTCGACGCTCAGTCCGCGGTCGTCGCCGCGGTACTGCTCGGCGAGCCGGCCGATGTCGATCTGCGAGGGGCCGAGGTCCAGGGTGGCCAGCGTCTCCAGGAAGGGCAGCGTCTCGGTGACCGAGAGCTCCTCGCCGGTTATCTGACGCACGAAGCGGTGGGCCTTGAGGAGCGAGACCACCGACTTGTTCACCAGGGAGCGGCTGTGCAGCAGGACGGTGACGTCCCGCTCGCGGTGCAGCTTCCCGATGAGCGGGATCATCGACTCCGCGATCTCCTCGCGGTGCTTCCAGTTGGTGAACGAGTCGTCGTTGACAGTCACAGGGAATTTCGCTTTCGAGCTAGGCGGCGCTCATATGCTAACTCGCTGCAGGTCAGGCGTTCACAGGGGGCCGAGGTCGGACTTCTCACAAGACGTCCCGGGAACCTGTCACAGAAGTGCGGCGCCCGGCGTCTCATGAGTGACGCCACCGACCGCACACCCCCTTGGAGCCGTGGATGGACCTGGCAACCGCCGCCTTCGTCGCGCACCGCAATCTCCTGTTCACCGTCGCGTACGAGATGCTCGGCTCGGCCGCCGACGCCGAGGACGTACTGCAGGAGACCTGGCTGAAATGGTCGGGCGTGGAGCTCGACGAGGTGCGCGAGCCACGCGCCTATCTGGTCCGGGTCACCACCCGGCAGGCACTGATGCGGCTGCGCTCGCTCAAGCGCCGCAAGGAGGACTACGTCGGCCCGTGGCTGCCCGCGCCCCTGCTGACCGCGCCCGACGTGGCCGAGAACGTGGAACTCGCCGAGAGCGTCTCGACGGCGATGCTGCTCGTCCTGGAGACGCTCTCACCGACCGAGCGCGCGGTCTTCGTACTGCGCGAGGTCTTCGCGCTCGGCTACGAGGAGATCGCCGCCGCGGTCGAGAAGTCACCGGCCGCCGTACGCCAGATCGCGCACCGCGCGCGGGGCCATGTCGCCGCGCGCCGGCCGCGGGAACAGGTGACGTCCCACGCGGCGCAGGACGCACTCGACGCGTTCCGGCGCGCGGTCGAGACCGGTGATCTGCAGGGTCTGCTCGACAAGCTGGCACCGGACGTGGTGATGCTCACGGACGCCGGCGGGGTCAAGCAGGCCGTGCTCGAACCCATCGTCGGCGTCGCGCAGGTGCGCCCGTTCCTGGAACTGGCGGTCCCGTCGCTGCGCTCCATCGGCTCGGTGGAGCCGGTGCAGGTCAACGGCCACCCGGCGCTGATCGTACGGATCGGGGACGAGCTGGACGGGGTGCTGTCGGTGCGGATCGACGAGGGGCTGATCACGGGGCTGTACTTCGTGCGCAATCCCGAGAAGCTCTCGCATGTGGGGCAGGAGACCGTCGTCAGCCGATGACCGTCGAGGTGGGGCGGGCGCAGGGACGAAGGCGCCCGCGGCATCGCATGCCGCGGGCGCCTCGCCGGAGCCGGCCGTCGGTCGTCAGCTGCCGGTTGTCAGCCGGCAGCCATCAGCCGTCAGCCGTCAGTTGCCAGTTGTCAGCCGCTGTGGATCCCGACCTCCTTCAGCGACAGACCCCACTTGGTGCCGCGTTCCACGCCCAGGACTCTCACGTAGCGCGCGTCGGTCGGGGTGAAGCGTGCGGTGTCGAGGCCGCCGTTGCCGGTCTCGGTGGACCAGACCGGCTTCCAGGTCTCGCGGTCCTGGGACACCTCGATCCGGTACCCCTTCGCGTACGCGGCCTCCCAGTCCAGGACGACCCGCCCGATCCGCTGCGCCGACCCCAGGTCGATGCGCAGCCACTGCCCGTCCTTCCACTCGCTGGCCCAGCGCGTGCCCGTGTCCCCGTCGATCGCCTTGCCGGGGGCGAAGCTGGTGAACGGGTTCCACCACTCCGTCGTGGAACCGTAGGCGGCGGCGCCCGAGGCGAGGTTGCGCGACGGCTCGTAGTCCTCGGAGCGGGCCCAGGTGCGCAGGTAGGACTCGGCGCCGGCCATCATGTCGTCCACCACGTCCTGGCCGCCGACGCCGCGGATGTCCTCGATCCAGTCGGGGACCATGCCGTAGTGCGCGGCGCCGTCGGTGTTGAAGTCCCAGGTCCGCTCGCCGGTGATCTGCTTGTCGATGACCGACTTGCCGTCGGCGCTGCGGAACGGGTACTTCACCGGGTTCGGGGCGTCGGCACCGCGCGGGGCCGGCCAGCCGCCCACGCCGTTCATGTCGGTGCCGTACCCGTAGCCGACCTTGTACTGCTCACGCAGCGCGGCCTTGCTCCTGGCCTCGTTGATGAACCCCTGGGACTGGCCCATGTACTGCGCGGCGAACCCGCCCAGCTTGTAGAGGCGTTCGGTCCAGTTCTGGTCCATCCAGCTGTGCGAGGAGAGCGCGCCCGCATAGCCCTCGGACTCCAGGATGTCGAAGGCCTGACCGGCGGCCTTCACACTCATGTGGTCGAGCTCCAGCATCATGCCGCGCTTCATCATCCCCCGTGTCGCGTACGCCCCGAGCTCGGTCAGCCCCCGCGTATTGCACTGCGCGTCCGAGGCGTACGAGGGGACGTCCACACCCTCGGGCAGCTCCTTCTCGGCCTGCGGCGCGGCCGCGTTGCCGATCGGGTTGTCGTGCTGCGGACCCCGGCAGGTCTCGGTCTTCCAGAACGTGCCGGTCGAGAGGAACTGGCCCACGTTGATGGCCGTGCCGAGCGCACCGGAGTCGAAGCGGACGCCGCACAGCGCGTTGTCGAACTTGTGGCACAGGAACATGCTGCTCACGCCGAGCTCCTTGAGCTCGTCGAGACCGCGGTCGATGTCCGCCTTGCTGCACTGGGCGACGTCCAGGATCTGCTTGCAGCCGAACGGCTCGGAGGTCTCCACCCCGAGGACGACGGCCAGCTTGCCCTGCTCGATCACCTCACGCGCCTGGCCGCTGCTGGTGACGATCCGGAACCAGCCCTTGCCCGGCCCGCCGTACATGGAGTCGATGTACGACTGCATCTCGTACGTCTTCTTCGCCTCCAGGCGGATCGCGTCCATCTCGTTGCAGCCGCGGTCCTTGAAGAAGTAGACGGAGCAGATCACCCCGTTGGAGACGAGGTCGTTGACCAGCACGCGCTGGCCGCCGCGCCAGGCGCGCTCGATCCCCGTGTAGTAGTTCTGCTGGTGGGTCAGCGAGTCGTGAGCCGGCCAGTCCTTGAACGTCGGCCACCCGTCCGGGTCGTGCTTTCCGTCGCCGCCCTTCGTGATCATGTCGAAGATCGCGAGTGAGCCGTCGGGGTAGTGCTCGGGGCAGTCCTTGAGCGCGTCGGCGACGCCCTGCTCGGAGAACGGCTTGCCGCAGATCAGACGGCCGCCGAAGCCCTCGTTGGACATGATGTGGTCGTGGGCGTCGACGAAGCCGCGGACCCGCCCCTTGGAGTCGGTGCCCTTGAAGGGCTCGCCCTCGACGTTGACCTGTGCGTCGGGCGTGGGCCGTGCGGTCGGCGTCCACCAGTCGGTTTCGGCGGCGCTGCTCGGCGTGGGGCCGAGCAGCGCGGCCATGACGGCGAGGAGCAGTGACACAACCGTGAGGGATCCGAGTCTGCGACGCGGAGGTTGAACCATGGTCATCACTCACCTTGTTGGCATGTTCACGCAAGTTACTGAGGAGTTTTCAGAATCCCGAGCACCGTGAGCGGAGTCAACAGTCCGGACCAAGAAACATGAGCATTGCTCAGGTTTTACCGAAGGGACTGCCGCCTCGTAGCCTTTGAAGCCGACGGGACGGACCGCCGTACGGCGACCGGACGGCAATCGAGGGGGCGCGGCAGCATGGCGGCGATCAGTCTGCGGAAAGTGGAGGAGACCGCGCCCGCGCTGGTCAGCCTCTACAAGAGCGCCGGGGTCTCCCTGGTCAAGCACGGGCTCGGGGACCAACGGGCCGCCGTCTACCTGGTGGTGGACTACTCCGGGTCGATGAAGCCGTACTACAAGGACGGCAGTGTGCAGGCTCTCGCCGACCGGGTCCTCGGCCTCTCCGCGCATCTTGACGACGACGGGCAGGTGCCCACGGTCTTCTTCTCGACGGACATCGACGCCGTCGAGACCATCGAACTCGCCGGACACCAGGGCCGGATCGAGCGGATCGTCGCCGGGCTCGGACACATGGGCAAGACCAGCTACCACCTCGCGATGGACGCGGTCATCGACCATTACCTCGACAGCGGCGCCAAGGACCCGGCGCTCGTGGTCTTCCAGACGGACGGCGGCCCGATCAACAAGCTCGCCGCGGAACGGTACCTGTGCAAGGCGGCGAGGCTGCCGCTGTTCTGGCAGTTCATCGGCTTCGGCAATCCGTCGAGCAAACAGTTCGACTTCCTGCGCAAACTCGACGACCTCGCGGTCCCGGGCAAGCGGGTCGTGGACAACGCGGGCTTCTTCCACGCGGGCGACACCCCGCGGTCCGTACCGGACGACGTGCTCTACGACCGGCTCCTCGGCGAGTTCCCGCAGTGGCTCCGGGCCGCCCGGGCGCAGGGGATCTGCGCCTCCGGCTGAGGACGGTACGCCCACCGCGGATCCGCCGCCGGTCCGGCGCGAGGTCACCGGGCCCGCGGGCCTCGATTAGCCTGGTCGCACGATGAACCGTCTGATCACGCCGTGGGGTGCCCACGACCTCACGCGCCACCCCGTCGACCCCCGCGACCGGCTCCGTGCCTGGGACGCCTCGGACGAGTACCTCCTCGAGCGGCTCGCCGCCGACGGGACCGTCCTCGACGGGCGGCGGATCGTCGTCCTCGGTGACCGCTGGGGCGCGCTGACCACCGCGCTCGCCGCCCACCGGCCCCTCCAGATCACCGACTCCTGGCTCACCCGGCAGGCCACCCGCGAGAACCTGGAGCGGGCGGGCGTGAGCGCCGGCGAGCTCCTCACCACGCAGGACGCGCCGCCGGAGAGAATCGACGTCCTGCTCGTCCGCGTCCCGAAGAGCCTCGCGCTCCTGGAGGACCAGTTGCACCGGCTCGCCCCCGCGCTGCACGCGGGGAGCGTCGTGGTCGGCACCGGGATGGTCAAGGAGATCCACACCTCCACGCTGCAGCTGTTCGAGCGGATCGTCGGACCGACGAAGACCTCCCTGGCCAAGAAGAAGGCCCGGCTGATCTTCGCGACGCCCGACCCGGACCTGGCGCGCGAGGCCAACCCCTGGCCGTACCGATACCAACTGCCCGGCGGCATCGGCCCGATGGCCGGGCGCACGGTCACCAACCACGCGGGCGTGTTCTGCGCGGACCGCCTCGACATCGGCACCCGCTTCCTGCTCGACCACCTCCCGGCCGGCGAGGGACCCGCCCGCATCGTCGACCTCGGCTGCGGCAACGGCGTCGTCGGTACGTCGGCGGCGCTCGCCCGCCCCGAGGCGGAGCTGGTGTTCACCGACGAGTCGTACCAGGCGGTCGCCTCCGCCGAGGCCACGTACCGCGACAACGCGTCGGGCAAGGCCGAGTTCCTCGTGGGCGACGGTCTCGCCGCGCTGCCCGCGGACAGCGTGGATCTCGTCCTCAACAACCCGCCGTTCCACAGCCACCAGGCCGTCACGGACTCCACCGCCCGCCGGATGTTCGCCGACGCGCGCCGCGCCCTGCGCCCGGGCGGCGAGCTGTGGGTGGTCGGCAACCGGCACCTCGGCCACCATGTCTCGCTGCGCCGCATCTTCGGCGCCGGCCAGTGCCGTACGGTCGCGGGCAACCCGAAGTTCGTCATCCTGCGCGCGGTCAAGCGCTGAGCGGTACGGGCCGTCAAGGAACGGGCCCCGCACGCACCCGTACGCGCCTCCCGTCCAGCGTGCGACTTTCCCGCAGCCAGCGGCTACCTTGAGCGGCATGAGCAATCTTGACCGTGAGGCAGCCCTGTCCGTGTGCGGCGGACGCGGTTTCGTGGTGGCCGAACCCGTACGAGAGCTCCTCGCCCCGCGCAAGGTGAAGCTCGGCGAATCCACCGAAGTGCGGCGTCTGCTGCCGAACTTGGGGCGGCGGATGGTCGGCGCCTGGTGCTTCGTCGACCACTACGGCCCCGACGACATCGCCGACGAGCCCGGCATGCAGGTCCCGCCGCACCCGCACATGGGCCTGCAGACGGTGAGCTGGCTGCACGAGGGCGAGGTCCTGCACCGCGACTCCACCGGCTCGCTCGCCACGATCCGCCCCCGCGAACTCGGGCTGCAGACCACCGGATCGGCGATCAGCCACTCGGAGGAGACCCCGAAGTCCCACTCGCGGTTCCTGCACGGGGCCCAGCTGTGGACCGCGCTGCCCGAGGGCTCCCGGCACATCGACGCCCACTTCGAGCACCACACCGACCTCCCCCAGGTCACCGCCGCGGGCCTGACCGCCACGGTCATCCTCGGCACCCTCGACTCGGCGACCTCCCCCGGCGCGGCATACACCCCCATCGTCGGCGCGGACCTGGCCCTCGCCGACGGCACGGAGACGCACCTGCCGCTCGACCCGGACTTCGAGTACGCGGTCCTGTCGATGTCGGGCGAGGTCCACGTGGACGGCGTCCCGGTCCTGCCCGGATCGATGCTCTACCTGGGCTGCGGCCGCACGGAACTCCCCCTGCGCGCCGCGTCGGACGCCTCGGTCATGCTCCTGGGCGGTGAGCCGTTCGAGGAGGAGATCATCATGTGGTGGAACTTCATCGGGCGGACGCAGGACGAGATCACCCGGGCCCGCGAGGACTGGATGACAGGGTCGAGGTTCGGGGACGTGAAGGGGTACGACGGGGACCGGCTCGACGCCCCCGCGCTTCCCTCCACGCCGCTCAAGCCCCGGGGCCGCGTGCGCTGACCCGCCCCTTCCGTCCGGCCTCGTCGGACAGGTTCGCGCGGATCACCCGAACCCCCTGGTCGACCATCGCGGCGATGGGCTCCGCGCAGCCCGCCGGCTGGACGTCCGTGGTCCAGACGAAACGGCTGCGGCCGTCCGCTTCGGGGAGGACCTGCATGGACGCGTGGTGGTGGGTGGGGGCCAAGGATCCACCCACCAGCGTGTAGGCGATGCGCCGGGTGTCGTCGTCCAGCGACACGATGAGTTCGTGCACCACCGTGCCGTCCGCGAAGGTCACCACCCGGACGTCGCCCTCGACCTCGGTGGCTACGACGAAGCCCGGTGCGAGTCTGCGGTGGACCGCGCCCCAGTCGCGGATAGCGGCCCATACGTCCGCGGGCTCGGCGTCGATCAGGGTTTCTCGGTGGACGGTGGCCATGGGCGGCACGCTCCGTTTCTCGGGGAGGATCAGGCGGCGGTGGGCGTCGCGGGGAGCAGGCAGAAGGGGTGGCCCTCGGGGTCGGTGAGGACGAGCCAGTCGCCGTCGCCCGGCTGGAAGGCGGGGCGGGAGGCTCCGAGGGCGAGCAGTTCCCCGGCCGTGCGGTCCAGGTCGGAGACCGTGAAGTCGAGATGCAGGTGCTTGGAACCCTCGGGCCACCGGGGCGCCTGGTAGTCCTCGACGCGGGCGAAGGCCAGGCCCGGACCGGTGCCGTCCGGGTCCGCACTGAGGGAGGCGAAGTCCTTGTCGCTGTGCGTGAGTTCCCAGCCGGTGGCCGTCCGGTAGAAGGCGGCGAGTGCTTCCGGGTCGGCGCAGTCGATGACCACGGTCGCGAGTTGTCCGAGAGCGGGCATGAGTGGGCTCCTCGATGTGTGATGCAGTGCAGAAAGCCTCGGTGGCTTCGTCGTAGAGACTGGCCCGGACGGCCCGCGGCGGTCTTGAACATCCTTGCGGCGGCGCGACTGTCAGACCCGCGGCGTAGCGTGCGGAGCATGCTCTCTGCCGAACTCGTCGCAGGCCGAGCCGACTTCGAGGTCCGTGCGGTCGCGTGCCGCAGCGACCACAGCCGCTGGTCGGCGCCCGAGGTCTGCGACGCCTACCGCGTGGTGCTGGTGCGGCGTGGCCGCTTCCGGCGCCGTTCCCGCGGCTCTGCCGTCGACCTGGACACGAGCCTCGCCTACTTCGCGACGCCGGGCGACGAGGAGCACTTCGCCCATCCCTCCGGCGGCGACCACTGCACGTCGATCGAGGTCAGTCCGGCCCTGTGGCGCTCCCTCGCCGGCGAGGGGACGGCGGGTGCGGGCACCACCTATGTCGATCCCGCCCTCGACCTGTCCCACCGGCGCCTGCTCATGGCCGCCCGCTCCGGGGACGTCGACTACGCCGCCACGGAGGAGCTGCTGGCCCTGCTCGCCACCGCGGTCACCCGTACGGTCTCCGGGCCGACCCCTTCCGAAGGAGCCGGACCCACTGCCCGCGACCGCGCCCTCGTCGCTGCCGCCCGCGAAGCGATCGCCGACGAGCACCCCTCCTCCGCGACCCTCTTCGCCCTCGCCGACCTCCTCGGCGCCTCCCCGTACCGACTGAGCCGCGCCTTCCCGCGCGAGCTCGGTGTCTCGGTGACCCACTACCGCCATCGCGTCCGCATCGGCCGCGCCCTGGACCGCATCGAGGCCGGCGAGACGAGCCTCGGCGTCCTCGCCGCCGACCTCGGCTACGCCGACCAGGCTCACCTCACCCGTACCTTCCGCCGCCACCTCGGCCACACCCCGACGGCCCTGCGCCGCCTCCTGGCACGCGACTGCCCCTCAGGTGATCGGCCCCACTAGAGCCGCATCTGGAACCACACCCGGAACCGCCCTAACCGCACCCCCCGCGAAACCAGTGGAATATTCAACGACAACCCTCGGTTATCCCGCCCGAAGGAGGTCACCCGTGACGAACACGTACTACACACAGGGCAGCGCCACGGAGCGCTGGGAGCGGGCCGGGTTGTTCTTCCAGGCCAAGGAGTACGACTCCGCGGCACGGGTGCTCGACTCCTTGGTCCAGGAGGTCCCGGAGCAGGTGGCGCCGCGGCTGCTGCTCGCCCGCGCCTACTACCACTCGGCCCAGCTCTCCCGCGCCGAGCGCGAGTTGCGGACGGTCATCGACCTCGACCCGGTCGAGCACTACGCGCGGCTGATGCTGGGCCGCACCCTCGAACGGCAGGGCCGTGACGAGGAGGCGGCGGGCCATCTGCGGCTCGCCGAGGCACTCGGGGCGAGTCTGACCTGAGCCGGACGGTCGGACAGCCGATGGTCGGGCGGCGGCGGCAGGTGCTGCCGTCGCCCGACCGGGCTAGGACCACAGGTCCGCCCGCGATGCCCCGTGCCACGATCGACAGGTCGGAGATCCTCGGGAGTTCATGGCGGACGGCTGGCACTGGTGACGCTGAGCGGTGACGCGAAGGGCGGCGGGAGCGCATCCGCACGCCGGGGTCCTGCGCGGCGGCCCGTCGACAAGGTCCGTCTGATCCTCTCCGTCGCCGGGATCTTCGTGGTGCTCGGCGTCGCGCTGCTGCAGCGGGCCGTCCCCGACCTGCTGCTCGGCCCGATCGTCTTCGCCGCCGGTGTGGTGATGGCCGCCGTCCCCGCGTTCGTCGCCGTCGAGCGGCTGATCCGGGGCGAGGCACGGCTCGTCACCAACGGGGTGCTCGCCGCGCTCGTCGCGTATCTCGCGGCCGTCGGCATCAATCTGTACGTGCTCGGGCCCGGCCCCGCCGTCGTCCGGCGGGCGCTCGCGCAGACCCATGGGAGCGGCGGCGACACCTCGCCGCTGCATCTGTACATCGCCACGGTCGTCGCGTTCGTCACCGTCGTCGGCTTCGCCGACCGGTATCTGCTGCGCAACGCCACCTGGGGCGGCCTCCTGGTGACGGCCCTCGCGGCGCTCGTCGGCAACACCGCGACCCTGCCCGGCATCCTGCTCACGTTCCTGCTCGGCCGCCTCGTCGCGTTCGCGGTGCGCTGGCTGCGCGGGACGACCGATCCGTCGCCGACGGACGCGGAGGTCGCCGCAGCGCTCGCGGAGACCGACCTGCCGCCGGTCAGCAGCCGCAGGATCGCCAACGCGCGCGACGGAACGCGGCGGTACGAGGCGGTCACCGGCGCCGGCGAACGGTTCACGGTCACCGTCCTCGACCGCGACCGGATCACCGCGGGCCTCGCCTACCGCCTCTACCAGCGGCTGCGGCTGCGCGGGCCCGCGCAGAGCCAGGGCCTCGTCTCGCTGCAGCATCTGGTCGAGCAGCGCACCCTGCTCGCGCTCGCGGTGCAGCACAGCGGCATCCGTACACCGCGGCTCGCCGCCGTACGGAAACTCAACGCGGACGCGGTGCTGCTCGCGTACGACGACGTGCCGGGCCGCACCCTGGACCGGCTCGCGCCCGAGGAACTCACCGACGAGCTCCTGGCCGCGGTCTGGCGGGTCGCCGACGCGCTGCACCATCACCAGATCAGCCACCGACGGATGTCCGCGGACGCGTTCATCGCCGGGGACGACGGCACGGTGTGGCTGACCCGTCTGGAGGCGGGCGGGGTCGCGACGGCCGCGCTGCAGCACCGGCTCGACGACGCCGAACTCCTCGTCACACTCGGCCTGTTGACCAGCCCCGAACGGGCCGTGCGCACAGCGCGGACCGTACTCGGCGACGCCACGCTCGGCGCCGTGCTGCCGCTGCTGCGGCCCGCCGGGTTCAGTCTGGCGACCCGCTCGCGGATGCGGCGCAACAAGGGCGTGCTCGAGGAGGTCGGCAAGGAGATCCTGGCGTTCCAGCCGGAGGCGCCGCCCGCGAAGGCCGTGGTGTACGAGCGGCTGCGGCCGCGCACGATCCTCTCGGCGCTCGGCGGCAGTGTGGCCGTCTACTTCCTCATCGGCCAGTTCGCGAAGCAGCCGATCGGTGAGGTGTTCCGCGGGATCTCCTGGCCGTGGGCGCTGCTCGCGCTGGCCGGGGCAGCGGTGACGTATCTGGCGGCGGCCATGAACCTCGCCGGGTTCGTCCCGCAACGGCTGCTGTACGTACGGCTGTTGCTGGCGCAGCTCGCGGCCTCGTTCGTGACGCTGGTGACCCCGGCGGCGGTCGGCGGGATCGCGGTCAACACGCGGTTCCTGCAGAAGGCGGGGGTGGCCTCCGGGCTCGCGGTGACCTGCATGGCGGCCTCGCAGATCGCGATGTTCGGCGCGTTCGTGCTCCTGGTGATGCTCTTCGGTTCGCTGTCCGGTTCGTCGACGGGCTCGCAACTGCCGCCGTCCTCGGTGATCGTGACCGTGCTGCTCGCTCTGGCGCTGATCGCCGTGGTGGTGGCGACGGTGCCGCGGCTGCGGAAGTTCACCCTGGACCGTGTGAAGCCGTACTTCAGCGACGTCGGGCCGCGGATGCTCGAACTGGCCCGGGACCCGGTCCGGCTGTCGTTCGGCATCGGCGGGGCGTTCCTGCTGCCGCTCGCGGGCAGTCTGGCGCTGTGGGCGTCGGTGCTCGCCTTCGAGGACGAGAAGCAGGTGCAGTTCGCGACGGTCGCCGTGGTCTTCCTGATCGGCAAGACCGCCGGATCGCTGGTGCCCACACCGGGCGGTCTGGGCGCGGTGGAGGCGGTGCTCTCCGGCGGTCTGGCCGCGGCGACGGGGATCAGCGGCTCGACGGCGTTCTCGGCGGTGATCCTGTTCCGGCTGGTGACGTTCTGGCTGCCGATCGTGCCGGGGTGGATCGCGACGACCTGGCTGCAGAAGCGCGAAGCGCTCTGAGCTGCGGGGCCCGCCCCGCCCGCCTCACCCCCGATACGTCTCCAGAAGCCTCAGCCAGATCTCGCTGATCGTCGGATACGCGGGTACCGCGTGCCACAGCCGCTCGACCGGCACCTCGGCCGCGACCGCGATGGCCGCCGCCTGCACCAGCTCGCCCGCCCCGGGCCCGGCGAACGTCATGCCGATGACGGTCTCGCGGTCGAGGTCGACGAGCATCCGCGCCTGGCCCTTGTAGCCGTCCGCGTACAGGGAGGCTCCGGCCACCGAGCCCATCGCGTGGTCCACGGCCCGCACCCGGCGTCCGGCGCGCTCCGCCTCGGCGAGCGTGGGGCCGACGGAGGCGATCTCGGGGTCGGTGAAGACCACCTGGGTGACGGCGTCGTGGTCGGCGGTGGCCGCATGGGCGCCCCAGCGGTCGCTCTCGAGGAGCGGTACGCCCTGGGCGCGGGCCACGATCGCGGCGCCCGCGATCCGCGCCTGGTACTTGCCCTGGTGGGTGAGGAGCGCCCGTCCGTTGGAGTCGCCGACCGCATACAGCCAGTCGCTGCCCTCGACCCGGCAGGTCTCGTCCACGTCCAGGTACGTCCCCGGTGTGAGGCCCACGGACTCCAGGCCGATGTCGTCGGTCCGCGGGGTGCGGCCGGTCGCGATCAACAGCTCGTCGGCCTCGACCGTCGAGCCGTCGGTCAGGGTGACGGTCACGACACTGCCGGAGCGGGCGACGGAGGCCACGGACGTGCCGGTCCGCACGTCGGCGCCCGCCTCACGCAGTGCGTCCGCGACCAGCTCGCCGCAGAAAGGCTCCATGCGCGGCAGCAGGCCCTCTCCTCGCACGAGCAGGGTGACCTGGCAGCCGAAGGCCTGCCAGGCCGTGGCCATCTCCGTGGCGACGACACCGCCGCCGATCACGACGAGCCGCCCGGGCACGGCCTTGGCGCTGGTCGCCTCGCGGCTGGTCCAGGCGCGGGCACCCTTGAGGCCCGGCAGGTCGGGCAGCGCGGCGCGGGTGCCGGTACAGACGACGACGGCGTGCCGCGCGGCGAGGATGTGCCGCTCGCCCTCGGGGTTGCGGACCGTGACGCGGCGCGGCCCGTCGAGTCGCCCGTGGCCGCGGTGGACCCGGGCGCCGATCGAGTCGAGCCAGTCCAGCTGGCCGTCGTCCTTCCAGTTGCCGGTGAAGTAGTCGCGGTGGGCGAACACGGCCGCCGTGTCCAGGGGGCCCTTGACCGCGCCGCTCAGACCGGGCACCTTGCGTGCGTCGGAACGGGCGAGCACGGGCCGCAGGAGCGCCTTGCTCGGCATGCACGCCCAGTACGAGCACTCGCCGCCGATCAGTTCGCTCTCCACCACCGCGCAGCTCAGGCCGGCGGCGCGTACCCGGTCGGCGACGTTCTCACCGACAGGTCCCGCGCCGAGGACCACCACGTCGTATTCGGTCGTCTCCACATGTGCCTGTCCCATGAACGCCAGTCTGGTGGCAGGTGTAGCCGGGGGCCACAGGGGCAGTCGACCGGGCATGGGATCTTCCGGGAAATCCGTCCCGGAATACCCGGGAGTCTCCCGCCGTTGTGCGGGGCAGCCAGCAGCCGTCGGCGAAATGGTAGGAAACACCGTGAGCACCCTGGAACTCACCAAGGAAAACTTCGACGAGATCGTCTCCGAGAACGACTTCGTCCTCATCGACTTCTGGGCGGCCTGGTGTGGCCCGTGCCGGCAGTTCGGACCGGTCTACGAAGGCGCTTCGGAGCGCCACGGCGACCTGGTCTTCGCGAAGGTCGACACCGAGGCGCAGCCGGAGCTCGCTGCCGCGTTCGGGATCCAGTCGATCCCCACGCTCGCGATCATCCGCGACAAGGTCGCGATCTTCGCGCAGCCCGGCGCGCTGCCGGAGTCCGCGCTGGAGGACGTGATCGGGCAGGCCCGCAACCTCGACATGGACGAGGTGCGCAAGCAGGTCGCGCAGGAGCAGGCGAAGAAGGCCGAGCAGGAGGGGCAGCCGGAGTGACCTTCCGGGCTTCTTGAGGATGTACGCGCCAGGGGGCGCCGTTCACGGAACGGCGCCCCCTTCGCATGCCCGGTGGAACGGGAGCCGGGCTAGAACGGATACCCCGCGACATCCCCGCGGACCGTCGTCCAGCGCACGTCCGTGAACGCCTCGATGTTGGCCGCGCCGCCGAACCGCGCGCCCGTACCGGAGGCCGCGACGCCGCCGAACGGGGCGACGGCCTCGTCGTTCACCGTCTGGTCGTTGATGTGCACGATGCCGGTCGGGATGCGGTCCGCGAGCGCGAGGCCGCGGGTCGCGTCGCGCGTGACGATGCCGAGCGAGAGCCCGTAGTCGCTGTCCGCGGCGAGCGCCACCGCCTCGTCGACGGTCGTGAAGGAACGGACCGGGGCGACAGGCCCGAACACCTCCTCGGCGTACGCGGGGGTGTGCTCGTCGACGTCGACGAGGACCGTCGGCCGGTAGAACAGCTCCTCGTGGGTGCCGCCCGCCGCGAGCCGTGCGCCGCGGCCGGTGCTCGCGGTCACCAGGCCGTGCACCTTGGCGAGCTGACCCGAGTCGATCAGCGGGCCGAGGTGGACCTGCGCGCGGTGCGGGTCGCCGACGGCGAGCGAGTCGGCCTTGGCGGCGAGCCGCTCCACGTACTCGTCGTGGATCGAGGCGTGCACCAGGTGACGGCCTGTCGTCATGCAGATCTGGCCCTGGTGGAAGAACGAGCCCCAGGCGGCCGTGGAGATCACGGCGTCCAGGTCGGCGTCGTCGAGGACGATCAGGGCGGAGTTGCCGCCGAGTTCGAGGTGGGCGCGCTTGAGGTGGCGGCCCGCGGCCTCGCCGACGGCGCGGCCCGCCGCGGTGGAGCCGGTGAACGAGATGACGGGGACCAGCGGGTCGGCGACCAGGGCGCGGCCCGTGTCGGGCCCTCCGGGCAGGACGTGCAGCAGGTGCTCGGGCAGTCCGGCCTCGGCGAAGACGGCCGAGAGGAAGAGTCCGCCGCAGACCGCCGTGCGCGGGTCGGGCTTGAGGACGACGGCGTTGCCGAGTGCGAGGGCCGGGGCGACGGAGCGGATCGACAGGATCAGCGGGGCGTTGAACGGGGCGATGACACCGGTCACGCCGACGGGCACGCGGCGCGTGTACGACAGGCGCGGGGCCTCGCTGGGCAGCACCTCGCCGGTGGGGCGCGAGGCGAGCGCGGCGGCCTCGTAGCACTCCTGGGCGGCGACGTGCAGTTCGAAGTCGGCCTTGCCCGGTATGGAGCCGGACTCGCGCACCAGCCAGTCGCGCAGCTCGTCGGCATGCTCCGTGAACAGGTCACCGGCCTTGCGCAGCACGGCGGCCCGCAGGAAGTGCGGGGTCGCGGCCCAGGCGGCCTGGGCCGCGTGGGCGGCCGCCGTGGCGGTGCCCACGTCCTCGGCCGAGGCGAGTGTGACCCGGGCGAGCTCCTCGCCGGTGGCGGGCTCGGTCACGGTGTGCTCACCGCCGCCGAGCGGCCGGGACTGCCAGGTCTTGGGGTCGAGCAGGGGCATGCCGATGGCTCCGTTCTGTCGACGAGCGTCGACGTATGGGCGACGCGAGAGGCGGGACGGACCGGATGCGGGCCGTCAGCCTCCCAGAGGAAGTCCCGTGTAGAGCGCGGCCAGTTCGGCGGCCGCGTGCGGGGAGTCCGCGATGCGGCGCAGCCGGGCATGCTGCAGCCGCTGCTCGAAGGCACCCCCACCTGGTTGAGCGTGCAACATCGTAGTCATGTCGAACGAGAATCGGGTGGCCTGCCACACACGTTCGAGACACAACTGTGAGTAGGAGTCGAGGAGTTGCTCGCTCCCGGTGCGCTCCCGCTCCGCGAACGCGCGGGCGAGCAGGCGCACGTCGGACACGGCGAGGTTGAGGCCCTTGGCCCCGGTGGGCGGCACGATGTGGGCCGCGTCCCCGGCGAGCAGCAGCCTTCCGTGGCGCATGGGCTCGGACACGTAACTGCGCATCGGTGTCACGGACTTGGCGGTGATCGGGCCGCGTTCGAGCCGCCAGCCGTCGTCGGTGGCGAAGCGTTCGTCGAGGGTGCGCCAGATCCGGTCGTCGGGCCACGCGGAGGGCTCGGTGCCGTTGGGGACCTGGAGGTAGAGCCGTGAGACGGACGGGGAACGCATGCTGTGCAGCGCGAAGCCGTCGGCGCCCCGAGCGTAGATCAACTCCTCGCAGGAGGGCGGCACATCGGCCAGGATCCCGAGCCAGGAGTACGGGAAGTCGTAGGTGTACGTGCGGCGCAGCGCGGCCGGGATCGCGGCGCGGGCGATGCCGTGGAAGCCGTCGCAGCCGATCACCCAGTCGCAGTCGAGGGTGCGTTCGCGGCCCTCGTGCCGGAAGCGGATCCGGGGCGCGTCGCTCTCCGGCTTCTCGATCGCGTACGCCTCGGCCTCGAACAACAGCGGTGGGCCTTCGGCGAGTTGGAGCGCCACGAGGTCCTTCACGATCTCGGTCTGGGCGTAGATCGTCACGGTGCGCCCGGCCAGGGCCGGGAAGTCGAGGTGATGGCGGCCGCGCTCGAAGCGAAGCTCGATGCCGTGGTGCACCAGTCCCTCGGCGTCGAGGCGGGCGCCGGCGCCGCAGGCGCGCAGCGCGTCGGCGGTGCCCTGTTCCAGCATCCCGGCGCGCTGGCGCCGCTCCACGTACGTCCTGGTCCGTGCCTCGAGGACGACGCAGTCGATGCCCTCGCGGTGCAGCATGCGGGCCAGGA
Organism: Streptomyces sp. NPDC050418; assembly: GCF_044458745.1. Lineage (NCBI taxonomy): Bacteria > Bacillati > Actinomycetota > Actinomycetes > Kitasatosporales > Streptomycetaceae > Streptomyces > Streptomyces sp. NPDC050418. Next base: position 502,373 of record NZ_JBITIG010000001.1, read on the forward strand.
GCAGTCCGGCCGGGCCGCCGCCGATGATCCCGACACGGGTCCGCATCACGCGGGCCTCCCCCGGTGCGCACGCGTGCGTAAGCCGTGTCCCGTCACGCAGCCTCCCCTGCCGCCGATGGTGGATCGAGTCTCGGACGCGGGCGGGCACCTGTCAACGAGCCGTGACGGTCGTGTGATCACGAGGAGGCGGGCCCTGTGAACGCGCGGTGCGGGCCCGGACCTCCCCCGGCCCGCGCGGCGCCCACCTGCTACTTTGCGCTGCACGGCAACGCGGGGACGACGGGGGCAGAGATGACGACGAGCCGGCGGCGCAGGACGACCATCGGAGACGTGGCGCGCGCCTCGGGCGCCTCGATCTCCACGGTCTCGCGGGTGCTCAACGGGGTGGCGACGGTGGACCCGACGCTCGCCGAGCGGGTGCGCCGTACGATCGCGGAGCTCGGCTACCGCCCCAACGCGGCGGCGCAGGGGCTGGCCCGCGGCCGTTCCGGCACGATCGGGGTCCTGGTGCCCGACCTCGCCAACCCGTACTTCCACGACATGCTCAAGGCCCTGTCCGTCCTGGCGCGCACCAACGGGCAGCGGGTCCTGGTGATGGACTCGGTCGAGGACCCGTACGAGGAACGGGAGTTGGCCGAGGATCTGGTCCGGCACTCGGACGGTGTGCTGCTGTGCTCGCCGCGGATGCCGCACTCGGACCTTGACGCGCTGGCCCGCCGCGGCCATCCGATGGTCGTGGCGAACCGGGTCGTGCCCGGGCTCGGTCTGCACACGATCACCGTGGACTTCTACGGCGGGATGCTCGCCGTCTGCGCCCATCTCGCCGGGCTCGGCCACCGCGAGGTGGTCTATCTCTCGGGGCCCGAGTCCTCGTGGGCGAACACCGAGCGGCTGCGGGCGCTGGAGGCCGCCGAGGAGTTCGGGCTCTCCTTCTCGACGATCCCCTGCGGCTCGACCGCCGAGTCCGGCTACGAGACGGCGCCGACGGTGCTCGGGCTCGGGGCGAGCGCGGTGGTCTCGTACAACGACTTCGTGGCGCTCGGGGCGCTCGCCCGGTTCACCGACCTCGGGGTGCGGGTGCCCGAGGAGATCTCGGTGACCGGTTTCGACGACATCGCGATGGCGCGGTACGCCTCCCCCGGGCTCACCACGGTGGCCGTGCCGCGCGATCTGCTCGGCCGGCTCTCCGGCGAGGCGCTGGCGCGGCAGATGCAGGGAAGCGGCGAGCCGGAGACGGAGGCGGTCGCGGTGGAGCTTCAGGTCCGGGGCTCGACGGCTCCTCCTGCCTGAGCGGCCTCACGCTGCCCGAGCGGGCTCCCCGGGGCTCAGCTCGACTCGCGGTGGACGACCGACGCCGCGAGGAGATCGTGCACTTCGGGCTCCGCGCCCGGCGCCCTGACCACCCGGTCGACGAGCTCCGCGAGCAGCTGTCCGGACGGCAGGTCCAGGTGGACGGTGCTCAGACGGGGCCGGGTCAGCCTGCCGAGGAGGAGATCGTCGGCGCCGATCACCGCCGTCTCCCCGGGCACCCCGATGCCCGCGTCCTGCAAGGCGCGCATCAGGAGCATCGCGTACTCGTCGTTGTACGCGAACACCGCGTCGAGCCCCAATTCCCGCCAGCGCCCGGCCAGTTCGGCAGCGGACTCCTCGGTGTACGCGAGCGGCACCGCGAGCACCTCGGCCCCGGCGGGCGTGGCCGCCTCGCGCACGCCGGCGAGGCGCGGCTCGGAGAAACCCTGCAGTCCGCTCTCCTCGGGCACCACCACGCCGATCCGGCGGCGGCCGCGCGCGACGAGATGGGCTCCGGCGCAGTGGCCGACCTCGCGATGGTCCATGAGCAGCGCGTGCGCGCCCTCGACCCGCTCGGGCCCCAGGGTGACCACGGCCTTCGCCCCTGCCCGCTTCAGGACCTCGACCTGCCCGGGCGCGAGCGCCCCCGGCACGAACACGGCCACGGGGCGCAGCTCCGCCCACGCGCGGGCGGCCTCGTCGGCGCCCATGCCGACGCTGCCGTACTGCACGACGGTGTAGTCGAGCCGGCGCAGCGCCCAGTTGAGCTCGTCCAGGAAGTGGCTGAACAGCGGCCCGACGGGGACGTGCGACGCGGGCATCAGGACCATCCGCGAGTGCCCGGCGCGCAGGCTGCGCGCGGCGGCGTGCGGCACATAGCCGAGCTCCTCGGCGGCGGCGCGGACGCGGTGGCGGGTGGGTTCGCTGATGCGGACCGAGGTGGTGTTGTTGAGGACGTACGAGACCGTCGCACGCGACACACCCGCGAGCCGGGCCACATCGGCGCTGGTCGGCACCGGCCGGGGCCCTGGGTTCTCCGTGCTTTCGCCGGGCGGCTGTCCCGCCTGCTTCGGAATGTGCACCATGACGAGCCGCATCCTTCCAGACGGTCCCGGGCCGCCCGCGGACGGGTCCTGACCGTACGCCGCCCGGATCCGAACTCCCGCGCCGACGTGCGGAATCCGGCCTCCCGGTGCCCCACGCGGCCTTCCCCGCCGCCTTACCGGCCGGTAACGTTCGGCCGACCCCACAGAGCCGCGATCCCCGAGGTGTCCCATGACGCAGCCGCGCAGCGCAGGACTGGCCGAGACCGCACGGGCGCTGGCGGCCGGGGAGGTCAGCTCGCTCGGACTTGTCGAGGAGAGCCTCGCCCGGATCGCGGCCTCCCGGTCCTCGCTCAACGCGTTCCGCCGGATACGGGCCGAGGCCGCGCGCGCCGAGGCCCGCGCGGCCGACGAGCGGCTGGCGGCGGGCGAGCGGCTGCCGCTGCTCGGGGTGCCGGTCGCGGTCAAGGACGACATGGACGTGGCCGGGGAGCCGACCGCGTTCGGCTGCCCCGGGGACTTCCCGCTGAAGACGCAGGACGCGGAGGCGGTGCGGCGGCTGCGGGCGGCCGGGGCGGTGATCGTCGGCAAGACCAACACCTGCGAGCTGGGGCAGTGGCCGTTCACGGAAGGCCCCGCGTTCGGGAACACCCGCAACCCCTGGCACACCGGACACACCCCGGGCGGCTCCTCCGGCGGCTCGGCGGCCGCGGTCGCCGCGGGCCTGGTCCCGGCCGCACTCGGCTCGGACGGTGCCGGGTCGGTGCGGATACCGGCCGCCTGGTCGCACCTCGTCGGCATCAAGCCCCAGCGCGGCCGGATCTCCTCGTGGCCGGACCCGGAGGCGTTCCAGGGCATCACGGTCAACGGCACGCTGGCCCGTACCGTCGCGGACGCCGCGCTGCTGCTGGACTGCGCGAGCGGCAGCCACGACGGCGATCTGCACAAGCCGCCCGCGATCCGCGCGGTCGAGGCGGCCGGGCGCGAGCCGGGGCGGCTGCGGATCGCGCTGTCGTTCAAGATGCCGTTCACGGCCACGCCCAAGCGGCTGCATCCGGAGGTCCGCAAGGCCGTCACCGCACTCGCCGCGCGCCTCGTGGCGCTCGGCCATCACGTCGAGGCCGCCGACCCCTCGTACGGACGGATCGGTCTGACCTTCGTGCCGCGCGGCACCGCGGGGATCGCCGAGTGGGAGGCGCGCGTGCCCGACCCGACGCTGCTCGATCCGCGCACCCGCGAGGCGGCGCGGCTCGGGCGGCTGCTGGGCGGGGCGCCGCTGCGGGCCGCGCGGAAGGCGGAGGCGCGGCTGCACCGCAGGGTGGGGGCGTTGTTCGACACGTACGACGTGCTCCTCGCGCCGACCACCGCCACTCCCCCGCCGCGGATCGGCACGATCGCGCGGATGGGCGGGGTCCGCACCGACCAGGCGATGATCGCGGCCTGCCCGTACGCGTGGACGTGGAACGTGCTCGGCTGGCCCGGTGTGAACGTGCCGGCGGGCGTGAGCGCCGACGGGCTGCCGCTGGGCGCGCAGCTGCTGGGCCCGGCGGACAGCGAGCCGCGGCTGATCTCGCTGGCGGCGCAGCTGGAGCGGGAGCTCAAGTGGTACGAGAAGTGGCCGGACTGGGCGCCCGTGTTGGCGTGACCTCGCGGAGTTCACCAACTGGGCTGCCCGCAGGGCTGGTTGAGCCCGTACATTGATGAAGTGACCGAGGAGTCGATGGTGGGCCTGGTGGGGCGGGTGACCGGCACGGTCGGGCCCGGGCTCGTCGGCGAGGTGATGGTGCGGATCCGGGGCGGCTCGGAGCACTTCCTGGCGTATCCGGCCGCCGCGAAGGAGCGGCTGGATCCGGGCACGGTCGTGATGGTGGTGGAGTACCACGCGCCGCGGACCGTCTATGTCGAGGCGGCCTACGGAACCTGACGTACCGGGGCGGCAGTTCATCAGGATCGCAACAAGAAATCCTCGGCGTCTTCACCCCTTCCCGGGCGGGCAGGACACTTCCCGCACAGTGCCGAACGGCGCTGGGGACAAGGGGGGTTGCCGATGAGTATCGGCATCATTCTGGGGATCGCGGCGGGCGCACTGCTCGTCGCCGTGGTCCTGTTCAGGTCGATGTGGCGGGTGGCCGAGCCCAACGAGGCGCTCATCATCTCCGGTTCGAAGCACCGGACCGAAGGTCTCGGCGAAGGCATGGGGTTCCGGATCGTGACCGGGCGCGGCACGCTCGTCCTGCCCGGAGTGCAGGCGGTGCGCCGGCTGTCGCTGGACCTCAACGAGACCGAGCTGTCCGTGGAGTGCGTGACCCATCAGGGCATTCCGCTGAAGGTGCGCGGCGTGGTGATCTTCAAGGTGGGCGACGACTACGTGTCGGTCGCCAACGCGGCCCGCCGTTTCCTCGATCAGCAGCGGCTGATGGCCGAGCGGGTGCACAACGTGTTCGCGGGTCATCTGCGGTCCATCGTGGGCGGGTTGACGGTCGAGGACATGATCCGCGACCGGGACAAGCTGACGGGCCAGACCCGTGCGGCCTGCGGCACGGAGATGGAGAAGCTGGGACTCATCGTGGACTCGCTGCAGATCCATGAGATCGAGGACCCGACGGGGTACATCCAGAACCTCGCGATGCCGCACGCGGCCGCCGTGCAGCGCGACGCGCGGATCGCGCAGGCGGAGGCGAACCGGCGGGCGACCGAGGCCGAGCAGCAGGCGCAGGCGCGGATGGCCGAGGCGACCCGGGACAGCGAGATCCTCCAGGCCGGTTACAAGGCCGAGCGCGACCGGGCGAGCGCCAAGACGGCGCAGGCCGGGCCGCTCGCGGAGGCCGCCGCCCGGCAGGAGGTCGTGGTCGAGGAGACCAGGGTCGCCGAACTGGAGGCGCACCGCAAGGAGCAGCAGCTCCAGGCGGATGTCCGCAAGCCCGCGGACGCCGCGGCCTACGAGACCCGTACGCTCGCCGAGGCGGAGCGCGACGCCCGGGTCTCGGCGGCGCAGGCGAAGGCCAAGGAGACCGAACTGGCCAGCGCCGCCGACGCGTCGGCGACCCGGGTCACCGGTCAGGCGGACGCCGCGGCCGCGGAGGCGCGCGGGCTCGCTGCGGCCTCGGCGGTCCGTGCCAAGGGTCTCGCGGAGGCCGATGCGATCAAGGCGCGCTCGGCGGCGCTCGCGGAGAACCAGGAGGCCGTGATCGCCCAGCAGCTCGCCGAGAAGTGGCCGGAGATCGTCCGCGCGGGCGCGGGCGCCTTCGATTCCGTGGACAACATGGTGGTGCTCAACGGGGCGGACGGCATGAGCGATCTGCTCGCGAAGGCCCTGACGATGGGCGGCACCGGGCTCGGTCTGGCCCGGCAGCTGATGACCACGATGAACGGAACCGTGAACGGGGACACGGACGGGACCGTGAACGGCCGGGTCGACGGGGCCGTTTCCGCACAGGCGCCGTCCGGCAAGGAGCGGGTGCCGCTCGACGAGCGGGACGACGTCCCGCGGGAGGCCGAGGCGAACTGACCCTGTGCACACGGCCGTCGGCCCGGTGACAAGCCGGGTCGGCGGCCCCCGCGCTGCGGGTTGCCCGGGACACCGCCTAACGTGATCCGCGAGAGCGGACAGTCGGCGTGAAGGGGTGGAGCGGGGATGACGGATCAGCGGGCGGGCGGGCCGGACCAGGTGCCGGGGCGCGGTGGACCGTACGCGACGGCGGAGGCCGCGCCGCACGAGGTGCGCCGTGTGCACATGGAGTACGCGCCCGCCCACGACGGCGATCCCGACCCCGGCGAGATCGTGTGGACGTGGGTGCCGTACGAGGAGAACGACGGGCGCGGCAAGGACCGTCCGGTCCTGATCGTGGCCCGCGAGGCCGGCGGGACGCTGCTCGGCATCCAGCTGTCCAGCAAGCGCCATGACCACGACCGCGAGTGGGTCGCGCTGGGCAGCGGCCCCTGGGACAACTCCGGCCGTGACTCCTGGGTGGACCTGGACCGGGTCCTGCGCATCCACGAGCAGGGCATGCGCCGCGAGGCATGCGCCCTGGACCGCGGCCGGTTCAACCTGGTCACGCTGCGGCTGCGCGAGCGGTACGGCTGGAGCTGACCGGGACCCCCGCGCGCACCCCGGCGCCCGCCCCGCACGCTCACGGCGTCGGGAACGCGTCCTCGAACGCCGCGCGGGTGGCCCCCTTGCGGTCGAGGACGCCGAAGACGACCTCGCGGAAGTGCCCGGCGAAACGGCCGTCCCCGGTGAGCAACGCACGGAAGGCACCGGCCACTTCGGCCGGGTCGTTCTGGAACACCCCGCAACCCCAGGCGCCCAGGACGAGCCGGCGGTAACCGTGGGCGGCCGCCGTCTCCAGGACCCGTTCCGCGCGCGACGCGAGGACGGCCGGGATGCGGTGCGCCTCATCGGGCCGCGTCCGCAGGATCACGCCCGCGTTCGGCGCGGGCGAGGTGAGGAAGCCCACCGTGTACGGGGCGTCGAGCAGCCGCCCGCTGTCGTCGCGGACGACCGGGACGGCCGGCGCGTGGATGACACGGTCCGTGTAGAAGGCGTCCCGGTGCTCGCGGTGGTACGCGTAGAACTCCGGCACCTCGCGCAGACACGTGTACAGCGCGGAGGCACGGCACAGCGCCTCCTCCTGGGCCTGGGCACCGTTGAGATAGCCGCCGCCCGCGTTGCGCGCGGAGGCGAAGTTCAGGACCGCCACCGGGTCGGCGCTCTTCTCGGCGAGGCGTCGCGCGGCGGCGGTGCTGCTCTCCGGGGTCACCTCGAAGGCCGTGGTGTACGTGGCGTCGACGGTGCAGTCGACGGGTTCCGGGCCGTGCAGCCGGGTGCCCGAACGGGCCGCCGCCACCTGCTCGCCGATACGGACGAGGCGTCCGCCGGTCAGGGTGTACTCCCCCGCCTCGACGATGGCTTCGGTCGCGGTGGCGAGCTGACGCAGACGTGCGCTCATGGTGCGGTTCCCCCGGGATGGTACGGCGCGGTTCACGCTCCGCATCCTGCTGGCGGCGGGGCGCCCGGGGCAACGCATTTCCCGGGGCCCCGGCCCAACGGCCCGGCCCTGGCCGGGAGACCGCTCCTGCCAGGGCCCTCGTCCGCTACTCGTGGCGCACGTCCAGCGCCTCGGTGATCTGCTGCGACGCCAGACGGGCCGCCTGCTTCGCGTCGCCCCCGCTGAGCACCTCGGTCATGTACTGCTTGATGGGGTTGTCGGCCTCGACGGCCGCCCAGCGCGGCGAGGTGGGCGTGGCCCGGCCGCGGGCCGCGCCCTCGGTCATCGCGGCGGCGCCCGGGTTGGCGTCGACCGCCGATGCCAGGGTGGTCTTGTTGGGCACGTAGTCCATGGTGGTGGCGAGTTCCTTCTGCCAGCGCGCGCCGGCCAGCGCCTTGATCACGTCCTTCGCGGCCCACTCCTGGTCCGTGTTCTCGGGGATCACGAGATCGGAGCCGCCCGTGAACACGGCACCGGCGCGACCGGCCTTCTTGCCCGGTATGGGGAAGTAGCCGATCTTCCCGGCGAGTTTCGGGTTCGCCTCCTCGATCAGCTTGGCGGAACCCGGCACGGTGACGATCTGCGCGACCTTCCCCTTGGCGAAGACATCGGTCTGCGGGGGCGTCTGCTCGTCCGCGTCCTTGGGGCCCTGGCCCAGGGCCTGGAGCCGCCCGTAGAAGTCCATCCCGGCCAGCGCCTGCGGAGTGTCCAGGCTGCCGCTCCAGATGCCGTCCTTGTCGACGGCGAGTTCGCCGCCTTCCTCCCAGATGAATCCGGCGAGCGTGTACCAGTCCTGGCCCGCCAGATAGATGCCCTGCTGGGAGCCGGTGTTGAGCCGCTCGGTCAGGGCGAGCCACTCCTCCTGGTCGCGGGGCAGCTTGTCGATGCCCGCGGCCTTGAAGAGATCCTTGTTGTAGAGGACGACGCGGTTGGCCGCGTACCAGGGAATCCCGTACTGCGCGCCCTTCACCGAGCCGGGCTCGGCGAGACCGGGCAGCCAGTCCTCCATGCCGAGGTCGCGCATCGACTCCAGGGAGAGGTCGAGGAGGCCGCCCTGGTCGACGTACTGCGCGACCTGGGTGTTGCCGACCTCGATCACGTCCGGGGCGTCCGCGTCCTCGTCGGCCAGCGCCTCGGTGACCTTCTTGCCGACACCGGTCCACTCCTGGATCGTGATGTCCAGGTCGACGTCGCCGTTCTCGGCCTCGTACTCCTTCTCGAACTTCTCGAGGAAGCCCTTCGACGCACTGTTCTGCATCAGCCACACCGTGACCGTGTCCCGCTCGTCGGACCCGCCGATGGACAGACTTCCGCAGCCGGTGAGTGCGGCCAGCGTCAGGACGGACAGGGGCAGAGCGAGTGTGCGGTGCTTCACGCGGCTCACCTTCAGCGCAGGGACATGGAGGATCGCCCGACGTGGGGGGAAAGCGTTGTTGACGCTTCTACGGGTGTGCCCGGATTTTGGTCTGTACCAAAGAGCCGGTCAAGGGGCAGGGGTTCCGTATCTCACTTCGTGACACTGCTCGTCTCGCGCGGCACCCGCGTTTCAGGCACCGTGGAGTGGACCGAGTGACCAGCCGAAAGGAGTGCGACCGCCATGTCGGACCACACGTACCGGGTCACGGAGATCGTCGGAACCTCGACCGAAGGCGTCGACCAGGCCGTCCGCAACGGGATCGCCCGCGCCTCACAGACCCTGCGGGGCCTTGACTGGTTCGAGGTCACGCAGGTGCGCGGCCACATCGAGAACGGCGAGGTCGCCCACTACCAGGTGGGCATGAAGCTGGGCTTCCGTCTGGAGGAGGCGGACTAGACGACCTGCGCACCGGCCCTCCGGCCCTCCGGTCCTCAGATCCGGCCCTCAGGTCCGGCCGTCGGTCTCCTGCGCGTCCTTGAGGGCCTGGGACTCATCGGCCCAGCGGGCCCGTACGACCTTGAATCCGGCCTGTTCGGCGGCATCGCACACCAGCTCGTCGTCATCGACGAGCATCCGCACCTCACGGCCGCGGGCCAGCCTGCGCAGCACCTCGACCTTGGTGAGGCGGGCGGGCCTGCGGTCGCTGTCGCGCCGCATGTGCACCTTGCCCTCGGGCAGCCCGTGCCGCTCCAGCCATTCCAGCGTGTCGGCGCGGCAGCGCTCCGGGCGGCCCGTGAGGTACTGGACCTCGCACTCCTCGGCGCTCTTCAGGACCAGTTCGATCCCGCGCGCGAGCGGCGGGTCCTGCGGCGCCGCGGCGAAGAATCCGTTCCAGTCGCGCGGCTTGCCCTCCAGGTAGTGCTGGCGGTGCGAGGTGTCGGCGAGAGTGTTGTCCAGGTCGAACACGGCGACCGGGCGGCGAGCGGCGTCCATGCACCCACCCTAGCCAGGGAATCATCGGCGCCCGTGCGTGTTGTACGGAAGGTGACTTCCGCATCCGCCGACACCGCCGCCGCCGTCCTCGCCCGGACCCCGTTCTCCGTGCTCGACCGCTCCCGTACGCGCACGGACCAGGATCCCGCGCAGTCCCTGCGGGACACGGTGGCCTTCGCGCGTGAGGTGGAAGCGCTCGGCTACCGGCGCTTTTGGGTGTCCGAGCATCACTCCGTCCCCGGTGTCGCGGGCTCGGCCCCGACCGTGCTCGCGGCCGCGGTCGCCGCGGCGACCTCCACGATCCGGGTCGGCACCGGCGGCGTGATGCTGCCCAACCACCAACCCCTGGTCGTGGCCGAGCAGTTCGGGGTGCTCGACGCGCTGTTCCCGGGCCGGATCGACATGGGCCTGGGCCGCAGCGTCGGCTTCACCGGCGGGGTCCGCAAGGCACTCGGTCACGGCAAGGACGACGCGGAGGACTTCGCCGGCCAGCTGGAGCTGCTCCTCGGTTACCTCACGGGCACGCAGACGGCGCACCCACAGGTGCACGCGTATCCCGCCGAGGGCCGCCGTATCCCGCCGTTCGTGCTCGCGATGGGCGAGGGCGCGGACATCGCCGCGGCGGCCGGGCTGCCCCTGGTCATCGGCGATCTGCGGGGCCGCACGCGGATGGTGGACGCGATCGGCCGCTACCGGGACGGCTTCAAGCCGTCGGCCTGGGCGGACGAGCCGTACGTGGTGATCGCGGGCGAGATCGCCCTCGCGGACACCGCGGAGGCGGCCCGCCGCCTCCTGATCCCCGAGGCCTGGTCGATGGCGTACTCCCGCACCCATGGCGTCTTCCCGCCCCTGGAGCCGGCCGGGACCACCCTGGCCCGCACCCTCACCCCGAAGGAATCCGACCTCCTGGAATCGGGCCTCCGCGGCAAGCTCCACGGAACGGCCCCGGAGGTCGCGGCCGCACTGGCCGAGGTCATCACGGCGACGGAGGCGGACGAGGTCCTGGTGACGACGTCGACGTACGACAGGGCGGAGCTGCTCGACTCGTACGCCCGGCTGAGCGCGCTCTTCGCATCCAGCCCTTCCGGCGTGTGAGGAGATCCAGCCGGGGCGCGGCGGGGAGCCCGCCGCGGGCGCAACGGCGAGCAACCCCACCACCTGGGACAATGTCCCCATGCACGACCCCCACGTCCGCATCCGCGGCGCCCGCGAACACAACCTGAAGGCCGTCGACCTCGACATCCCCCGCGACCGTCTCATCGTCTTCACGGGCGTCTCCGGATCCGGAAAGTCCTCCCTCGCGTTCGGCACGATCTACGCCGAGTCCCAGCGTCGCTACTTCGAGTCGGTGGCCCCGTACGCCCGCCGGCTGATCCACCAGATCGGCGCCCCGAAGGTCACCGAGATCACGGGCCTGCCGCCCGCCGTCTCCCTGCAGCAGCGGCGCTCCACGCCCACCTCGCGCTCCAGCGTCGGCACCGTCACGACGCTCTCCAACTCGCTGCGGATGCTGTACTCCCGCGCCGGCACCTACCCGCCGGGCGCCGAACGCCTCGACTCCGATGCGTTCTCACCGAACACCGCCGCAGGCGCCTGCCCTGTCTGCCACGGTCTGGGCCGGGTCCACCGGACCACCGAGCAACTCCTCGTACCCGACCCGTCGTTGAGCATCCGCGAGGGCGCCATCGCCGCCTGGCCGGGTGCGTGGCAGGGCAAGAACCTGCGGGACATCCTGGACGCGCTCGGCTACGCCGTGGACCGGCCGTGGCGCGAGCTGGAGCAGAAGGACCGCGACTGGATCCTGTTCACCGACGAACAGCCCGTCGTCACGGTGCATCCGGTGCGCGACGCCGACCGCATCCAACGCCCGTACCAGGGCACGTACATGAGCGCCCGGCACTACGTGCTGAAGACCTTCGCGGACTCCAAGAGCCAGACCCTGCGCACCAAGGCGGAACGGTTCCTGGAGAGCACGCCGTGCGGGAGCTGCGGCGGCAGCCGGCTGCGCCCCGAGGCCCTCGCCGTGACCTTCGCCGGCCGGACCATCGCCGATCTCGCCGGACTCCCCCTCGACGCCCTCGCCGCGCTGCTCGAAGCGGCGGACACGACGGACGAGACCGTACGGGTCCTCACCACCGACCTGCTGGCCCGGATCGCCGTCGTCACCGAACTCGGCCTCGGCTACCTGGCCCTGGACCGTGCGACCCCGACGCTGTCGGCGGGCGAGCTGCAACGTCTGCGCCTGGCCACGCAGTTGCGCTCGGGTCTGTTCGGTGTCGTGTACGTCCTTGACGAGCCGTCGGCCGGGCTGCACCCGGCCGATACGCAGGCGCTGCTCAAGGTCCTCGCGCGGCTGAAGGACGCGGGCAACTCGGTGTTCGTGGTCGAGCACCATCTCGACGTGGTGCGCGAGGCGGACTGGCTCGTCGATGTCGGGCCGGGCGCGGGCGAGCACGGCGGACAGGTGCTGCACAGCGGTCCGGTGGCGGACCTCGAAGGGGTCGCGGACTCCGCCACGGCCCGCTTCCTCTTCGGTCGCGAGCACACTCCGGTACGGCAACTCCGTACGCCCGAGCGCTGGTTGAAGCTCACGGGCGTCGAGCTGCACAATCTGCGCGGCGTCGACGCCGAGTTCCCGCTGGGGGTCTTCACGGCCGTCACCGGCGTCTCGGGTTCCGGCAAGTCCTCGCTCGTGGGCCAGGCCCTGGCCCCGCTGCTCGCGGGCGAGCCGGGTCCGGGGCGGATCGAGGGCAGGGTGGACCGTGTCGTCCAGGTCGACCAGCGGCCCATCGGGCGCACCCCGCGGTCCAATCTGGCCACGTACACCGGGCTTTTCGACGTCGTACGGAAGGTGTTCGCGGACTCGGACGACGCGCGGGCGCGGGGCTACAAGGCGGGCCGGTTCTCGTTCAACGTGGCCGGCGGACGGTGCGAGACATGTCAGGGCGAGGGCTTCGTCTCGGTGGAGCTGCTGTTCCTGCCGAGCACGTACGCGCCGTGCCCGGACTGCGCGGGAGCCCGCTACAACCCTCGGACGCTGGAGGTCACTTACCGGGGCCGGTCCATCGCGGACGTACTCGATCTGTCGGTGGAGGCGGCCGCGGAGTTCCTCGCGGAGATCCCGGCGGCCGCGCGCTCCCTGCGGACGCTCCTCGACGTGGGGCTCGGTCATCTGCGGCTCGGGCAGCCCGCGACCGAGCTGTCGGGCGGTGAGGCCCAGCGGATCAAGCTGGCCTCGGAGCTGCAGCGGGCCGGACGCGGGCACACGCTCTACCTCCTGGACGAGCCGACCACCGGGCTGCACCCGGCCGATGTCGAGGTCCTGATGCGGCAGTTGCACGGTCTCGTGGACGCCGGGAACTCGGTGGTCGTCGTCGAGCACGCCATGGATGTGGTCGCGGCCGCGGACTGGGTGATCGACCTCGGGCCCGGCGGCGGTGCGGAAGGCGGCCGGATCGTGGCCGCCGGGCCGCCCGCCGAGGTGGCACGGGCGGCCGGAAGCCGGACCGCCGGATATCTGGCGGCACGGCTCGGCGGCTGAGCAGCGGCGAGCGTCGGCTCGGGCCGGAGCGTGGTTCAGCCTGCGCGCGGTTCGGCCCGTGCGTGGTTCAGGCCTGCGCGGGCGCCACGAACTGCACGTCGAGGTGGATCTTCACGACCTCGCCGAGCAGGCCGGGGGCGAAGGTCAGCCCGTATTCGCTGCGCCGGATCTCGCCGGTCGCCTCGAATCCGGCGTGCCTGCCGCCCATGGGTGCGTCGGCGACGCCGCCGAACTCCACGGCGAAGGTGACCGGGCGGGTCACCTCGCCGATGGTCAGCTCGCCCTCCATCGTCCAGTCCTCGCCGGAGCCTTCGATCCGCGTCGAACGGAAGCTCATCGTGGGCCGGTTGGCGACGTCGAGCAGGTCGGAGGCGCGGACATGGGCGTCACGGTCGGCGTTGCCGGTATTGACGGACTCGAGCGCCACCGTCGCGGTGACCGAGGAGGCTGCGAGCGTCTCGCCGACGGTCAAGGTGGCGTCGAGCTGGTCGAAGCGTCCCCGCACCTTGGAGATGCCGAGGTGGCGGATGGTGAAACCGACGGCGGAATGGAAGGGGTCGAAGGCCCAGGCTCCGGCGGACAGCGGCAGCGCGGTGGTCTGTGAAGTCGTCATGGCTCCACCCTGGGCCGGGCCGGGCGGGCCAGGAAGGCCGGGCCGAGGCTGGTCCGGCGGATGCTGGTAGTGAGAGGGCCACCCTCGGGTGCCCGGCCCCTCGTACGATCGACGGATGACCGACAACGAACTCGGTGCGTTCCTGCGCGCACGCCGCGAGGCCGTCACGCCCGCCGAGGTGGGGCTGCCCGAGGGACCGCGCCGGCGCACTCCGGGACTGCGCCGCGCGGAGCTGGCGATGCTCGCGGACATCAGCGTCGAGTATCTGGCCCGCCTGGAGCAGGGGCGCGACCGCCGGCCGTCCCCGCAGGTCCTCGGGGCGCTGTGCGACGCGCTGCGGATGCCGCTGGAGGAGCGGCTGTATCTGCGGCAGCTCCTGAAGTCGGATGAAGCGGACTTCCTGTGTGCGGTCCGGCCCCGTCCGCAGCGTGAAGTACGGCCCACCGTGCGGGCGTTGCTGGACCGGCTCGAACCCACCCCGGCGCTCGTGGTCAACTGGCTCGGCGAGATCGCCGCGTACACCGAGGGCTTCGCGCGGGTGGCCAGGCCGCTGGGCATGCTGGACGGACCGTCGCCCAGCATGCCGCGGTACGTCCTCACCGATCCGCGAGCGAAGAGCGCATACGCCGACTGGGAGCGGGCGGCCGACGAGCAGGTGGAGCTGCTGCGCTTCGGAATCACCAAGGGCGATCCGGAGACGCTGGAGCTCGTGCAGGAGCTGACGATCACCGTGGGTGCCGCGTTCACCGAGCGTGTGGCCGCTGCGCCGCGGATCGCGCGGCGCAGCGGCACCGAGACGCTGGTGCATCCGGAGACGGGCGAGCTGCGGCTGTCGTACGAGGTCCTCGAGCTCCCCGAGGGCGACGGCCAGCGCATGATCGTCCAACTGCCCGCCGACGAGGCGACCTCGGTGGCCCTGGACGGACTCAACGGCCGCAGGCCGGGAACGCTGCGCGCCGTCGGCGACTGAGCGGGCGGCGGCCGAAGTCACCACCGGCCGCCGCCCGCGCGCCGGACAGCGGCCCGGCGCGCTGCCCCCGTCAGCGCCGCGCGGCCTTGCGCTGCGCCCGCAGCCACTCCTTGTTCATGGCCGCGATCGACGGCAGCGGGATGCCCTTCGGGCAGGCCGTGGCGCACTCGCCGGTGAGGGTGCAGCCGCCGAAGCCCTCGTCGTCCATCTGCCCGACCATGTCGAGCACGCGCGTCTCGCGTTCGGGCGAGCCCTGCGGCAGGACGTTGAGGTGGTTGACCTTGGCGGAGGTGAACAGCATCGCCGAGCCGTTGGGGCAGGCTGCCACGCAGGCACCGCAGCCGATGCACTCCGCGTGCTCGAAGGCGTAGTCCGCGTCCGGCTTCGGCACGGGCGTGGCGTGGGCCTCGGGGGCCGCACCCGTGGGCGCGGTGATGTAGCCGCCGGCCTGGATGATGCGGTCGAAGGCCGAGCGGTTCACGACGAGGTCCTTGACCACGGGGAACGCGGAGGCCCGCCAGGGCTCGACGTCGATCGTGTCGCCGTCGTCGAAGGACCGCATGTGGAGCTGACAGGTCGTGGTGCGCTCGGGGCCGTGCGCATCGCCGTTGATGACGAGCGAGCAGGCGCCGCAGATGCCCTCACGGCAGTCGTGGTCGAAGGCGACGGGGTCGTCGCCCTTGAGGATGAGCTCCTCGTTGAGGGTGTCGAGCATCTCCAGGAACGACATGTCCTGGGAGATCCCGTCCACCTCGTACGTGGACATCGCGCCGTCGGCGTCGGCGTTCTGCTGCCGCCAGACGCGCAGGGTGAGCTTCATGCGTAGCTCCGCTGAGTGGGGTGTACGTAGTCGAAGGTCAGCTCTTCCTTGTGGAGCACGGGGGAAGCGCCCGTATCGGTGAACTCCCAGGCCGCCGCGTACGAGAACTCCTCGTCGCGGCGCTCGGCCTCGCCGTCCGCGGTCTGCGACTCCTCACGGAAGTGACCGCCGCAGGACTCGGCGCGGTGCAGCGCGTCCAGGCACATCAGCTCGGCGAGTTCGAGGTAGTCGACGATGCGGTTGGCCTTCTCCAGGGACTGGTTGAACTCCTCGCCGGTCCCCGGCACCTTGAGGCGGCGCCAGAACTCCTCGCGGATCTGCGGGATGCGCTCCAGGGCCTTGCGCAGCCCCGTCTCCGTACGCGCCATGCCGCAGAACTCCCACATGAGTTCGCCGAGTTCACGGTGGAAGGAGTCCGGGGTGCGGTCGCCGTCCACGGAGAGGAGGAGGTTCAGACGGTCCTCCGTCTCGGCCAGGACCTCCTGGACCTCCGGGTGCTCGTCGTCCACCGGTGAGGTGTGCGGGTTGCGCGCCAGGTAGTCGTTGATCGTCGACGGCAGGACGAAGTAGCCGTCGGCCAGGCCCTGCATCAGCGCGGAGGCTCCGAGGCGGTTGGCGCCGTGGTCGGAGAAGTTGGCCTCGCCGATCGCGAACAGGCCGGGGATCGTGGTCTGCAGGTCGTAGTCCACCCACAGGCCGCCCATCGTGTAGTGCACGGCGGGGTAGATCCGCATCGGCACCTCGTACGGGTTCTCCGCGGTGATCCGCTCGTACATGTCGAAGAGGTTGCCGTACTTCTCCTCGACCGCCTTGCGGCCCATACGCCGGATGGCATCGGCGAAGTCCAGGTACACGCCCTGCCCGCCGGGGCCCACTCCCCTGCCCTCGTCGCAGACGTTCTTCGCGGCGCGCGAGGCGATGTCGCGGGGCACGAGGTTGCCGAAGGAGGGGTAGATGCGCTCCAGGTAGTAGTCGCGCTCGTCCTCGGGGATCTCGGCGGCGGGACGGGTGTCGCCCTTGGCCTTGGGCACCCAGATCCGGCCGTCGTTGCGCAGCGACTCGCTCATCAGCGTGAGCTTCGACTGGTGGTCGCCGGTGCGCGGGATGCAGGTCGGGTGGATCTGCGTGAAGCAGGGGTTGGCGAAGTACGCGCCGCGGCGGTGGGCCCGCCAGATCGCGGTCGCGTTGGAGTTCATGGCGTTGGTGGAGAGGTAGAAGACGTTGCCGTAGCCGCCGCTCGCCAGGACCACGGCATCCGCGAAGTACGTGTCGATCTTCCCGGTGATCAGGTCGCGTGCCACGATGCCGCGGGCCCGGCCGTCCACCACGATCAGGTCGAGCATCTCCGTACGGGCGTGCAGTTCCACGTTCCCTGCGGCGATCTGGCGGGACAGCGCCTGGTATGCGCCGAGCAGGAGCTGCTGGCCGGTCTGGCCGCGGGCGTAGAACGTACGGGAGACCTGGACGCCTCCGAAGGATCGGGTGTCGAGCAGGCCGCCGTACTCGCGGGCGAAGGGGACGCCCTGGGCCACGCACTGGTCGATGATCTCCACGGAGATCTGCGCGAGGCGGTGGACGTTGGACTCGCGGGCGCGGAAGTCGCCGCCCTTGACGGTGTCGTAGAAGAGCCGGTGGACGGAGTCGCCGTCGTTGCGGTAGTTCTTCGCCGCGTTGATGCCGCCCTGTGCGGCGATCGAGTGGGCGCGGCGCGGGGAGTCCTGGAAGCAGAACTGGACGACGTGGTAGCCCTGTTCGGCGAGCGTGGCGCCCGCCGAGCCGCCGGCGAGTCCGGTGCCGACCACGATCACGGTGTGCTTGCGGCGATTGGCCGGGTTGACCAGCTTGGCCTCGAAACGGCGGGTGTCCCAGCGTTCGTTGACCGGACCCCCTGGGGCCTTGGTGTCGGCGACCGGGTCCCCGGTCGCGTACTCCGCGAAGTTGTTCATGTCAGCTCACCACTCCGGTCATGACGGCGACGGGGACGGAGACGAAGCCCAGGGTCAGCACCAGGGCCAGCGCGTTGGCGGTCGCCTTGAGGACCTTCTCGCGGCGCGCGTTGCCGACGCCGAGGGTCTGCGCGGCGCTCCAGAAGCCATGGCGGACGTGCAGACCCACGGCGGTCACGGCGACGATGTAGATCACGTTGCTGTACCAGGTCGAGAAGGTGTCGATGATGTTCTGGTACGGGTGCAGATGCTCGAACTCGCCGGGGTGCACGGTGCCTGTGGTCAGGTCGAGGATGTGCCAGACGATGAAGAGCGCGAGGATGATGCCGCCCCAGCGCATGGTGCGCGTCGCATAGCTCGCGCGCTTGCGCCGGTGGACGTACTTGGCCGGGCGGGCCTTGATGTCGCGGCGGCTCAGCTGGTACGCGGAGACGGCGTGCGCCACGACGGCGAGGACCAGCACGATCCGGACGAGCCACAGCGCCCACTCGTAGTGCAGGACCGGCTCGCCCATCGTGCGCAGCCAGTGCGCGTAGCCGTTGATGTCCTCGGGGCCGAAGAAGATCTTGAGATTGCCTGCCATGTGGGCCACGAGGTAGCCCAGCATGATCAGGCCGCTCACGGCCATGACGGCCTTCTTGCCGATCGTCGAATCCCACAGGGAACGTGCCGGGGACGGGCGTTCACCCGGGGCGGTGCCCTTCTCGGGGCGCGTAGCCAAAGCCATGCCGATGACGGTAGGGGCCAAGGACCTCATCAGTCCAAGACATGATCCACCTCATTTCCATAGCAACTGCCTATCGTGCGGGTACGCTGCGGTGTATGCAGTTCCAGCAGCTCCAGTACTTCGTCTCGGTCGCCGAGACCCGGCACTTCACACGCGCCGCCGAGGCCCTGCACGTGGCGCAGCCCTCGCTGTCCCAGCAGATCAAGGCGCTGGAGCGGGAGCTGGGCGCCGAGCTGTTCAGCCGGGCGCGCGGCAACATCGCGCTGACCGACGCGGGCGAGGCGCTGCTGCCGCTCGCGCGACGCATCCTCGCGGACGCGGACACGGCGCGCCTGGAGGTCCAGGAGCTGGCGCAGCTGCGCCGCGGCCGGGTCCGGCTCGGGGCGACACCCAGCCTCTGCACCGGTCTGCTGCCGGACATCCTGCGCACGTTCCGTGACGCCTATCCGGGGGTGCGGCTGATGGTCGAGGAGGGTGGCTCGCACGATCTCGTACGCCACCTGGCGCGCGGCGCCCTCGACCTGGCCCTGGTCGTGCTGCCCCTGCCGTCCCCCTCCCCCGCGCTGACCACGGTGGAGCTGCTCCGCGAGGACCTCGTGGTGGTGTCCTCGCCCGCCGCTCCCGCGCCCGGCCGCGCGGGGCGTTCGGTGCGGATCGCGGATCTGCAGGACGAGCCGCTCGTGATGTTCCGCCACGGCTATGACCTGCGGGAGCTCACCGTCGCGGCCTGCCGCGCGGCCGGCTTCGAGCCGGAGTTCGCGGTCGAGGGAGGCGAGATGGACGCGGTCCTCGGCTTCGTACGGGCGGGTTTGGGCGTCGCCGTCGTCCCGCGCATGGTCGCCACCCGCGCGGGCCTCGGGCTGCGCGTCACCCCGCTGACCCGCCCGGGCCTGCACCGCACGGTGGCCCTGGCCCACCGCAGCGATGTGGCACCGCCGCGGGCGGCAAGGGAACTCCAGCGCATGCTGACGGGGCACCTGTCGTGACCCGGGCGGCCGCTCAGGTCAGGCGACCGCGACTCCGAGCGCGAGGGTTGTCGCGGCGAGAAGCAGGAATGGGTACTGCAGGCCGAACGTGAAGTCCTTCGCGCGTACGTGGGTGAGGATCGCCAGCGCGTAGAAGAGGACGAGACCGACGGCGGCGGCGATCCCGATCGCGGGCACCCAGAACCCGACGACGAGTCCGGCCACCGCGGCGGCCTTCGGCACGCCGAGCCAGGGCAGCAGCCGGCGCGGGACGCCGACGCGGTCCATGCCTTCGGCGATGCGCTCCCAGCGCGCGAAGTCGGCGCCGGCGGAGAAGAGGTTGTAGGCGATGGTGACGCCGGCGAAGACGGCGTAGGCCACGTTCATGACGGTCTCCTCGGGGATGAAGGGCGATTCCTTTCCCAGGAGACGAGGCGACCTCGCGCGCTGTGACAGGCCGGCTCACCGCTCGGCCCTCACCCCACCGCGTCCACCAGCGCCAACTCGTGGAGCCTGTCCGGCGGGCCGGGCCGCGCGTAGTACCAGCCCTGGGCCGTGTCGCAGCCCAGCTGCCGCAGCTGGTCGGCCTGTGCGCCGGTCTCGACGCCCTCGACCGTGACCGACAGGTCGAGGCTGTGCGCCAGGCCCACGATGCCCTCGACGATCCGCAGGTCCACGGGGTCGACCGGGAAGCGCTGCATGCCCTGGGTGAACGACCGGTCGAGCTTGAGGACGCTGACCGGGAGGCGGCGCAGGTTCGCCAGGTTCGAGTAGCCCGTGCCGAAGTCGTCGAGCGCGATGTCGACGCCCATCTCGGCCAGGCGCCGCAGCGGCTTCAGGAGGTCGTCGTCCGCGCCGATCAGGGCGGACTCGGTGACCTCCAGACACAGCGAGCCGGGGGACAGACCGGAGCGCTGCAGGATCTCCACGGTGTCGGAGACGAGGCCCGGGTAGTGCAGTTGGTGCGGGGAGAGATTGACGTTGATCCGCAGCGGCCCGGCGTCCGCGTGCCGCTCCTGCCACTCGCGTGCCTGGCTCACCGCCTGGTCGAGCACCCAGCGCCCGAGCGGCACGATCAGGCCCGTGTGCTCGGCGAGCGGAATGAAGCGGTCGGGGCTGAGCACGCCGTGCTGCGGGTGCGACCAGCGGACCAGGGCCTCGGCGCCCCGTACGCTGCCGTCCGCCAGATTCACCAGCGGCTGGTACTCGATGAAGAACTCCTCGCGCGCCAGCGCGGTGGGCAGCGCGGTCGTCAGTCCGTAGCGCGTGATCGTCCGGGCGTCGGCCTCGGGGTCCGCCAGCTCGTAGCGGTTGCCTCCGGCCGACTTCGCCCGGTACATCGTGATGTCGGCGCTGCGCAGCACCTCCGCCGGGCTGCGCTCGCCCGCCGGGCCCTCGACGATGCCGATCGAGCCGCGCACGGTCAGTTCGCGGCCCTCGATACGGACCGGTATCGCGAGCATGCTGAGGATGCGCGAGGCCAGTTCGTCGACCTCGTGCTCGGTGTCGGGTCCGGTGGTCAGTGCCACGAACTCGTCGCCGCCGAGCCGCGCCACCATCTCGCCGGGCCGGGTCGCGCACGCCTGCAGCCGGTCCGCGATCTCCACGAGGAGCCGGTCGCCGGCCGCGTGGCCGAGGCTGTCGTTGATGGCCTTGAAGCCGTCGAGGTCGAGATAGCAGAGTCCGAAGCGCCGCCCCTCGCCCGCCGCGAGCGCCTTCTCCAGGCGCTCGAAGAACAGGGTGCGGTTGGGCAGCCCGGTCAGCGCGTCATGCGTGGCCTCGTAGCGCAGGCGCAGGTTGAGCAGGCGCCGCTCGGTGGTGTCCTCCATCAGGGCCAGCTGGTACTGCGGGTTGCCATCCGCGTCGCGCAGCAGCGAGACCGTCAGATTGGTCCACAGGACGGTGCCGTCGGCGCGGTAGTACGGCTTCTCGACGCGGTAGTGGTCGCGTCTGCCCTGCACCAGCTCCTCGTACAGCCGCCAGACCTGCGGCGCGTCGTCGGGGTGGGTCCAGTCGGAGACCTTGCGGCCGCGCAGCGAGGCGTTCATGCCGCCCGCGCCGAACATGGTGTTGAGCGCTTCGTTGACCTGGAGGATGCTGCCGTCCAGATCGGCGATCCCGATGCCGACGGCCGCGCCCTCGAACACGGCGCGGAACCGCGCCTCGCTGGTGTGCAGCGCCTCCGCGACCGCCTGCCGCGCGGTGAGCGCGGCGCGCGAGATCGCCTCCTGCTCGCCGCGGGTGCGCTCGCGCAGCGCCGCGGCGAAGCCGCCGGCCATGGCGTGCTGCAGCCGCGCGGAGCGCGCCCGGTGCGCCTCGCGCCCGGCCTCCTCCTCGCTGCCGCAGTACAGGACGAGGTACGCGTCGACGACGTCCAGCGTCCGGGTGAGCGCCTCGGGGTCGGTGCAGTGCGCCTCGATCAGTGCCGCGCCCGCCCGGCGTCCGGCCTCCGCGTCGAAGGCGCGCGCGGTCAGCGCGTCACGCAGCTGTTCGGCCAGCGGCAACAGCTGCGCCTCGAACTCGGCGCGCGTCCGCGACGTGGCCGTCACGGGGAAGACCGCGCGGCCCCAGATCGTGACGAACCGCCGCAGCCGCGAATCCGGCCCGTCCGCCCCTTCGGCGACCTCTGCTCCGCTCACGTCAGCAGCCCCACACCCGCGTAACCCGAGAAGGCATACGGATCTTCCTGCTCCGGCGGGGTGTCCGGGCGCCAGTGCGGCATGGAGACAAGGCCGGGTTCGACCATCTCGTACCCCTCGAAGAACCGCTCGATCTCGGCCCGTCCGCGCATGACGAGCGGATTGCGGATGTCCTTGTAGACCCCGACGATCCCGCCGGCCTTCTCCTGCGCGAGCGGTATCCCGTCGTACGAGGCGTGCGTGAGGATCAGCAGGCTGCCGGGCGCGAGCGCCTCGCGCAGCTGCGCGACCGCCGCGGACGGGTCGTCGGAGTCCTCGATGAAATGCAGGACCGCCACGAGGAGCAGCGCCACGGGGCGGTCCAGGTCGATCAGGCCGGACAGCTTCGGGCTGTCCAGGATCTCCTGGGGCTTTCTCAGGTCGGCGGCGAGCACGGCCGCGTCCGGGTTCCCGTCGAGCACGGCCTCGCTGTGCGCGACGGCGACGGGGTCGTGGTCCACGTACACGACGCGGGCGCCCGGGTGCAGTTCCTGGGCGACCTCGTGGACATTGCCGAAGGTGGGGATACCGGAGCCGATATCGAGGAACTGCGTGATCCCCCGCTCGACCGCGTGCCCCACGGCCCGTCTCATGAAGGCACGATTCGCCTGCATGATCTTCGGCAGCCCCGGCATGAACTCCATGGCTTTGCGGGCCGCTTCACGATCCGACTCGAAGTTGTGCGAACCACCCAGGTAGTAGTCATAGATACGCGAAACGCTCGGCACCGAAATGTCGATGCCCCGCGGGGCCCAGGCGGGTCGCTCCATCAGTGTCTCCCTGTTCGACATCTCGGGGGTGGTTCCGAGCCGGTGTTCGAGGCGAGGCTACTGATCGGTGGTGGGCGGGTCGAGTCGAACCGGAAATTGCTCGTCCGTTCTCGGTCACTGCCTCCGGCATGTGCACCTGCAGCTGCACGTGCAGACGAATTCTCGTCACTTTTGCGGTAGTTCGGTGCGGTGGAACTCGACTCCCCTCTTCCCCACCCGACTTCGCTCGCCGATGCGCAAGGCCTTTTGGAATTCCCGGTATCCGGGCCCGCGACTCCAGGCAAACAATACGGGCCGGTTCCACCACCACAGGGGGGTGTGGCGGAACCGGCCCGTATTGCGGGCTTCTGTGCCCTGCTGACTTCTGCCTCCCTTCGTTCCCGCCGTCCTGACCCAGGCTTGTGGCCCGCTCCCTACTTCGGAGCGCCGACGATCTTTCCCTCGGGCGAGACGGCGTACCAAGTGCCGCCCACACCCTGCCCGTTGGTGTCACCGGGCGCCTTGTCGCCGGCGTACGTGTACAGCGGCCAGCAGTCGATGGTCTGCTGCTTGAGGCCGTCGGGACGGTTGAAGGTGACGAAGCCCTTCTTGAGGATGCCCTTGGTGTCGTTCTTGTCGACGGGCTCGACGACCGGCCAGTTCTCCAGGCAGTTGCCGGTGCAGGCGGACTTCATCGGCCAGGCCGAGTCCTTCTTGAAGCGGTAGACGGTCATCCCGTTCTTGTCGACGACGATCTCGCCGAGCTTCGGGTCGTCGCGGGTGGTCAGGCCCGCAGGGTCGGCCTGCTCGCCGCCGCCCGTATCCGCGGCGGGGGCGGCCTTCTTGCCGTCGGGCGCCGAGGCGAACCAGGTGCCGCCCACGCCCTGGCCCTTGGCGTCGCCGGGCTTCTTGTCCTGTGCGTACCGGTACATGGGCCAGCCCGCGATGGTCAGCTGCTCGGTGCCGTCGGACCGCTTGACGGAGCCGATCAGCGCCTCGTCGACGCCAGGGGCGGCCTTCGCGTCGTCGGCCGCGACCACGGGCCAGGCCGTCGCGCAGTCGTCCTCACAGGTGGCCTTCGGCGGTTTCGCCGTGTCCTTGTCGAAGCGGTAGAGGGTGAATCCCGCGCTGTCGGTGACGACCTTGCCCAGTTCCTTGCTCTCCCAGACGGCGAGCTGGCCCGCGGGCTCCGCCTCGGCCGCGTCCGCACCCGCGCCCTCGGCACCGCCGTATCCGTCCCCGTAGCCGCCCTCGGCCGGTGCCGCGTTCCCCACGTTCTGGCCGTTCGGCTCGTCGGACCCCTTCTCCTGACCGCACGCCGTCGTCAGCGCAAGGAGGGCCGCAGCCGCCGCGATCGAGGCGCTCCGCCAGGTCTTCATCGTGAACTCCCATGGTCCGCTCGGGTGGTGCCGCGCCGTGATGCGCCGCACATGGCCCTAGGTACGCAAGGGGACGGCTGGTGTGTTCAAAGCACTTCAAGATTTCTTTTCCCGGGCTTCTCCCGAACGCCGGTGAAGTGCGGTTTCGCCTTCTGTTTCACCGGCCTCACAGGCCCCGGGAATCCCGGTGGTGGCTAAATGGCCGAATTGCATCGCCTGACGCACCCTGAGGGCATGTCCTGGCAAGCGCCGATCGTGGTCCACCCGCCCCGCCCGGGCCATCCCGGACGCCGGGTCGAGGTGCGCGGCGTGGTGCTCGGGACGGCGTACGGCGACGCGGACCTCGTGGAGTTCCTGCGCCGCGCCGGACTGGGCGACGCCGACATGGCGCTCGACGACCCCCATCTGGTCGAGTGGCGCGGGCCAGGGGCGCACGTGTGGTGACGGCTCCGACAGCGCCACCACCCACGGCAGCACTCCTCACCTCGGGCCCGCCCGACCAGCCGCTCCTCGCCTCGGGCCCGCTCGACTGGTCGCTCGTCGACGGATGGCTCCCCGTCACCCTGCGCGTCCTCGGCCTGCTCGCGCTCGCCTTCCTCCTGGTGACGCGGGACCGGCGCTGGTGGACCCGGTGGCTGCCCGCCGCCTTCGTCCTCGCCGCGCTGCTCACGTATCTCGCGAAGGTGATCGTCAACGACTGGTGGCAGCCGTTTCCCGACGAGCTGCCCTTCGAGGTCCTCTTCCGGACGGGGCTCCTGCTGCTCGGGCTGCTGCTCGCCGCGTTCAAGATGCGCTTCCTGCACTGGCCCGGGCGCCTTGGCGCCGTACTCGCCGCGCTGCTCGTCGCCCTGTACGCGATGAACCAGGTGAACATCTACTACGACAACTACCCGACCATCCGTACGCTCCTGGGCCCGGACACCGTCAGCCTGAAGGACGCGACCGGCACCGAGGAACCCGTGCTCGATGTGCCCGAGGGCAGGACGATCGAGGACGTCTGGCACCCCCCGAAGGGGCTGCCGGAGCAGGGCACGGTGTCGCGAACCCCGATCCCCGGCACGAAGTCGGGCTTCGAGGCGCAGACCGCGTACGTCTATCTGCCGCCCGCCTACCGCGCCTCACCGCGTCCGCTGCTCCCGGTCCTGGTCCTGATGCCGGGCCAGCCGGGCGCCCCCGAGAACTGGATCACCTCGGGGCAGCTGCCCACGGCGATGGACGCGTTCGCGGCGAAGCACCGCGGACTCGCGCCCATCGTCGTGGTCGCCGACCCGCTCGGCTCGCCGTTCGACAACCCGCTGTGCGTGGACGGCAAGCGCGGCAACGTGCAGACGTACCTCGCCGAGGACGTGCCGCACTGGATCACCACCCATCTGCAGACCGCGAAGGACCGAACGCAGTGGGCGATCGCCGGTCTGTCCAACGGCGGCACCTGCTCACTGCAGATCGCCGTGAACGCACCGCAGCGGTACGGCGCTTTCATCGACATCTCCGGAGAGGCCGAGCCCACCCTCGGCAGCCACGAGGAGACCGTGCGGTCCGTCTTCGGCGGCGACGAGGCCGCGTACCGCAAGGTCAGTCCGCTGGAGGTGATGGCGCGGCGGACGTTCCCGGACACGGCGGGCGTCTTCGTCGCGGGCACCGACGACAGCGTCTACCGGCCGCAGGCCAAGGTCGTGTACGACGCCGCACGCAAGGCGGGCATGCAGGTGCGGCTGATGGAGCTGCCAGGCGGCCACAACTGGCAGGTCTGGCGCCCGGGCCTGGAGAAGAACCTCCCCTGGCTCGCCGAGCGGACGCGCCTCATCCCCCGCGCGTCCTGATCCGGCGTCAGTTCCCAGTTCGGAGTCAACGCCACTCGCACACGATGCGCCGCCGGACGCGCCGCGCCACACCCGCCGTCCCACCAACGGCCCACGGAGATGCCCCATTCGTACGACACCGATCGCGGGCCCCCGGCGCGCTCCCTAGCGTTTCGGGCATCGAGGTGCATTTCCGGCAACAGCGGTACGGTCCGCGGCTGCTCCTCGGGGACCCGGAGGACTCACCATGTTTGCGATACGCACCATCCCGCTCGCCCTGATCGCCCCTGCCACCCTGTGCGCCATGACGCTGACGGGGCCGGTCGCCCAGGCGGCGCCGCCCAAGGACAACAACATCACGTCGTTCGGGTTCAGTGTGACGCCGTCGACGATCGCGGCCGGGGGGCAGGTGACACTGAAGGCGGACGGCTGCTCGGAGACCGTCAAGGCCTCCGCGGGCGTCTTCGACGAGGTCCATATCCGCCCCGGCCAGACCGCGACCGCCACGGTCGACTGGGACGCGAAACCCGGTGCGATGTACACGGTGACGTTCAAGTGCGGCAACGAGTCGGGCACCACCGACCTCACCATCGCCTCCGGCAACAACGGCGGCTGGACCCCCACCAATCCCCCGGTCCACCACGGAGTGAAGGCCGGCTTCGGCGGCAGCCTCGCCGACCTCGACTTCGGCGAGATCGCCTTCGGCGCCCTGCTGATCGCGGGCGCGCTCGGCTCGGCGCTGCACTTCGCGCGCCGCCGCCCGGCGGGCAGCGGCGACCACTCCTGAGCACCGGCTTCCCCGCAGAGCACAGCACTTCGCCCCCGGGATCACCGTGATCCCGGGGGCGAAGTCCGTGGGTCAGGCCTTGGCGTCACCGCGGCGCCGCAGCCAGAACACTCCGCCGCCGGCCACCGCGGCGGTCACCAGGCCGGTGCCGATCGCGATGTCGGTGGGAGTGGCCCGGCTGACGAAGGAACCGCCCGTACCACCCTGGGCGGGACCGATCACCGTGAGCGCCTGGGGCTTGGTGACCGAGGAGCCGCCGCAGTTGACGGTGACGTCATGGCGTCCGAGCGAGGCGCTGTGACTGACCTTCACATTGGCGTGGGCACCATTGGACGTCCCGGTGAGAGGGGCGCTGCCGTGCTCGATGGCGTTCGAGTAGACGGTGCCGCCGTTCTTGCATTCATGGGCGGTGATGTTCACCGCGACGTGGGCGCCGCGGCCCGCGACGGTCGGGTCGACGCTGATGGTGCTCCCGTCCCAGGCGCCGGCCGTCGGTGCTGCGAGTCCGAGGAAAGCACCGGCGACGCCCAGGGCCGCCAGGGCACGAGTAGTACGCATGTGGACCTCCGCGAAAGACGCCCCGGAGAACATTCCCCGGTCAATCGGCGAGAGCGCCTTTCAGATCAGACCTTTGAACGCCCTGCGCGGGCCCGCATTTCGGGGCTGGTCCGTCCCGGTGAGCGACACGCCGAGCGCCTTTCCGCGCGTCGGGATATCTCCGCAGGTCACAGACCGTCAGAAATGATCTCGGCAAGTCGACTCGGATGGCGCAGGCGCCCCTTCCGCACCACCCGTTCGCGTCCGACCGATCGCCGCCTGTGAACAATCCACTTAGCGTTCTTCCATGCGCATACGGCGCGGCCCGACCGCCGCGTCGAGAGGGGACAGTGAATGGATTCGGCATACGGCGTACCGGAGGAGGAGCCGCAGAAGAAGCGCGCCCCCTGGGGAGTCATAGCGCTTGTTCTGCTGACCGGCCTCGCCCTGATCCGCAACGGCTCCGGAGAATTCACCGTCGGACCGCCGCAGCCCGCCGCCGCGGCGGCCGCCGAGGCGGTGACGGCCGGGGAGCCCAAGGCGGTGCGGCCGCAGGCGCTGCCGTTCTCGATCGCCGAGCGGATCAGCATCGACCAGATCCAGGTGAACGCGCCGATCCAGCCCGTCGGTCTGGACGCGGACGGCTGGGTGGACGCGCCGCCGCCGGAGGATCCGAACCTCGCGGGCTGGTTCACCGGCGCCGTCTCCCCCGGCGAGAAGGGCACCTCGGTGATCGTCGGCCATGTCGACAACAACCAGGGCCCCGCGGTGTTCTACGGTCTCGGTTCTCTCAAAAAGGGAAACCACGTGGAAATCGCGCGCAGGGACGGCAAGACCGCGGTGTTCCAGGTGTACGGAGTCGAAGTCTTCTCGAAGGCCAACTTCCCCGGTGGAAAGGTCTACAACTCCAATGGGACGCCCGAACTCCGGGTGATCACCTGCGGTGGCGGATTCACGAAGAAGGACGGCTACGACGGGAACGTCGTCGTTTTCGCCCGGCTCGTCGAGGTGAAATAGCGAAGAGCCGGACGGAACGAACGAGGAAAGGCCCTGCGGATATTTCTTCCGCAGGGCCTCGTGCATGCGCGAGCGCATTCTTCGCTATACGGACCTCCGCTTCGGAAGTCCGAAGCGGTAGCCGTCGTCGAGGAGCCGGGGCAGATAGACCCGGAGCGCCTCGACGCTCTGACTGCGGTTGCCGCCCGCGTCATGGTTGAGGACGACGACTCCCGAACCGGCCCCGCGCAGCACGTTGTTGACGATGGTGCGGGTGCCGGGCTCGGTCCAGTCGAGCGAGTCGGTCGTCCACGCCAGGGGTTCCATGCCGAGGCGGGCGCCGATCTCGAACGCGTTCCGGTTCCACGCCCCGTACGGCGCCCGGAACCACATCGGCGCCTGGCCGACCGTGCGCCGTACGACTTCGCTGGTGGACTCGATCTCCTGACGGACGGCGGACCGGCCGATCTTGAGGAGCTGGGGATGGGTCCAGGTGTGATTGCCGATGAGATGCCCGTCGTCGATCATCTCCCGCAGCAGATCGGGGGATTCGGCGGCCATTTCGCCGCAGACGAAGAACATGGCGCGCACGTTGTGGCGGCGCAGGGTGCGCAGGATCCCCGGCGTGTAGCGGGGATCGGGCCCGTCGTCGAAGGTCAGCACCATGGTCCGGTCGCGGCTCGCGAGACGCAGGATCGGCTTGGAGCGGACCGGCGCGGCGGCGGGCAGACCGCGGGACGGTCCGTATCCGGTGAGGGGACTGAGCCGGTACGCGGAGGGCTTCTGCGGACGGGCCAGCGCGGGGGCGCCGGCCGCCGGGCCGGGGGCGGGCCGCGTCGGCCGGGAGGGCGCGAAGCAGCCCGCTGTCGTGGCGAGGGAGACGAGGGCGGCACCGCGCAGCAGCGCTCTGCGCCCCGGAAGCATTTCTTCCTTTTTCATGACTACTACCTCGCACGGCCGACTGCGTGCGGGCCTCATCAACACGGTGGCGCGGACAGAAGCACCTGTTGGAACCGCTCCAGGATGCGCGCCGGTCAGCGGCGTCGTACAAGGGGGAACGGCAGGGTCTCGCGGATCGTCAGGCCCGTGAGGAACATGACGAGCCGGTCCACGCCGATCCCGAGGCCGCCGGTGGGCGGCATCGCGTATTCGAGGGCGTCGAGGAAGTCCTCGTCGAGCTCCATCGCCTCGGGGTCGCCGCCGGCCGCGAGCAGCGACTGGGCGGTGAGCCGGCGGCGCTGCTCGACCGGGTCGGTCAACTCCGAGTAGGCAGTGCCCAGTTCGGTGCCGTAGGCGACGAGGTCCCAGCGTTCGGCGAGCCGTGGGTCGGTGCGGTGCTGGCGGGTGAGCGGGGAGACGTCGGTCGGAAAGTCCTTGTAGAAGGTGGGCAGCTGGGTCTTCTCCTCGACCAGGCGCTCGTACATCTCCAGGACCACGTCTCCGCGGCCCATCTCGCCGGTGTACGGGACGCCGCTGCGGTCGCACAGCCGGTGCAGCTCGGGCGGTTCCGTATCGGCGGAGACCTCTTCGCCGAGCGCCTCGGAGATCGCCCCGTACACCGTCTTGACCGGCCACGGCCCGGAGATGTCGTGCTCCACGAGCTTGCCGCTCGCGTCGGCCTTGCGGGCGACGGCGGAGCCGAACGCCGCGGTGGCGGCGCCCTGGATCAGTTCGCGCGTGAGGTTCAGCATCACGTCGTAGTCGGCGAAGGCCTGGTAGGCCTCCAGCATCGTGAACTCGGGGTTGTGCTTGTAGGAGACGCCTTCGTTGCGGAAGGTGCGGCCCATCTCGAAGACCTTCTCCAGACCGCCGACGCACAGCCGCTTCAGGTACAGCTCGGGTGCGATACGGAGGTAGAGGTCCAGGTCGTAGGCGTTGATGTGCGTGGTGAACGGGCGGGCGTTGGCGCCGCCGTGGATCTGCTGCAGCATCGGCGTCTCGACCTCGAGGTAGCCGCGCTCCAACAGGCCCTGGCGCAGCGCCTGCACGGCGGTCGAGCGGGCCCGCACGACCTCGCGTGCGTCCGGGTTGGCGACCAGGTCCACGTAGCGGCGGCGGACCTTCGCCTCGGGGTCGGCGAGGCCCCGGCGCTTGTCGGGCAGCGGGCGCAGGCACTTGCCGGTGAGCTGCCAGTCGGTGACGAAGACGGAGAGCTCGCCCTTGTCGGAGGTGCCGGTCTCGCCGGTGGCGGTGATGTGGTCGCCGATGTCGATGGCGTCGGTGAACGTGCCGAGCGCGTCGGCGTGTTCCCGGCTGAAGACCAGCTGGAGGTCGCCGGACCAGTCGCGCAGCACCACGAAGGCCACGCCGCCGAAGTCCCGGATCAGCATGACCCGGCCCGCGACCGTGACCAGCTCCCCCGTACGGGAGCCGGGTGCGGGATCCGGGTGGGCGGCGCGGAGAGCGGCGAGGGTATGGGTGCGTTCGGCGATGCCCACGGGGTACGGGTCGATGCCCTGGCCCTGGAGGCGTTCCAGTTTGCGGTGGCGGATGCGGACCTGGTCGGGCAGGCCCGCGTGCGGATCGTCCGAGGCCGACTCGGCCGCGCCCAGTCCGAGTTCCTCGATGGAGGGCAGGCCGGCGGTGGTCGTCGGCTGGACGAAGGTCGCGGGCGTGTGCCCCTTGCCCCACAGGGTGCCCAGACTCGGTACGGAGACGAAGCCCTCGGCGATCCCGGAGGCCAGCGAGACCCGGGCGAGCGAACCGGCGTCCCCGTAGCAGATGAAACGCGGGTACCACTCGGGGTCGTACTTCGCGTTGGAGCGGTACAGGGCCTCCAGCTGGAACCACTTCGAGAAGAAGAGCAGCAGCTTGCGCCACAGGCGCAGGACCGGGCCCGCGCCGATCCGGGCGCCTTCCTCGAAGACGGAACGGAAGACCGCGAAGTTGAGAGAGATCCTGCGCACCCCCAGCTTGCCGACGGTGGCGCACAGTTCGGCGACCATGAACTCCATGACGCCGTTGGGTGCGCTGCGGTCGCGGCGCATCAGGTCCAGGGAGATGCCGTCCTTGCCCCAGGGCACGAAGGACAGCAGCGCCAGGAGCTCGCCCTCGGCATCGTGGCACTGGACGAGGAGGCAGTCGCCGTCCTGCGGGTCGCCGAGCCGGTCGAGCGCCATCGAGAAGCCGCGCTCGGTCTCGGTGTCGCGCCAGGCGTCCGCGCGCTGGATGATCTGCTTCATCTCCGCGTCGGTGAGCATGGAGTGGCGGCGGATGCGGCAGGTCGCGCCCGTGCGCCTGACGCGGTTGACGGCCTGGCGTGTGACCCGCATGTCGCGGCCGTCCAGGTCGAACTTCTGGACGTACAGGATCGCCTCGTCACCGAGCTCGAGGGCGCCCATGCCCTGGCGCGCGAAGGCCTTGGCGCCCTCCTCGGACGCGCCCATCACGGCGGGCGCCCACGCGTACCGCTTGGCGATCTCCAGCCAGGCCTCGATGGCCTGGTCCCAGGCGCCCGGGTCGCCCACCGGGTCACCGCTGGCGAGGCAGACTCCGGCCTCGACGCGGTAGGTGACGGCCGCCTTGCCGTTGGGTGCGAAGACGACGGCCTTGTCGCGACGGGTCGCGAAGTAGCCGAGCGAGTCGTTCTCGCCGTACACCGAGAGCAGCGCCCTGATCCGCGGCTCCTCGTCGCCGTGCAGCGCGGCTTCGAGGCGCTGGGAGCGGAAGAGGGTGAAGGCGGCGTTCAGGAGCGCGAGCGCGCCGAACAGGCCGAGGAAGAAGTAGAGGGCGCGCGGAGGCGTGCCGTTGAACTGCTGTCCGGAGACCAGACCGCCGAGCACACGGTTCGCGGACCACAGGAAGCGGTGGCCGCGCTCCAGCGTGCCGGGGAACAGCTCGACAAGGCCCCAGCCGGCCAGGATCGCCACGCCGAGACCGCCGGCGAGCACACCGAGGGCGCGCAGGAACTGGCCGCGGCGCGTCTGCGCGTAGAACTCGCGGTGCGCGAGCACCAGCACGACCAGGGCGATCCCGCAGACGATCGCCGAGATCAGCACCTCCGACCAGTGCCCCTGGGCGATCCGGATGCCGTCCCAGATCAGCAGGACGCCGAGATACGCGACGACGAGCCGCCAGGCGATGGTCTTGCGGGAGGCGCAGGCCGCCGCGAGGAGCAGTAGGAACAGGGCGTACGCGAGGTTGGTGCTGACCGGGATCGTGGCGTGGTCGAGGGCCCGCGTGACGGGGAGGGCCAGTCGGCGCAGCGGGGCGATGACCGCGAGGACGCCGCAGTAGACGCCGAGCAGTCCGAAGAAGGTCGCGAAGAGGTCGGGCACCTTGTGGAGGAACCCGGCGGCCGGTCCCGGCCGGTCGGCCGGACGGGTCCGGCCCTCGGATATGGCGGCTTCGACGGTGGCGCTCATGGACCGAGCCTAAGAAGGCGTGCGCCGGGGCGCCCGTCGAGAACGGCCCGCAGGGTCATGGGCGCGGCCTCCTGAGCTAGCCTCACGCTTGTGAGCGAAGAGCAGGCGACACGGTTCGAGCGCGGTACGGACGGCCCCAAGGTGATCATGGTCGGGGTGGACGGCTCCGATACGTCCCTGCGGGCCGCGGCCTATGCGGGCGGCCTCGCCCGGCGGCAGAACGCGCTGCTCGCCGTGGTCTACGTGCAGCCCGTGATGGCGGCCGGAGCGGCGCTCGGAGCGCCCGTCGGCGAGATCACCGACGAGATCGCCGAGGGGCTGATCGCGGAGATCAGGGAGGCGACCGAGCGGGTGAAGGACATCTTCTCGGTGCGCTGGGAGTTCCACACCTTCCGTGGCGACCCCTACAACGGCCTGGTCACCGCTGCCGACGAGCTCAAGGCGGATGCGGTGATCGTCGGCGCCTCCGAGCAGGCCGGGCACCGGATCGTCGGCTCCGTGGCGATCCGCCTCGTCAAGGCGGGCCGCTGGCCCGTCACGGTGGTGCCGTAACCCCGCTGCCGTAATCCGGCGCAGACCTCGCAGTTCCCAGGGCAAGGCGTCTTCCCCACCCGCCGCCCTTGCGTCATCATGACCGGCCGTCAGCGAACGCCCGTCCCCCCACCCCGAGGTGACCGCTCATGGCCCCATTGCGCAGCGGACAAGGTGTCTTGCGCCGCAAGCCCATCGAACACATCGAAGAGACCGAGAGCGGAGGCGCGCTCACCCGATCGCTGGGTCTGTGGCAGCTCACCGCGATCGGCGTCGGCGGCATCATCGGTGCCGGAATCTTCAGCCTCGCGGGCGCCGTGGCCAGCGGCACGGCCGGTCCCGCCGTCCTCGTCTCCTTCCTCATCGCGGGCGTCGCGAGCGCCGCGGCGGCCTTCTCGTACGCGGAGTTCGCGGGCCTGATCCCCAAGGCCGGCTCCGCCTATACGTACGGCTACGCGGTGCTCGGTGAGCTCGCAGGCTGGTTCATCGGCTGGGACCTGCTGCTCGAGTACACGGCGATCGTCGCGGTCGTCGCGATCGGCATCTCCGGCTACTTCAACTTCCTCGTCGAGGAGATGGGGGCCGAGCTACCCGCGTGGATGCTGGGTGCGCCCGGCACCGGCGACGGGCACAAGGTGGACCTGTTCGCCGCGGTCCTGTGTCTGTTCGTGGCCTATCTGCTCACTCTCGGCATCAAGAACGCGGCCCGCTTCGAGACCGTCGTCGTGGTCCTGAAGGTCCTTGTCGTCCTCCTGGTGATCGGGGTCGGCTTCTTCCACATCGACACCGGGAACTACAACCCCTTCTTCCCGTTCGGGGTGGGCGGCGCGTTCACCGGCGCCGCGACCGTGTTCTTCGCCGTGTTCGGCTACGACGCGATGAGTACGGCCGCCGAGGAGTCGAAGGACGCCCAGCGCCATATGCCGAAGGCGATCATCTACTCGCTGGCGATCTCGATGGTCCTGTACGTCCTGGCCTGTCTGGTCCTCACGGGCATGCAGAACTACAAGGAGGTCGACCCGGAGAGCGGCTTCTCCACCGCGTTCAAGTCGGTGGGGCTCGGCGGGCTCGCGGACGTGATCGCGGTCGGCGCGATCATCGGCATCCTCACCGTGATGTTCACCTTCATGCTGGGCGTCACGCGTGTGTGGTTCTCGATGTCCCGTGACGGGCTGCTGCCCAAGTGGTTCGCCAAGACGCACCGGACGCGGCACGTGCCGATCCGCGTCACATGGATCGTCGGTTTCGCCTCGGCGGCCATCGCCGCGTTCCTGCCGATCGGCGAGGCGGCCGAGCTCACCAACATCGGCATCCTGCTGGCGTTCGTCGTGGTGTGCGTCGCGGTGATCGTGCTGCGCTACCAGCAGCCCGACCTGCCGCGCACCTTCCGCTGCCCCGGGATGCCGGTGGTGCCGCTGCTCGGCGTCGCCTTCTCCATCTGGCTGATCACCTACCTCACCTGGGAGACCTGGCTGCGCTTCGCGGTCTGGCTGGTCATCGGCCTCCTCATCTACTTCGGCTACTCCTACCGCCGCTCGGAACTCGCCAAGGCGCAGACCGAGGACGCCGGCAAGTAGCGCTCAGTACAGCGCGACGGGCCGCATCCGGAACTCCGGATGCGGCCCGCGGCCAATCGGCGCCGCTCTCTCAACTTCCCATCAGCAGACCCTGCTTGGCGCCACCCCGGCTGAGCACCACGCGGCGGATACGGTCCCGTACGTCGTCGTAGTCCGCGCCCTTCTTGATCGCCGCGTTGAGGTTGACCACGCGGCCGTCGTCGGTGTCGAACCACTGGGGGATGAACTCCGCCTTGGCCACCCGCCACCGGCCGCCCGCCTGCTCGGGGGGTGTGAAGGTGAAGCGGCCGATCGTGCCCTGGTTGCCGCGCGGGTCGTGCGCGCCCGAGTAGTTGATCATTTCGCCGGCGATCTGGTCGCCCATCCCGTAGATCACCCAGGTGCCGTTGACCTTCTCGTACGGCTGCGGCACATGGGCGTGCGTGCCGATGATGAGGTCGATGTCCGGGCGGCCGCGGGTCGTCGAGGCGGTCAGGCGCTTGGCGAGGCGCAGTTGACGGGCGTCGGGCTCGTCCTGCCACTCGGTGCCCCAGTGCGGGCTGACGACGACCACGTCGGCGCCCGCTTTGCGGGCCGCGCGCGCATCGGCGACGATCTTCTCCTCGTCGATCAGATTCACCGCCCAGGGCTGCCCCGTGGGCAGCGGATAGCCGTTGGTGCCGTAGCTGTACGCGAGGTGGGCGACCTTCGCGCCGCCCGCCTCGATGATCGTGGGCCGCTTGGCCTCGGCCGCGCTGCGCGCCGAACCGGCATGCCGCACGCCGGCCTTGTCGAGTGCGCCGAGCGTCCGGCGGATCCCGGCGGCGCCCGCGTCGAGGGTGTGGTTGGAGGCGGTGGAACAGGAGTCGTAGCCGGTCGCGGCCAGCGCGGCGGCGACCTGCGGCGGTGACTTGAAGGCGGGGTAGCCGGTGTAGTCGCCGTCGGCGCCGTAGACCGTCTCCATGTGGCAGATCGCCACGTCGGCGCGGGAGATCACGGGCTTGACGCCGCTCAGCATCGGACGGAAGTCGTAGCCGTCGCCGTCCGCGTCGGCATTGGCCTGGCGGATGATCGAGGAGTGCGGCAGGACGTCGCCCGAGGCCACCAGGGTGAAGCCCTCGGGGGCGGCGGGTGCGGGGCCGCCGGCGGCGGACGGGACGGGCGGCTTCTTCGAGGACTCGGGCCCCGTCGAGGGCGCCGGCTGCTCGGCGGCGCAGCCCGCGGCGGCGGCCGTCAGCACGGCGGCGAGCAGCGCGCGGGCGGATCGTGCACGGAGTGATCCAGTGCGTTCAGTCATCGAAAGCGACTTCCCTTGATCGATATGGATCGAATGAGGACATATCCCTGTCCGAATCCATCCGGGTGCTGACGGGAAGTCAAGGAGCTTTGCCGCGATTGCCGTTGATATCGAACGTCTTGGCCGAATCACCACGGATCGCCGGGCCCGCCGTTCGTCACACCGTTCGCCGCACCGTTCGTCGCACCGCTCGTCGCACCGCTCGACCTGCGCGGGAACCGTTCGGCGCACCGCTCGGCCGCCCGCTCGACTGCCGCCGTCCAGGCGCTCCGCACGCTCGCGGCGCGCCATTACGTTCACGGCGACGCGCGACGCGGAGACGGCGACCGATCGGAGGAGTCAACGGTGACCACCGCCCTGGAGCACCCCACCCGCACCCCCGAGCAGGAACTGGCCGAGCTGCAGGAAGCCCATGGACGTGCCCTGTTCGGCTTCCTGCTCTCCCTCACGTACGGCGACCGGCAGCGCGCCGAGGATCTCGTCCAGGAGACGCTCGTACGCGCCTGGCAGCATCCCGAGGCGCTGCGCACCGACCACGAGTCGATGCGGCCGTGGCTCTTCACGGTCGGCCGGCGCCTGGCCATCGACGCCCGCCGCGCCCGGCGCGCCCGCCCCACCGAGGTCGGCGCGGAGGGCATCGAGCACGTGCTCCTCGGGGTCGTCGGCGACGGGCACGAGGAGCACTCGGTGATGGCCCTCGACGTACGCGAGGCGCTGACGACCCTGCGCCGCGAGCACCGGGACGTTCTCGTACAGCTGTACTACCGCGGCCAGTCGGTGACGGAGGCCGCGCAGGCGCTCGGCATACCCGCGGGAACCGTCAAGTCCCGTTCGTACTACGCGCTTCGGCGTCTGAAGACAGTCCTGCCGGGATACGGCGCGGGACCCGCGCACTGACCCGCGGCCCGCTTCCCGGCGTGAGCACTCTCACCCTCCGAACCCCCGGATCCTGGCGCGTGCGGCGGCCTCGGCACCCGTAGTGTGAAGCGGAGTCGAGCGCGCCGGAACCCTGGCGCACCGTACGTACCACAGGGCTCGCAGCGCCCCTTCCGTGCAGCCGCGGAGGGGTCGAATTCGAAACCACTGTGTCCAGTTGAGTAAAGCCGGACCCATGTGCGTGCCCGACGGTGAAGGCTGCCTCCCGGGGCTCGAAGGGGGTCCCGCGGGGGCGGAGGAAAGGGAGTAGGTGGATCGGTTGCTGCCCGACAGGAGAAACGGCAGGGGTACCGGCGAACTGGCCGTGCCGATGGCATGGCTGTACGCGGAGTACATCGCCGATGAACTGCTGCGCACCGGAGACCTCGTCCCGTCGAGCACGCTGGAGTACCGGGCCGGCCGCCAGACCCTCGCGCTGACCATCTATCTGTCCGACCAGGCCGACGAGCTCTCGGGCATCCGTGTGGTGTCCCAGCTCGACGAATGGCTGTCCCTGACCGCGTACGGCCATCCCTGGCAGGAGTGGGTGCGCGAGCGGATGGAGCGGCGGGCCGACGACGGCGGCGGACCGGATCTGGCACTCGCGACGGACACCTGGGAGTGGCTGCAGCGCACCGAGCTGCTCGCGGCCGATCTCGACACCTCGCTGCAGTGGCACCGCGGCGGGATCGAGGTCGACGAGGACGACCAGGTGTGGACGCCCGCCTGGGAACTGGGGCTGCCGCTGGGTCACTTGGCGATCCATCTGTTCTGACGGACCGCGCGCGTGAACCCGCGCCTCAGCGGCCGGAGTGCACCCCGGCCCGGTACTTCGGCACCCGCACGGTGATCTTCATGCCCGCGCCCACGCCCGTCTCGATGACGAGTCCGTACTCGTCCCCGTAGACCTGGCGCAGCCGTTCGTCGACGTTGGACAGGCCGAGCCCGTTCGATCCGGCGCCCTGCGGGAGCTGCTCGCCCGCGAGGATGCGGCGGAGCAGCGCCGGGTCCATGCCGACGCCGTCGTCCTCGATGACGACCAGGGCCTCGGCGCCCGCGTCCTGGGCGGAGATGGAGATACGGCACTTGTCGCGC
Source organism: Streptomyces sp. NPDC050418 (assembly GCF_044458745.1). Lineage (NCBI taxonomy): Bacteria > Bacillati > Actinomycetota > Actinomycetes > Kitasatosporales > Streptomycetaceae > Streptomyces > Streptomyces sp. NPDC050418. The sequence goes on from NZ_JBITIG010000001.1 coordinate 540,309, forward strand.
GAGTCCTCCAGGCCGTGCTTCACGGCGTTCTCGACGAGCGGCTGCAGACACAGGAACGGCATCGCGACCGGGAGCACCTCGGGGGCGACCTGCAGCGTCACCTGGAGGCGGTCGCCGAAACGGGCATCGGCGAGCGCCAGGTACTGCTCGATGGAGCGCAGTTCGTCGGCGAGCGTGGTGAAGTCCCCGTGCCTGCGGAAGGAGTAGCGGGTGAAGTCGGCGAACTCCAGAAGGAGTTCGCGGGCCCGCTCGGGGTCGGTGCGGACGAACGAGGCGATGGCGGCGAGCGAGTTGAAGATGAAGTGCGGGGAGATCTGGGCGCGCAGGGCGCGGATCTCGGCCTCGATGAGCCGGGTCCGTGAGCGGTCGAGCTCGGCGAGTTCGAGCTGGACGGAGACCCAGCGGGCCACCTCCGTGGCCGCGCGCACGAGCACCGCGGACTCGCGCGAGCCGTAGGCGATCAGCGCGCCGAGGATGCCGTCCTCGCCGGTGAGCGGCGCGATGACCGTCCAGCGCAGTGGGCACTCGGGGCGTTCGCACTCGGTCCGCATGCTGACGCTGCGCCCGGAGTCCAGGAGTTCGCCCAGGCGGCGCAGTACGGCCTCGTTGTGGTGGCCGAGGCCCGGGCCGTCCCAGGCGAGGACCCGTTCGCGGTCGGTGAGGCAGAGGGCCTCGGTGCCGAGCAGGGACCGCAGCCGCTTCGCGGCCTTGCGTGCGGTGTCCTCGGTGAGGCCCGCGCGCAGGGGCGGTGCGGCGAGCGACGCGGTGTGCAGGGTGTGGAAGGTGGCGCGCTCGACGGGGGTGCCGAGGTCGAGGTCGGTCTCGCCGCGCCGGGCTGTGAACCGCCCGAGCAGAAACCCGGCCGCGAGGACGACGACGCCCGCCACGACCAGGGCCGCGATCCCGATCCCGGTCATCGCTCCCCCGCCTTCCGCTGGTCCTGTCCTGCTGCACGCTTGCCGCGGCCGGCGAGTTCACGTAGCGGATGATCTCCGCGGCGGCGCGCGGCCAGGTCCTCCGGCAGATGCAGCCGGGCGAGGGTGGCCGCCGTGCCCGCGGGGATACGGGACAGGGTGAGCAGCGAGACGACGATCATCGTGAGGAAGCCGAGCGGCACCGACCACACCGCGGGCCAGGCGAGCAGCGTGTGCGCCCAGCCCGCGGAGGGCAGTCCGGTACGCGTGGCGAGGACCGCGGTGAGGGCAGCGCCGCCGCCGGTGACAAGGCCGGCCACCGCGCCGGGCGGGGTGAGCCGCCGCCACCAGATGCCGAGCACGAGCAGCGGGCAGAACGACGAGGCCGAGACGGCGAAGGCGAGCCCCACCGCGTCCGCCACGGGCACGTTGGTGGCCACGAGCGAGACGCCGAAGGGCGCGGCCATCGCGAGGGCCGCCGCGATCCTGAAGTGCCGTACGCCGCGCGTCGCGAGAACGTCCTGGTGCAGCACACCGGCCACGGCGAGGGTGAGCCCCGAGGCGGTGGAGACGAAGGCCGCGAAGGCGCCGCCCGCGAGCAGCGCCCCGAGCAGATCGCCGCCCACTCCCCCGATGAGCCGCTCGGGCAGGACGAGCACGGCCGCGTCCGCGTCGCCGGTCAGGGCGAGTTCGGGCGCGTAGATCCGGCCGAGGGCTCCGTAGACGGGCGGCAGCAGGTAGAACGCGCCGACCAGGCCGAGCACGACGAGTGTGGTGCGGCGGGCGGCGCGGCCGTTGGGGCTGGTGTAGAAGCGGACGGCGACGTGGGGCAGGCCCATGGTGCCGAGGAACGTGGCGAGGATCAGTCCGTACGTGGCGTAGAGGCGGTACTCGTCGCGGTCACCGGCCAGCGGGCTCGACCAGTTGGAGGTGCCGGTGTTCTCCTGCGTCTCGGGGACGCGGCTGCCGGCGGGGAAGGCGAGCCGGGTGCCGCGCTCCACGCGGTGGCTGCCCTCGTCGAGGGCGACGCGCCGCTTGTCATACGCGGTGCCGTCGATCTTTCCGTCGACGGTGAGGGTGAGCGGGGCGTCGAGTTCGATGCGGACCGTCGTGTCGATCAGGACCGAGGTGTGCTGGCGGAAGACCGCCGGGGCGTCGAACGTGGCGCGCGGGGTGCCGTCGCCGAACCACGCGGCGACCAGGAACAGGGCGGGCACGAGCAGGGCGGTGAGCTTCAGCCAGTACTGGAAGGCCTGCACGAACGTGATCGAGCGCATCCCGCCCGCCGCGACCGCCCCGGTGACCACGAGGGCGACGACGAGGCTGCCGACCCAGCCGGGCGAGCCGGTGAGGATCTCCAGGGTGAGCCCGGCACCTTGCAGCTGGGGCAGCAGGTACAGCCAGCCGATCCCGACGACGAAGAGGCTGGCGAGGCGGCGCACCGTGCCCGATTCGAGGCGGGCCTCCGCGAAGTCGGAGAGCGTGTACGCGCCGGAGCGGCGCAGCGGGGCGGCGACCAGGAGCAGCAGGACGAGATAGCCGGCGGTGTATCCGACCGGGTACCAGAGCATGTCCGGGCCCTGCAGGAGCACGAGGCCCGCGACGCCGAGGAAGGAGGCGGCGGAAAGGTACTCGCCGCTGATCGCGGCGGCGTTGAGGCCCGGCTGGACGGTGCGGGACGCGACGTAGAAGTCGGAGGTGGTGCGGGAGATCCTCAGGCCGAGGGCGCCGATCAGGAGCGTGGTGAGCACCACGACCGTCACGGCGGTGACCGCGTACGTCTGGTTCACGGGCGCACCGCGCCGTTCGTCCGCTTCACGGGCGCACCGTGGCGTCGCTCTGGTTCAAGGGCGCACCGCGCCGTTCCTCGGCACGCGTCAGCGTCCTTCGACGAGGCCCGTGAAGTCGCGCTCGTTGCGCTCGGCCCGCCGGACGTACCAGCGGGCTATCAGGAACATCACCGGATAGACGCCGACGGCGAGCGACAGCCAGACCCACAGGGCCGGTGCGGTGTCGGAACCGGTGACGGACTCGGGGAGCATGAAGAGCAGCGGCAGGCTGCCGACGAACAGGATCAGGACCCCGAGCGCGGTGAGACCCGCCTTCAGCTGGCTGCGCATCAGCGAGCGCACATACGTGGTGCCGACCGTGGTCTGCTCGTCGATCTCGGAGCGCGCCGCGGTGTGCCCGAGCGGCCGCCGCGCCCGGCGCGGCACACCGGTGACGGTCTCCCTGCGGGGGCCATCGGGGGCTGCTGGCATCACTGTGCTCTCTCGTCCGGTGCGGGGTGAACGGGAGTCTACGCAGGGACGTTCACCCGGGGTAGGGCTCGGCCCTGCAGTCCTGGAGTGCCACTTCCAGTTCGACGTAGGACTCCTCGGCCCTGCGGAAGGCGAGGCGCAGGGCGGCCTCGGCGCGGGGTCCCGTGAACGCGGCGGCGCTCGCGTGCGCCTCGTCGAGGATCTCCGCCCAGCGCGCGGCGGCGGACTTCAGGCCGGCGAGATAGCGCAGTGCCTCGTCCCGGGTCGCGGGCGGTCCGGGCAGCGCCCGCAACTGCGTGAGCAGCGCCTCGACTTCGGTTGGACCGGACTGTGACGGACCGGGCACGTGCGGCTTCCCTCCCCCGTTGACCCAGGTCACGCTAGGCGGAGGGGCCGTGTTCGGCCAGCCGGACGTCGGCGGACGGCGGGTGGGGTGCGATGAGCGGTCCGGTGCCTCGGTGGACGGTCGGCCGCCCGGCAGCTCAGCGCCTGGCCTGGCGCATCAGGAGGTCGCGCAGCTCGCGGGCGTGCCGTCGGCTGACGGCGAGCTCCGCGCCGCCGACGCGCACCGTGGTCGCACCCGCGTCCAGGCGCAGTTCGTCGATGCGGCCGAGCGCGACGAGGTGGCGCCGGTGTATCCGTACGAAGCCGCGGGCCGCCCAGCGTTCCTCCAGCGTGGACAGCGGGATGCGCACCAGGTGGCTGCCCTCGTCGGTGTGCAGCCGGGCGTAGTCGCCGTGCGCCTCGACGTACGCGATGGCGTCGACCGGGATGAAGCGGGTGATGCCGCCCAGTTCGACGGCGATCTGGTCGGGCGCGGAGTCGACGGCTATGGGTGCGGACGGCGCGGCGGGCGCGGGTGCGTGGCCGGTGAGGTCGCTGGCGCGGCGGACCGCTTCGGCCAGGCGCTCGCGGCGCACGGGTTTGAGAACGTAGTCGACGGCCTCCAGGTCGAAGGCCTGGACGGCGAAACCCTCGTGGGCGGTGACGAACACGATCAGCGGCGGCTTGGCGAACCCGGCGAGCAGTCGGGCCACGTCGAGTCCGGTGAGGCCCGCCATGTGGATGTCGAGGAAGACGACGTCGATGGCGTCGTCGCCGTGGGGTCCCGCGTCGAGGGCGCGGTTGATCCGGCGCAGCGCCTCGGTCGCATCGGTGGCGCCTTCGGCGCTGTGCACGCGCGGGTCGGCGCGCAGCAGGAAGAGCAGCTCCTCCAGCGCGGGCTTCTCGTCGTCGACGGCCAGTACACGCAGCATGCGGCGGAGTGTATGCGGCGGCGTGCGCGGTGCACACCGGTGGAGTGGGGTGGCGGTTCCTGTATCGGGGCTCCCGCGGGTCGCCCGCCCGGCCCGGTTCCAGGTCGCCGGAATTCTCAGCGGTGTTGAGCAGGAACACGCGATGCCCCGTATTGCAGGGAGACACAGTTCTCGCCGCATTTACCGCGGTGTGCACCCCCCCGGAACCGCGTACGAAAAGGAATGCCATGAGCGCGCAGCACCAGGATGTCGCCGCCTATGCGCTGGGCGTACTGGAGCCTGCGGACACCCTGCTTGTGGAGGCGCATCTGGCCGGGTGTCTGCGCTGCGCGGCCGAACTCGCCGAGTTCTCCGGGGTGGTAGCGCTGCTCGCGCCGCTCACTCCGGCGGCGGTCCTCGCGGCCCCGTCGCCGGTGATCCTCGACCGGCTGCTCGTGGCGGTGCGCCGCCGCCGTCACACGGCGCGGCTGCGTCTGGTCGCCGCCGCGGTCGCGGTGCTCGTCGCGCTGCCGGCGGGTGCGGTGCTGCTGCGGGAGGACGGGCCGAAGGTGCTCGGCGGGAGGGCCGGGGCGACCAGCGCGCAACTCGTCCTCGACCGCAAGGAGTGGGGCACCGGGGTGGCGCTCAGGATGGACGGCCTCGACGGGCCGCGGCGCTGCGCACTGGTCGCCGTGGGGCCGGGCGGCACGGAGCAGACGGTCCTCAGCTGGTCGGTGCCGAAGGGGGGTTACGGCTTCCCGGGGCGGGCCGGCCACGAGAAGCCGCTGCTCGCGGAGGGCGGCACCGGGCTGAAGGCGGACGAGATCCGGCGGTTCGAGGTGCGCACCCTGGAGGGGCGGCCGGTGGTGACGATTCCCGTGCGCTAGGGCCTGTCCGGCGGATCATCCCGCCGTCGGTTCGCGGCGCCTTGTACGTACCGGCCCGTCCCAGGCATGATCCGCCGGACAGGCCCTAGGCCGCGGTTGTGCGGGCGGGCCGCGCTACTTCAGGAGCCGGGACATCCGCCGGTCGGCCAGCGGTTTGCCGCCCGTCTGGCAGGTGGGGCAGTACTGCAGCGAGGAGTCGTGGAAGGACACCTCGCGGATCGTGTCGCCGCAGACCGGGCACGCCTCGCCGGTGCGTCCGTGCACCCGCAGCCCGCTCTTCTTCTCGGACTTGAGCCGCCCCGCGGCCACGCCCTGCGAGCGGGCCACCGCGTCCGTGAGCGTCGTGCGCATCGCCTCGTACAGCGTGTGCAGCTCGTCGTCGGTCAGCTTCCCGGCGATCTTGTACGGGGACATCCGCGCAACGTGCAGGATCTCGTCGCTGTACGCGTTGCCGATGCCCGCGATGAGGCTCTGGTCGCGCAGCGCGCCCTTGATGCGGCGGCGCTCCTCCTTGAGGAGCGCGGCGAAGGCTGCCTCGTCGAAGCCGGCGGCGAGCGGGTCGGGGCCCAGGCGGGCGATGCCCGGAACCTCCTGCGGGTCATGGACCACGTACACGGCGAGTCGTTTCTGCGTGCCGGCCTCGGTCAGATCGAAGCCGCGGCCGTCGTCGAGCGCGACGCGCAGCGCGAGCGGTCCCTTGCCCGGTTTCGGCGGCCCGTCCGGCAGCCGGTCCTTCCACTGCAGCCACCCCGCGCGGGCGAGATGCGTGACGAAGTGCAGCCCGTCCAGATCGAGGTCGAGGAACTTGCCGTGCCGCGTGACCCCGGTGAACGGCCGGCCTTCGAGGGCGCTCAGGGGTGGGTCGTACGTCTTGAGCACGCTGATCGCCACCGGCAGGACGCGGGCGATCCGGGCGTCGGCGAGGTGTTCGCCGAGGAAACCCTTGAGGGCCTCCACCTCGGGAAGCTCAGGCATGGCTCCAGATTGACATAGGGGGACACCGTTCCGCCGTCTCCCATATCCGGGATAGGATCCCGGATATGGGAGACGATATCGACGCACGCCTGGCTCAGCGCCTGGCCGCCCTGCGGACCGAACGCGGCTGGTCGCTGGACGACTTGGCGAGCCGCTCCGGTGTCAGCCGGTCCACGCTCTCGCGCCTGGAACGCGGCGAGATCAGCCCGACCACCGCGCTCCTGAACCGGCTGTGCGCCGCCTACGAGCGCACGATGTCGCGGCTGCTCACCGAGGTCGAGGGCGAGCAGGCGCAGCTGGTGCGGGCCGGGCAGCAGCGGGTGTGGAACGACACCGAGTCGGGCTTCGCCCGGCGCTCCGTGTCGCCGCCGCACGCGGGGCTGCGCGGTGAGCTGGTCGAGGGAACGCTCCGCCCGGGCGCGGACATCTCCTACGACGGTCCGCCGGTGCCGGGCCTCGAACAGCACATCTGGGTGCTGGACGGCGCGCTGGAGGTGAGCGTGCAGAACGAGTCGTACGCGATGGGGACCGGCGACTGTCTGCGCTTCCGGCTCTGGGGTCCGTCGCGTTTCCGCTGCACGTCGGACACCCCGGTGCGGTACGTGATCGCCGTGGTCCTGCCGTGAGCGGCATAGGCCACTCGGCGAGCGGCTCCGAACGGTTCTCGTCGCGTGAGCGCCGGGTCCTCGCCGTCTGTCTGGCCGCGGGCTTCACCTCGCTGCTCGACCAATCGGTCCTCAACATCGCGGTTCCCGCGCTCCAGGACGCCCTGTCCGCCGATGCGGCACAGCTCCAGTGGATCGTCGCGGGCTACTCGCTCGCGTTCGGTGTGGCGCTCGTACCGGGCGGACGGCTCGGCGATGTGCACGGGCGCAAGCCGTTCTTCCTCGCGGGGATGGCCCTGTTCGTGGCGGGCGGTCTGCTGTCGAGCTGCGCGCAGGACGCGTGGCTTGTCGTGGCCGCCCGCCTGCTGCAGGGGCTCGGCGCCGGACTGGTCAACGCGCAGGTGATCGGCACCATCCAGGACGTGTTCACGGGGGCGGCGCGGGCCAAGGCCCTCGGGATGTACGCGGTGACCGCGGGCATCGCGACGGCGCTCGGGCCGCCGGTGGGCGGTGCGCTGATCGCCGCGGCCGGGGCGGAGCCCGGGTGGCGGCTCGCGGTGCTGCTCAACGTGCCGTTCGGTGTGGCCACCCTGGTGGCCGGCGCCCGCTTCCTGCCCAGGCCGCGCCCGCAGAACGCGTCGGCGGGACTCGATCTGCCGGGCGTGACGCTGTTCGCGGGCCTCACCGTCCTGATCATGCTGCCGTTCATCCGCTCCAGCGGCTATCTCGCGTACGGGTCCGGGGCCGCGGTCCTCGCGCTGGCGCTGGTGCTCCAGCAGCGGGCGCGGGCGCGCTCCGGGCGCCGTCCGCTGGTCCATCCCGCGCTGACCCGGTCCGCTCCGTACGCGCTCGGCACCGGGGTGGCGATGGCGCAGTTCGGTGCGTCGCTCGCGTACGGGATGGTGCTGGCCGTCTTCCTGCAGAGCGAGGTGGGGCTCGCACCGATGACGGCCGCCCTGGTGATGCTGCCGCAGGCCGTCGGGATGGGTGTCACCTCGACGTTCGCCTGGCGCGTGGTGCGCCGGTTCGGGGAGCACCGCGTGATCACCTCGGGGCTCACGCTCTCCGCGCTCTCGCTCCTGGCGGGCGGTCTGGCGACGCTGTACGTGGGCGTGGGCGCCCTGCCGTGGGTGCTCGCGCTGTGCCAGCTGTGCGCGGGTGCGGCGACCGGGTTCACGGTCGCCCCGACGCAGGCGCAGGTGCTGCGGCACGCGCCGGGCGAGGCGGCCGGGGTCGCGGGCGGTCTGCTGCAGATGTCGCAGCGGATGGCGGCGGCGGTCTGCATCAGCGCCGTGTCCGGGCTGTATCTGCACGCGTCCGTGCCGGGGCTGCGCGGGATGCGGGAGGCGTTCTGGCATGCGTCGCTGGCGTGCACGGCGATCGTCGCGGCGGGTCTGCTGATCTCGGTGGTCAACCGGAGCCGCGGCGGCGCCCCGGTACCGCCTCAGGTTCCTCTGGCGCCGCCCAAGGGGAAGGAACTCGCGCAGTGAACGGTCCGACCACGGCGAACGATCTGACGTACTCCGTCGAGCAGTTGACCTCCGAGGACTTCGCGGGCGCCGCCGACGGGCTCGGCGCGCTGCTCGCCGCCACCGTCGCGGACGGCGCCTCGCTCGGCTTCCTCGCCGGGCTCACCCCGGACGCGGCGGCCGAATGGTGGCGCGGGCTCACGCCCGAGGTCGGGGCCGGGCGGCGCCTGGTGTGGGTGGCACGGGCGGACGACGGCCGGATCGCGGGCACGGTCGGCTGCACACCGGGCCTCAAGGACAACGGACGGCACCGCGCCGAGATCGTGAAGCTGATGGTCGCCCCGAGCGCCCGCGGCCACGGCCTGGCCCGCCGGCTGCTCGCCGCGGTCGAGGCGTACGCGGCCGGTGCGGGCGTGACGCTCCTGGTCCTGGACACGGAGACGGGCAGCCCGGCCGAGCGGATGTACCGGGCGGCGGGCTGGACGGAGGTCGGGACGGTGCCGGGGTACGCGGCGGATCCGCAGGGTGTGCTGATGCCGTCGACGTACTTCTACAAGGTCACGGGGGCCTGACCTCAACGTTCGATCCGCCTGCTCAGCGAGCCACGTCCGCGGCCACCCCACACTCCCAGGGCGGCGGCACACAACCCGTCTCCGCCCGGAGTTCGTCGGCCCGCGTGAGGTGGTGGGTCGCGGAGGCCGGGTCGCCCGCCGCCTGCGCCAGGGACGCCAGCACGAGATGGGCGCGGCACTCGGCCGGGCGGAGGCTCAGCGCGCGGGCCGTCGCCAGGGCGAGTCCGGCATGGTCGGCCGCCGTCGTGTGGTCGCCCTCGGCCAGGCGGACGCGGGCGAGGCCGATCTGTGCCTCGGCCTCCTGGTGGCGGTAGTCCTCGCGGCGGGTCAGCGCCAGCGCCACCCCGAGGTGGCGGCTCGCGCCCGACGGGTCGGCGGCGAGCAGGTCCAGGCTGCCGAGGGTGAGATGGCTGTCGATCTCCTTGGCGGTGTAGCCGAAGGTGCGGGCCGTCTCCAGGGCCCGCTCGGCGTGCGTGCGCGCCGTGTCGAGGCGGCCCAGGTCGCGGTGGATCCGGGCGATGAGCTCGTACGTGGTCGCCTCGTTGTGCTGTTTGCGGTGCTCACCGCACAGGCGCACCGCGTCCTCGGCGTCGGCCAGCGCGTCCGTGTACCGGCCGAGTCCGTGCAGTACGGCCGCACGACTGGTGAGCGGGCCGATCGTGGCGACCGTGTGGCCGTGTCGCGCCGAGGTCTCGATCGACTCGGTGGTGAAGGCGAGCGCCTGCGCCAACTCCCCCAGATACGTGTGGAACTGGCCGGTGATCTCCAGGACCGTGCACAGTTGCGTGGGCATGTCGAGGCCGCGGTAGACGGCGATGGCGCCGTGCAGCTGCTCCAGCGCCTCGGCGACCTCGCCGCGCAGCCCGTGCTGGATCCCGAGGTTGGCGAGGACGGCGGCCTCGCCCGGGGCGAAGTCCCCGGCACGGTACGCGCGTTGCGCGTGGTGGAAGTGGTCGAGCGCGGCCGTGTGGTCGCCGGCGTCCTGCGCGAGGCAGCCGAGGCTGAGCCGCATCGCCGCTTCGGCCAGGACGTCCCCGGCGGCGACGGCCGCCTGGAGCCCGGCCGTCGCCGCGGTCCGCCAGTCGGCGCGGTGCTGGCGGTAGTAGAAGTACATCCGCAGCTGGTCGGCGAGCGACCAGGCCGCGGCCCCCGGTCCGCGCTGCGCGGCGCGGGTGATGACGGCGACCAGACCGGCCCGCTCCTCGTCCAGCCAGGCCGACGCGGCGCGCCGGTCCGCGAAGCGGCCCGCCGGGGCACGCTCGCGCGGCAGTTGGAGCAGGGCGGCGTAGTCGAAGGCGGTCGCGGCGTCCGCGGTGGCCAGGTACCAGGCGCACAGCCGCTGCCAGGCGGCCTCGCGGCCCGGGTCGGCCGCCGCGTGCTCGGCCGCGTAGAGCCGCAGCAGATCGTGGAACTGGTAGCGGTCGGCGGCCGTGCGCTGCACCAGTCCGGCCGCGGCGAGTTCGTCGAGCAGGTGCTCGGCCTCGAAGGGTGCCGTGTCGAGGAGCGCGGCCGCCGCCTCGTCGCTGAAGTCCGGTCCGGGGTGCAGTCCGAGCAGCCCGAAGAGGCGTGCCGCGGGCGGGGCGAGGGTGGCGTGTGAGTGGTCGAAGGCGGTGCGGACGGCGGCCTGCCGGTCGCCCGCGATGGAGAGTTTCGTCAGCCGTCCGTCGTCGGCGAGGTCTGCGGCGTACGAGGAGAGGGAACGGCCGGGCCGTGCGGCCAGGTTGGCCGACGCGATGCGCAGCGCGAGCGGCAGCCGCGCGCACAGGTCGGCGAGCTCCTCGGCCGCCGCCGGTTCGGCCTGCACCCGCCGCGTGCCGAGCGCGCCGGTCAGGAGGGTGTGCGCCTCGGCCGGGTCGAGGACGTCGAGCGGGACGGTGCGGGCGGCGTGGCTCGCGGCGAGGCCGCGCTGGTCGCTGCGGCTGGTGACCAGGACCGCGACGCCCGGGGTGCCGGGCAGCAGCGGCCGGATCTGCTCGGCGTCCGCGGCGTCGTCGAGGACGAGCAGGACGCGGCGGTCGGCGGTGATGCTGCGGAAGGCGGCGGCCCGGTCGTCGAGGCTCTCCGGTATCGCGGCCGGGTCGGTGCCGCAGGCGCGGAGCAGCGAGGCGAGCACCTCGGAGGGGTGGCGGGGCCGCTCACCGGCGCCGAGGAGCCGTACGAACCACTGGCCGTCGGGGAAGGCGGGGCGCAGCCGGTGGCCGAGGTGCACGGCGAGGGCGGTCTTGCCGACCCCGGGCGAACCGGAGAGGACGACCGGTGGGGCGCCGGGTGTGGTCAGCAGTTCTTCCAGGCGCCGCACCAGGGCCGCACGGCCCACGAAGTCCGGTACCGCGAGCGGGAGTTGGCTCTGCACCGACCAGGGCGGCGGGGGCGCGGGAGTGCTCGCCTCGGCCGGAGCCGCGACGGTCGGGTCGCCGGCGAGGAGCGCGGCGTGCAGTTCCTGCAGCGGCCGCCCGGGGTCGACGCCCAGCTCCTCCCGGAGCAGTGCGCGCACGCGCCGGTAGTGGCCGAGCGCCTCGGCCTGCCGTCCGCAGCGGTACAGGGCGAGCATGTACTGCGCGGCCATCCGCTCGTCGAGCGGATGCGCGTCGCAGCGCGCGGACAGCTCCCCCTGGAGCACGGCGTGGCGGCCCAGGCGCAGCTGCAGGTCGGTGCTGTCCAGCTGGGCCGCGAGGTGCTCCTTGGCGAGAGTGTCGCGGGTGGCGTTGAACCAGGGCGTGTCCGCGCCGGCGAAGGGCTCGCCGCGCCACAGGGCGAGTGCTTCCTCGTACGACGTCAGGGCGCTCGCGTCGGCGGGGTCGGCGTGGGCCGCGGCGAGCAGCCGACGGAAGCGGTGGACGTCGACGGCGTCGGTGTCGGCGGTCAGGAGGTAGCCGCCCGCGAGCCGGTCGATGCCGCAGGGCAGCAGCCGGCGCAGCCGGGAGAGGTAGCTGTAGAGGGTGTCCTTGGCGCGCTGCGGGGGTGCGTCGGCCCAGACCCTGCGGACCAGCTGGTCGACGGGCACGGGACGGTTGACGTCCAGGAGCAGGGCCGCGAGGACGGCCCGCTGCCGGGCGGGCCCCAGATCCACCGGGCTGCCGTCGGCGGCCGTGGCCTCGATGCCGCCGAGCAGTCGAAACTCCATGTCTCCCGTTCCCGCTCCCCGCGCCCAGGGTTCCCGCCGGGCGCTTCAGGAGAAGGATTCTAGATCCTTGCAAGGTCCGTGGCGCAGGCTGTGGATGTGCACGGCGGCCGCCGTGCCGGGGTTCAGCCGCTGCCGCGTCGGGGGACGGCAGCCTGGCCCCCGCACCGGGGGAAGGCGGCCGTCGTGATCACGCACTGTCCCGGCGGCACCCGGGTCAGCGCATCTCCTTCTCGAACCAGGCCACGTCCCAGTAGCGGCCGAACTTACGGCCCACCTCGCGGTGCACGCCCGCCTCCTTGAAGCCGAAGCGTTCGTGGAGCTTGAAGGACGCCTCGTTGGGGACGGTGACGGCCGCGTACGCGCGGTGCACGTCCTCCTCGGCGAGCGCCTCGAACAGCGCGGCGTAGAGGCGGCTGCCGAGACCGCGGCCCGCGTACTCGGGCGCGAGGTAGACGCTGGTCTCGACCGAGGTGAGGTAGGCGAGCTTCGGGCGGAAGGCGCTGCTCGTCGCGTAGCCGACGACCTTGCCGTCCTCCTCGGCGACGAGAAGCCGGTGCGGTCCGGTCTCCGGGTGCGCGAGAAGCCAGTCGCGGCGCTGGTCGACGGTGACCGGGTCGATGTCGAAGGTGATGGACGTCTCGACGATGTAGTGGTTGTAGATCCGGGTCAGCTCCGCGAGGTCGCCCTCCGTCCCGGGCCTGATCGCCGCCGCCGTGCCCGCCTGTGTCCCTGACGTCATCCGTGCCTCCCTCGCCCTGCGCCGACCGCCGAAGGTACCGCAGCGCCGTCACCCGGTGCGAACTCGTTTCCCCAGGTGGGAAGGGAGGCCCGAGGACACGATCACGGGGGTGTGAGCGTGGCACCCCCTCGGGGATGTCAGGATGGGACGCATGACAATCAAGGCCTACTTCGACATCAGCATCGACGACGCCCCCGCCGGGCGGATCACGTTCAACCTCTTCGATGACGTCGTCCCGAAGACGGCGGAGAACTTCCGCGCGCTGTGCACCGGCGAGAAGGGCTTCGGCTACAAGGGCTCCCCGTTCCACCGCGTCATCCCCGAGTTCATGCTCCAGGGCGGTGACTTCACCAACGGCAACGGCACCGGTGGCAAGAGCATCTACGGCGAGGAGTTCCCCGACGAGAACTTCCAACTGACGCACGACCGTCCGGGCCTGCTCTCGATGGCCAACCGCGGCCCGAACACCAACGGCTCGCAGTTCTTCGTCACCACCGTCGTGACGCCGTGGCTGGACGGCAAGCACGTGGTCTTCGGCGAGGTCGCCGACGAGGAGTCGATGAAGCTCGTCAAGAAGATCGAGTCCCTCGGCTCGGGCAGCGGCCGCACCCGCGCCTCGATCGCCGTCGCCGACTCCGGCGTGCTCTGAGCTTCGTACCGACTGGTACAGGCTTCGCACCGACTGGTACAGGCTTCGTCCGTACGCCTGCGGACACCGCGGTGGCCCCGGTCCGGGTTCCGGACCGGGGCCACCGGTGTGTGTGCGGGGTGCTATCCGCCGGAGGGCCTCACGCCCCGTCCGCCGCCGCGAGCCGCTGGTCCGCGGCGCTCGCGATCAGCACCTCGGACCGCTCGGTCACACCGTTCACGGTGACCGCGAGGGTCACACTGCCCGCGCGCAGAGCCGTGAGCTCGCCGGTCTCCGGGTCGTACGCGGCCACGTGCCGCCGTCGCGCGTCGTCCGGGTCGCCGATGTACAGGTTCGGCGAGCCCGTCCAGTCCGCGCTCACGGGGAACGCGACCGGGACCCTGCGGGCGCCCTGCACCACCGTCGCCCCGGCCGCATCGCTCTGGCCCGGCCGCAGCGTCCGAGGTGCGGTGAGCATGAGCTCGTCGGTGTGGGCGCGGGTCTGCACCGAGATCCAGTCGGGTCCACCGCGCCACGGCCGCCGCTTCGCCTCGTCCTGCGCGTCGCGCGGGATCCGGTCGACGCCGACCAGGGACCAGCCGGTGAAGCCGCCCTCGTCGGCGGGGCCCGCCGGGTTCTTCCCTGAGTTCCCGTTGATCAGGTACGGCACCGAGTCGACGCGTGCGGCGTGGAACACGCCGACGTGCGCACCGATGAACGCGGCGCCCTTGCCCGACGAGCGCCGGAAGTCCGCAAGCCACTGTTCGAGCAGCGCGGCCTCCTTGCGGTCGCCGAGCTGGCTGCCCTTCTGCGCGGTCGGGTCGCGCGGCGGCACATGCTGCAGGACCGCGACGGAGGAGACCGACGGGTCCTTCGCCGCCTTGTCGAGTGCGGTGCGCAGCGCCTTGATCTGGGCGAAGCCGCCGCCGCGCAGCGAGAGGCTCGACGTGTCGAGGGTCACGAAACGGGTGCCCTCGTGGTCGAACACCCGCTGGGCGGGGCCGAATTCGGCGGTGAAGTTGTCGATCTTCCCGCCCATCACCTCGTGGTTGCCGGGCACGTAGTACCAGGGCACGGTGTCGCCGAGCTCCTCGGTGAGGATCTTGCGGGCGAACGCGAGGTCGGCGGGGGTGCCTTCGTCGACGAGGTCGCCGTTGACGACGAGGAAGTCCGGGCGGGCCGCCTTGATCTCGCGCAGGGTGCGGCGGGCCTGCTGGACGATGGGACTGTCGGGCTCGCGGGCCACGAACTGCGCGTCCGACATCACGGCGAACCGCCAGTCGCGGCCCTCGGTGTCGGCTGCAGTGTCGATCAACTCGTCGGTCACGACGGGCTGTTCGGGGACGTCGACACTCGGCGGGACCTGGGCGGTCAGTCCGTCGAGGACCAGTTCGCCGGTGTACTGCTTTGTCGCGCCGGTCTCCGCCACATAGAACCGGAACACGGACAGCGGCATCGCGGTGCCCTGCGGCACGGTGAACGTGACCTGCCGCCAGCCCGTCCACGTCACGTACGGGCCGCGCAGCACGAGGTCGCTGCCGGCGCCGTCCTTGAGGTGGAGACTGGGCCAGGCGCCCTTGCCGTCACCGTTGATCCAGAGCTTGAACGACTGCGGGCTGCCCGGGACCGGGATCTGCTGCGGCGGGTTCACATAGGCGGCGCGGGTGGCGGTGGAGAGCGTGAAGTCGTACGTCAGCTTCAGACCGGTGCCGGTCTGCCCGTCGGGGGTCGGCTCGACCTTTCCTGCGGCGCGGGCCTGGCTGAACGTCCACGAGGCGGCGTCGTCGAAATCGGCCACGGCCTGCTCGTCGAGGCCGACGCTGATGACGAGCAGGGTCTCCTTGCCCTGCACGGTCGCCTTGACCTGGCCCGCTCCCTTGCCGGTGAGCGCCTTCACGGTGAACGCGCCGCGGCCGTCCTCGCTGATCTCGAACTGCGCCTTGTCGTAGTCGAGTCGGATGTCGCGCGGGTCGATGGGCGCGCTCGCACCCTGTGCGTCGAAGCCGACGAGTCCGAAGGTGCCGGTCGCGGCGGCGTCGGCGAGGCCGACGCGGCGGGCGGTGGGTTCGATACGGGCGAGGGTGTCGACGACCGTCAGCTCGGTCTCGCCGTGCGCGGAGCCGCTGCTCGCGCGGACCTCGGTGGTGCCGCTGCGGCGGGCCGTGAACACCCCGCTGTCGGAGACGCGGCCGACGTCGCCGCGCTCGGTCGCCCAGCGCGGCCGTCCCTCGGCGGGACCGTAGGTCTCGTCGTAGCCGGCGGCGGTGAGGGCGCGGGTGAGGCCAGGGAAGACCCGCTCGGGGTGGCCGCCGCGTACCGGGTCGGCGGTCGGGGCAGCGAGAGCCGGGGTGCGGGTCTCGACCCAGTAGCCCTTGAGGCGGCCGCTGCCGTCGGGGGCGGTGAGCGCGATGCCGTTGGGCACGGTGCGTTCGCTGCCGTCGGACGGGCTGTTCTCGACCTGGAGGGCGTCGCTGCCCGGTTCGCGGGCGACCAGCGTGGAGGAGCCGCCGCCGTCGAGATTCAGGGCGTTGTGGGCTCCGGCGCGCTGCATCATGACGCCGAGTTCGGTGAGCGTGACGCCGCCGCTGTCGGCCTGGCGGCCGTCGATCGTGAGGACGTGCATCGTGCGGCCGTCCGCGGAGAAGCCGACGGCGGTCCGCGGGGCGGCGGTGTTGTTGCCCTCGCCCTCGTGGTTCTGGGGGACGCCGTCGACGACGAGCAGTTCCCGGCCGCCCACCGCGGTGCGCGGCAGTTCCCCGCCGTTGGTGCGCGGCGCGTAGGCGATGCCCACGGGGTCGCCGGGCTGCAGGGCCTTCAGCGTCTCGGCGCCCGCCTCGCGGCCGACGAGCACCGTGGCACCGGCGTCGATCGCGCCGCTGCCGACCTTGTCGGCGACCGAGACGACCTTGCCGTCCTCGACGAGCGCCTCGGCGACGGGGGTGGCCTTGTCGACGGTCAGGGCGCGGTCGGCGGTGCCCCAGGCGTCGGTGTAGGCGCCGATGCCGCCGGACGGGACGTTCGCGGCGTTGTACGCGGTCAGTGCGCGCTCGCCCTGCGGTGTCGTCAGGGTCCCGTCGAAGTACAGCTCGAGGACCCGGCCCGCGTCCTCGGGGCCGATCCCGACGGCACGGTGTGCGCCGGGGGCGGGTGACTGGACGAGTTTGCCGTCCTTGAGGCCCGCGCCCTGCGGCGCGCCGGTCTCGTTGATGTCGAAGAAGTCCGCGTTGATCGCGGCGACGGTGCGGCGGCCCTTGCCGGGGTCGTGCGCGGCGGCCAGCTCGGACACCGTCCTGCGCTCGGCCACCTTGCCGGAGTGCAGATAGTCGGCGCGCACCCCTTGGCCCGCGCCGCTCCCGCCGAGTTTCACGCTGAGAGCGTCGACCCGCAGCCATTTGTCCGATTCGAGGCGGTCGTACGAGGTGAGCTCGACGCCCGGCGCGATGGGCCGCGCACTGCGGGCGGTCTCGATGCCGTCCCCGTCGACGACGGACTGCGCCCCGGCCCCGGTGCCGCTCGCGGGCGGCGGGGCTATGGGCCGGCGTATCTCCTGGCTATGGGACGGCCGCGGATCGGTTCCCGAATCGGCGACGGCGGGGGTGAGCACCCCCGCCGTCATGGCAGCCAAGGTCGTGCCCAGCACGACCCAGCGTCTGGCGCTCCTCGAGCCCACAACTACTCCTGTGTGACGGCGAGTTGCCCTCAGGAGGCGTCCGGCGGACCACGCCTGGGGCATTTGTCGCACGTCAGCATTGCTGTGGCCACGTCAAGGCGCTAGGGGCCGTCGGGAACGGGACGGGAAACCTTTGGGGACGGCTGGATTGTGCCGTGCAGAGGTTGAACCTCTGGTGGTGGAGGGGGAGTTGCGGCCGAGGGGTCAGGTGGAGCGGTCCGGGACGATGAACTCGCACCAGACCGCCTTGCCGTTGCCCCGGGACTCCACGCCCCAGACGTCGGCGAGCCGGTCGACCAGGAGGAGGCCGCGGCCCGAGACGCCTTCCTCGCCCGCCTCACGGCGGCGCGGCAGGGCGCTGGAGGTGTCCTCGACCTCGACGCGCAGCCGGCGTTCGGCCCCGGACAGGACCCGGAGCGTGATGATCGCAGCGCCCTCGGTGTGCATCAGGGCGTTCGTGACCAGCTCGTCGGCGACCAGTTCGATCTCGTCGGTGCGGTCGCCCGCCCCCCACGCGCGCACGGCGGCGCCGACCATGTGGCGCGCCTCGCGCAGGGCCGCCGGGTCGTTGGGCGCGACATGCTGCCGGAGGCGGCCGCCCGCCTTCGGGGCGTCCGAGCTGCGGCGGCGCATCAGGAGCAGCGCCGCGTCGTCGTCCCCGCCGCGCCGGTCCGCGTCCTCGACGAGCCGGTCCGCGAGCGCGTCCAGATCGGCGGGCCCGTTGGCCACCTCGACAGTGAGCGACTGCACCCCGTCGTCGAGGTCGTGGCCCGGCTGCTCGACGAGGCCGTCGGTGCACAGGAGCAGCGTCTGGCCGGGGTCGAACTCCAGCGTCGTGACGGGGTATTCGAGCCGGTGGAACTCCGCCGAGAGCCCCAGCGGCAGCCCGCCGGACACGGGGGCGCGGCGGCAGGTGCCGTCGTTGGCGCGGATCAGCGGGTCGATATGGCCCGCGCGGACCAGCTGCACCACACCCGTGGTCAGATCGGCCTGGGCGTAGAGGCAGGTCGCGAACCGATCGGTGTCGAGTTCGTGCAGGAACACCGAGGCACGGGCCATGACCGTCGCGGGTGTGTGCCCTTCGGCCGCGTACGCGCGCAGCACGATCCTCAGCTGGCCCATGACGGCCGCCGCATGGGTGTCGTGCCCCTGCACGTCGCCGATGACCGCGCCGACCTTCCCGCCGGGCAGCGGGATCACGTCGTACCAGTCGCCGCCGATGTCCCGCCCGAGCTTCGCCGAGCGGTAGCGCACGGCGATGTCCGCCCCGTCGACGGCGGGGATCGTGCGCGGCAGCATGGCCTGCTGCAGGCCGGCGGCCAGGTCCTTCTCCTGCTCGTAGAACATGGCGCGCTGCAGCGACTGCGCGATGCTGCTGCCGAGCGCGACGAGCAGATTGCGCTCGTCGGCCGTGAAGCCGGTCTTGTCCGAGTAGAGAAGCCCGAGCGCGCCGATCGGCCGGGCCTGCGCGATGAGCGGCAGATACGCGGCCGAGGTGACGTTGAGATGGCTGATGTGCGACCACAGCCCGGGGTACGAGCCGGCGAATTCCTCGCGCGACTCGATGAACCGCGGCGCGAGCGTCCGGATGACCTCGCTCATCGGGTAGTTCTCGTCGATCCGGGTGAAGCGTGTCCCCTGTACGAAGGCGCCCGGCGGCCCGTCGGCGACCAGATGGACCCGGCCCGCCTCGATGAGGCCCATCACCAGGCTCGCGGCGCCAAGGTGCGTGAGGCCCTGGGTCTCGTCGAGGACGTCGATCACGTCCTGCACGGTCCGGGCGTGGGCCAGTGCGGCCGTGGTGCCCTCGACGATGCTGGTCTGGCGCCGGGTCTCGGCGTCGTGCTCGCGCCGGATGTTGGATTCGAGCAGCTCTTCCGTGGCGTCCCGGACGATGCCGAGGATCCGCACCGGTACGCCGCCGTCGTCGCGCCGGATGAAGCCCTGCGTGTGGGTCCAGCGCAGGGAGCCGTCGCGGCGGCGCAGCCGGAAGTAGATGCCGTACGTCGAGCTGCCGTTCTTGAGCGCCTCGGAGACCAGGGAGTCGAGCCGGCGGGCCTCCAGCGGCGGGACGCGGGGCCCCAGCGTTTCCGGGCGCCCGTCGTACTCGTCCGGCCTCAGGTCGAAGACGGCGTGGGCCGCCGCGTCCATGTGCATCTCGCCGCTCACGAGATTCCAGTCGAAACTGCCCGTGCGGTTCAGCGAGAGGATGGTTTCGGGCGTCGCGGGCCACGGGTCCGGGTCGGACATGCGTCCACTTTGCCACGGTTTGCCGGGTCTCGGCGCGCGGCCGCTTCCGCGGGGCGCCGTATGCCCGGTCAGCCGCTGAACCCCTCGGGTGCGGTCGCGTCCGGGATGAACGGGGAGTCCTCGCCGGGCTCGACATCGGGCACGTCGGGCACGGACTCGGGGCCGGTCTCGTCGGGGACGGTCTGGTCCTCGGGGAGGCTCGGGATGTCCGTACGGTCCGTCTGGTCCTGGTCCTGGTCCTGCGGGAGGTCCGGGTCACCGGTGTCCGGGACCGGCGGCGGGCCGGGCGGGAGCGGGCAGCCCTCCGGGAGCGTCGGCGGGGGGTCGTTCGGGTCGGCCGGGGTGGGCCATGTGCTCGGGCAGTCGGTGATCTGGTCGTCGGGGGCGGTGGTGTCGGTGCCCGGATCGGTTGTCTCTTCGCCCGGATCGGTCGTCTCTTCGCCCGGGTCCGTCGTTTCCTCGCCCGGGTCGGTCGTCTCCTCGTCCGGGTCGGTCGTCTCCGGCGTAGGTTCGCTGGTGGACGGCTCCGGCGAGGTAGGCGGAGGCGACGTCGTCGTCGGAGGTGTAGGGCTCGGCTCAGGGGGCGGCACGACCTTGTCCTTGTCGCCGTCGTCCCCGATGGGCCGCTCGATCCACGTGTTGTTGGTGACGTTGATGATCGTGATGTTGTTGATGACCGTCGTCGACGGCTTGACCACGACGACCGTCGTCGGGTGGTAGCCGCGCCACGGCTGCCCCTGATGCTTGGCGTCGTTGCGCAGCTCGGCCGGCGGCGTCAGCGGATTGCCGCACGCACAGCGCACCCTCGGCAGGCCCCGGTTGTCGACGAGGACGGCGGTGCCGGCCTGGAGTACCGACTGGTAGCTGGTGGCCCGGCCGCCCTGGTAGCCATGGTTGGTGACGCGGGTGTCGGCGCGCAGCTGGACCGGGGTGAGGCCGCGCAGCCAGCCCGCGATCTCGCCCTCCTGGATCCCTGCGGCCTGGGCGAAGGCGCGCGCCTTCGCCTGCTCGCCGGTGAGGAACCGCACCTGCTGTTCGACGTCGCAGCTGGACACGGACTGCGTACCGCCGTAGAGGCCGGGGGTGGATCCCGAGACGCTGCGGATGCCCGCCTGCGTGGGCGAGGCGGAGCCGGTCGGTGAGGGTTGCGGCGTTCGGGTGACGGGCGGCGGGCTCTCGGCGACCTTCGCGGTGGACTCGGTGAAGGGGTCGGGGCCCGACGCGGCCACGGGCTGCAGGAACAGCTCCTTGTCGCTGCCCGTGTCGCCCGTGTCGCCCGCGTCGTTCTCGCTGCTGCCGGAGCAGCCCGCGACCAGCAGGGCTCCGGATATCGCGAGGGCCATGGCATAGCGCCTGGTCGGTGAGTGCACGCCGTTCTCCCGCCTGTTCTTAGGCCGTACGTTCCTCATTGTGTGAAGCGCGAAAAATGCCCCGCAACCGCACTCACGAGGAGGCCGCACCCGCCCTGAGCAGGCCCGGCGGCGTCACAATGAAGACGTGGAGTGGTTCACGGCACCCGATTACTGGCTCGCCCGGCTGGTGTTCCAGCGGGTGCTCGCGGCCGTGTACCTGGTGGCGTTCGTGGGGGCGGCGCTGCAGTTCCGTGCGCTGATCGGCGAGCGCGGAATGCTGCCGGTCCCGCGGTACGTGGAGCGGGTCCCGTTCCGGCGCGCGCCGAGCCTGTTCCAACTGCGCTACTCGGACCGGTTGTTCGCGGCGGTCGCGTGGACGGGCGCCGCGTGCTCGCTCGCCCTGCTCGCGGGCCTCGATGCCGAACTGCCCCTCGCGGCGGGGATGTTGCTGTGGCTGCTCCCCTGGCTGCTCTATCTCTCGATCGTGAACGTGGGACAGACGTGGTACAGCTTCGGCTGGGAGTCACTGCTCCTCGAGGTCGGCTTCCTCGCCGTCTTCCTCGGACCGCACGACCACACCCCGCCGCTTCTGATCCTCGTCCTGCTGCGCTGGATCCTGTTCCGTGTGGAGTTCGGTGCCGGGCTGATCAAGATGCGCGGGGACGCCTGCTGGCGCAAACTGACCTGCCTGTACTTCCACCATGAGACACAGCCGATGCCGGGCCCGCTGAGCTGGTTCTTCCACCATCTGCCGCGACCGCTGCACCGGGTGGAGGCGGCGGCCAACCACGTCACGCAACTGCTCGTGCCGTTCCTCCTGTTCACCCCACAGCCCGTCGCCTCGTACGCGGCCGCCCTGATGGCACTCACCCAGCTGTGGCTCGTCCTGTCCGGCAACTTCGCCTGGCTGAACTGGCTGACGATCGCCCTGGCCGTCTCCGCGATCGACTTCACCCCGCTCACCGGCGCCCCACCGGCCCTCGCCGGACTGCCGCTCTGGTACGAGGTCCTGGTGTACGCGGTCGCGGCGGTGATCCTGGTCCTGAGCTACCGTCCGGCCCGCAACCTGCTCTCGCGCCGCCAGCTGATGAACTACTCCTTCGACCCGCTCCACCTGGTCAACACCTACGGCGCCTTCGGCACGGTGGGCCGGGTCCGCCAGGAGATCGTGATCGAGGGCACGGACGAGCCCGTCCCGCTGCCCGACGGTGCGGCGTGGCGCGCGTACGACTTCCACGGCAAGCCCGGCGATCTCACCCGGCTGCCGCGCCAGTTCGCCCCGTACCATCTGCGGCTCGACTGGCTGATGTGGTTCGCGGCGCTCTCCCCCGCGTACGCCCGCAGCTGGTTCGGGCCGTTCGTGGAACGGCTCCTGGACGGCGACCGTGACACCCTGCGCCTGCTGCGCCACAACCCGTTCCCCGACGCACCGCCGCGCTTCGTCCGCGCTCGCGTGTACCACTACCGCTACACCACTTGGCGCGAGCTGCGTGCGACGGGCGCGTGGTGGCACCGGACGTATGTCCGCGAGTTCCTGCCGCCGACCCGTCTGGAGTCCACGCCCACGCGCCGCTGAGAGCGTCAGTCCTCCGCCAGCCCGTACACCCGCCGCGCCGTCCCGCCGAACACCTCACCCCGCTCGCCCGCGTCCAGGCCGGACAGCAACTCCCCTGCCGTGTCAGCGACTTCGCGGTACGAGGCGGCCAGTCGGCACACCGGCCAGTCCGAGCCGAACATGAGGCGCCCGGGCCCGTACGCGTCGAGGGCCGTCTCCGCATAGGGCCGCAGCGTGTCCGTGGTCCACGTCGTCCAGTCCGCCTCGGTCACGAGACCCGACAGCTTGGCGGCGGTGTTCGGCAGTTCGGCGAGCGCCCGGACCTGGACCGTCCAGGCTTCCGGCTCCCCCGCGCGGATGGGCGGTTTGCCAAGGTGGTCGAGGACAAAGGTCAGCTCGGGCACGGCGGCGGCCGCGGCGACGCACGCGGGCAGTTGATGCGGCAGCACCACCAGGTCGTAGGCGAGGCCCGCCGCGGCGACCGCGCGCAGCCCGCGCCGTACATCCGGACGCGCGAGCCACTCCGGATCGGGCTCGCCCTGCACCTGGTGGCGGATGCCCACCAGGTGCTGCCCGCCCGGGAGTTCCCGCAGCCGTGCCAGCTCGTCGGCGATGCCCGGCGCGGTGAGGTCGGTCCAGCCGACGACTCCCGCCACCAGGTCGCTGTCCGCGGCGAGCGCGAGGAACTCGGGTGTCTCCTCGCGCACGGTGACCGTCTGCACGAGCACCGTCGCCGTGATCCCCGCCGCCCGTGCCTCGGGGGCGAGGTCGGCGAGGGTGAAGGTGCGGCGGAGCGGGGCGAGGCCGGGGCCGGTGATCCAGTCCTGGTCGCGGACGGTGAGGTCCCAGACGTGGTGGTGGGCGTCGACTCTTCCCGAGGGGTTCATGGCAGTTCCCACACGATGGGCAGCGAGGCGTCCGAGCCCTCGGCGGAGTAGTCGTGGACCACGTCGAGGAGTCCGGCCATCCGGGCCTGCCAGGTGATGTTCACCGGCAGCTTCTCCAGGGCTGCGAGGAGTGCCGTGTAGTCGTCGCACTCCAGCACGTGGAAGAGGTCCGTGCCGCTGCGCCAGATCGTCCACGCGTGCGCGCCCGCCGACCGGATCGCCGCGACGAGTTCGGCGGGCACTTCGCGGTGCGCGGCCTCGTACTCCTCGATCCGGTCCGCGCGGACCCGGGTGTGCAGCGCGACTCTCATACGGCCTCCTTCACCGGCACCGGCACATCGTCCCCGAGCAGCCCCTCCGCCTTGAGCTCGGCCCAGAAGTCGTCGGGCACGGGACGCGCGAACTGCTCGGCGGTGTCCCGTACTTGAGCGGCCGACCGCATGCCGACCAGGACGCTCGCGACGGCCGGATGCGCCAGCGGGAAGGCGAGCGCGGCCGCGCGCAGGGTGGTGCCGTGCCGCTCCGCGAGGTGTCTGATGCGCCGCGCCCGGGTGAGAAGCGCGTCGGGTGCGGTGGTGTAGTTGTACGTGGCTCCGGTGCGGGGCTCGGCGAGGATGCCCGAGTTGTAGACGGCCGCGGCGACCACGCTGCGCCCGCGCGCCGCCGCCGCGGGCAGCAGCGCCTCCAGGGCGATCTGGTCGAGCAGGGTGTAGCGGCCGGCCGCCAGGACCACGTCGGTGTCGGTGTCGGTGAGGAAGCGGGTGAGCATCTCGGCCTGGTTCATCCCGGCGCCGATCGCGCCGACGACGCCTTCCGCGCGCAGCCGCTCCAGCGCGGGATAGCCCTCGCGCAGCGCCCACTCCTCGTGTTCGTCCGGGTCGTGCAGATAGACGATGTCGATGTGGTCGAGACCGAGGCGTTCCAGGCTGCCCTCGATGCTGCGCCGGATCCCGTCGGCGCTGAAGTCCCAGACGCGGCGGTGGGTGGCGGGCACGGCGAAGCCGCCGGCCGCGAGGTCGTCGCCGCCGCCGTCGTACGGCACGAGGAGACGGCCGACCTTGGTGGAGAGCGTGAAGCTGTCCCGCGGCTGTGCGCGCAGGACCTCGCCGAGCCTGCGTTCGGACACCCCGAGGCCGTAGTGCGGTGCGGTGTCGTAGGTGCGGATGCCGGCGTCCCAGGCGGCCGTGACGGCCTCGTACGCCTGCTCCTCGCCGACCGGTTCGAAGAGTCCGGCGATGGGGGCGGCGCCGAAGGAGAGCCGCGAGACCAGGACGTCGGTGGCGGCGAGCCGCGCGCGGGCGATCATGACGCCGCCGGGCGGAGCCGCAGGCCCTGCATGCCGCCGTCGACCGCGAGGGCCGTGCCGGTGGTCGCGCCGGCCGCGGGGCTCGCCAGGTAGGCGATGGCGGCTGCGACTTCGTCGGCGGTGACCAGGCGGCCCGTGGGCTGGCGGGCGGCGAGCGCGGCGCGTTCCGCGGCCGGGTCGTCGGCGGCGTCGAGGAGCCGGGCGACCCATGGGGTGTCGACGGTGCCGGGGTTCACGCAGGTGACGCGGATGCCTTCGCGGACGTGGTCGGCGGCCATGGCGAGCGTCAGCGAGAGCACGGCTCCCTTGGAGGCGCTGTAGAGGGCGCGCTGCGGCAGGCCCGCGGTGGCGGCGATGGAGCAGGTGTTGACGATCGCCGCGTGCCGCGAGGCGCGCAGATACGGGAGGGCGGCGCGCGCGGTGCGCACCATGCCGAGGACGTTCACGTCCAGGACGCGCAGCCACTCGGCGTCGTCGTTGTCCTCGACGGTGCCCTGGGCGCCGATCCCCGCGTTGTTGACGAGGACGTCGAGGCCCCCCATCTCCTCGGCGGCGCCGGTCACCGCGGCCCGTATCGAAGCGTCGTCGGTGACGTCGGCCTTCCGTGCGAGCAGGGGCTCGGGCACGGATTCCGGGGCGAGGTCGAGGACGGTGACACGCGCGCCGCGCGCCGCGAGGAGTCCGGCCGCAGCCCGGCCGATGCCCGAGGCGCCGCCTGTCACCACCGCTCTGATTCCCTCGAAGTCGGTCATGCCGCTGCTCCCTTCCGGTGGGGATCCTGCTCGGTGGGGACCGGCGCGGGATGGGCCTTCGCCCAGTACTCGCCGGTCGGATAGCGGTAGAGGTCGAGCGCCTCGGCGCGCATCGTGGCGGAGAAACCGGGCGCGGACGGTGCCACGTAGTGGCCGTCACGGATCACCACGGGGTCCTCGAAGTGCTCGTGAAGGTGGTCGACGTACTCGATCATGCGGTCGTCTGTGGTGCCGCTGAGCGCCACGTAGTCGAACATCGCCAGATGCTGGACGAGTTCGCACAGCCCGACCCCACCGGCGTGCGGGCAGACGGGGATTGCGAACTTGGCGGCGAGCAGCAGGATCGCCAGGTTCTCGTTGACGCCGCCGACGCGCGCCGCGTCCAGCTGCAGGACGTCGATGGCACCGGCCTGCAGCATTTGCTTGAACACGATGCGGTTCTGTACGTGTTCGCCGGTGGCGACCTTCACAGGGGCGACGCGGCGCCGGATCTCGGCGTGCCCGAGGACGTCGTCGGGGCTGGTCGGCTCCTCGATCCAGTACGGGTCGTACGGCGCGAGCGCGCGGGTCCAGGTGATCGCCTCGTCCACGTTCCAGCGCTGGTTGGCGTCCACGGCGATCCGGTAGCCCTCGCCGACGGCGGCGCGTGCGGCCCGCATCCGCCGCAGGTCGTCCGCGAGGTCCGCGCCGACCTTCAGCTTGATCTGCGGGAACCCGGCGGCGACGGCCTCCCGGGCGAGGCGGGTGAGCTTCTCGTCGGAGTAGCCGAGCCAGCCCGGCGAGGTGGTGTAGGCGGGGTAGCCGCGTACGCGCAGGCGGGCGGCTCTTCGGTCGGCGTCGGCGCGGCCGCGTTCCAGGAGCGCGAGCGCCTCGTCGGGGCCGAGGACGTCGGCGATGTAGCGGAAGTCGATCTGCGCGACGAGCCAGGCTGGTTCGGCCCGGGCGAGGAGCTGCCACAGCGGCACTCCGGCGCGCTTGGCGGCGAGGTCCCAGACGGCGTTGACGACCGCGCCGATCGCCATATGCATGACGCCCTTCTCGGGTCCGAGCCAACGCAGCTGGCTGTCGCCGATCAGGTCGCGGTTCAAGGTGCCGGGATCCGCGCAGAGTTCGGCGACGGGACGGCCGAGCACATACGGGCGCAGCGCGTCGATCGCGGCGACCTGGACATCGTTGCCACGTCCGATGGTGAACGCGAACCCGTGCCCTTCCAGACCGTCGTCGGCGTCGGTGCGGAGCACGACGTACGCGGCGGAGTAGTCGGGGTCGGGGTTCATCGCGTCCGAGCCGTCGAGCGCGGTGGAGGTGGGGAAGCGGATGTCGAAGGTTTCGACTGCCGTGATACGGGCGGGGGTTGCTCCTGTCACGGCGCTCCCTTGTGTCGGTCCTCTGCGGCCAGCCCGAGTATTCATCGGAGGTATCCGGCGGCACAAGACCCCGTAGCCGCTTGGATCTTGTTTTGCTCGTGGAGAGGTCGGATCACCCTCGACGCCAAGGGAACTGCTGCTCGACGTACGGGACGGGAGGCGCCACAGTTCTCCCCTGGAGCACGAGCGCGGGAGTACGCGCGCGGAACAGGAGCGACCGTGAGCAGCTGGGCAGGGCGGACCGCAGCAGAGATATCCGAGGCCGTACGGGCCGGAAAGGCCTCGCCGCGTGACGTGGTGACGGAGCATCTGGCCCGGATCGATCTGCTCGACACCCGCGTGGGCGCCTTCCGCCGGGTCCGGGCGCGCGAGGCGCTCGCCGAGGCGGAGGCGCTCGCGGACCGTGCCGATCTGGCCGTACTGCCGCTCGCGGGCGTGCCGGTGGCCGTGAAGGACAATCTGCCGGTCCGTGGAGAGTCCACCCGGAACGGATCGGCCGCCACGCCCGACACTCCGGCCGCAGCGGACCATCCGACGGTGGCGCGGCTGCGTGCGGCGGGCGCGATCGTGGTCGGCCTGACGAACGTGCCGGAGCTGTGCGTCTTCGGCACGACGGACGGGGTGCATGGCACGGCCCGCAATCCGTGGGACACCTCCCGCACGGCCGGCGGTTCGTCGGGCGGCAGCGCGGCCGCCGTCGCGGCGGGCATGGTGCCGCTGGCGCTCGGCAACGACGGCATGGGCTCGCTGCGCATCCCGGCCGCGAACTGCGGGGTCATCGCCCTCAAGCCGGGACCGGATGTCGTGGAGCGGGACCTCGGCGGCGGCTGGTTCGGCCTCTCGGAGAACGGCCCGCTGGCGACGACCGTCGCGGACACCCGGCTGCTGCTCTCGGTCCTGTCCGGCACACTGCCTCCGACGGCCGGCGAACCGTCTCCCGAGCCTGCGCCCTCCCTCCGCATCGCGGTCTCCACCCGCAGCCCGCTCGCGGGCGTCCCGGTCACCCGGGCCTGGCGGACCGCCGCTCAGGAGGCGGCGCAGGTCCTCACGGAGGCCGGACAGCAGGTCGAGCCCGCCGACCCGCCGTATCCGCTCTGGCTCGGCGCGTCGGCACTCGCGCACTGGACCGCGGGCACCCACGTGGACGCCCGCACCCTCGACCGCACCCGCCTGACCCGCCGCACCCGCACGCACGCGGCACTCGGCAAGCGCTTCGTGGCGCGCGTCGAGCGCGGCACGGGACGGGACCGCCTGCGCGAACGCCTCGCACCGTTCTTCGAGCAGTACGACGTCCTGCTCACCCCGTCCCTGGCCCGCCGCGGCCCGGCCGCGGCACCGTGGCACGAGCGGAGCTGGCTGCACAACATCACGGCCAACACCCGCTTCTCCCCACTCACCCCGACCTGGAACCTGACAGGCTGGCCCGCCCTGTCGATCCCCTTCGGCGTGCTGTCGGGCGGTGCGCCGTGCGCGGTGCAGCTGGTGGGCGCACCGGGGCGTGAGGCTCAGCTCCTCGATGTGGCCGGGCAGCTGGAGGCGCTGCGGCCGTGGGCTCGGCATGCCCCCATGCAGTGAGCGAGCCGCCTACCAGGACTGAACAGGACCCGCCGCAGCCGGCTCGCTCCATCCGCCGCAACACGCACGTTCACCTGCAAGGATGCCGTGGCGCACCGTGCCCTGTCCGCTTTCCGCCCTCATGAACGTGTCATGTCCGGAAACTCCCGTGCCGGGCGCCGCACCCGCCGTGTGCGGTGCGGCGCCGGGCCCCGTGAAGGTGCTCTTGCCGATGCTCGTGCTGGGTGCCGCGTGCGTCAGTCGACGCTGCGCAGAATGTGCGACTCGGTGAGGTCGTCCTCGTACCCCGCGAGGCGGATCGGCGCCGAGCGCGCCCACACCTCCAGGTTCCCCAGCTGGTCCCCGTGCCGGCGGCCTGCGCGGTCGCGCCGTTCCTTCGGGGCTCGTTGCTCACTCTTTGACTTGTCTGGTGTCACCGCGGACTCCTTATGTGTCGGGTAACCCCCGGGTCGCACCGCCCCGGGCTCCGGGGCGCCGCGGCCGCCTGGTGGGGCATCGCTCTGGCCAGTTCGGTCGCGGTGGCGCCGGTACTTCGTGCGGGACGAGCCGTGGTGACCGGCTTGTCCCAGGACGGACCAAGGGTGGTGGTGGAACCCGTTTGTTGCGGCCCGTGCGGAACAGAGTAACCAAATGAGCGGACCCCCGCTCTATGGGGAGGCAAAATCTGCGCGCATCTCCGGGAAAACGGCGCAAAGCGGCTCCTCGGGCGGGGATCGCACGGCGGTCCGACGGCTCACCGCGTGAGGTTCAGGCGGAATTCGCCTCGCCGTCAGGACGGCCTGCTGTCCTTCTGTCGGACGGTCAGCACCGGCACGTGTCCGCACCCTGCTCTGCCGGCCCCGTGGAAGGAGCCCTCCATGACGGCCACCAGGAACCAGGCGGTGCACACCGTCGAGCAGCTGATGGATCTGCTGTACGCGTGCCGGGACGTCCGGTACTCCCCCGGCGGCGGCGCTCCGACCCTGCCGCACGAGATGGATCTGCACGACCACGCGCTGCAGACCGCCGCGCTGCTGCGCCGCTCCCACCCGGCCGACAAGCAGCTCCAGGTGGCGGGGCTCGTCCATGCCCTGGGCCGGCTCCTGCGGCCGGGCGGCGACGAGACCGCCCGCGCCGTGCACGCCGCCGAAGTGGTGCGGCCCCTGCTCGGACGACGGGTCGCCGACCTCGTACGCCTTCATGCAACCGCAATGGCAACGGACCGGTCCCCCGACTCCGCGGAGGACGTGAGTGCGCTGCGGCACGCCGAGGACGCGGCGCGGGCGGCGCAGCTGAACGCGGGGGTCCTGGAGGACTGGCGGCCGGTGCTCGCGCTCGTGGCCGCGGCGCACGGAGAGCGGGGCGCGCACGGGGCTGCCGTTTGACGGTCCGTCATGTCACCGTACGCGGATGACATCTGGAGCCGAGCAGCACGCACTCGACGGCCGGGCCGCCCTGGTGACGGGCGCGACCCGCGGGATCGGACTGGCCGTCGCCCGCCGGCTGGGCGCGGCGGGAGCAGCGGTGTGGGTCACGGGCCGCGATCCGGAGGGGGTACGGAGGGCGGTCGGCGAACTGGGCAAGGCGGGCATCCGCGCGGGCGGTACCGCGGGCGACGTGGCCGATCCGGCTCATCTCTCCGCCTGCGTAAGCGAGTTGACGGGCACCTTCGGCCGGCTGGACGTCCTCGTGAACAACGCGGCGACGAACCAGCCGTACGGTCCGCTCATGGAAGCCGACCCCGACCGCTGGACCGCCGCCTTCGCGACGAACGTCGAAGCGCCGCTGCGGCTGGTGCAGTTGGCGTGGCGGGCCTGGATGGGCGGGCACGGCGGGTCGGTGGTGAACATCTGCACCGAGGGCACGCACGGGGTCGGGCCGAACGTCGGCGCGTACGTGACCGGCAAGGCGGCGCTGCTGCATCTGACGCGTCAGCTCGCGGGTGAACTCGCCCCGCGGGTCAGGGTGAACGCGGTGTCGCCCGGACTCGTGCGCACCGAGATGGCGCGCTTCGTCTGGGAGGGCGCCGAACAGCGGCTCGGCGAAAGCCTGCCGCTCGGCCGGATCGGCGAGCCGGAGGACATCGCTGAGGCCGTCCACTGGCTGGTGTCGGACGCCGCTCGCTGGGTCACGGGCACGGACCTGCTCGTGGACGGCGGAACCCGGGTGCGGGCGGCCTGGCAGGGCGGGTCATCGGCGGTGCACGAGCAGCTCAGGCAGAGCAGACCGCCCGGCTCCGCGTGAGCGGCGCGGCGCGGCGCGGCGCGCCACAACATGCCCTACTACCGCCCCACGCCTACCACTTGCCGGGCGCGTAGTCCTTCAGGAAGACGCCGTACACGTCCTCGCCCGCCTCGCCGCGCACCACCGGGTCGTAGACGCGGGCCGCGCCGTCGACGAGGTCGAGCGGGGCGTGGAAGCCCTCCTCGGCGAGGCGGAGCTTGTCGTAGTGCGGGCGCTCGTCGGTGATCCATCCGGTGTCCACCGAGGTCATCAGGATGCCGTCGGTCTGGAACATCTCGGCGGCGCTGGTGCGCGTCACCATGTTCATCGCGGCCTTGGCGGCGTTGGTGTTGGGGTGGCCCGCACCCTTGTAGCCGCGCCCGAACACCCCTTCCATCGCCGAGACGTTGACGACGTACGCGCGCTTGCTGACGGCCTTGCCCGCCGCCTCGGCCATCGAGGCGCGCAGCTTGCTGATGAGGATGAACGGCGCCGTGTAGTTGCACAGCTGGGTCTCAAGCAGCTCCACCGGGGAGATCTGCTCGATGGACTGCACCCAGGTGTTGGTGTGCACGACGTCGGGCACGAGACCGCCCGCGTCGATCGCGGTGCCGTCGCGGTGCTTCTCGATGCTGGCGTGTCCGGCGACGAGCGCGAGGTCGGCGACCTGCTGCGCGTCCATGCCGCTGATGCCGGCGGGCAGCGCCTGGATGCCGTCCACCGCACCGGAGTTGAAGGCGCCGATGACATGGTGCGCGGGCAGCTCGCCCGCGGGCAGCGGCGCGCTCTCGCCGTCGACCAGCGCTCCGTACGCGGAGGGAAGGCGGCGCACGGTCTGCGTGGCGTTGTTGATCAGGATGTCGAGCGGTCCGGCCTCGGCGACCTGGTCGGCGAGCGCGACGGCCTGCGCCGGGTCGCGCAGGTCGATGCCGACGACCTCAAGGCGGTGGATCCAGTCCGCGGAGTCGTCCATCGCCTTGAAGCGGCGGATGGCGTCCTTCGGGAAGCGCGTGGTGATCGTGGTGTGCGCGCCGTCGCGCAGCAGCCGCAGCGCGATGTACATGCCGATCTTGGCCCGGCCGCCGGTGAGCAGCGCGCGCTTGCCGCCGAGGTCGGCGCGGGCCTCGCGCTTGGCGCGGTTCTCGGCGGCGCACTTCTGGCACAGCTGGTGGTAGAACGCGTCGACCTCGACGTAGCGCGCCTTGCAGACGTAGCAGGAGCGCGGGCGCTGGAGTATCCCGGCGATCTCGCCGACCGTGGACGAGCTGGGCAGCAGGCCCTGCGTCTCGTCGTCGATGCGCTCGGCGGAGCCCGTCGCGGTGGAGTGCGTGACGGTGCGGTCGTGCTCGGTCTTCGCGGCGCGGCGCTCCTGGCGGCGGCGCTGCTTCACGGTCCGGTAGATGCCGGCGGTGGCCCGGCGGACCGTGATCGCGTCGGGGTGGTCGACGTCGATCCCGTCGAGCTCCTCGAGGACGGCCAGGCAGATCGCGAGCCGCTCCGGGTCGATACCGGGTCCGAAGTCCTGGAGCTGCTGCTCCTCGGGGGTCTCGCTGGTCACGCTCATCGCCGCTGTTTCCTCGTACGGGTCCGGGCGCACCGGCGCCGCTGAGTATCCAAAGAGTGGATTTTACGGAGCGGGGGTGCCGGTTTCCAAACCGCTCACGAAAACGGTGACTCGGGGTGAGGGGCCGCGCGCCGTGTGTGGCCCCGAAGGCCCGCTCAGGGGCCCTCCGCGGAGTCGGCCGCCTCGGCCAGTGCCCGTACCTCGTCGCGCAGCGCCTCGGCGAGACGCTCCAGGTCCGGGACGGCCTCCGCGTCCGCCACGAGGCCGTAGTGCACCCGTCCGCGGTACGTGGAGATCGCCACGGCCAGGGACTGGCCCTGGGCGAGCGGTGCGAAGGGGTACACCTCCGTCAGCGGGCAGCCCGCAAGGCGCAGGCCCAGGCTGGGCAGCGGGACGCTCGTGACGAGGATGTCGAAGAGCAGCCGCGCCGCCTGGGCCACGAACGGGCCGCCGAGCCGGTGGCCGAGCGGCGGGACGTGGTCGGCCAGGAGCGCGACCGCGCCGGCGCCCCGGTGGGCGCCCTCCTCCTTGTTGCGGTCCATGTCGGCACGGACCGTGCGCAGGCGCGCGAGTGGGTCGGGTTCGTCGACGGGGAGGCGGATGAGGTAGCCGGAGAGCCGGTTGCCCTGCGGCTGGTGGGAGCGGGGGCGGCGGCGGGAGACGGGGATGAGGGCGCGGGGCCGTATGGCCTCGGCGGTTTCGCCGCGCTCGTTCAGCCAGGACCGGAGCGCTCCGGCGACCAGGGCGATCAGGACGTCGTTGACGGTGCCGCCGGTCGTCTTGCGGATACGCTGGACGGCGTCGAGGTCCAGGGCGACCCCGGCGGTGCGGCGGGTGCCGGTCGGCCCGGAGGCGAGGGCCGGGGCCGAGCGGACGTCCCAGGTCGCCTTGGCCACCGAGGCGCCGATGTCGAGGGCCTGGCCGACGGAGTCGAGCCGGCGGCGGATCTCGCCGGGCAGTGCCTGCGGGCGGAGCAGCCGGGAGAGGAGACCGTCCGCGGCAGCGGGCTCGGCGGGACGCGGCACGCGGGCCGCGAACTCCGGCTGGGGGTCCATCACGCCGGCCGCCAGGGTCAGCGCGCGCAGTCCGTCGGCGAGCGCGTGGTGGAACTTGAAGAGCACCGCGAAGGTGACACCGTCCGCGCCGGGCAGGACGTGCGTCTCCCAGGGCGGGCGGGAGCGGTCGAGGGGGCGCTCCATGAGCGCGCCGGCCGCGGCGTGGAAGTCGTCCGTGGCTGCCGCCAGTCGTACGTGCTCGGCGGGGTCGAAGCGGGGTGCGGGTTCGCGGACCGCTCCCCCGGCGCCGTACCAGACGTCCCTGATCCGCATCCGCAGGCCGGGGACCTGCGGGGCGCGGGACATGAGCAGGTCGGCCGCGTGCCGGGCGGCCCCGGGTGCTTCGCCGGTGAAGACACCCAGGGCGCCCAGATGCATGGGGTGCGCGTCGGACTCGATGTTCCAGAACGCCAGGTCGAGGGGGGCGAGCGGATCGGTGTGGGGTGACATGCCCAGCTCTCGCGTCGACGACGGGGAGCCAGCAGTCAACAACCTGTTGACGACTACGGTCAAGCACGTTCGGAATACGCAACGTTACGAGCACATCAAATCTCGTTCCGCCGAACACTCGCCCTCCGCAGGTCACAGGCCTCACACAACTGACCGCCCGCCCCGGCTCACCTCAGTCGCACCGCACACCTCTCAGTCGCACCGCACACCTCCCGGAGCCGCCGCGTCCCGGATCAGCGCCTCGTGGGCCGCCTTGATCCGCTGCTTGTCACCCTTCAGGACCTTGCGGTCATAGGTGAGCAGCCCGTTCAACTCGCCCTCCACATCGGTGATCTGGGTGTACACGGCGCCGTTGCTGCCCTGGCAGGCCAGCGTCCGTACCTTGTCGAGCAGTGCCAGATACTCGTCGGTGTACTTCGCGCGGTCCACGCCCACGTAGGTGTGGCGGACGGGCCAGGCGTGGCCGGGCACGGCGAGTCCGAGGCCGCCGTACTCGCCGCTGACCAGCGCGCGGGTGCCGTCCGGCTGCGGAAGCAGCGGGCTCGGATAGCCGTGGGCGTCGGCGATGTCACCGTTGCCGCCGTCCACCGCGCCGCAGCAGTTGAGTCCGCTCATGTTGTTCACGAGCCGGCTCGGGTCCCAGGCCTTCGCCTGGTCCGCGATGCGCGCCTGGTCGTACTGGCCCCAGCCCTCGTTGAAGGTGACCCACATGATCACCGACGGGCTGGAGACATGCTGGTCGATCATCTTCTTCATCTCGCGCTCGTACTGCGCCCGCGAGGCGGCGTCCGGAGTGCGGCCCGCCGTCATGGACGGCATGTCCTGCCAGACGAGCAGGCCCATCCGGTCCGCGTGGTAGAACCATCGGTCCGGTTCGACCTTGATGTGCTTGCGCACGGAGTTGAAGCCGAGGTCCTTGTGCGCCTTCAGGTCGTA
Organism: Streptomyces sp. NPDC050418; assembly: GCF_044458745.1. Classification (NCBI taxonomy): domain Bacteria; kingdom Bacillati; phylum Actinomycetota; class Actinomycetes; order Kitasatosporales; family Streptomycetaceae; genus Streptomyces; species Streptomyces sp. NPDC050418. The sequence goes on from NZ_JBITIG010000001.1 coordinate 574,639, forward strand.
CGCCAGCGCCTCGTCGCTCGGCGCGGTGTGCAGCCCGTCCGGCCAGAAGCCCTGATCGAGCGTGGCCATCGAGAACACCGGCTTCCCGTTGAGCAGGATCCGCGGCGTCCCGTCGGTCTTCTCGACCTTGACGGTGCGCATCCCGAAGTAGCCGGTCACCTTGTCGTCGCCGACGCGGACCTTGATGTCGTACAGGTGCGGATCGTCCGGCGACCACAAGTGCGGGTCGGGGACGGGGACCTGGAGCGTGCTGCCGGAGGTGCCGGCGGCCCGGCCGACCTCGCGCTTCCCGTCGTACGCGACGGCGGTGACAAGCAGTCCGTCCCGTACGCCCTGGACGTCCACCGCGAGCCGCTCGCCCGCCACGTCGGGGATCAGTTTGAGCCCGGAGGCGTGGTCCGCGGCCACCGGCTCCAGCCACACCGTCTGCCAGATACCGGACGAGGAGGTGTACCAGATGCCGGACGGGTCGAGGCGCTGCTTGCCGAGCGGCGGGTTCTCGCCGCCCGCGGCGTCGGTCGGGTCGTGGACGCCGACGATGACTTCCTGGGTGCCGCCGGGCTTCAGGGCGTCGGTGATGTCGGCGCCGAACCGGTCGTAACCGCCCTTGTGCTCGGTGACCTTCGTGCCGTTGACGTAGACGACGGACTGCCAGTCCACACCGTCGAAGTTGAGCTTGATCCGCCGGTCCTCGGCGGTCCAGTTCTTCGGCACGGTGAAGGTGCGGCGGTACCACATGCGGTCCTCGTGCCGCTCGACGCCGGAGAGCTGCGACTCCACGGGGTACGGGACGAGGATGCGCTCGTCGAGCGTCCGGCCGAACGGCGGCTGCTCGCCCTCGGTCGCGCCCGCGAACTGCCAGGTGCCGTTGAGGTTCTGCCAGTCAGGACGCTTGAGCTGCGGGCGCGGGTATTCGCGCCACGCGTTGGACGGGCGCACGTCCTCGCCCCACTTGGTGGTCAGCTGGTACGTGGAGTCATTGGTGGCGCCGCTCCAGAACGCGCCGACCGCCTTGCCGTCCTCGCCCGTCAGACCGCCCTCGCCGTCGTAGCGCAGATCGACCTGGCCGCCCTGCCCGACGACCGGTTCGCCGAGGGCGATGAGGAGCTTGGCCGGGTCGTCCGGATCGAGGCGGGCCTCGCCCAGCGGCCAGGGCGCGCCCCCGATGACGGCGTCCAGGTGGTCGGTGAACTCCGCGGGCGGCGCGGCCAGTTCCTGGATGAAGTCCAGGCGCAGGGTGCGTCCGGAGGCGAGGACGGAGCCGCCGTAGGCGCCGTCGTAGTCGAAGCCGTCGGGGAGGCGGAAGGCCGACTGCGGGATCGGCTGCTTGGCCTGGCCCGGCTGGATCCAGTTGACGTGCAGGTTCGAGCCGCCATAGTGCTCGAAGTACTCGACCTTGAAGTCGTACGCGGTGCCGGCGGTCAGCTCGACGGGCTGCGAGGTCTGTTCCTTGTCCCAGTCGTCCACCCAGTGGTCGATGGCGAGCCTGCCGTCGACCCAGAGCCGGAAGCCGTTGTCGCCGGTGATGGCGAAGGTGTGCGCGCCGCTGCGCTCGGGGACGAGCTTGCCGGTCCAGCGCACGCTCACGTCGTCGTTGCGGCCGGTCGCGGCGGACAGCCGGGATTCGAGGCTGTCGAAGTCGAGGTTCGGGTCGAATCCGGTGGTCTTCAGTTCCGCGAAGTCGAAGGCTCCCGGGGCGGATTGGGTGTAGTACTCACCCTTGAGGCCGGGCGGCTTGACGGGTTCCTCCAGGATCTCCGCGGCCTGCGCGGCGGGCAGCGCGGTCAGGCCCGCGAGTGCGAGCAGGACCGCGAGCAGTAATGCCAGTTGTCTTCTCATGGGGCGATGCACGGGGCGATCTCTCACGTCGATCCTCACTTCTGTGACGAAGGGTGGCGGGTCGTCGGATGAGTCTGTACAACGTTGGAAGGAACGGCAGTTGGCATGACAGCACGGCACCGGCCTGCTGTCCAGGGTCATGACAAACGGCCAGTACATACGCCTGTACATCGATGCACGCGCCGCTCGGCGGTGGCAGCGAGGTCACGGGCGGCGGCCAGGGGCGCCCGCCCCGGAGGGGAATCACGTGAGGGTGAGCCTCAAGGACGTCGCGGAATACGCCGGCGTCTCGATCAAGACCGTCTCGAACGTCGTGAACAACTACCAGCACGTCACACCGGCGATGCGCGAGCGGGTCCAGCGCGCCATCGACGAACTGGGCTACCGGCCCAATCTCACCGCCCGCCACCTGCGCAAAGGCCGCACGGGCATTATCGCGCTCGCAGTACCGGAGCTCGGCAACCCGTACTTCGCCGAGCTCGCGGGAGCCGTCATCGACGCGGCCGCGGAGCACGACTACACGGTGCTGCTCGACCACACCCGGGGCGATCGCGAACAGGAGATCCTCGTCAGCCAGGGCTTCCGGGCCCGGGTCATCGACGGCCTGATCCTCAGCCCGCTGGAGCTGGAGGCCGACGATCTGCGCGCCCGCACCGACGACGTGCCGCTGGTGCTGCTCGGCGAGCGCGAGTACGACCTGCCGTACGACCACATCGCCATCGACAACGTGGCGGCGTCCCGGGCCGCGGTGCGGCATCTGCTCGGCCTCGGCCGGACCAGGATCGCCTTCCTCGGCGCCCGCACCGACACCGCGAACCGGCCCGCCCACCTGCGACTGCAGGGCTGGCGCGAGGAGTTGAGCGGCGCGGGCCACGAGGCCTCGGACGCGCTGGTGGGACCGGTCGGCGGCTGGGACCGGGCCGACGGTGCCGTGGCGATGGCGCGGATGCTGGACGCGGGAACGCGGCCCGACGCCGTGTTCGCGTACAACGACCTGGTCGCGATCGGCGCGATGCGGGTGCTGCACGAACGAGGGCTGCGGGTGCCCTGGGACGTGGCGGTGGTGGGCTTCGACGACATCGTCGAGGGCCGCTTCGGCGCCGTCTCGCTCACCACCGTCTCGCCCGACAAGCACGCCATCGCGCGGCTCGCCGTCGAGTCGGTGATCAGTCGGCTGAGCGGGGCGGCTGCGGCCAACGGGGAGCCGCAGGGACGGGAACTCACCGCCGAATTCAGGCTGGTGGAGCGCGAGAGCACGCTGGGGCGCCGGTGAGCGGACCCGGCGCGCGCGCCACGGCCCTCCTGCGGGCAGCCGTGACGCGAAGGGTTTACAGCCTCCTTCCAACGATGTAAAAAACCCTGGAAACCCGTGAGTTGACCGCACCAGCCGATCTCCCACGCGTGCCTGAGCGCCGCGGGGCCGCGCCGTAATGGGGACTCCATGAAGCCGACCGTTCGTCTGCGCCGCAAGACCACCCACACCCTGCTGACCGCCGGACTCTGTCTGAGCCTGGCCCTCGCCGCCGGCTGCGCCAAGTCCGAGGACGACCCGTCCGACGCCAAGGACACCGGCAAGGGCGCGAATTCGGGCCAGGAGGTCGCCGAGCCGTCCGGCGACCAGGAGACCTGCGACCTCAAGACCTTCGGCGGCAAGGAGCTGGACCTGAAGGGCGCCACCGTCGGCTTCTCGCAGTCCGAGAAGGAGGCCAACCCGTTCCGTATCGCCGAGACCGCCTCCATCAAGGCCGAGGCGAAGGAGCGCGGGATCAAGCTCCTCACGGCCAACGCGCAGTCGCAGTTCTCCAAGCAGATCAGCGATGTCCAGGACCTGATCACCAAGGGCGCCGACGTCCTGGTGATCGCCCCGCTCAACTCCGACGGCTGGGGTCCGGTGCTGCGCACCGCCGCGCAGAAGAAGATCCCGATCGTCACCATCGACCGGAAGATCAACGCCGAGGCCTGCAAGGACTACGTGTCGTTCATCGGCTCCGACTTCGTCGAGCAGGGCAAGCGCGCCGCGGACCGGATGATCGAGGCCACCGGCGGCAAGGGCGAGGTGGCGATCCTGCTCGGCTCGCCCGGCAACAACGTCACGACCGAGCGCACCAAGGGCTTCAAGGACCGCGTCGCCGAGAAGGCCCCGGACCTGAAGGTGGTCTTCGAGCAGACCGGTGAGTTCGCCCGTGAGAAGGGCCAGCAGGTCACCGAGCAACTGATCCAGTCCAACCCGAAGATCACCGGGATCTACGCCGAGAACGACGAGATGGGCCTGGGCGCTGTCAACGCGCTCAAGGGCGCGGGCAAGAAGGCCGGCGACGTGCAGATCGTGACGATCGACGGGACACGCAACGCGGTGCAGGGCATCGTCGACGGCTGGATCCAGGGCGTCGTGGAGTCGAACCCGCGCTTCGGACCACTGGCGTTCGAGACTCTCGACTCGTTCACGAAGGGCGACGCGGTCGGCCGGAACGTCGTGATCAAGGACAGCGAGTACACCGAGGAGAACGCGAAGTCCGAGATCGGCAAGGCGTATTGAGCATGGAGGCGACGGACGACGTGGGCGGCCCGCTGCAGGGGGGCGGGCCGCCCGCCCCCGGTTCCGCGCCGGTGCTCGGGGTCACGGGGGTCACCAAGCGTTTCCCGGGCGCCCTCGCGCTCGACGGCGTGGACTTCGCGGTGTATCCCGGGCAGGTGCACGCACTGATCGGCGAGAACGGTGCGGGAAAGTCCACCCTGATCAAGGTCCTCACCGGCGTCCACCGCGCCGACCAGGGCCAAGTCCGCTACCGGGGCGAGCCGGTGGACTTCGGCACGCCTCTGGAGGCCCAGCACGCGGGGATCTCCACGATCTACCAGGAGGTCAACCTCGTTCCCCTGATGAGCGTGGCCCGCAATCTGTTCCTGGGCCGCGAGCCCCGCAACCGCTTCGGCCTGATCGACTTCCGCCGGATGCACCGCGCGGCCGACGAGGCGCTGCGCGACCTCGGCGTACGGGTCGATGTCACCCGCCCGCTGCGCAGCCTCGGCATCGGCGCGCAGCAGATGGTGGCGCTGGCCCGTGCGGTGCAGGTGGACGCGCGGGTCGTCGTGATGGACGAGCCGACCTCCTCGCTCGAACCCCGCGAGGTGCGGACCCTGTTCGGGGTGATCCGGATGCTGCGCGAGCGCGGTATCGCGGTGGTCTATGTCAGCCACCGTCTGGAGGAGCTCTACGAGGTCTGCGACACGGTCACCGTCCTGCGGGACGGCAGGCTGGTGCACACCGGCCCGATCGCGGACCTCGACCGGCTGCGGCTTGTCTCGCTGATGCTGGGCCGCGCTGTGGGCGAGGTGCGCAGCGACGGGCTCACGAAGTTCAGCGGCGAGCACGAGACCGGGGGCGAACCCGTGCTGAGCGCGCGGGGGTTGAAGGTCCGCCACACCCTGCACGACGTGTCCCTCGACATCCGTCCAGGTGAGGTCGTGGGGCTCGGCGGGCTGCTCGGCTCGGGCCGCAGCGAGACGGCGAAGGCGGTGGCGGGTGCGCTGCCGCCGGACGAGGGCGAGGTACGGGTGGCGGGTTCGCCGGTCCGTACGGGATCGACACCGGCGGCGATCCGCGCCGGGATCGGTCTGCTGCCCGAGGACCGCAAGGCGGAGGGCATCGTGCCCGGCCTCTCGGTCCGCGAGAACATCGCGCTCGCCGCGCTGCCCGGGCTCTCCCGCTTCGGTCTGGTCGACGAGGAGCGTGTGGACCGGATCGTCGACACCTTCATGAAGCGGCTGCGCATCAAGGCGGCGGGACCTCATCAGAAGGTCGGTGAGCTGTCCGGCGGCAATCAGCAGAAGGTGCTGCTCGCGCGGTGGCTGGCGATGCAGCCGAAAGTGCTGCTCCTGGACGAGCCGACGCGCGGGATCGACGTCGGGGCGAAGGCCGAGGTGCAGAAGCTCATCGACGAGCTGGCCGAGGACGGGCTCGGGGTGCTGCTCATCTCCTCGGACATGGAGGAACTGATCGAGGGCTCGGACCGGGTCGTGGTCCTCAAGGACGGCGCCGTGGTCGCCGAACTGGCCGGCGCCGAGGTGACCGAGGACCGGCTGCTGCAGGCCATCGCCGCACATCCTGACGATCCGGAGGCGGACACGCCATGACCCAACTGGCCCTGCGCGGACAGCCCCTGGACCGCGCCCGCTCGCTGCGGCTGCTGCAGGACTACGGCGTATACGCCGGCGTCCTCGTGCTTCTCCTCGCCAACGTTGTCCTCACCCCCAACTTCCTGTCCACGGAGAACTTCCGCACCCAGGCCGTCCAGGTCGCCCCCGTCCTGATCGTGGCGCTCGGCATGGCGCTCGCGATCGGCAGCGAGGGCGTGGATCTGTCGGTGGGGTCCGTGATGGCGCTCTCCACGGCGCTCATCTCCCTCTATCTGGGATACGGGCCGCTCGCGGCGATCCTCGTCGCGGTGCTCGGCGGGATGCTGGTGGGTCTCGCGAACGGTTCGCTGATCGCCTTCATCGGGGTCCAGCCCATCGTCGCCACGCTGGCGCTGATGGTCGCCTGCCGCGGACTGGCGAATGTGTTCCTGCCGCAGCTCAAGGACGTCCGCGACCCGACGATGGCCTCGCTGGGCAGCGGCGACGTGTTCGGCATCCCGTATCTGGTCCTGATCGCCGTCGCGCTGGCGCTGCTCGTCGCGTTCCTGGTGCGGCGCACCACGTTCGGCCGGCAGCTGCTCGCGATCGGCGACAGCCGGCCCGCGGCGCAGCTCGCGGGGCTTCCTGTGCGCCGCGTCCTGATCCTGGTGTACGTGGTGTCGGGCGCCCTCGCCGCCATCGCGGGCGTCCTCGCGACGGCCCGGCTCACGGCAAGCGATCCGACGTCGCTCGGCAATCTGATGGAGCTGTCCGCGATCACCGCGGTGGTCGTGGGCGGCACTCCGCTGAGCGGGGGCCGGGTGCGGATCGGCGGCACCGTCGCCGGTGCCGTGCTGATCCAGCTGCTCACCGCCACGCTCATCAAGCACGATCTGCCGCCGTCGTGGACGCAGATCGCCCAGGCCGTAGTGATCATCGCCGCCGTCTACGCGGCGCGGGAGCGGGGAAGGCGATGAGTACCGAGATGAAGAGCCCAGTGGCGGCGGCCCCGCCGCCCGCGGAGGAGACGCTCGGCGCGAGCCGCGGCGAGAAGCTCACGGCGCTCGCCCAGCAGCACGGCGCGCTGGTGGCGCTGCTGCTCACGGTCCTCGTCGCATCGGCGGGCTTCGACTCCTTCGCGACCTCCGACAACCTCGGGAACATCGCGGTCGGTTCGACGTTCCTCGCGATCGTCGCGCTCGGGATGACCTTCGTGATCGTCACGGGCGGCATCGATCTCTCGGTCGGTTCGACCTTCGCGCTCGGCGGCGTGCTCGCGGCGTGGGGTTCGCAGTACGGGACGCTGGTCGCGCTGCTCCTCCCGCCGGCGGTGTGCGGGCTGATCGGCCTGGTCAACGGGTTGCTGATCGCGAAGGCCCGGCTGGCCCCGTTCATCGTGACGCTCGCGGCGATGCTCCTGGCCCGCGGGATCCTGCTTGCGATCACCGACGAGGGCGCCACCACGTATCTGGTCGGCGAGACCTCGTTCCTCGCGACGCTCGGCGAGGACAGCCTGTTCGGCGTGAGCCTCCTGGTGTGGATCACGGCGCTGCTGTTCGTACTCGGCGGGCTGATGCTGCGCCGCAGCCGCTTCGGGCAGTACGTGTACGCGGTCGGCGGCAACGAGGACGCGGCCTCCCTCATGGGCGCCCCCGTGGCCCGTACGAAGATCGCCGTGTACACGTTGTCGGGGTTGTGCGCGGGGCTTGCGGGCGCGCTCAATGCCGCGTATCTGACCTCGGGCGTGACGATCGTCGGGATCGGCATGGAGCTTGACGCCATCGCCGCGGTGGTGATCGGCGGGACGCTGCTCACCGGCGGGTTCGGCTTCATCAGCGGAACGCTCGCCGGTGTGCTGCTGCTTCAGGTGATCAAGAACATCATCAACCAGATCGGCTCGCTCGACTCCTCCTATCAGCAGGTGGTGAGCGGGGCGTTCCTGGCCGTGGTGGTGATCGCGCAGACGTGGCTGGGGCGTCGGCGGCGGATGTTGTGAGCGGGCCTGTCCGTATGAACGTGCCTGCCCGTGTGAACGTGCCTGTCTAATCGACGGGTTGACCTTTGCCGAGGGCGATGACCCCGCCCTTGGACACCGTGTAGAGCTCCTGGTCCCGCTCGGGGTTGACGCCGATGGTCGCCCCGGGCGGGACGTCCACGTTCTTGTCGAGCACCGCGCCGCGGACGACGGCGCCGCGCCCCACGCGCACGTTGTCGTGCAGCACCGACCCCTGCACGACCGCGCCCGCCTCGACCACCACACCGGGCGACAGCACGGATCCGGTCACCTGGCCGCTGATGACACAGCCCGGGCTGACGATCGACTCCCCCGCGATCCCGCCGGCCACGAACTTGGCGGGCGGCAGCTGGCCGGGGTGGGTGTAGATGGGCCAGAAGCGGTTGTAGAGGTTGAAGACCGGGTGGTCCGAGATGAGGTCCATGTGGGCTTCGTAGTACGCGTCCAGGGTCCCGACGTCGCGCCAGTAGCCGTGGTCGCGGCCGGTCTCGCCGGGCACGTGGTTGTCGTCGAAGTCGTAGAGCCGGGCGACTCCGCGCTCGGTGAGCATCGGCAGGATCGATCCGCCCATGTCGTGCTTGGAGCGCGGGTCCTCGGCGTCCTTCTGCAGGGCGTCGACGAGGGTCTTGGTGGTGAACAGGTAGTTGCCCATGGAGGCGAAGACCTCGTTCGGGCTGCCGGGCAGCCCGGGCGGATCGGTGGGCTTCTCCAGGAACCGCTCGACGCGCGTACGGTCCTTGGCGGGCGTGATGATCCCGAAGGACGAGGCCTCGTGCCGCGGCACTCTGATCCCGGCGACGGTGACGCCTGCCCCGGACTCCATGTGCTGCTTCAGCATCTGCCGCGGATCCATCCGGTACACGTGGTCGGCGCCGAACACCGCGATGTAGTCGGGCTGTTCGTCGTGCACGAGGTTCAGCGACTGCAGGATGGCGTCCGCGCTGCCCGAGAACCAGCGCGGGCCGAGGCGCTGCTGCGCGGGCACCGGCGTGACGTAGTTGCCGAGGAGGCTGGACATCCGCCAGGTGGTGGTGACGTGCCGGTCCAGGGAGTGCGACTTGTACTGGGTGAGGACGCAGATCCGTAAGATGTCCCCGTTGACCAGGTTGGACAGGACGAAGTCGACGAGGCGGTAGGTGCCGCCGAAGGTGACCGCGGGTTTCGCGCGGTCCGCGGTCAGCGGCATCAGCCGTTTGCCCTCCCCGCCGGCCAGGACTATTCCGAGCACCGAAGGTCCGCCCCGCATCGCCGCCTCCTGGTTTCGCCGCGTTCAGTTATCCGCCGTGCGCCCGTCCCTGGTTCCGCATGAGGTCCTCGTACAGGTCGGCCGTCCTGCGCGCTATCGCGTCCCAGCCGAACTCGCCCACCGCCCGCTGCCGCCCCGCCGCACCCATCCGCGCGGCCCGTTCCCCGTCCCGTACCAGGGTGTTGAGCGCCTCGGCCAGGCCCCGTTCGAAACTCTCGCCGTCCTTCTCGTCGTACGGCACGAGCAGACCGGTCCCGTCGGTGACGACCTCGGGGATCCCGCCGACGTGCGACGCCACCACGGGGGTCGCGCAGGCCATGGCCTCCAGGTTGACGATGCCGAGCGGCTCGTACACGGAGGGACAGGCGAACACGGCCGCGTGTGTGAGGAGTTGGACGACCTCGGGGCGCGGCAGCATCTCGGGGATCCAGTGCACGCCGTCGCGGCCCCGGCACAGCTCCTCGTACAGGGCGCGGAACTCGCGGTCGATCTCGGGGGTGTCCGGGGCGCCGGCGCACAGGACCAGCTGGACGTCCGGGTCCAGCTGCCGTGCGGCACGCAGGAGATGGGGTACGCCCTTCTGGCGGGTGATCCGGCCGACGAAGAGGACGTAGGGGCGGCCGGTGTCGATGCCGCGGCGCGCGAGGACCTCGCGGCCGGGGTCGGGCCGGTAGAGGTCCGTGTCGATGCCGTTGTGGATGACGTGCACCCGGTCCGGGCCGATCGCGGGGTAGCTCGCCAGGATGTCCTCGCGCATGCCGTGCGAGACGGCGATCACCGCGTCGGCGGCCTCGACGGCGGTCCGTTCGGCCCAGCACGACAACGCGTAGCCGCCACCGAGCTGTTCGGCCTTCCAGGGGCGCAGGGGTTCGAGCGAGTGCGAGGTCATCACGTGCGGGATGCCGTACTGGAGCTTGGCGAGGTGGCCCGCGAGGTTGGCGTACCAGGTGTGCGAGTGGACCAGGTCGCGGTCGGCGACGGCGGCGGCCATGGAGAGGTCGACGGAGAAGGTGCGCAACGCGTCGTTGGCATCGGCCAGTTCGCTCCAGGCGGTGTGCCGCCGGACCCCGGCCTCACCGGTCCGGTCCGTGCCCCAGCAGTGCACGCGGACGTCCGCGAGGGACCGTAACTCCCGTGCCAGGAACTCCACATGGACTCCTGCGCCGCCGTAGACGTCCGGCGGGTACTCACGGCTGAGCAGTCCGACCTTCACCCTCGGCCCTCCGCTCCCTCGCACGGCGTCGGCGGCGCACCCTCATGGTCACCCAGTTCGGTGAGGAGCGGAAGAGCGCGGTGGCGGCGGGGTGCGGAAGCAGCAGTCGCCGCAGACACCGCCGCCCGGGACGCGGTAGTAGAGACAGCAGCTGCGCCGCCGGAAGTCCGGGCCCTCGTACTCGCCGGTTCCGCGCAGCCGCGGGTCCGTGAAGAGCTCCGCGGCCAGTGTACGGGCGCGCGCGGCGGCCGCCGACTGCCCCGTGCGCCGCGCCCACCGGCCGATCTCGCGCGCGGACGCGGCGAGCGCGGAGCCCGCGTTGCCCCACAACAGGCCCTCCGAGATACGGAATTCGGTGCGGACGGCCGCGGCGAGGGGGGTGAGGTGGTGATCGAGGACGACGGCGGCCAGTTCCTCCGGGTGCCGTGCGCCGCTGCCCGCGAGGGTGAGGTCGTCGGGGCTTGTCCCGTCGGGGTCCCAGTGAAGGAGGGCCGGGTCGAGGTCGGGGATGCGTCCGTGCAGGGCGGCCGACCCCAGCGCGACGGACCACAGGCGGGCGGCGAGCCCGAGGTGCGCGATCGACACGGCGATACGGGGCTCCGGCGCACCGATCGCCGCGCCGACCTTGGCGACACGGAACATGAGCGGGGTGGCGTCGCCCGCGTAGAGGGCGGCGAGCGGGGCGCCCGCCCTGCGCGCACCGCCGCTGCCGTCACCTCGCTCGCCGCCGGCGGCGTCCGCGGCGCGTCGCAGCGCGAAGAAGCCGCCGACCGAGGCGACCAGGCTGATGTCTTGGGCGGTCAGGGGCTCGGGCATGGCGTCATCGTGGCAGGAGGGTCCACGTCACCCACAGGTGGGTACCTGAGCCGATCCCCGGTGCGGCGTCCGTACCGCTCCCCACCATGGCGCCATGAACACAGACAGTCAGGGCTCCGCGCGCGGGCGCCGTGCCTTTCTCGGTCTCGGGGTCGCCGCTGTCCCTGTCGCCACGCAAGTGCCCGGCCCGCGGGCCGGGGCGCCCGGGGACCTGCCGCGCACGGCCGAGCAGGCGCTGCGGCGGCTGCGGGCCGGGAACCGCCGCTACGCCGAGGTGCACGCGGAGCATCCGCACGAAAGCCGCCAGTGGCGGCGGGCCGTCGCGGTGGCCCAGCATCCGTTCGCCGTGGTGCTCGGGTGCATCGACTCGCGGGTGCCGCCGGAGCTCGTCTTCGACCAGGGGCTCGGCGATCTGCTCGTGATCCGTACCGCCGGGCACGTCCTGGACGAGGCGGTGCTCGGCAGCGTGCAGTACAGCGTCGAGGAGCTCGGCGTACCGCTGGTGGTCGTCCTCGGGCACGAGCGCTGCGGCGCGGTCACCGCGGCGGTGGCGCACGTGCGCGACGGCGGACGCGTGCACGGGCATCTCGCGCGGGTGGTGGACGCCATCGCGCCGGCCGCCCGCGCGAGCCGCTTCCGGCCAGGCGACTGGGTCGACAACGCCGTACGGACCCACATCGCGCGGGTCGGCGCCCAGGTGGCGGGCGATCCGACGGTGGGGCGCGCCGCGGTCGTGGGGGCGCGTTTCGACCTCGACACCGGCCGCGTACGGTTCCGGCGCCCGTAGGCCAGGGGGCGCACCGAGCCCACGGCGCACTCCCCCCGCAGGTCACGGGCGCCCACCCAGAGGACTACGCAGCGTGCGGCGTACTCCATCGGCAGTACCCCGGAATGCGTGCTCAGGGACGACGACCGGGCGGAATGAAAGCGTCATCGTGGATGTTATGAATCGCGACCATCTGCCGCACGAGAACGTCCGGAGGCACATATGAGTGCCCTCGCGTTGTCCGTGCTCCTGTCGCTCGTCTCCGCCGTCGCCTACGCCGGCGGAGCCATCGTGCAGGAGCGCGTCGCCACAACCGGGCGCAGCCATTCATACGCCCCTCTGCGCAGCGCCGGCTGGTGGATCGCGGTCGTGCTCAACAGCCTGGGCGGCCTCCTGCACGTCGTCGCGCTGGCCTACGGCCCGCTGAGCGTCGTCCAGCCCCTGGGCGCCCTCACCATCGTCTTCGCGCTGCCGATGGCCGCGCTGTTCGTGGGCCGCAAGGCCGGTTCGACCGCCTGGCGCGGCGCCATCATGGCGACCGTCGGCCTCGCGGGCATGCTGGTCCTGACCGGCGGCACCGCGTCGCACGCCCTGGACGGCGGCGAGCAGCTGCTCGTGGCGCTGACCACGCTCGGTGGCGTCGGCGCACTGATGGTGACCGCGCACGCGGTGCACCGGCACCCGGTGATGCGCAGCGTCCTGCTCGCCACCGCATCGGGTATCTCCTTCGGCATGGCCTCGGTGTTCACGAAGAACGTCACCGTGGACTTCTCGGCCGGCAGCCTCGTGCACGAACTTCCCGGCTTCGCGATGATCGCCGTGCTCGCGGTCGGCGGTCTGCTCCTGTCGCAGGCGTCCTACCGTGGCGCCGGTCTCGCGGCCCCGCTCGCGGTGCTCACGGTGGTCAACCCGGTGGTCGCCGCCGCGGTCGGTCTGACCCTGTTCGGAGAGACCTTCCGGTACGGGCTCACGGGCACCCTGATCGCACTCGGATTCGGTGCCGTGGCGGCCGGCGGGCTGATCCTGCTGACCACGGAGCGGATCGGGCAGGACCCGGCCTCCGTGCAGGTGTCAGAGGCGCAGCCGGTCCCGGCCCGCGATGTGGCCCTGGACGCGGCCGACCTGCTCCTGCCGGAGACGGTGCTCGTGCCCGACACCCCGGAAACCGTGGTCGTCCCCGCCGCCGAGGCGCTGGTCGTCCCCGACACACCGGCCGGGGTCCATACGCGCGACTCACCCGGTTCGTTCTCGGCGCATGACCTCGTCCGTGCCGTGGCCGCCGAGCACGCGCCTGCGGGCCCGGACGGCGAGGACCGCGCGGACGACGGGCTGCCCGGGATTCCGGGACAGCCACCCTGTCCGCACATGATCAGATTCTGACGCCGCCCGCCCGCAGATAGCCCAGCGGGTCGACGTCACTGCCGTACCCGGGCCCCGTCCGCACCTCGAAGTGCAGATGGGGCCCGGTGCTGTTCCCGGTCGAGCCGGAGCGGGCTATCCGCTGGCCCGCGTTCACGGTCTGGCCCTGCTTCACGACCAGCGCGGACAGGTGCGCGTACTGCGAGTAGCGCCCGTCGTCGTGCCGGATCACCACCTGGTAGCCGTACGCACCGGCCCAGCCCGCCGAGACCACCTTGCCCTCGGCGACCGCCTGGACGGACGTCCCGGTGGGCACGGGGAAGTCGACGCCCGTGTGGTAGCCGCTGGACCAGGAGCCGCCGGCCGCGCGGTAGGGGGTGCTGGGGGTGGCGGCGACGGGGGCGCTGCGGCGCGGGGCGCTCTTCGTCCCGCCCTGCGGCTTGCTGTCGCGCGCCTTGCGGTCGGCCTTGTCCGCCGTCTTGCCCGTCGCCTTGTCCGCGGGCTTCTCCGAGGCCTTCGAGCGGGGCTTCCCGGCCTCCGGTTTCGCGGTCACCTCCGGTTTCGCGGTCGCCTTCGGCTTGGCGGGCGCGCTCCGGGCGTCCTTCTCCGGCGGTGGAGGTGTGCCCTTCGGCGGGGGCGGTGTCGCCGTGCCGCCGCCCGCCTTCGGTGACTCCAGGGCGAGCCTCTGGCCCGGCAGGATCAGGTTCGGGTCCTGGCCGACGACCTTGCGGTTGGCCGCGTACAGCCGCTGCCAGCCGCCGCGCACGGCCCGCTCCTCGGCGATGCCGGAGAGGCTGTCACCGGGGACGACCGTGTACATCTCGGTGCGTCCGGCCTTGGACTGCGGCGTGGTCTCGGGCTTCGTGTCGGCCTTGTCCCGCTTCTTCTTCGCGGCCGTCCCGGCCGCGGCCCGCTCCTGCGCCGGCTCGATGTCGGGCGCCGTGCCGCCGCGGGTCAGGCCCGCGCGGACCGAGCAGACGGGCCAGGCCTGCGGCCCCTGCCCCTTGAGCACCTTCTCCGCGATGGCGATCTGCTGGTCCTTGGTGGCGAGGTCGGCGCGCGGCGCATAGCGTGCGCCGCCGAAGGCCTCCCAGGTGGACTGCCTGAACTGCAGCCCGCCGTAGTACCCGTTGCCGGTGTTGATCGCCCAGTTGCCGCTCGACTCGCACGCCGCGACCTTGTTCCAGGTGTTCACGTCGGCGGCCTGCGCGGTGCCGCTGCCGATGAGCGGCAGCGCCATCGACGCACCGCCGACCGTCACGGTGAGCGAGGCGCGGTGGATTCTGTTCGGCTCCTTGCGGCGATGACGGCCCGGCATGCTGTCCCCCAAACGACGCGCGTCAAGGCCCGCAAACGTAATGGCCCCGAACAGGCCATGACAAGAGGGTCTTCGGCCGCCTTGGCGACAACTGCACCGTCATCCACGCCAGTTGATCCACCGCGCCCAGAACGCCCTCAGCCCTCGCGCCCCGCCCTCAACCTGCCGGGCAGCCAACGGAGTTGAACGGCCTGCTGATACGGGCCGCCGCCCTCGTGACCGTTGAAGTCATACACCTCGATGGTCTTGTCCGCGCCCGCGTACGCGTTGAAGGCCGCGAAGACCGTCGACGGCGGGCAGGTCTGGTCCTCCAGGGCCGTCGAGAACAGCGCGGGCGCGGTGCCGCGGGCCGCGAAGTGCACTCCGTCGAAGTACGAGAGCGTCTTCAGGATCTTCGCGGGGTCGGCGCGCCGCGCCTGCAGATAGCCGCCGATCTCGCGGTACGGCATCCGGTCCGTGAGGGTGATCGCGCGCGGGAAGTCGCACAGGAACGGCACGTCCGGGGCGATGGCCGCGAGGTCGGGCACGAGTCCGCCGACCGCGACCGTCAGTCCGCCGCCCTGGCTGACGCCGGTCACGGCGGTGCGCGCGGCGTCCACCAGCGGGTGGGCGCGGGCCGCCTCGACGGCCCGTACGGCGTCGGTCATCAGCCGCCGGTAGTAGTAGTCGTGCGGGTCCTCGATGCCGCGGGTCATATAGCCGGGATACGCGGGACCGCTGCCCACGGGATCCGCGGTGCCGCCTTCGGCCCAGCCGCCGCTGCCCTGTCCGCGGCTGTCCATCACGAAGTGCGCGAACCCGGCCGAGGCCCACAGCAGATGCATGTGCGGCAGCCCGCGTCCGCCGCCGTAGCCGATGTACTCGACGACCGCGGGCAGCGGTTCGCTCGCGTTGGCCGGAAGTATCAGCCAGCCCTTCACCGGATGGCCGCCGTAGCCGGAGAACGTCACGTCGAGGACGTCGACTCCGCTCAGTCCTGTGTCGACCGGCTCGAAGCGCGCGGCGAGGTCGTGCTCGCGCGTCTCCGCGAGGGTTTTCTCCCAGAACACATCGAAATCGGCGGGCGCCGGCAACGACGGATGGTAGGAACGGAGTTGATCGAGCGGCAGATCGAACAAGGCCATGGAGATAACGCTCCCTCAAACGTCCGTCGGACAGGTTGCCGGGAACATATCCCAGACGTACGCGCGTTACTGAGCCCCAGGCAGCACATACTTTTCCCAAGATCCAGGAGCGACAGGCATGAGCACTACAGCCCAGATCGGTGTCACGGGACTTGCGGTGATGGGCCGCAACCTCGCCCGCAATTTCGCGCGCAACGGATACGCGGTCGCCGTGCACAACCGCACCGCCGCCAAGACCCACGCGCTGGTCGAGGAGTTCGGGCATGAGGGCACCTTCGTCGCCGCCGAGAGCGCCGAGGAGTTCGTCGCCGCCCTGGAGCGTCCGCGACGCCTGGTGATCATGGTCAAGGCCGGCGCGCCGACGGACGCGGTGATCCAGGAGTTCGCCCCGCTCCTCGAACCCGGCGACATGATCATCGACGGGGGCAACGCCCACTTCGCGGACACCCGCCGCCGTGAGCAGGAACTGCGCGAGCAGGGCATCCACTTCGTGGGCACCGGTGTCTCCGGCGGCGAGGAGGGCGCGCTGCTCGGCCCGAGCATCATGCCCGGCGGCTCCGCGGAGTCGTACGCCACGCTCGGTCCGATGCTGGAGAAGATCTCCGCGAAGGCCGCCGACGGCACGCCGTGCGTCACGCACTGCGGCCCGGACGGCGCGGGGCACTTCGTGAAGATGGTGCACAACGGCATCGAGTACGCCGACATGCAGCTGATCGCCGAGGCGTACCACCTGCTGAGGGATGTCACGGGCTACTCCCCCGCCGAGATCGCGGACATCTTCCGCACCTGGAACCGGGGCCGCCTCGACTCGTACCTCATCGAGATCACCGCCGAGGTGCTCTCGCATGTGGACGCGGCGACGGGCGAGCCCTTCGTCGACATCGTGCAGGACCAGGCGGAGCAGAAGGGCACCGGCCGCTGGACCGTGCAGATCGCGCTCGACCTGGGCGTGCCGGTCTCGGGGATCGCCGAGGCGGTCTTCGCGCGCTCCCTGTCGGGTCACACGGCGCTGCGCGAGGCCTCGCGCGAGCTCGCGGGTCCGACGGCGCGGCCGCTCGGGGAGGACGAGAAGGCGGCGTTCGCGGACCAGGTCGAGCAGGCGCTGTACGCCTCGAAGATCGTCTCGTACACGCAGGGCTTCCACGAGATCCAGGCGGGCTCCGACGAGTACGGCTGGGACATCGACCTGGGCGCGGTGGCCTCCATCTGGCGCGGCGGCTGCATCATCCGGGCCGCGTTCCTCGACCGCATCCGCGCGGCGTACGACGCGCGCGCCGATCTGCCCAGCCTCCTCGCCGACAAGGGCTTCGCCGAGGAGATCGCGGCGGCGCAGGACGACTGGCGCGCGGTGCTCGTGGCGGCCACGCAGCAGGGCGTGCCCGCGCCCGGTTTCTCGGCGGCGCTCGCGTACTACGACGCGCTGCGCGCGGAGCGGCTGCCGGCCGCGCTGACGCAGGGCCAGCGGGACTTCTTCGGTGCGCACACCTACCGGCGCACGGACCGCGAGGGCTCGTTCCACACGCTGTGGGGCGGCGACCGGTCGGAGGTCACGGCCTGAACCGGCCGTCTTTGCTGGTGAGTTGATGCGCGGGGCGGCGGCCGAGGCGGCTGCCGCCCCGCACTCACGCAGGCGGGCCGTTCAGGACATCGGCCCCGGCTGCGGCTCGGGCTCCGGTCCGGGGACGGGCTCACGGCCCGGCGGGGACGGCATCGGCGACGGGGACGGCTCCGGTTCGGGGCCGGGGCGCTGCGGGAACGGGTCGGGCATCGGACCCGGGTCGGGCGGCGGCCCCGGACGGCCGGGGTCCGGCGGATACGGGCCGGGGGTGGGCCCCGGCCCGACGGGGTCGGGGTACGGGTGCGTCATGGTGCTCCTCCTAGGGAAACGGAGGCCTCTCTCCTGACCACTGTCTCCCGGGGCGCCTGCCCGCGCCCGCCGAATCCACGCTCCGGTCCGTCGCGGTCCGTCCCGGTGCTGGTCACCGGCCCGTATCCGTCCGTACTCAGTCGCCGCTGCGCCGCAGACGTACGACGGGAATGTCGCGGGTGGTCTTCGCGCGGTAGGACGCGTACCGCGGGAACAGCTCGACGAGGCCCGGCCAGACCCGTTCCTTCTCCTCGGGCGGCAGCGTCTCGGCGGTGGCCTCGAAGCGCTCCGTGCCGACCTGGAGCCGTACGGCCGGGTTGGCCTGCAGGTTCAGGTACCACAGCGGGTGCTCGTCGTTGCCGTAGTTGGAGCCGACGAGCAGATAGTCCTCGCCGTCACGCCCGTACATGAGCACGGTCCGCCGCCACAGGCCGCTCTTGCGGCCCTGGTAGTCGAGCAGCAGACAGGGCACGCCCATCACGGTCGTGCCCTTGGTACCGCCGGACTCCTCGTACTTCTGCGCCTGGGCGGCCACCCAGCCGACCGGGGTCACGACCACGTCGTCCTGCGCCATCTCTGCTCCTCCGCTTGAGGGTGCACAGCATTCCAGGGCTTCACCATGCCCAGCGGGCGTCCGCCGCGGCCAGTACGGCACGCAGGGCGCGGGCGGCGGGTCGGCTCAGGGCGCCTTCCACCACGGTGAGCAACTCGCGTGCCGCGAACGGGTCGCCGCAGCAGTAGAACTCCAGGTCGGCGTCCTTGACCGACCAGTGCGTGGCGGCGGGCCTGCGGGCGAAGTCCTGCCAGAGCAGGACGGCGTCGGTGACGGCGCCGGGGAAGAGGTAGTTGCGGGTGCGTTCGAGGCGGTCGATCTCGGCCAGGACGCGCCGGGACAGGCCGTCGACCTCACGCACCCGGCGCACTCCGGGGTAGGCGCGCGCTCCGTGCGGGTGGCGCTTCGCGCCGTACCGGCCCTCGTCACGCTCCACGCGGGGCGCGCGCCGGGCCGGGCGGGCCGCCCGGACCTCGCGCGGCCGCCTACGCGCCATGGGCCTTTCGCTGCCGGACCGTCCCCTGCCGTACCGGCCGGAGGCGGTGCGTTCGCTGCTTGATCATGCGCGCCATCGTGCCACGGGGACGACGGCGCGCCCACCGGATTTCCTCAACGCCCCGGCCCGGCCGGGCCGGTGGGGATCACCATTTGCCGGGATCGTCCGCCAGCGCCTTCTTCGCCGCGTGCATCAGCTCGGGCGTCGCCGCGGGCGCCTCGTCGGGGTGCTTGGCCGCCCAGCGCACCACGTACGGGCAGAGCGGCGCGACGGCGAAGCCCTCGCGCGCGGCGATCGTGTACAGCTCGCGCGCGAGCGAGCCCGCGATGCCCTGACCCTCGTGGGCGGGCTCCACGACGGTGTGCACCGGCACGAGGGCGGGTGCGGGCTCGTCGAGCACGAAGTACTGGATGTGGCCGAGGACTTCACCCTCGGCGCGGGCCTCAAGCCGGCCCTTGGGCCGGTCGTCGAAGATCACGGTGTCTGTCATGCGGGCCAGTCTGCCAAGGCGGCCGGACACTGTCCCGCCGGGCCCGCTCCGGAGCGTCAGACGCGGGCGGCGGGCACCCGTGCCTGCGGGCTGCGCTGCGTGTCGGTGCCCGGTACGGGAGCGGAGGCGTCGCTGCCGAGCTCGACGATCCTGTTGTCGGCGTCCACGTGCACGACGCTGGGGCGCAGGGTACGTGCCTCGGCGTCGTCGACCTGGGCGTAGCTGATGAGGATCACCAGGTCGCCGGGGTGGACGAGATGCGCCGCGGCGCCGTTGATCCCGATCACACCGGAGCCGGGCTCGCCCTCGATGACGTACGTCTCGAGCCGGGCGCCGTTGGTGATGTCGACGATGTGCACGAGCTCACCGGGCAGCAGGTCCGCGGCGGCCATCAGCTCGGCGTCGACGGTCACGGATCCCACGTAGTGCAGGTCCGCCTGGGTCACGGTGGCGCGGTGGATCTTGCTCTTGAACATGGTGCGCAGCATGGAGCTACTCCTGAGGGTCGGCTACCTGCCTGCGTCCGTGCAGGTCAAGTGCTCCGGCCAGGGTAGCGCCCGCGGTGCGGCCGGTGCCATGGCCGTCTCAGGGACCGGCCCGGCCCCGCACCAAGCGGGGCCATGGGCCCGGAAGGCGTCAGGACGCGGCGCAGGCCTCGTGGCCCCAGCCGCCCGACGCGAGCTTGGTGATCTTCTCGCCGGCCGCGTACGACTGCCCGCACGAGCAGCGTCCCGCGAACTTGGCCTTGATCACCGGCGCCTTCTTGCCGCTCGCGGCGTTGCCGGACGTGCTCTTGCGGGCGGGCGCGGCCTTGCGGGCCGGTGCGGAGGTGACGCGGTCGGCGCGTGGTGCCGGGATCTCCGTCATGCCGTGCGCGGTGCCCGCGGGCTGCTGCGACTCGGCGGCGTCGCTGGCCGCGATGTCGGCGATCGCGTTGAGCAGATCGCCGTCGGCCTGGTGGGCCGCGACATGGCGGAAGGTGACGTCACGGCCCGTGAGGAGCTCGTCGATCCGGATCACGAGCTCACGGTTGGCCACCGGCTTCTTCGACGCGGTGAGCCAGCCGTTCCGCTTCCAGTTCTTGATCCAGGTGGTGACCGCCTGCATCGCGTACTTGCTGTCCATCCGCACTTCCAGCGGCACGGAGGCGTCGGTCGACTCCAACAGCTCGGCGAGCGCGGTCAGTTCGGCGACGTTGTTGGTGGCGACTCCGAGCGGTCCCGCCTCCCAGCGCTGCGGGGTGCCCTCGGCATCGGCGACCACCCAGCCCCATGCGGCGGGTCCGGGGTTCTTCTTGGCGGCACCGTCACAGGCGGCGATGATCAGGTCGGACATGCCGACGATGATGCCAGGTGCGGCGGGTGTTCCCGAATCGGCGCGGAAACGGCTGCCGCGTGGGGTCCGGCGTGGCTGCGGCGTGCGGTCCGGCGTTCCGGCTGCCGTCCACCCGCTGCCGCACGCGTTCCCGCACTCACCCGTGCGACCGAAGCCGGGTTCGATCGTTGACCCGGCATGACAGATATGACCGCGACGAGCAGCGCGGACGGCTGCCCGCCTCCTCCGGCCAGGCGCCGGTGGCCGCTGGGCCGGGGTGCGCCCCATCTGCAGGAGCCGCGGACCGTCCAACCCGATCAGGAGCAGGATCGGTTGAGCCTGCGCGCCCGGGCGGCGCGGATGTCGCGGCTCTCGCGGTCCGCGCTGCCGAGCCGATAGCTCTCCGTGGACTGCCAGGCCGACCCGTCCCAGGTGACGAGGGTCACCGCGCGGACGGTCACGGTCAGCGGCAGCAGCGGCTCAAGGTCGCTCTCGACCGCGTCGTACGCGGCGTCCGCACTGCCGGGTGGGGCGCTGTTGGCAAGGGTGAGGTGAGGCTGCAGTCCGTCCTCGCCGAAGATCCCGCGGTACGGGACGCAGGCGGGCCACGCCTCGACGACCCGCTTGGTCAGCGTGTCGACCGGGTCGGCGGGCCAGGGCACGAGGTACAGAACGCCCGGGTAGCGCCCGAACTCGGCGAAGGTCAGCTCGAAGGGCGGCTGGGCGCCGACGACCGCGGCGAGCCGGTCCCGTACGGCCTCGTCGATGTCGCGCTCGTGCAGGAACGGGAAGAGCACCGAGACGTGTGCGGGAAATGCCTCCCGCATCAGCTCGTCGGCTTCCGGCACCAGGATCGTCAGCGCCGTCTGCCCGAGCTCGTGCCCCCACCCTGAACTCACCGTGCCGCCCCTCCCGCGTCCGGTCCCCCAGCATGCAGGACGCACCCGCAGGGGTGGCCGCCGGGGCGCCCCCATGGCCCCTCCCGTTTCCGGCTACCGGTACATGGCCTTCCGCAGTACGACCTCCGCGGGCCCGCGCCACCCTCGCTTCTCGAAGGCGTACGCGCCGAGCACCGTCACCAGCCACACCCCGACCGCGAACACGGCCATGCTCCAGCTGGTCAGATGCTCCCCGAGGCCGAGACCCCAGGCCGCGAGCAGCGGGGCGAAGAGCACGGAGTGGGCGAGATAGCACGACAGGGACCGCTTGCCGACGGCCGCCACCGCGGTGATCGCACGGTTTTCCGTGGCGCTGCCCGACGTCGCTTCGTGCGTACGGGACTTGGCGCGCCGCTTCATCCACCAGTGCACGAACAGGGTGATCGCGGCGACGTAGCCGAGTCCGGCCGCCATGCCGGTGAGTTCGCGCACGATCATCAGGATGCCCGTCTCGCTCTGCACGTGCGCGGGCAGGTCGAGGGCGCCGATGTGGGCGAGCGCCGAGGGCAGCGCGCCGAGCCAGCCGAGCGCGATGCCCAGGACGGCGGTGGTGCGCAGCAGCCGCAGATGGCCCGAGGGGTCCTCCAGGATGCGGCGGCGAGCAGCCCAGAAGCCGAGCAGGAAGATGACGTAGGCGCCGCCGACGAGCGTGAGCGGTGCGGCGGCGAAGGTCACGAACGCCCCGGTGGCCAGGCGCGTTCCGGCCGCCGCGAGCCAGCCGCCCTGCTCGGCCGCGTACGGCTCGTACGCCGGGGTCGGGGTGCCGGTGGTGCCGAGCGAGCCCAGGTTCCCCTCGGCGAGCGCCGAGATGACGGGCTCGGCGGAGATGAGGAGCAGCTGGACGGTGGCGATGACGATCCACCAGTTGAGCGCGCGGTCGCTGCGCCGCAGGAAGACCCAGCCGAGGACGAAGCTGAGGACGCCGTAGAAGCCGACGATGTCGCCGGCCATGAACAGGGTGGCGTGCGCGAAGCCGATGACGACGAGCAGCACGCTGCGCCGCCGCAGGATCCGTACGGCGTCGCGCTCGCTGGTCCCCGCGGCCACCTGGCGGCGGTAGAGCTGCACCATGCCGTAGCCGAAGAGGAAGGCGAAGAGGGGGTAGACCCGCAGGTCGAGGGCGGTGATCATGCCGAACTGGACGGCATGGTCGAGGGCGCCGCCGTCGACCGGCTGCCAGCCGGCGGGGCCGTAGTCGGAACTCCACAAGTGGAAGGCGGTGTTGGAGAGCACGATCAGGAGCAGCATCAGGCCGCGGGCGAGGTCCGGCGCGAGCGCGCGTTCCGCGGACCGTACGCCGGCCCGGCGCGGTCCGGGAGCGGCGGCGGTGTCCGGCCGGTGCTTCGTGTCATCGAGCGTCATGCCTTCGACGCTATGGACGCAGGTCACAGGGCCGCTTCCGTCTTTGGTCCAGGGTGCGTGGACTTCCGTATACGGGAGGCGGTCCATCCGGACCCGCGGGCGGCGGACCGGCCGCGCATCAACTGATCGGTCGACCCTCCCGTAGCCCGTACGGCGTGTCCCGGATGGGCCGTCCGACCTGCCCGGAAGCAGCCGGTGGTGCGATGCGTGGGCCCAGGGCCGTCGGAGACGATCGAGGGGACAAGAGCCCAACGACGAGGCGCTCTAAGCGAAGCCCCTGCCGACTGTCCTGACTGTCCTGACTTTGAGGAGACCACCGTGGAGTCTGTACGACGGACCCATCGCCGCCGCACCCTCGTTCCGACGGCGCTGCTCGCGGCCGGCCTGACGCTCCTCGCCGCCTGCGGTACGAGCGGTGACGACGAGCCGGCCGACCGGCCCGCGTCGAGCTCCGCGGCGAAGGAATCCGGCGGGAAGGCTCCGGCCGGTGCGTCCTCGAAGGCCTCCGCCGATCTCCTGGCCGCCGCCGGGAAGGGCGACGCGGACGCGGTACGCAAGGCCGTGGACGCGGGCGCCGAGCTGGAGGCCACGGACGACCGCGGCCGTACGCCGCTGATCCTCGCGGTCACCGGCGATCACGTCGAAGCCGCCGAGATCCTGGTGAAGGCGGGCGCCGACCCGGACCGGCAGGACGACCAGGAGGACAGCGCCTGGCTGGTGACAGGTGTGACGGGCAGCGCCGAGATGGCGCGCGTCCTGATCCCCGCGGACCCGGACTACACCCTGGAGAACCGCTACGGCGGTACGTCCCTCATCCCGGCCGGCGAGCACGGTCACGCGGACTATGTGCGCGAGGTGCTCAAGAGCACCGACATGAAGGTCGACCACGTCAACGACCTGGGCTGGACCGCCCTGTTGGAGGCGGTCATCCTCGGCGACGGCGGCGAGGACCACCAGGAGGTCGTCGAACTCCTCCTCGACGCCGGCGCCGACCCGGAGCTCGCCGACCGCGACGGCGTCACCCCCCTCGAGCACGCCGAGGACAAGGGCCAGGACGAGATCGCGGACCTGCTGCGGGCCGCGGGCGCCTGACCCCGCGCGGGTGCCGTACGGGCACCCGCCCCTGAACCGGCGTGAGAGGCCCAACCCCCCGGGGGCCTCTCACGCCGTCGCCGTCTCACGCCGCCTCGACGACGTCCCGCTGCTCCCGTGCCCGCTCCTGCCCGGCGAACTGCGTCCGGTGCAGCTCGGCGTAGCGCCCGTCGGCCGCGAGGAGTTCCTCGTGGCGGCCGCGTTCCACGACGCGGCCGTCCTCGATGACGAGGATCTGGTCCGCCGAGCGGATCGTGGAGAGGCGGTGGGCGATGACCAGCGCCGTCCGCCCGTCGAGTGCCTCGGCGAGCGCCTCCTGGACGGCCGCCTCCGAGGTGTTGTCGAGGTGCGCGGTGGCCTCGTCGAGGATCACGACGCGCTGGCGTGCGAGCAGCAGCCGCGCGATCGTGAGGCGCTGGCGTTCACCGCCGGAGAGCCGGTAGCCGCGCTCGCCGACCACGGTGTCGAGCCCGTCGGGCAGCGCGCGGACGAGGGCGTCGAGGCGGGCGCGGCGCAGCGCGTCCCACAACTCCTCGTCGGTGGCCGCCGGTTGGGCGAGCAGCAGGTTGGCGCGCACGGAGTCGTGGAACAGGTGGCCGTCCTGCGTGACCATGCCGAGCGTGCCGCGCACGGAGGCGGCGCTCAGATCCCGTACGTCGACTCCGCCGAGCTTCACGACACCTTCGTCGGCGTCGTAGAGGCGCGGGACGAGCTGCGCGATGGTGGACTTGCCCGCGCCCGAGGAACCCACGAGCGCGATGGTCTGGCCCGGTTCGGCGCGGAACGACAGTCCGTGCAGGACCTCCTCGCCGCCGCGGGTGTCGAGGGAGGCGACCTCCTCCAGGGAGGCGAGGGAGACCTTGTCGGCCGCGGGGTAGCCGAAGCGGACGTTCTCGAACTCGACGGCTACCGGACCGTCCGGCACGGCCCGCGCGTCCGGCTTCTCCTCGATCAGCGGCTTGAGGTCGAGCACCTCGAAGACCCGCTCGAAGCTGACCAGCGCGCTCATCACCTCGACGCGTGCGCCGGCGAGTGCGGTGAGCGGTGCGTAGAGCCGGGTCAGGAGCAGGGCGAGGGCGACGACGGAACCGGCGTCGAGGGTGCCGCGGAGCGCGAACCAGCCGCCGAGTCCGTAGACGAGCGCGAGGGCCAGCGCCGAGACGAGGGTGAGCGCGGTGATGAAGGTGGCCTGCGCCATCGCGGTGCGCACGCCGATGTCGCGGACGCGCCGGGCCCGCGCGGCGAACTCCTCGGACTCCTCGCCGGGCCGCCCGAACAGCTTGACCAGGGTCGCGCCGGGCGCCGAGAACCGCTCGGTCATACGGGTGCCCATCGCCGCGTTGTGCGCGGCGGCCTCACGCTGCAGCCGGGCCATCTTGGTGCCCATCCGCCGTGCGGGGACGATGAAGACGGGCAGCAGCACGAGCGCGAGCAGGGTGATCTGCCAGGACAGGCTGAGCATCACGGCGAGCGTGAGCAGCAGTGTGACGACGTTGGAGACCACACCGGACAGGGTGTTGGAGAAGGCGCGCTGCGCGCCGATCACGTCGTTGTTGAGGCGGCTGACGAGCGCGCCGGTGCGGGTGCGCGTGAAGAATGCGACCGGCATCCGCTGGACGTGGTCGAAGACGGTGGTGCGCAGGGCCAGGATCAGATCCTCGCCGAGGCTCGCGGAGAGCCAGCGGTTGACGAGTCCGAGGCCCGCCTCGGCCACCGCGATGGCGGCGATCAGGAGCGCGAGGCGGACGACGACCCCGGAGTCCTCGCCGCCGACGATGGCGTCCACGACCCATCCGGCGAGCACGGGTGTCGCCACGGCGAGCAGCGCCATCGCCACGCTGAGGAGCAGGAACTGGCCGATGCGTCGGCGGTGCGGGCGGGCGAAGTCGGCGATCCGGCGCAGGGTGGCGCGGGCGAAGGGACGCTGGTCCTGCTGGGCGTTCATCACGCTGTGCAGCTGCGTCCAGGCTGTGGTTTCCATGCTCATGCCGACGAACCTAGAACCTGAAGTTTGCTTGAGGTCAACTCCTTTCCCGGGAACGGCAAGCTCGGCTGCTCTTGAACCGCGTCCCGACCGGTCTGCTACAGTGCGAATGGCACTTGTGTACGCCTGGGGTCTCCCCGGCGCCGGTGCAGTTCCCTCTCCGCCCGCTTCCGCCGGGCCTCCGCCCGCTTCCGTCGGGCCCTTCCCCCGGACTTCGCCGTCCGGATTCTCCGCTCCGCCGACGTGCGGTCCGCGCCCTGTCACCGGGCGCCCCGCCCTCCGTCGCGTTGAGCCTCATCCCCACCCCCGTATGCCTACTCCCGTCCACGAAAGGACGCCCCACCATGACCACCACCACACTCGAACCCGCTGCGGCCGTACGGGAGTTGCCCACGGCCCGCGGAATCCTTGATCTCACCGCCCACGGCAACGGCGTGCTCCGCACCGCCGACTGCCTCCCCTCGCCCGGCGATCCGCACGTCCCGGCCGCGCTCATCCGCCGGCTCGGTCTGCGCCGCGGCGACGACGTCGAAGGAACGCTCGCGCGCACCGCGAAGGGCCGCGCCCTCGACTCCGTCGCGCTGATCAACGGACGGCTGCCCCAAGACCTGCGCACCCGCCCCCACTTCAGGGACCTCACCCCGCTCCATCCCCGCGAGCGGCTCACCCTGGAGCACCCGTCGGGCGGGGTCACGCCGCGGATCGTCGATCTCGTCGCGCCCGTCGGCAAAGGGCAGCGCGGGCTGATCGTCGCGCCGCCGAAGACCGGCAAGACGACGCTGCTCAAGCAGCTGGCCACGGCCGTCTCGGCGAACCACCCGGAGGCCCATCTGATGGTGCTGCTCCTCGACGAGCGGCCCGAGGAGGTCACCGACATGCGGCGCTCGGTGCGCGGCGAGGTGCTCGCCTCCACCTTCGACCGGCCCGCCAAGGAGCACATCGCACTCGCGGAGCTCGCCGTCGAACGCGCCAAGCGGCTCGTCGAGCAGGGCCGCGACGTCGTGCTCCTGCTCGACTCGCTGACCCGTCTGTGCCGCGCCCACAACAACGCGGCCGCGGCCGGCGGGCGCACCCTCAGCGGCGGTGTCGACGCGGCCGCGCTGCTCGGTCCGAAGCGGATGTTCGGCGCGGCCCGGCTGACCGAGGAGGCCGGATCCCTGACGATCCTGGCCACCGCGCTGGTCGACACCGGCTCGCGCGCCGACGACTACTACTTCGAAGAGCTCAAGAGCACCGGCAACATGGAGCTGCGCCTGGACCGCACCCTCGCCGACCAGCGCGTGTTCCCGGCCGTGGACATCACCCCGTCCGGCACGCGCCGCGAGGAACTCCTGATCCCCGAAGGCGAGTTGACAGCGGTACGAGCCCTGCGGCGGGTCCTGCAGTCCCGCAACGGGCAGGCCACCGAGGCGCTCATCGAGCAGCTGCGCAAGGCGCCCGACAACCCGGCGTTCCTGCGCCAGGTCAAGCAGACAGTGCCCGGGGCGTAGCCGCCCGGAGCTGGGGGTTTTCCCCCAGGCAGGACGGAGGAAAGCCGCGTTCCGGGGCCGTCGGTACGGATCTAGCGTCGAGGCATGAGCTTGCAGACGACCGTCCCGAGGGGGCCCCGATGATCTCGGTCCGCCGCTTGACCAAGCATTACGGCACGACCGCCGCCGTCCAGGAGCTGAGCTTCGACGTGGCGCCCGGCGCCGTGACCGGCTTCCTCGGGCCCAACGGCTCCGGGAAGTCCACGACACTGCGCATGATCATGGGCCTTGACGCCCCCGACGCGGGCGAGGCCCTGGTGCACGGCCGCCCCTACGCGGAGCTCGCCTGGCCGCTGCGCGAGGTGGGGGCGCTGCTCGAAGCGCGGGCGTACCACCCGGGCCGCAGCGCGTACCGGCATCTGGCGGCGCTCGCCGCGGGCGGCGGAATTCCGCGGCGGCGCGTCGACGAGGTGCTCTCCACCGTCGGTCTCACCGAGGTCGCGCACAAGAGGGCGGGCACCTTCTCGCTCGGGATGTCCCAGCGCCTGGGGATCGCCGCCGCGCTGCTCGGCGAGCCGGGTGTGCTGCTCTTCGACGAGCCGGTGAACGGGCTCGATCCCGAAGGGGTGCGCTGGATCAGGGACTTGATGAAGTCCCTGGCCGCCGAGGGCCGTACGGTCCTCGTCTCCAGCCACCTGATCAGTGAAATGGCGCTCACTGCCGAACACTTGGTGGTCATCGGGCAGGGGCGGCTGCTCGCGGACACGACCGTCGCCGCGCTGACCGCCGACGGCAACTCCCTGGAAGAGGCGTTCTTCCGGCTGACGTCCGACTCCGCCACGTATCGCGGCCACACCGCACCGTCCCAGGGGAGCAACCGATGACCAGCTCAGCACTGTCCGTCCGCCCCCGCGGCACGGCACACGGCTACGGCTTCACGCACGCCGCGCGCATGGAGTGGATCAAACTCCGCAGTCTGCGGTCGACTTGGTGGGCGCTGTGCGCCGTCGTCGCCGGGATGATCGCCATCGGGGTGGTCACGATGGCCAACACGAAGGCGCCCTCGGCCGACAAGGCCGCCGGCTTCGACCCGACCAACAACGTGCTGGCCGGGGTCGCACTCGGCCAGCTCGTCGTCGGGGTGATCGGGGTGCTGCTCGTCACCGGCGAGTACTCGTCCGGCGCGATGCGCTCCACGCTCGCGGCCGTGCCGCGCCGGCCGCTGGTGCTCGGGGCGAAGGCGGCGGTGTTCGGCACGGTGACGCTCGTCCTCAGCGAGGTCGTCGCGTTCGTCACCTTCCTGGTGGGACGTGCCGCGCTCGCGCCCGAGATCCCCCAGCCGTCCCTGACCGACGGCGGCGTCCTGCGCGCCGTCTGGATGTCCGGCGCGTATCTCGCCCTGATCGCGGTGCTCGCCGTGGGCATCGGCGCCCTGACCCGGCACACGGCGAGCGGGATCGGCGCGGTGGTGGGCCTGCTGTTCGTCGTCCCCGCGGTGCTGGCGGGCGCGACGGGCACCGCGGTGGCCAAGTTCTTCCCGACGATGATCGCCGGGAACTCGCTCGCGGTGTCCCGCCCGATGCCCGAGATGCTCACCCCCTGGGCCGGATTCGGGCTGCTCGTCCTCTACACGCTCCTGGTGTACGGGGCCGGGGTGCGGATGCTGGTGAAGCGGGATGCGTGAGGGCGGGCCGCGCGGAGAGCGGGCGGGAGGCCGCGGCGGCGCCCGCACCGCCACACCCGACGGCACCCCCGTGGCTCCTGCCCAGGGACGTACCGCCACCCCCGGGGCGCGTGCCCGGGAACGTACCGCCACCCCCGGGGCGCGTGCCCGTGCGGGACACGGAATGATCGGGACCATGCCCGCCGCACCCGACTCGCCCGGCCGTCTCACGACGGTCCTCAAGGCCCCGCTGACCCGCCGGGCCTGGCGCGAGGTGGCGTATCTGATCTGCACCGGGCCGGTCGGGCTCGCGGGCGGACCCTTGGTGCTGATCCTGCTCGCGCTCGGGTTCGCGCTGGTGCTCTCGCTGGTCGGGGCCGTACTCGGACTGCTGCTCGTCGTCGGCGCGCTCGGTCTGGCCCGCGCTCTCGCCGCCGTGCACCGCACGCTCGCGGCGAAGCTGCTCGGCGAACACGTCCCCGCGCCCCCGCGGGGCGCCGCCCGCGCGGACCTGGGCCTCTTCGCCCGGCTCGACGCCCGGCTGCGCGACGGCACCGGCTGGCGGAGCGTCACCTACGTCCTCGCGCGGCTGCCGCTGTCCCTGATCGGCCTGTACGCAGCCCAGTGGTGGGTCGTCGGCCTGATCGATCTCACCGCACCTGTGCGCTGGGCGCTGTTCGGCCAGGGCACCCACGGCATGCTGCTCCTCACCCCGCTGCCCGCGGGCGGCAGCCCCACCGTGCACACCTTCGCGGGTACGTTCCTCGGCATCGCGATGGGCCTGGCGACCCTGCTGATCGCGCCGTGGTTCACGCGCGTGGTCGTCGGCGCGGACCGCTGGCTCCTGCGCGCCCTCCTCGGACCGGGTGAACTGGCCGAGCGCGTACGGGATCTGGAGGAGACCCGGGCCCTCGCGGTCGACGACTCGGTGGCTCTCCTCCGCCGCGTCGAACGCGATCTGCACGACGGCGCCCAGGTCCGCCTGGTCGCCCTGGCGCTCGGCCTCGACATGGCGAAGGCCAAGCTCGCCGACGAGCCGGCGCCCGATCTCGCGGCCGTACGCAAGCTCGTGGACGGCGCGCACCAGAACGCCACCGAGGCCCTCACCGAGCTGCGCGATCTGGCCCGCGGCATCCATCCGCCGGTCCTGGACGAGGGCTTGGGCCACGCCCTGGAGACCCTCACCGCCCGCAGCACGATCCCCGTCCAGCTGAGCGTGGACGTGCCCGAGCGGCCGTCGCCCGCGATCGAGTCCATCGCGTACTTCTGCACCGCCGAGCTGCTCACCAACGTCATCAAGCACAGCGGCGCCGCCCGCGCGACCGTCTCCGCCGTCTCCCGCCCCGACGGGACGCTCCGGCTGCGCGTCGGCGACGACGGGCACGGCGGTGCCGAGGCCGGCACGGGCAGCGGGCTCACCGGACTGACGCAGCGCGTGCGGACGGTCGACGGCACCCTGGAGATCCGCAGCCCCGAGGGCGGCCCGACGATGATCACCATCGATCTGCCCCCGCGCGCATGAACGCGTCGGCTCCCGCCGTCGGCGCCCATCTGCCGCCGCTCCCCCGCCCGTTCATGCCAGCATGGCCCCCATGCGTGTAGTGATCGCCGAAGACGCCGCCGTGTTGCGGGAGCTCCTGGTCCAGATGCTGAAGGACCGCGGCCACGAGGTCCCGGCCGCCGTACCCGACGCCGAGGCCCTGCGGGCGGCGGTCACCGAACACCGGCCGGACGTGGCGATCGTCGACATCCGGATGCCGCCCACGCACACGGACGAGGGCCTGCGCGCCGCCATCGCGCTGCGCGCCGAACACCCGGACACGGGCGTGCTGTTGTTCTCGCAGTACGTCGAGACGAAGTACGCCACCGAGCTGCTCGCGGCCGGTTCGGCGGGCGTCGGCTATCTGCTCAAGGACCGGGTGGCGAACATCGCCGAGTTCACGGCCGCCCTCGACCGCGTCGCCTCCGGCGGCACCGCGCTGGACCCCGAGGTGGTCACCCAGCTCGCGGGCGCGAGCCGCCGCACCGACGCCCTCGCGACACTCACCCCGCGCGAACGCGAGGTTCTGTCGCTGATGGCCGAGGGCCGGTCCAACGCGGCCATCGCCGCCGGGATGCATGTCTCGCCGGGCACGGTCGAGAAGCATGTGGCCGCCCTCTTCGGCAAGTTGGGCCTGCCCGCGTCCGAGGACATGAACCGCCGCGTCCTCGCCGTACTCCGCTTCCTGAAGGACTGAGGATCCCCATGCCGCGCACGGCCCCCGACCTCCACGAGCTCTACGCCGGGCGGATCGCCGGACAGACCCGCCTCCTGACCGAGGCCGTCGCCGGTGCGGACGTCACCGCGCCCGTGCCGGGCCTCGACGGCTGGACCCTCGCGCACCTCCTGCGCCACGTGGGCGGCGCGCACCGCTGGGCGGAGACGGTGATCCGCACCCGCGCCACGGCCCCGGTCCCCGACGACCAGGTCGACGACGTCACACCCGACAAGGACGACGACGTGGCCGCGTTGAGCGCCTGGCTGACCGAAGGCGCCGATCTGCTCGCCGCCGCCCTGCGGTCCACGCCCGAGGACACACCGGTGTGGACGGTCGCCCCGAGCGGGCGGCCGGTGTTCTGGGCCCGGCGGATGACGTACGAGACGGTCGTGCACCGCTACGACGCGACGCGCGCCGCGGGCGGCACGTACGTCCTCGACGCCGATACCGCGATCGACGGCATCGAGGAGTGGCTCGGCTTCAGCACGCTGGCCCAGGCCTACGTCTCCCCGCAGGCGCAGGAGGCGTTGAGCGCCGCCGGCCGCACGCTGCATCTGCACGGCACCGACGCGGCGGACGGCGAGTGGCTGATCGACCTCACGAAGGTGCCGATCACCTGGAGCCACGGTCACGTGAAGGCGACCACGGCGGTACGGGGCCCGCTCCAGGATCTGCTGCTCGCGCTGTACGAGCGACCCGCGACCGGTCCGGGGCTCGAAGTCTTCGGTGACGAGGAGCTGTTCCGGGACTGGGTGCACGCGGCGGGCGACTGGCTGCGGCGCTGACCGGCCGACCGCAGGGACCTGGTGGCATCCGCGGGCCGCACGGCAGACTCGCCCCATGACCGTACGCAGCGAACGCACCGGACCCGTCACCACCATCGTGCTCTCCCGCCCCGCGGCGCGGAACGCCGTCGACGGGCCGACCGCGGCCCGGCTCGCGGAGGCGTTCCGTGCGTTCGAGGCGGACGACGAGGCACGGGTGGCCGTCCTGTGGGGCGAGGGCGGCACGTTCTGCGCGGGCGCGGACCTCAAGGCGATCGGCACCGAGCACGGCAACCAGGTCACCGAGGACGGGGACGGTCCGATGGGCCCGACCCGGATGCGGCTGTCGAAGCCGGTGATCGCGGCGGTCGCCGGTCATGCCGTGGCGGGCGGTCTGGAGCTGGCGCTCTGGTGCGATCTGCGGATCGCCGAACAGGACGCGGTGTTCGGGGTCTTCTGCCGCCGCTGGGGCGTCCCGCTCATCGACGGCGGTACGGTACGGCTGCCCCGGATCGTCGGCACGGGCCGCGCCCTCGACCTGATCCTCACGGGCCGTCCGGTGCCCGCGGACGAGGCGTACGCGATGGGGCTCGCCAACCGTGTGGTGCCGGCCGGCCGTTCGCGTGAGGCGGCCGAGGAGCTGGCCGCCGAGATCGCAGCGTTCCCGCAGGCCTGTCTGCGCAGCGACCGGGCCTCCGTGCTCGAACAGGAGGGTCTGGGAGAAGAGGCCGCCCTGGCCGGGGAGTTCCACTACGGCGTCGGCGTCCTGGCCGAGAGTCTGCAGGGCGCGGCCCGCTTCGCGGCGGGCGCGGGGCGGCACGGGGCGTTCGGCGAGGGCTAGTCCTCGCGGTGGTTCAGGGCAGCAGCACCCAGTCGCCGAGGAGCGCCGCCACCAGGCCCGTGCCCAGGACATACGTGCCCAGGCGGGTGCGGCCGCGGCGGCTGAGCTCGATCACCAGGCCGCAGAGCACCAGGAGCAGTCCGTACACCCCGACGACGAGGACGGACGAGCGGCTGGCGAGCCGGATCGCGAGGACCACGGCGACCAGGACCATCAGGACGGAGGCCGCGGTGATCCGCAGCCGCCGCGCCTGGCGCGGGGTCATCCCCGCACGGGCGGTGTCCGCGGAATCCTGCCCCTCGGCGATGTCCGTGTCCTCGGTCGTGGCGGCCTCTTGATCGGATGCGTTCATGGGCCTGGATCGTAATAGGTGGCCTGCACACCTTGCAGACCCGCTCCTCGGATGGCCGGATTCCTCAGCGCACAAGAAGCTGAATTCCGCCCACAACGGTCGCCGCGATCACCAGCCGCTCGAAAAGGAGTTGGTCGATCCGCTCCACGCACTTGCGTCCCAGCCACGCGCCGGGGACGACGAAGAGGACGAGGGCCGCGTCGAGCAGGAGCGACTCCTTGTCGATGAGTCCGAGGCCGACGCTGAACGGCACCTTCGAACTGTTCACGATCAGGAAGAACCAGGCGGAGGTGCCGAGGAAGCCGAGTTTCCGGAAGCCGCCGGAGATCAGATACAGCGACATCACCGGCCCGCCGGCGTTGGCGACCATCGTCGTGAACCCGCCGAGCACCCCGTACGAGGGGGCCTTCCAGCGGGCAGCAGCAGCGGGTGCCTTCTCCTCCTGCCGCGCCGCCGCCCGGCGCCGCCACACCGTGACCGCGGCCATGAGCAGCAGGATCGCCCCGATCGAGGTGGCCACCCCGTCGTCGTCGGCCCACATCAGGAACACCGTGCCGAGCACCACGCCGACGCCGACCGCGGGGAACAGCCGCCACAGCGTGGGCCAGTGGGCGTGCCGGCGGTAGGTGAGGACCGCGAGGACGTCACCGGCGATCAGGATCGGCAGCAGCACCCCCGTGGATTCACGGGCGGGGAGCAGCGCCGCGAACACGGCGAGACTGACCGTGTTCGCGCCGCTGACGGCTGTCTTCGAGAATCCGACGAGTCCCGCGGCGAGCGCGAGGGCGATGAATTCCCAGGTCGTTACGGGAGTCAGCCTTCCAGCTCCCCGAGACGCGCCGCGATCTCACCACGGGACGGCACTCCGAGTTTCGCCAGGATCCGCTCCAGATGCGCGTCGACCGTCCGCTTGGAGATGACGAGCCGTTCCGCGATCTCCCGGTTGGAGAGCCCTTCGGAGGCGAGCAGCGCCACCTCGTGCTCGCGGCGGGTCAGTTCGGGGCTCTGCCGGCGCGGTGCGGGGATCAGCTCCTTCGCCTGCTGTCCGGTGGCGAGCGCCACCACCTCGTCCTGCGGGCGCCGCGCCCCGTCGGCCCGCAGCTCGGCGCACCGCTGTGCGCCGAGCGCCTGCTCGGCGGCGTGTACGGCGCTCTGGTGGAAGTCCTCCATGAGGGAGGTGCCGCCGAGCCTCGCGCCCGCGCCCGCCCAGAGCGGGTCCGCGGCGCCGAGCAGCCAGATCGCCTCGGCGTGCCGTCCGTCGTGGCCGGCCAGCCAGGCGAGCAGTTCCAGGCAGTAGCCCATGCCGACGCCGTCGCCGAGTTCGTGCTTGATCCGCAGTGCGGTGGCGCCGGAGGTGCGGCTCTGTGCGTACTCGCCGCGGCGGAAGCGGGCCACGCCGGTCACGAAGTGCAGATAGCCGCGCACCCAGCCCTCGGTGGACTGTTCGCCGAGGCGTTCGAGGCCGCGCTCGCAGATGTCGAGCGCGGAGTCGAGCTGTCCGCCGAGGAAGCGCATGTAGCCGATCTGCGTCTCCAGGGTGACGAGGCCGACCACGTCCCCGGCGTCCTCCAGGATCCGGTACGCCTCCTCGGCGGCCCGGGCCGCCTCCTCGTGCCGTTCCATGAACGTCAGCGACAGGTTGAGGTAGACGCGGCCGCGTCCGGCGACCACCGGATCGTGCAGCCGGTCCGCGATCCGCACGCATTCCTCGGCCTCGTCGAGCGCGCGCGGATCGGCCTGGAACGCACCGAGATACGCACTCTGCGCCAGCGCCCAGGCCCGCTCGCGCACGGCGCCGGGGAAGCGGTCGGTGATCTTCGCGTACCAGTAGCGGCCCTCGGTGTGCAGTCCTGCGATGTGCCAGTACGCCCAGAGCGAGCCGACGAGGGCGGCCGCCTCCTTGTCCTTGCCGGGCGCGGCGAGGGCGTACTCGATGGCGAGGCGGATGTCGGGGTGCTGTTCGCGCAGGCCGTGGTAGCGCTGGATCTGGTCGTCCGCGAGGAAGTTGCGGTCGAAGGCGTCGGCGAGCCGGCGCTGGCGCGCGTAGTGCCGCTCGCGCAGCTGCGCCTGCTCGCCGAGGGTGGCGAGGTGTTCGGCCCCGTACTCGCGCAGGGTGTCGAGCATCCGGTAGCGGGAGCCGTCCACGCCCTCGCGCTGCACGACCGATTTGTCGACGAGGCCGACGAGCGCTTCGAGGATCTCCTCGCGGGGCAGCGGGCCGCCCGCGCAGACCTCCTCGATGGCGGGGATGTCGAAGCTGCCCGCGAAGACGGAGAGCCGGCACCAGAGCAACTGCTCCTGCTCGGTGCAGAGTTCATGGCTCCACTCGATGGCGGTACGGAGCGTCTGGTGCCGTGGCAGTGCGGTGCGGCGGCCGCCGGTGAGCAGCCGGAAACGGTCTTCGAGGCGGGCCACGAGCTGGTCGAGGGGCAGCACACGCAGCCGTACCGTGGCCAGTTCGATGGCGAGCGGCATTCCGTCGAGGCGGCGGCAGAGGGCGATCACGTCGGCGCGGTTGCCGTCGTGCACGGTGAAGGAGGGGTCGACGGCGCGGGCGCGCTGGGCGAAGAGCTCGACGGCGTCGCCGCCCTTGGTGCGCACCGGCAGCGGCGCGATCTGGCAGATGTGCTCACCCGGGACGTCGAGCGGCTGGCGGCTGGTGGCGAGCACCGAGACTCCGGTGGTCTCGTGCAACACGATGTCGGAGAACATCGCGCAGGCGTCGACGAGATGCTCGCAGGTGTCGAGGATCAGGAGCAGGTTTCGCTCGCGCAGATGGTCGAGCACGGCGTCGAGCGGCGGGCGGGCGTCGCCCTCGGGCAGTCCCAGACAGCCGGCGACGGTGTGCGGCAGCAGTTCGGGGTCGCGCAGCTCGGACAGTTCGATGAGGCAGACCCCGTGCTCGTACCGGCTCGCGACGCGTGCCGCGGCGCGCAGGGCGATCCGGGTCTTGCCGACTCCGCCAGGACCGGTCACCGTCACCATGCGGGCCTGGCGCAACGCCTCGTCGACCCGGGTCAGTTCCTTGGCCCGCCCGACGAATCCGGTCACTTCCACCGGCAGTTCCCCCGGCCTGCGGCGGACAAGAGCCAACGTCATTCCCATCCTCACTGCGTGCGGTGCAGGGCGCCGGTGCACCGGCCCCCGGCTTCTCACCCGGCGGCTGCTCCCCCGACGACCACGCTTCCCGGACGACTTCGCCTCCCGGACGGTCTGTCGCCGTCGACGATACGCGCCGGCCGCGCGGACGTCCTCGGTATACCTAGGCGCGCGCGGACCGAAGTTCCGTATACGCATTGCCCCCGTCACTGATGCCGCAAGCGGTTGCCACCAGGCAGAGTGGGGTGAGTACGGCACAGAGCGGGTTCGTGCGCGTACGCCACGAGCTCGGTCGGCTGGCTTGTCGGTGAGCCAGCCGGCCGGAGCGCCCGCCCGGGCGCCTGTCCGCGCTCCCCCCTCCGCCCCGGCCCGAGGGTCGTGGGCCAGCGGCGCGCCCGGGGTCGGGGTGTGGGTTTCCCCCCGGCCCCGGGCGCGGCTTTTCCCTCGGTCTTCCCTGTTGTCACCTTGACGCTAAGCCCTGCGCACGGGATTATCGTCTCAGTGACGTTAAGGGGGACTCATGGCCGACATCACCCGGCGCTTCGGACTGCGCCATCTGCGCTGCGCACCCACCGCCCACATCCGCCACCTGCGTGCGGGCAAGGTCGTGCACGACGGCGAGGGGCTCAGCTTCTGGTACCGCTCGCTCAGCGCGGCACTCTCCGAGGTGCCGGTCGACGACCGCGAGTTGGCGATGAGTTTCCACGCCCGCACCGCCGACTTCCAGGACGTGTCCACGCAGGCCACGGTGACGTACCGGATCAGTGACCCGGTGACGGCGGCGGCGCGGATCGACTTCTCCATCGACCCCGACACGGGTGCCTGGCGCGGCGCGCCCCTCGAACAGCTCGCCACGCTGCTCACCGAGACCGCGCAGCAGCACGCGCTCGACGTCCTGGCCCGTACGCCGCTGGCCGCCGCCCTGGTCGACGGTGTGGCCGCCGTGCGCGAGCGGATCGCCGCGGGGCTCGCGGCCGAACCGCGGCTGCCGGCCACCGGAATCGAGGTCGTCGCGGTCCGCGTGGTGGCGATCCGCCCCGAGGCGGAGGTGGAGCGCGCCCTGCGCACTCCGGCACGCGAGCTGATCCAGCAGGAGGCCGACCGGGCTACGTACGAGCGGCGTGCCGTGGCCGTCGAACGCGAGCGGACCATCGCCGAGAACGAGCTGGCCAGCCAGATCGAACTGGCGCGCCGCGAGGAGCAGTTGGTGGACCAGCGCGGCACGAACGCGCGCCGCGAGGCCGAGACACGGGCGGCCGCGGACGGCGTACGGACCGAGGCCGAGGCGGCCCGCAAGGTGCGTCTCGCCAAGGCGGAGGCCGCGGCGGCGCGCGAGGTCGGCGAGGCGCGGGCCCAGGCGCAGGCGGCCTGGCTGGAGGTGCACGGCCGCAGCGACCCGGCGGTGCTGCACGCGCTCGCGGCGAGCCGCGTGGCCGAGAACCTGCCGCGGATCGAGAGCCTCACGCTCTCGCCGGACGTGGTGACGGGGCTGCTCGCGAAGCTCGGGGCAGGGGGAACGGGCGGGGCGAGCGGCGCCCCCGGGTCCGGCGGCCGTCAGGCCCCGCCGCCCGCCGGTGACCGCTGATGGCGCTCGCGCCGCGCGCGGTGCTCGTGCACCGCACCACGGAGTACGCGGAGCTGCTCGCGCGGCACGGCACGCACGGGCAGGCCGCGTTCTTCCTCTCCTCACGCGGACGTTCGGTGGACGACATCGCCGAACGCCATCGCCGTACCGCCGCGGCCCTGGCCGAGGTCGCGGCCGCCGTGCCGCTGACCTGGCGGCAGACACGGGTGGAGCGGGCGGATCTCGACCGCTTCCTGTTCGGGCCCGAGGACGTGGTGGTCGTGGTCGGGCAGGACGGCCTGGTGGCGAACACCGCGAAGTATCTGACCGGTCAGCCAGTGATCGGGATCGACACCGACCCCGGCCGCAACCCCGGGGTCCTGGTCCGGCACCGGGCGCGCGATGCCGGACGGCTCTTCGCCTCGGCGCTGCAACAGGCCACCGGAGGTGAGGAGTTGACCATGGTGGAGGCCGTGGCGGACGACACCCAGCGGCTGCTCGCGCTCAACGAGATCTACCTCGGACCGGCCGGCCACCAGACGGTCCGCTACCGGATCGGCAGCGACGGCGGTGACGGCAGCGGCACTGACAGCAGCAGCGGCATGGAGGCGCAGGCCTCCTCCGGTGTGCTCGTCGGAACGGGTACGGGGGCCACGGGCTGGCTGCGCTCGCTGTGGCAGGAGCGCGGCAGCGCACTGACCCTGCCCTCGCCCGCCGAGCGCCGCCTGCTCTGGTTCGTCCGCGAGGCCTGGCCCTCACCGGCCACCGGCACCACCCGGGTCGCGGGCGAACTGCACGGCGGCGCACGCCTCGAACTCACCGTGGAATCCGACCGGCTCGTGGCCTTCGGCGACGGGATGGAGCAGGACGCGGTGGAGCTGGTGTGGGGGCAGACGGTGCGGGTGGGGGTGGCGGCTTCGGCGCTGCGGCTGCTGGGCTGACCAACCGGTGCGGGCAGCACGGGCGGCCACGATCCGGAACACCACGTTCGAGTGCAGCTGTTGGACATCCGTACGCCGTCCTTTCACTTCCGCACCACGCGCTCTTTCCCTCTCCCGGGTCTCTTGGAACACTCCACCGACCTGCCCCCACGAGCCCCGAGGTCCCCCACCCATGGCTGAACTCAACCGCCGCCGATTCCTGCAGATCGCCGGTGCGAGCGCGGGCTTCGCCGCGCTGTCGCAGAGCATCGCCCGTGCCGCGTCCCTGCCCGCCGCGCGCGCCGCAGGGACCATCGAGGACGTCGAGCACATCG
Source organism: Streptomyces sp. NPDC050418 (assembly GCF_044458745.1). Classification (NCBI taxonomy): domain Bacteria; kingdom Bacillati; phylum Actinomycetota; class Actinomycetes; order Kitasatosporales; family Streptomycetaceae; genus Streptomyces; species Streptomyces sp. NPDC050418. The sequence continues at coordinate 613,808 of NZ_JBITIG010000001.1, forward strand.
TCGTCCTGATGCAGGAGAACCGGTCCTTCGACCACTACTTCGGCACCTTGAAGGGCGTACGCGGCTTCGGCGACCCGCGTCCCGTGACCCTGCCGAGCGGCAAACCGGTCTGGCACCAGGCGCAGGGCAAGAAGGAGACCCTGCCGTTCCATCCGGAGGTCGAGGATCTCGGGATGCAGTTCGTCGCGGGCCTCGACCACGACTGGGCGGGCGGTCACCGCGCGTTCAACAACGGCGCGTACGACGGGTGGATACCGGCCAAGTCCGAGCGGACGATGGCGTATCTGGAGCGGGCGGATATGCCGTTCCACTTCGCGCTGGCCGACGCGTTCACCGTCTGCGACGCGTACCACTGCTCGTTCATCGGCGCGACGGACCCCAACCGCTACTACATGCTGACGGGTTACGTCGGCAACGACGGCACGGGCGGGGGTCCGGTCCTGGGCAACCAGGAGCTGGGCTACGGCTGGACGACGTACGCGGAGCGACTGGAGGCGGCCGGGGTCTCCTGGAAGGTCTACCAGGACATCGGCGACGGCCTGGACGCCGCCGGGCACTGGGGCTGGATCAGCGACGCGTTCCGCGGCAACTACGGCGACAACTCGCTGCTCTACTTCAACAACTACCGCAACGCGAAGCCCGGGGACGCCCTCTACGAGAAGGCCCGCACCGGCACGGACGTGAAGGCGGGCGACGGCTACTTCGACAAGCTGCGCGCCGACGTCGCCGCGGACCGGCTGCCGCAGATCTCCTGGGTCGCCGCGCCCGAGGCGTTCAGCGAGCACCCGGACTTCCCGGTCAATTACGGCGCCTGGTACATCTCCCAGGTCCTCGACGCACTCACCTCGAATCCGGCGGTGTGGGCGAAGACCGCGCTGTTCATCACGTACGACGAGAACGACGGCTATTTCGACCATGTCGTCCCGCCGTACGTGCCGTCCTCGGCGGCGCAGGGCAAGTCGACCGTGGAGAGCGCATCGGACTACTTCGACGGCAACGCCTCGTACGCCGCGGGGCACTACGGCATGGGGCAGCGCGTGCCGATGCTGGTGGTCTCGCCGTGGAGCACCGGCGGCTATGTGAACTCCGAGGTCTTCGACCACACCTCGATCATCCGCTTCATGGAGCGGCGGTTCGGGGTGCACGAGCCCAACATCTCGCCGTGGCGGCGCGCCGTCGCGGGCGATCTGACCTCGGCCTTCGACTTCAGCCGCGCCGTCACCGCCCCGGCCGACCTCCCCGACACCGCCGGCTTCGAGCCGCCGAACCACGACGAGCCCGCCGGGCTGCTGCCCAAGCCTCCGGCGAAGGGCGTCCTGCCGAAGCAGGAACGCGGCGCACGGCCGTCGCGCCCGCTGCCCTACGAGCCGTTCGTGGACAGCGCGGTGGACGTGGCCACCGGCAAGCTGGCGCTCACCTTCGGTGCGGGGCCGGACGCGGGGATCTGCTTCCACGTCCGCTCCGACAACCGCACGGACGCCCCGTGGACGTACACCGCCGCGGCGGGCGCCTCGGTCTCCGACGCCTGGAACTCGCAGTACTCGGGCGGCTCGCACGACCTCACGGTCTTCGGCCCGAACGGCTTCCTGCGCCGCTTCAAGAGCCCGGGCAAGACCGCCGGACCCGAGGTGAAGGCCCGGCACGACAAGGCGAGCGGCAACCTGCTCCTGACACTCACGAATCCGACGTCCGCGGCCGTGACCCTGACGCTCACCAACGCGTACGGCGGCGGGGCGCAGTCGGTGCCGGTGGCGGCCGGTGCCACGGTGCAGCGGACCGTGGAGCTGTCGGGCACCAAGCGCTGGTACGACGTGAGCATCGTCTCGTCCGCCGACGCCGGGTATCTGCGCCGGCTCGCGGGCCATGTCGAGACGGGGGCGGCGGGCGTCAGCGACCCGGCCATCGCCACGGTCTGAGCCCGCGTCCGTCATCTCGCCGACTGCATGTCGGCCCTGATCACCGCGCGATGGCCCGAACCGACCGCGGCACGGCGGCCGTTCGGGCCATTGCCGGGGGCCGGTGCCGGAACCGCAGGTTCATGCGGCAGGATGGCGCCTTGTTTCGACGGTGCGTACGCGGGTTCGACCGCGGGCGCCGCGCTTTCCTCGAACCGAGCAGGTGACCTCCCCGTGACGCTCTCTCATATACGTCCCGAACTGGGCGTTTCCGCTGCCCTGCGAGCCGTGGGAGGTCACCGGTGAGGTCCTCGGTCACCTGGAACGACTGGCTTGTCGCGGGCATCGCCCTCGCCGCGGGCGTCCTCGCGGGCCTGCTGCTCCGGCTCACGCTGCGCTGGCTGGGCAAGCACGCCAAGCGCACCCGGTGGAGCGGCGACGACGTCCTCGTGGACGCGCTGCGCTATCTCGTGCCGTGGGCCGCGACCATCGCGGGCGCGGCGGTCGGCGCGATGGCGCTGCCGCTCACGGACCGCGTGCGCGGCATCGTCAACCAGTCGCTGACCGCGGCGCTGATCCTCTTCGCCACGCTCACCGCGACGCGGGTGATCGCCGCGCTCATCAAGGCGTTCACGCAGGCCAAGACGGGCGTCGCCGGGTCGGCCACGATCTTCGTGAACATCTCGCGCATCGTGGTGCTCGCGATGGGTGTGCTGGTGGTCCTGCAGACCATGGGCGTCTCGATCGCCCCGCTGATCACCGCGCTCGGCGTCGGCGGTCTCGCGGTGGCCCTCGCGCTCCAGGACACGCTCGCCTGTCTCTTCGCCGGGGTGCACATCCTCGCCTCCAAGACCATCCAGCCGGGCGACTACATCCGGCTCAGCAGCGGCGAGGAGGGCTATGTCGTCGACATCAACTGGCGCAACACCGTGGTCCGCAACCTCAGCAACAACCTGGTGATCATCCCCAACGCCCAGCTGTCCGCGGCCAACATGACCAACTACACCCGGCCCGAGCAGGAGCTGACGATCCTGGTGCAGGCCGGGGTGTCGTACGACAGTGATCTCGAACACGTCGAGCGGGTCACGATGGAGGTCGTGGACGAGGTGATGGCGGAGGTCGACGGCGGCGTCAAGGAGCACGAGGCGGCCGTGCGCTTCCACACCTTCGGTGACTCCCGGATCAACTTCACGGTGATTCTCGGGGTCGGCGAGTTCAGCGACCAGTACCGGATCAAGCACGAGTTCATCAAGCGGCTGCACGGCCGCTTCCAGGCGGAGGGCATCCGGATTCCCGCCCCCGCCCGCACCGTGGCGCTGCACCCGGGCGGGCTGTCCGCCTCGGCGGTGCTGCCGCAGCAGCGTGACGCGTCGCCGGAGCTGCCGGCGATGCAGTCGCCCGGTCGGATGTGACCGCTTGAGACCTGTCCGTGACTGCGCGGGCACAGCTTCGTCGGCCATACTGCGCACCGAAAGCAGTTGGGCATTGTGGGAAAGGCAACCGTGGATCAGCGCATAGGACAGAACGACGCTCCCCTGCACACGGCCGCCTCGATGGACCCCGGCTTCATCCCGGGGATCACTCCGGGCGGTCGGGTCAAGGAGCAGGAGGACGACGCCAAGGGCGAGTCGCCGGTGACGGGCGGCTCGGACGAGGACGAGACCGAGGCGTCCGCGGCCGGCGTCGAGGCGGAGGCCGACGAGGCACAGGCCGAGGCGTCGCAGGACGAGGCAGCCGACGAGGCCGGCGCTTCGGGCGAGGACGACGCCGACGCGGACTCCGAGGAGCGCTCGGAGGACGACTCCGAGGAGGATTCCGAGGAGGACGGCCCCGCCGAGAAGACCGCTGCCGCCAAGACCTCCGGCGAGCAGCCCACCTTCGAGGCGAAGGACCACCGCGGCGGCATCGTCATGAACGCCGACGGCATCGAGTTCAGCCTCGACGACCAGGCGACCGACTTCACCTGGGACGAGGTCGTCGCGGTCGAGCAGTCGACGGCCCGCTTCGCCAAGCGCCTCACGGTGACCGTCCACACCAAGGGCGACCGCTGGTACCCCAACGAGGTGCGGGCCCCGGACCGCGGCACGCTCACGCGCTGGACCGAGGAGCTCGACAACGCGCTGGACGCCTACTTCGAGGAGTAGGGCGTCAGGCGTACGCAGGTGAGTGAGGGGGCCGTCGGCATCGACGGCCCCCTCACTCATGTGCGGGGTGCGGCCCAGTAATTCGGATGACCCGCCCGGCGCCGGTCCCTAAACTCGCCGGAGATCACGCCACTTCGGGCGGTGGTCACCACACTCGGGAAAGGGGACGGCCATGCGTGACCACACCGCATGCGCTGTTTCCCGCTACGGGTTCGAGGTCCTGCTCGTGTCTCCGGCCCGTCGGTGCCGGCTGCGCGGCCGGTACCTGGCGCCGTGACGTAGAACCGTTCTGTCCTGCTTGTCACGGTGAATCGCGCCGACCTCTTCCGGATCGTTCCGAAAGGCCTTCGGCCATGCGTACCCGTCTCCACCCCAACCCGCTTGCCACCATCCGCAATCTGGGCATCCTCGCCCATGTCGACGCGGGCAAGACCACCGTCACGGAGCGGATCCTGTTCCTGACAGGTGCCGTGCACAAGCGCGGCGAGGTCCATGACGGCACCACCGTCACCGACTTCGACTCGCAGGAGCGCGACCGCGGGATCACCATCTTCGCCGCGGCCGTCAGCTGCGACTGGGACGGGCACCGCGTCAATCTCATCGACACCCCCGGGCATGTCGACTTCGCCGACGAGGTGGAGCGCTCGCTGCGGGTACTCGACGGTGCGGTCGCGGTGTTCGACGCGGTCGCCGGCGTCGAGCCGCAGAGCGAGTCGGTGTGGCGCCAGGCCGACCGGCACGGTGTCCCAAGGCTCGCGTTCGTCAACAAGCTCGACCGCGCGGGCGCCGACCTCGACACCGCGGTCGCCTCGATCCGTGACCGGCTCGGCGCGGTGCCGCTGGTGGTGCAGCTGCCGGTGGGGCGCGAGGACGCGTTCGCGGGCGTCGTCGACCTCGTCCGGATGCGGGCGCTGATCTGGCACGACGAGCAGTGCACGGAGGGTCCCGTACCCGCCGCGCTGCACGACGAGGCGGTACGGCGCCGGCATCAGCTCGACGAGACGGTGGCCGGGCTGCACGCGGGCGCCCTGGACGAGTTCTGCGCCTCCGGGACGCTCACCGAGGCGACGCTGCGGACCGCGCTGCGCGAGATCACCCTGACCGGTGACGGCGTGGTCGTGCTGTGCGGTGCCGCGTACCGCAACCGCGGGATCGAGCCGCTGCTCGACGCCGTGGTGGCGTATCTGCCGTCGCCGCTGGACGGGGCGAGCGCCGAACGGGCCGATCCGCAGGCGCCGTTCGCGGGTCTCGTCTTCAAGGTGCAGTCGTCGGCGACCGGCCGCAGGACCTTCCTGCGGCTGTACTCGGGAACGCTGAGGAAGGGGGACACCGTGCTGGACGCCGGCACCGGACGCACCGAGCGCGCCGGACGCATCCTGCGGGTGCAGGCCGACCGGCACACGGACGTCGACGTGGCCGTGGCGGGCGACATCGTGGCGCTCGTGGGCCTGAAGTCCGCGCGGGCGGGCACGACGCTGTGCGCGCCCGGCCACCCCGTCGTGTTCGAACCTCCCACGGTCGCCGACCCGGTCGTCTCGGTGGCGGTCGAGGCGGTGCGCCGGGCGGACAGCGGCCGGCTCGCCGCGGCGCTCGGACGGCTCGTCGAGGAGGATCCCTCGCTGGTCGTGCGGACCGATCCGGAGACGGGTCAGACCGTGCTCTCGGGTCTGGGCGAACTCCATCTGGAGGTCGCGGTGGAGAAGCTGCGCCGCGACCAGTCCCTGGACGTCTCCGTCGGCCGCCCGCGGGTCACCTACCGCGAGACGGTGGCCGAGGGCGTCACGGGACTCGTCCACCGGCACGTCAAACAGGACGGCGGCGCGGGCCAGTTCGCGCACATCGTCCTCGACGTGCGGCCCTCGGACGAGGACTTCGTCTTCGCGTCCTCGGTCGTCGGCGGGCGGGTGCCGCAGGAGTTCGTACGGGCCGTCGAGGCGGGCTGCCGTGATGCCCTCGCCGAGGGGCCGCTCGGCGGGCACGCGGTGACGGGTCTGTCCGTGACGCTCACCGACGGGTCGACGCACTCCAAGGACTCCTCGGAGATGGCGTTCCGCACGGCGGGCCGCCTCGGTCTGCGCGAGGCGCTGCGGTCCTGCCGGATGACCCTGCTCGAACCGGTCGTCGAGGTCACGGTCACCGTGCCGGACGACGCGGTCGGTGCGGTGCTCGGCGATCTGGCCGCGCGCCGCGGCCGGGTCACCGGCTCGGCGAACCGGGCGGGCACGGCGGTCGTCACGGCGACGGTCCCGCTCGCGGAGCTGTTCGGCTACGCGACGCGCCTGCGCAGCCGGACGCAGGGCCGGGGCACGTTCACGTCCCGCCCGGCCGGCTACGCGCCCGCTCCGGCGTAGGCACGGGGTACGGCCCGGACCCGCTTCCGGCAACTGCCGGGAGCGGGGCCGGGTGCCGGTGTGACGTATCGCCGTCGTGCAGCGCTCTATAAGTGATCAAGCTTTCTACGGGATCACGTGCGACCACACGACGAAGAGGAGCGCACATGCTCGAGGAACTCGGGTTCAGCGAGGCGGAGGAACAGGTCTACCGGGCCCTGCTCGTGCGGCCGAACGCCGCCACGGACGACCTGGGGCTGCACGACCCGAAGGACCGTGAACTGCTCGACGGGCTCGTCACCCGCGGGTTCGTCACACGGTCCGCCGCGTCGGGGCGGTACCGCGTCGTCAACCCGGGCCTCGCGCTGATGACGGAACTGTTCACTCGGCGCGACCGGCTGCGCCGTACCGAGCTGACCGTCGCGGATCTCACGGCGCAGCACGAGGCCGTGGCGGGGGCGGTCGCGCGCCATGGTCTCGCGGAGTGGGTCGAGGGCGAGGAGGAGATCGCCCACCGGTTCCGCCAGCTCCAGCTGGGCGCCCGCGACTCCATCGACACCTTCGTCACGGGCAACAACCGCGTGGTGCCGCACGACCGCAACTCCAGCGAACCGGTCGCCCTGGACCGCGGCGTCGCCTTCCGTGCCGTGATCGACTCGCGCTTCCTGCGCCAGGCGGCCTCCGTGGAGGCCACGGAGCACGCGATCTCCGGCGGTGCGGCGATCCGTGTCGCCGAGAAGGTCCCGATGAAGCTGATGGTGACGGACGCGACGATGGCGATGATCACGGTCGGCGCCACGTACCGCACCACGCTGCTGCTGCACGGCCCGCTGGCCGTCCTGGCCGGTGAGCTCTTCGAGTCCGTATGGCGTGACGCGCGTCCCTACCGTCAGGGCGACGAGGGGCTCGACGCGCTGGAGACGCGACTCCTCCACCTCATGCTGGCGGGCCTCACGGACCAGGCGATCGGCAGCCATCTGGGCGTCTCGACCCGCAGTGTGCAACGCCGGATCCGCGAGCTCATGGACCGCGCCGGGGTCACCACACGCATCCAACTGGGCTGGCACGCAAGGGGACATGACTGGGCGTGAGCCAGGTGATCGCAGCCCTGGTCAAGGTGCTGGTCGACAGCGACCCGGGCTAGCTGCCCGAGCTGGTGGCGCCCGACGCGCAGAACCGACAGCGCGGGCGCTCCCCCACCACCCCGGGGGAGCGCCCGTCCCAGTCGTGCCACCGGCGTACGCCAGGCGCATCACGCCGCAGTCAACTCCCTTGCCCCATACGGCAGTTCACGCCTCAGCACCGGGTCCCAGAGATCTTACTCTCCGTCAAATCCCGTGCTAGCGTCGGAGAAAGCTCCGGTCGGAGTGCCGAATCGTGGGGGACGTCCGGTGACTGACTCGGGACACGGGTGGGGGGACGCGGAGCAAGCGCAGTTCACCGGTGCCCTGATCGAGCAGCTCTCGCGCTGCGCCTGGCTCGGGGACGCGTCGTCGCGGCGCTCCCTCGCCGACAGTCTCGGTCTCCCGCCCCATCTGTTCGAGGCCCCGCTGCCCACGTTCCGGGTCGAGCTCGCCAAGCAGATCTGCCTCAACCCCCGCGAGCTGTGCGACCGGCTCGTCCAGCGGGTCAGCTGGTACAGCCCGGAGGACGCGCACGCGCTCGTCGAGCGGATCGCTCCGTACCTGGCCGCGTATCCGGAGGCGGGCACCAACCACGTCCCCGTACCCCAGGAGAAGGACGGGACGAACGGCAAGGAAACCCACCGCCTCCTCCTGCCCCACCCGCTCCCCGACGACCTGCACCACCGCGCCACCACCCTCCTCGCCCAGGTGTCCGGGATCGACCTGCCGGAGTTACGGGAGCACATCGGGCATGAGCTGGGGATCCCGGTGCCCCGCGAACCCGCCACGGTGCTCGCGCTCTTCAAGGAGCTGCTCGAATACAACGCACCGCCGGACAAGATCCTGCCGTGCGTCGTCCTCGTGGAGTGGACGGCGCTGCGCCTCTCCGACGAGACGGCCGCGCAGGCCTGCCGCGCCTGGGCCGAGGAGTGGGCGCGCTCGCAGGTCTGTCTGCCCGCGCTGGAGAGACGCCGGGAGCGGCGCGAGAACCACCGGGCGGACCCGGACATCCCACGCTGTCTGCTGATCATGGTCGAGCCGGACGAGGACAGCGGCGACATCACCGTGCGGTACTGGATCAACGGCCTCGCCGGAACCTGGGCGCCACGGGCCGGCGACCTCACCGTGACCCGTCTCGACGGCCTGAGCCGGGCCGTGGAGAATGCCCTCGTCGAGGGCGAGCACCTGTGGGATCCGGCGCGCCCCGACGCCGACTCCGAGCACCTGCTGCCGCCGTACGTCGAGTTCATCCTCCCGTACCGGATGCTCAACCACGACGTCGCGCGCCTGGAGATCGGTGCGGGAGGCCCCGGAGCGACGGCGATCGGGCCGCGCTACTGCGTGCATCTGCGCAGCCTGGACCGGATGCGGATCTACCACACCGACCCGATCACCCGGAACCGCTGGCGCTCGCGCTGGCGCGAACTGCACCGCCGCGGCCCGCATCTGCAGCACTGGGCGCACGACGACGGCGTCCCGCTGGAGCAGTGGACCGGCTCGCTCGCCCACCACCCGCACGGCGCCGCCCCGTTCACGGCCCTCGCCCTCGACGCCCCGTGCCGCGGCAGCTCGGGGCTCACCGCGCTGAAGCGGGCCATCGCGGAGGGCTTCGGGCTCGCCCTGTGGGACCGGCGCGGCGGGCTCGAACCGCGCACCCGCGAGACCCTCGCCGAGCTGCTCAACAACACCGGGTCGGCCCGCGGCGTGCCCCGCCGTATCCAGGCGATGCGGGTACGGGCCGAGGCCGACGTCAGCGGCGAGGCCTTCCTGGGCCGCCATGTCGCCTGCTTCTGGGACGACCCCGAGCGCGTCGTCGACTGCCAGTCCGCACGGCCGACCGCCGAGGAGGCGTTCCGATGACCGAGGAGGCGTACCGATGACAGCCAGCTCCCCCGGCTCCGCCGACCGTTGGCGGGTGTTCCGGGCCACCGGTCACGCCCCCGCGGGCCCGCCCGTCGCCCTGCCGAAGCCACCGCCGTGGCGGCAGTTCCAGGGCGTCGTCCCGGACAGCGAACCGGACACGTGGGACTCGGGCGCCGCCCGCAGGCTCGGCTCGAACAAGTCCCTCGCGCAGCTGGGCGAGGCGGAGATCGACATCGTGAACGCGGCGATCCTGCTGAGGCGCCCGCTGCTTGTCACGGGCCCGCCCGGTATCGGCAAGTCGACACTCGCGTATCTCATCGCCCGCGAGGTCGGGCTCGGCCGGGTGCTGCAGTGGAACATCGTGAGCCGTACGACGCTGCGCGGCGGGCTCTACGAGTACGACGCCCTGGGCCGGGCGCAGAGCGTCGCCCAACTGGCGGCCCCGCGCCGCGAGTCCGCCGAGAAGGCACCCGATCCCGTCGAGCCCGCGCCGCTGGGCGACTTCGTGACCCTCGGGCCGGTCGGCACGGCGCTGCTGCCGACGCGCCGGCCGCGGGTCCTCCTGGTCGATGAACTCGACAAGAGCGACATCGATCTGCCGAACGACCTGCTGCACGTGATGGAGAACGGCAGCTACGACATCCCCGAACTGGTCCGCGGCAACGTGGCCGAGGCGACCGTGCGCACCGACGACCCGGGCGGCACGACGACGGTGCACCAAGGGCGCGTGGAGTGCGCCGAGTTCCCCGTCGTCGTCATCACGAGCAACGGCGAGCGCGAGTTCCCGGCGGCCTTCCGCAGGCGGTGTCTGCCCCTGGAGATGCAGCCGCCGGGTCCCGAGCTGCTCCTGGCCATCGTCGAAGGGCATCTGCGGCACCGGCCCGACGGGGTGGAGGAGCTGGTGGAGGAGTTCGCGCTGCGGCTCGGCAGCGGCGGTACGCACTCCGTCGACCAGCTGCTCAACGCGGCCCAGCTGATCACCCAGCAGGGCTTCCCCAAGGGCCGGCAGGGCCGCGCCCTCATCGAGACGCTGCTGCGCGATCTGTCCAAGGCGCAGTGATGACGGTGCGCGAGGACACCGCGGACCAGGTCATGCCGTCGCCCGACGACGAACCCGTGGACCTGCACTGGTCCGATCTCGCCGACGCGGCCTGGCTCGGCGCGTACTGGATCGCCGCAGACCGCTCCCTCGACGCGCACCCGGCACCTTCGCCCTCGCCCGCCGTGCCGCCCCCGACCGCCCCGCCGCCCGACCCGGATCCCGTCGCACCAGGCGCCCCCGCCGAGCCGCCCGCGTCGAACGAGAAGCCCGCGACCGGCGACCCACCCGGCGACGGCCCGGCCCGTCCGCACGTCCGCCCGGACCCGCGCGGCGACGTCCGCCTCTCCCTCGGCCACCCGCGCGAGGAACGCCCGCGACCCGCCCCGCCCACGGCCGGCAGCGCCCTGCCGATGGCACGGGCCCTGCGCCGGCTCGCCCGCCGCCGCCCCTCGCCGTACGCGCACGAGCTGGACGAGGAGCGCACCGCCGACCACAGCCTGGACGGCGCCGCGTGGATGCCGGTGCTGCGTCCCGTGCCCGAGCGCGCCCTGGACCTGGTCGTCCTGGTCGACGCGGGCGCCACCGTCCGCGTCTGGGAGAACGAGGCGCGGCTGCTGACCGAACAGGCCGTGCAGTCGGGGGCGTTCCGCGACGTACGGACCGTGCCGTTCACGCTGCCGCCCGACGGACCCGCACGGCTGCTTCGCCGCGGTGGCCGCAAGGCGGCGCCCGCCGAACTGCTCGACGTGCGCGGGGAGCGGGTGTTCCTGCTCGTCACGGACGGACTCGCGCCCGGCTGGGCGTCACACGCCGCCGACACGCTCCTGAAGCGGCTCGCGTCGGCCGGTCCGACCGCGATCGTGCATCTGCTGCCCACACATCTTCGCCACCGTTCGTCGCTGCGTCCGCACCCGGCGCTGCTGGCCGCCGGCGGTTTCGGGCGGCCCAACACGGCGCTCGCGCAGCGCAGCGACGAGGACATCGACGATCCGCTGCGGCCCGCACCGACCCGTGACGCGGGTGTCATCCCGGTGCCCGTGCTCAGCCTCAAGGCCGCGTCGCTTGCGGGCTGGGCCGACCTCGTGGCCGGTGACAGCGGCGTCCAGCGCCCCTGCCAAGTCGTCCATGCGGGCGTCCTGTTCAAGGAGGCGGCGGCGCCCGGCCTCCAGTACGGGGCCGACAGCCCGGACTCCGCGGTCCGCGCCTTCACCTCGCTCGCCACCCCGACCGCCCGGCGCCTCGCCTCCCAACTCGCCGCCGTACCCGCGCACTTGGATACGATCCGGCGCGTCCAGCGCGCCGCCCTGCCCCGGTCGGGCCCCGAACATCTCGCCGAGATCATCATGGGCGGGCTGCTCGACTGGTCGGCGCAGGACGCCCTGGGCGTCGACTTCGCGCCCGGGATCCGCGAGGCCCTGCTCGCCTCAGGCACCCGGACCGAGCTCGCCGAAGTCGTCTCGCATCTCGCCGAGACCCCGCTGGGCGGCAAGCCGGCCATGCGGCTGCGCGCGGCCATCGCGGCGCCCGACGAAGAACCGCTGCCCGATCCGCACGGCACCGACGACGCGTGGCTGCGGATCGAACTCGCCGTGCTCGAAGCCCTGTCCGGCCGGCACGCCGACCGCGCACGACGGCTGCGTACCGCGATGGAACACCCCACACCCGCCGCCCCGCACCGTCCATCCGAAGCGAAAGGCAGCAGCCCCATGGCGCCCGAACCCAACCGGCCAGCCGGCGGCCGCCACGGGCGGCCGGGCATCAAGGGGCCCATGCCGCCCCGCAACGCCCATTTCATCGGGCGCGAGGACCTCCTCAGCACCGTCGCCGACCAGCTCCGCGAGGCGGAGCTCGCCGCGGTCCTGCCGCACGCGCTGCACGGCACCGGCGGTGTCGGCAAGTCGCAGATCGCCATCGAGTACGTCTACCGGCACCAGCACGAGTTCGACATCGTCTGGTGGATCCCCGCCGAGCAGCAGAGCATGGTGCTCTCCTCGTTCGCCGACCTGGCGCGTGCGCTCGGCCTCGTCGTCGGACCGCAGCCCGGCACCGCCGTTCCGCGGGTGCTCGACGCGCTGCGGGACAGCGACCGGCACGGGCGCTGGCTGCTGGTCTTCGACAACGCCGAGGACGTCGCGGGCCTGCGCCCGTTCATCCCGACCAGCGGGCACGGCAAGGTCATCGTCACCTCCCGCAACCGGGCCTGGGAGGAAGTCGCCACTTCCCTCACGGTGGACGTCTTCCGCCGTGACGAGTCCATCGCGCTGCTGCAGCGCCGCTCCGCCGACCTCGACCACGACGAGGCCGCGCTCCTGGCCGAGGCGCTCGGGGACCTGCCGCTCGCCGTCGAGCTGGCCGCTGCCTGGCATGCCGCCACCCGGATGCCCGTCGACAGCTATCTGGAGCTCCTCGCCGAGCACCGCACCGCCCTGGAGAACCGCGACCTGCCGCACGACTACCCGCTCGCGGTCGCCGCGGCCTGGCGGATCACCCTCGCCCATCTGGAGCGCGAGTCCAACGGCGTCTACCAACTCCTGGGCGTCTGCGGCTGTCTTGCGGCCGAGCCCATTCCCCTGAGCATCTTCCGCAGCGGCGGCCGTATCACCGTCAGCCGCGCGCTCGACCCCATCCTGCGCGACCCGATCCGGCTGTCGCGGGCGATCCGCGAGCTGTCGAAGTTCTCGCTGATGCGGGTCGACCACCGCCGCGACACCATCCAGATGCACCGGCTGATGCAGAGCATCCTGCGGTCCACGACCGAACGCGCCGAACAGGACCGCCTGGTCACGGCCGCGCACGCGCTGCTCGCCTCGGCGAAGCCCGCGGGCAGCCCTTCCTCGCCCGGCCACTGGGACGGCTACAAGGCGCTGCTGCCGCACGCGATCGGCTCCCAGGCCGTGCGCAGCGGCGACGGCTGGGTACGGGACCTGGTGGCGAGCCTCGTCTACTACCTCTACTACTGGGGCGACCACGACCAGGCCCTCGCGCTGGCCGGTGACGCCTGGCGGCACTGGGCGGGCGAGCCGCTGCCTGCGGACACGCTGGTCATCCAGATGGGCAAGCTGTACGCGTTCTGCCAGCGGCTTGTCGGTGTGGACCAGGGCGCGTTCGCGCTGAACGAGCAGGCGCTCGCCATCTCCCGCCGCGCCGAGGTGCCGGAGGAGGAGCTCATCGACTCGATGTGGCAGATGGCCGGCGCCCATCGCTTCCGCGGCGACTTCACCGCCGCCCGCGACCTGGACCACGAGGCCTTCGAGCGGGCGCGTCATCTCTTCGGCCCCGACGACCCGGACACCCTGAAGGCGGCGCACAGTTACGGAGTCTCGCTGCGACTGTGCGGCGATTTCCGGGCCGCGCTCGCACTCGACGAGGAGACCGCCCACCAGTGGGAACTGGTCTACGGCCACGCGGACGGCTTCACGCTCAACACCCGCAACGGCCTGTCCATCGACATCCGCGAGACCGGCGACTACCCGCGCGCCCGCCAGGCACAGGAAGAGGTGCACGCCGCGTACCGTGCCGCGTTCGGCTCGGAGAACCCCGCCACCATCCGCGCCGCCCGCAACCTCGCCGTGTGCCGCCGCCGCGACGGCGCCCTCGACGCCTCCTGGCAGCTCAGCGAGCAGGTCTACGAACTCTTCATCGAGAAGTGCGGGCCCGACCACAGCGACACCCTGGCCAGCGCCGTGAACCTGATGGTCGACCGGCGGATGGGCGGCGAGCTGCGCCGCTCGCGCGACCTGGGCGACGACACGTACGCCCGCTACCGCAACACCCTCGGCCCCGACCACATGTACGCGCTCATCACCTTGAGCAGCCTCGGGGCAACCCACCGCTCGCTCGGCGAACTCGACCGCGCCGAGCAGCTCGCGGACACGGCGGTGCACCGGATGACGACGACGATCGGGCCCGGCCACATCACCACGTTGTGCGCCACGATGGGCCAGGCCGCCAATCTGCATCTGCGCGGCGCGCACGAGGCGGCGGCCACGCTCCAGGCATCCGTGCTGCCACGCCTGGCCGAGGTCGCGGGCCCGGACAACCCGGTCACGGCCGCGGCCCATTCCAACCTGGCCGTCTTCCTGCTCGCCGCGGGCCGCACCGCCGAGGCCGAGCTCAGTGCCGAACGCGCGGTCGGCGGCCTGTCCCGCACGGTCGGTACGGGCCACCACTGGCTGCTCGCGGCCCGCGACCGGCGCCGCATCGAATTCGACGTACCGCCGATGCCGCTGTGACCCGCGCACCGGACCACCGGCTGCCCGAAGGCCCCACCGAGCGAGCCGACCTCAGAGCCTGTTTCCGAACCCCCGTCTGCGCCCCGACGCCCGGCACGCACTCTCACTGACCGAAAGGACCACCTCGCCCATGACGACCGTGGTCTTCGTCCATGGCACCGGTGTACGCAAACCGGCCCTGTCCGCCCTGAGCGACCGCATCGCCCTGCACCTCGCGCAGGCGGCCCCGCACGCCCGGCTCCTCTGCTACGACTGGGGAACCCCGCACGGCGCCACCCTCGCCGCGGACGGCGCGAGCCTCCCCGTCCCCGCCGGGACGTCGCGCGCGCCGGCCGACCCGGACGAGGACCCCGTCGCCGTATGGGAGCTGCTGCACACCGACCCGCTCGCCGAGCTCCGGATCGCGGCCGCAGGAGTCGAGGAGCTCCACGACCTCCCGCCCCATCTGCCGCCCCCGGACGCCGAACTCCGCGCCCGTATCGCGGAGTTACGGCTCCGCGCCGCCGAACTCGAGACGGACCTCGCCCTGTCCGCCGGCACCGGCCATCTCGACGAAGCGCTCGCCACGCTGCTCCACTCGCCCCTCCTGGCGCCGGCCGCGCCCACCGAGGAGGCCCCGGAGCTGGTCGCCCGCGCCGCCGTCGCGCTCACGCTCGCGCTCGCCGCGGACGCCGACGACCCGCTGCCGCCGCCCGGTCCCGTCCGTGACCGGGCGGTCACCGACCTCACCGTCGCCCTCGGCGGCCGGCCCCCGGGCTCCGAGCGCGGCCCCGGGCGGCTCCTCCTGCGGGCCGTCACCCCGCTCGCCTCCCGCGCGGTGGTCCGCCGCCGCGCGGCGATCACCCGCGGGACGCACCCGGCGACCGGCGACATCCTGCGCTACCTCGCACGCGGCGACGGCCACCGCGCGGGCCTCGCCGCCCTGGTGTCCCAACTCCCGGCGCCCGTCGTGCTGTTGTGCCACAGCCTCGGCGGCATCATCGCCGTCGACACCCTCGTCACCCACCCGCTCCCCCAGGTCCGCCTCCTGGCCACCGCGGGCTCCCAGGCCCCTTTCCTGTACGAGACCGGCGCCCTGCCCTCCCTCCACCACCCCGCGCCGCTCCCGGACGGATTCCCCGCCTGGCGCAATTACCACGACCCGCGCGACCTCCTCGCCTTCGCCGCACAGCCCCTGTTCCGCGGCCGCGCGCAGGACGTCGTCGTCGACAGCCGCCAGCCGTTCCCCCTGGCCCACAGCGCGTACTGGACGAACCCGCGCCTGTACGCCGACCTCGCGGACCACCTTCCCTGACCACCGACCGCCCGCCCGCACGCCTGGAAGGGAGCCCTGTGTCCGCGCCCTCCGTCCCACCGGACCGTGTCCACGCCCTCGTCGTCGGCATCGAGCGCTATGCGATCGGCGAGGACTGGACCCTGCCGGGACCCGTCTGCGACGCCCTGCGGTTCAACAGGTGGCTGCGCTCCCATGACGTCCCCGTGGAGAACATCCGGCTGCACCTCGCACCGGAGCCCGGCCGCACCGTCACACAGGAGCACCGCGGCGCCGACTACGCCGACCTGCGGCATACCCTTGTCAACGAACTCCCCCGCGCAGCATCGGGCCTGCTCTGGGTCTGGTGGGGCGGTCACGGATACCTCGGCAGCCGCGACCAGCACCACCTGCTCACCGCCGACGCGACCCGCTCCGACCTGCGCAACGTCAACCTCGACTCCGTCCTGGCGCACTACCGCTCGGAGGCCGTCACCTCGCACCCGGCGCAGGTCTGGATCGTGGACGCCTGCGCCACGTTCGAGCACCACATGAAGCTGCGCACCACCCCGCCGGACGAACAACTCCCGCTGGGCCGCCCCTGGGACGCGCTCCAGCAGATGGAGCTCCGCGCGGTCCGCCGGGGCGCCCGCACCCCCAACGACCCCTCCGCACGGGCCGGACACTGGTCCACGCTCGTCCTCGGCCGTCTCAAGGAACGCGACGACCCAGGTCTGCTGCCCGACGCCGCCTTCCTGGAGGAACTGCGGAGCGACGTCCGCCGCACCGCCGCACCCCCGCCCTGGCTGCGGCTGCGCGGCCCGGACACCGACCTCGAGGTCACACCGCCCGTGGCGGGCCCGCGCGACGGCGCACCCGCCACGCCGCAGGAGTGCGAGGAACTCATCACCTTCCTGATGTCCCGCCCCTGGGTCGCCCGCGCCGAGAGCCGCCAGGCCCTCGTCGACGTCCTGCCGCACCGGATACGGGACCAGCTCCCGCGCGCGTCGGCCCCACGGCACGACATCGTGACGATCGTTCAGGCGGCGGCAGGAGTACGGGAAGGGCTCCTGGCGTTGTGGCGGGCGGCGAGAATTCTGGACGGAGACACCGCTTGACCCAGATGCCCCAACCAAGACGCAGATGCGACCTTGACCTGCTAGCGTGCGCGTGCACGTGCATATGCGCGCGCCCATCACACTCACCGGGAAAAGGGAGAGCCGCCGCCGTGCCCCGCGTCCCCGATGAGTCCCCGGACTCCTGCCACTCCGATCTCCCGGACCTGGCCTCGGTGTCCCTGCTCAATCTGCGGACCGCCTCGCTCCCTGCCCCCGAGCAGCGGCTGCTCGACGAGGTCCGCCGCCCCCGTTCCAACGCGATGGGCGGGTCGAACCCCGGCCGGGCGGAATGACATGGGCGGCGCGCCCCGCTTCCCCAGCCTGACGCTGGCGGGGGACGATCTCGCCGCCCTCGCCGCCGGCGGCACCACACCCGACGCGCTCACGTTCCTCGAACTCGGTGAGCGCACCCGCCGCCTGGTCCTCCTCAAGGAACTCCTCGGCGCCCTGGAACGCACCCCGGGCCTCACCGGCCCGCTCGGTGACTGGACCGCCGCGTGGCAGCTGCTCGAACGCGCCGCGACGACCGACCCGGACCTCGCCGAATCCCTGCTGACCAGCCCGCAGATCGGCAGCTGGCTCGCCCACACCCTGCGCCGCCTCAACGGCCAGGACGGCGCGGCACCGCTCTGGTCGGACATCGGCCGCCTGCACGCCCTCGCGGGCACGGCCGCCCTGCGCACCGGCCTCGACGCGACGCTCCCCGTCCCACTGCGCGACGGCACGCTCTCGCTCCCCGGCACCGGTCTCGTCCGGCTCCCGGGCCGCCACCCCGCGCACGGCACCGGCACGCTGACCCTCACGGGCGGACACCTCACCCTCACCGCCGGGGGCCACAAGAGCCCGCCGCTGTCGCCGGCCTCTGCCCCGGGCCCGTACTGGCAGCCGCTACGCCTTCTGCAGCCGGGCCGGATCCGGCTCGACGACATCGACCCCTACCGCGACCTGGACGAGCCGGTCCGCGCCCAACCCCTCGAAGCCGCCGAATTCGCCTCCTGGCAGCGGATCTACGCGGACGCGCACGCCCTCCTCACGGCGACGCCCGCCGACGCGACGGGACGGCTGGGGCCGGGCACGGTCGACGTCACCGCGATCCACACCATCGTCCCCTGGCGCAGCAGCGCACCGCCGCCCGCGACCGACGGCGAGGCGCCCGTCCAGCTGTCGGCGTCGACCGGTGACGCCTACGCCTCCATGGTGATCTCGCGTCCGCCATCGGGGCTGCTCCTTGCCGAGACGCTCGTGCACGAGTTCCAGCACAGCAAGTTGGCGGCCCTGCTGCATCACTTCCCGCTCGTCGACGACGACCGCGCCGAGCGCTACTACGCGCCGTGGCGCAGCGACCCCCGCCATCTCACCGGTCTGCTGCACGGCGCGTACGCGTTCACAGGCGTGGCAGGTTTCTGGCGCGAGCGGCTGCGCGACGGATCCACGGACCCGGAGACGGCCGCGTACTACTTCGCGCTGCGGCGCCTTCAAGCGCGGCTGGTGGTACGGACGTTGACGCTTTCGGAGCGTCTGACCGAGCAAGGGCGGGCCGTCGTCGAAGGTCTCGCGGAGACGCTCGGCGGCTGGCTGCACGAGGCGGTCCCGGCCGCTCCCCTGCACCGGGCCCGCACGGCGGCCCGGCTGCACCGCACGGAGTGGCGGCTGCGCAACGTACGGCCCCCGCACTACACACCGCGTGCCACCGAGGACACCTGGCCGGACCCGCGCACCCATGGTTTCGCGCGTGCCCCGCAGGGTCCGGAGACGGCCGACGAACTGCTGGCGTCCGGCCGGTCCGAGCAGGCACTGGCTGCGTATCTGCGGCTTCCCGATCCGGGACCCGCGGTCCGCGCGGGCGCGCTGGTCGCGGCGGCCGCCGCGCGGCCCGGACGGCGCACCCGCGCGGCACTGGCACGTCCCGAACGCACACCGTGGCCGCCGCAATTCGGCGACGCCTGACGGAATACGGAGAAGAAGAGCAGCAGACAAGCAGAGAAGACGCGGGAAAAGGAAAAGAGGCCGTTGAAGAACGGCCTCTCACCAAACGACGTCCGACGAGCGAACAGTCGGGACGACAGGATTTGAACCTGCGACCCCTTGACCCCCAGTCAAGTGCGCTACCAAGCTGCGCCACGTCCCGTTCGCGCGGGTTTCCCGCGCTCACGAGAATGAACAATACCTCACCCCGGACCTGCGCCGTTGCCCCCGCCCCTGGACAATCGAAGGGTGAGTGAACCGACCGAGCAGCCCACCGGTGACCGCGACCGCGATACGGAGGGCCGCGCCCGTAACGCCCGGCCGCGCGACGGCCTGGGCCGTCCGCTGCCGTACGGCGCCGAGGGGGTCGAGCGGCAGCCCGAGGGCGTCGTACGCAGCCCGCAACGGACGCTCGACGAGGCGCAGGCGCTGCTCGACGCCGGGAAGCCCTTCCACGCGCACGAGGTGTTCGAGGACGCGTGGAAGTCCGGTCCGGCGGGCGAGGAGGCGCTGTGGCGCGGTCTCGCCCAGCTCGCGGTGGGTCTCACGCACGCCGCGCGCGGCAACGCGTTGGGCGGCGCCCGTCTGCTGCGCCGTGGCACGCTCGGCCTCGCCTCGCCGCCGTACGGCATCGACGGGCCGGGACTGACCGCCTGGGCCGAGGAGTTGGCGGCGCGGGTCGAGGCGGGCGGCGAGCCGGTGGACGCGGGGCGCGAGGCGCCGTCCCTGAGGCCCAGGCGAGGTACACGAGCGAGTACGGCAGACTGACCCGCGTGCGAACCATCCATGTCATAGGCATCGGCGCGGGCGACCCCGACCACCTCACCCTGCAGGCCCTGAAGGCGTTCCGGGCCACGGACGTGTTCTTCCTGCTCGACAAGGGCGAGATCAAGTCCGATCTGACCGATCTGCGCCGCGCGATGCTCGCAGAGCATCTGCCGGAGGGTTCCTACCGAGTAGTCGAGGCCCGCGACCCCGACCGGGACCGGCGGGCGAGCGGCGAAGGGTACGCGCCGGCGGTGGACGACTGGCGCAGCCGGCGCGCCGGGATCTACGAGCGGCTGATCGCCGAGGAGCTCGGACCGGACGAGACGGGCGCGTTCCTGGTGTGGGGCGATCCCTCGCTGTACGACAGCACGCTCGGGATCCTCGAGGAGATCCTGGCGGCCGGGCGCACCGAGTTCACGTACGACGTCGTGCCGGGCATCAGCAGCGTCTCGGCGCTCGTCGCCCGGCATCGCACCGGACTCAACCGGGTCGCGCGCCCGGTGCAGATCACGACCGGCCGGCGGCTCGCCGAGGGGTTCCCCGAGGGGGTCGACGACGTGGTCGTGATGCTCGACGCGCATCAGCGGTTCCTCGCGCACGCGGAAGACGAGGATCTGGAGATCTACTGGGGCGCGTATCTCGGCACGCCGGACGAGATCCTCGTGGCGGGGCCGATCGCCGAAGCGGCGCCGCGGATCGAGGAGTTGCGGGCCGAGGCGCGCGAGCGCAAGGGCTGGATCATGGACACGTATCTGCTGCGCCGCCGCTGACCCCGGGCGCGGGCAGGGCGCCTTCCTCCGGCACCACGGCGGCCAGCCACTCCACCGCGCCCGCCACGTCGGGCACGGACGCCACTCCGTCCGGTACGGGCGGGCGGCGCACCACGACCACGGGGATCCCGAGTTCGCGCGCGGCGACGAGTTTCGCCGCGGTCGCCGCTCCCCCGCTGTCCTTGGTGACGACGACATCGATCCGGTGCGTCCGCAGCAGCTCCCGCTCGCCCTCGACGGTGAACGGGCCGCGGGAGAGCAGGACTTCGGTGCGCGCAGGCAGCGGCGGCTCGGGCTCCTCGACGGACCGTACGACGAAGTGCAGGTCCGCGCAGGTGTCCGTGGCGAACGCGGCGAGGCCGAGGCGGCCCGTCGTCAGGAACACCCGGCGGCCCGACGCGGGCAGCAGGGCGGCCGCTTCGGCCAGGGACGGCACGTCATGCCATACGTCGCCGGGGCCCGCGCTCCAGCCCGGACGGCGCAGCGCCACCAGCGGCACCCCGCTCGCGGCGGCCGCGGCGGCCGCGTGGGCGCTCATCACGGCCGCGAAGGGGTGCGTGGCATCGACAAGCGCCGCCACCCGCTGATCGCGCAGCCACGCGGTGAGCCCGTCCGTGCCGCCGAAGCCGCCGACCCGGACCTCTCCGGCCAGGCTGGCGGGCGCGGTGACGCGGCCCGCGAGCGAGGTCGTCACGCGCAGGCCGGGGCGGGCGGCCAGGGCGGCGGCGAGGGCGCGGGCCTCGGTGGTGCCGCCGAGGATCAGGACGTGGGCGCGCTCGTCGGGCGTCTGATCGGAGTGCTCGGGGTTCTGATCGAAGTGCTCGGGGTTCTGATCGGAATTCATGGCGGAGCCGAGTCAATCACGCCGCCGCGGGGGTAAACTCCCCGGTCACCTGGCAGCAAGCGCTTTCGGCAGCGCTTGCGTAGGATGGAGGCCACGTCACACGAGCTGCGCGACGATCCCGCAAGTCCCAGTGCACAAGCCCCGGTTCAGAGGCGGTGACGGATGACCCGACCACGTTCGCCCCTGCGGCTCGCCGATGTCGCGGAGCGCGCGGGTGTCTCGCTGGCCACCGCTTCCCGGGCCCTCGCGGGACGCGACGGGGTCCGGGCCGAAGTGGCGGAGCGGGTCCGTCAGGTCTCGCGCGAGCTCGGCTATGTGGCCAATCCGCACGCCCGCACCCTGGCGGGCGGCGCCACGTCCACGGTCGGACTGATCGTCCACGAGATCGACGACCCGTACTTCTCGGAGATCGCGGGCGGCGTGATCCGCGCCGCGGGCGAGCGCGGTCTCATCGTGCAGATCTGCACCTCGGCGCGTGAGCCGCACAGCGAGCTGCGGCAGGTGCGGCATCTGATCGCGCAGCGCGTGGGGATCATCATCATCGCCGGGTCCGGCTATGTGGACCCCAGCCTGGAGGCGGCGGCTAAGGAGGAGCTGGCCGCGTTCCAGAGCGCGGGCGGACGCCTGACGGTGATCGGCCGGCACGCGCTGAGCGCGGACGCGGTGCGGCCCGCGAACAAGGAGGGCGCGGAGGCCATCGCGGCACACCTTGTCGCGCTCGGTCACCGGCGGATCGCCATCGCCGCCGGTGACGGGCGGCTCTCGACGGTGGTGGACCGGCTCGCCGGGGTCGCCGCGGCGCTGGAGCAAGCGGGCATTCCGGCGGCCGACGTGCCGGTCGTGCACGCGGAGTTCACCCGTGACGGCGGCCATGACGCGGCGGAGCGCATCCTGCGCGAGCACCCCGGCACGACGGCGGTCATCGCGCTCAACGACGCGATGGCGCTCGGGGTGCTCTCGGCGCTGCGCACACAGGGAGTCTCGGTGCCGCAGCGGATGTCGGTGGTCGGCTTCAACGACGTCGCGTACGCGGCCGACCTGGCCCCTGCCCTCACCACGGTGCGGCTGCCGCTGGCCCGCATGGGCCACGAGGTCCTCACCCTGGCGCTGCGCCCGCCGGCGGGGCGGCCACGCCGCAAGCCCACCTCGTACGAACTGGTGGTCCGCGCCTCGACGGCGGCGCCGCACGCCTGACGGTGATGTGGCGCGTTCGCCCCGTCACCGTACGAGTGCGTTGCGGAGCGCGCTCCCCGCGGACCGCGGACCGCAGACCGCAGAAACGCCGGAAGGCCGCCCCCGCTCTACGCGGAGACGGCCTTCCGACCTGCGGAAACCATCCGACATCACTGTCGGGACGACAGGATTTGAACCTGCGACCCCTTGACCCCCAGTCAAGTGCGCTACCAAGCTGCGCCACGTCCCGATGCTCGCTGACCTGGGGTTTCCCCGGGCCGAACCAGCACGGAAACAATACCGCACTCCGACCCGTGGTCGTGAACCCGTTTATCCGGCGGTCACCGCTCGGCCGCTATCCGGACGTCACGGCGAGGCCCTCGAAGGTGACGATGCCGCGCCGGTCCGTCCAGCCGTTCGCGGCGGTCATGAACGCGCCGACATCCTGCGCCGCCGCGCCGGCCGCCGGTGTCGCCGTGCCGACCGTGTCCCAGGTCGTCCCGTCGAGACTGTACGAGCCGGTGTACGTGTCCCCGTCGCGGGTGATCCTGAGATGGACCGGGGCGGCGGCACCCGCCGCAGCGGTCTTGATCGAGTCGAAACGGCCGTCGCCGTCCTTGTCCCAGGTCAGCACGATGCCGTTGGAGGGCGTGACCGCGAGGTTCACATAGCCGGCGGAGCCCTGTCGGGTCAGATCGTCGCGGACGATCAGTCCGGCGCGGGCCCAGCCGCCGGTGTGGTCCTGCGAGACGACCCGCACGGTCGCCGAGGCGCCGGAGACGAGCGCGCCCGGACGGTGGACCGCGCCGAACTCGTTCGTCGCGCCCCACAGGTCGGCGCCGGCACCGTCGATCGCCAGGGAATCGCCGGACTGCCCGAAGACCGCGTCGTTGAAGGAGACGGTCCGCAGGGGCGCCTGGACGCCGGATCCCGCCATCAGTCGCACCGACCCGACCGCCTTGCCGCGCGCCCGGCCCGTGCGGTGCGCGACCATGGCCCGCACCCGGCTGATCAGCTCGGCGGGCGGCCCCGTCAGGCTGACCTCGAATCGCGCCGTGAAGGACGCACCGGACGCCACCGACGCCGTACGCGTCGGGCCGTCGCTCTCCGCCCGCAGTCCCGCGGGCACGTCCAGGGTGACCTCGACGTCGCTTGCGGCGGTGAACCCGTTGCGGTTGGTGAAGGTGACCTCGACCGTGACGGGACTGTTCTCACCGACGGACCCCGACGTGGCGCGTACGGCGACCATGGCCTGGTGCGCACTGCCGGCGAGCAGGTCACGCACCCGGCGGGCCAGTGTGCGGGCGGAGCCTGACGGGTCCACCGGGTGGGGTTCGTGGGCGTGCGCCCAGGCGTCCTCCAGTGCGAACCAGTCCACGGGCTCCGGCGCCCGGTCCTCGTCGAGGGCCGTGTGCAGCTCGGCGAAGAAGGTCTTCCACCGTTGGAGATAGAGGCCGCCGACGAGACCGCTCCACTCGCGGTTCGCGTAGTCGTGCAGCCCCTCCTCGGCGGAGGCGCGGCCGCCCCAGGTGGTGATCAGGGAGCGGGCGTCGTATTCGAGGCGGTCGGACTCGGCACGGTCGGCGCCCCAGGCGCGGGCGTCGGCGAGCCATGGGCCGAGGAGATGGCCGCGCGAGGTGGCGAGGAGCCGGTCCAGGAGCTCCATCCACTGCACCCAGGTGTCGGTGAGGGTGCGCAGGAGGCGGCGGTCGCCCGCCTCGTAGGCCGCCTTGATCTGCGGGAGCAGGACACGGCTGCGGTTGGAGAGGACCTGGCGGGCCACGTCCATGACGTCGTGCCGGTAGGCGTCGCTGTCACGCAAGTCCTCGTCGACGGCGAGGAGTTCGGTGAGGGCCCGGTCGAACGCGGTCGTGTCGTAGCGGTCCGCGGCCGGGCTCCACGCGGCGGCCTTGTCGGCGGTGAGGCTCGGGCGGGCGCCGAACAGGCCGTCGGGGGCCTCGCTCCAGGAGTCCTTGCGGGTCATGCCGTACGCGGTGGTGCGCAGCACCTGCCAGGCGGCCCGGGCATGCGGGTCGCGGCCGCCGTACCGTGCGTCGGACCACTCCGTGAACCAGTCCTCGAGGTCGATCCGGCCGGGTGTCCAGGCCAGGTCGTTGAGGAGGGCGAACGCGGCCGGGTTGTTGTCGGCGGCCTCCGGCATCGCGGCGATGCCGGCGAGAGCGCTGCCGTCCTTGTCGCGCCAGGCCGGGTAGGTCTCGACCCAGTCGGGAGTGTTGGCGCCGAGCGCGGTGTGTCCGCCGAAGTTCCAGATCGCGCCGTACGCGTACGGGGTGCCGAGCCAGTCCCGCTCGCGGTCCGTCACGGAGGTGTAGCGGTCGGAGAGTCCGTCGACGACGAGCATCCGGGAGGAGTCGATGGCCTCGACGATCTCCTTGCGGGGATTCGTCTGCCAGCCGAGGATCGCCCAGACCGCGCCGGGGCGGGAGCGCTGCAGGGCCGACTCGACGGCACGGGCCGCCTCGCCCACGGGGACGTCGCCCGCCTGTCCGCCCTCGTGCAGCAGATCCATCTTGTACATGGAGCTCGCGCCGAGGCGCTCATCGAGCCGGCCGTAGAAGACGTCGGCCACCTCGTCGAAGGCCTTGGTGCGCGGATCGAGCCAGTCGGGCCGCTTGAACGCGCCCCAGGTGCCCTGCGGTACGACCTCGGCGCCGGCGTGATGCTGCGGGAAGTCGTCGGGGACGGTGCCGAAGTAGCCGGGCAGGACCGGGGTCATGCCGAGTTCACGGATCCGGTCGGTGATCTTGCGGCCCAGCTCGGCGCGGCCTTCCAGAAGCCCGCGGCTTACCGGGCCGCCGAAGTGCGACATGTTCTGCAGCAGCCACCAGGGCTGGTGCGCGGGAGCGGGAATCCAGGTCAGCAACTCCTTCTCGGAGTAACCGAACTGACGGAACGTATCGAAGTACACGGCCTCCGCACCGGTGGTGGTCTGCACGGCGCTGACCCCGTGCATCGCCACGACGTCGAGTGTGCGCTGCCAGGCGTCCCAGTCGCGGTAGGGACCCGTGTACCCGTCGTTGGTGTCGTTGAAGACGTAGCGGTGGGGCACCCCGGCCGTGCCGGTGAGCGTGCCGGGCGGTGCGGGCAGCCGCTCGGGCAGGTTGAGCTGATCGCCGTTCCAGGAGACGGAGGCGAGGGCGACACGGCGCAGATATGTGTGGAAGCCGGCCAACTGCACGGCCGGACTGGTGCCTTCGACCACGATGCGCCCGGTGCTCCCGCTCACACGGAAGCTGTCGCCGTCGCCCGCCGGCGCGCGCAGGGTGACCTGGCGGTGGTGGCGCGGCAGCAGCCGGCGCAGTACGCCGGCCGCGGCCTCGGGGCTCGCGGCCTGGCGAGCGGCGGCCGAGGCGCCCGGCGAGGGCAGGACGAGGAGTGCTCCGCCGAGTGCGGCGGCTCCGGTGAGGAGGCGTCTGCGGGACGGCCCGGTCACCGGGTCGGCTCCGGCGTACGGGACGGGCGGCGCGGCGGGCTCATGAGGCGCGGCAGGCGCGTCGTGTGCAGGAGGCGCGGTGGGCTCATGAGGCGCGGTGGGCGAAGTGTCATGGGACGACAGTCCTTTGCTCGCAGAGGCGCGGTGCAAGGAAGTGACAGCGGCGTGCGTGATGATGCAAGGGCATGCTCGATTCGGCACATGTTCGAACACGACGCATCGGCTGTCAACGGAGCAGCGCCCACCCCTGAGTCCTCAACCATCCCTTCCGTGCCACCTGTTCACAGGGTCCGGCCTGGGCTATACGCCCGGCGCCCGCAGTTCGGGGTGGCGCTCCAGCAAGGACGGCGTGGCGGCCTGCCGCCAGGAGTCCGTGAGGATCGCGCGCAGTTCGTCGAGGTCGTCGAGCGCGGCAAGACGCACCCGGACCCACGCGAAGGCAGCCTCGTGGTCCGCGATCCAGAACTTCGCGGGCTCGGCCAGGACCAGCTCGTCGCGCTCCTCCTTGGGGCACCGCACCGCGATCGAGGTCTCCTCCTCGGGCATCGTGGCGAACATCTTGCCCGCGACCCGGAACGTCGGCATCGACCACGCCTCCTTCTCGGTGGTCTCCGGCAGGCCGAGCGCGATGGCCCGGGCGTCCTCCGAGGTCGGGGCGGTGTGCGAGGCGGAGGCGGAAGGTGCGGTCATGGCACGACGGTACGACAGGAAGGCCGTGCCCTACACAGGGTGCTGCGCCGCACCCGCCTGTCGAGCCAGGCCGGCAGACCGGCCCGGACCTCGGCGAGGCGCCTCAACTCCCGTACGTCACAAGCCCTCCACTACCCATTGACCCCTCCGATCACGGGAACCTAATCTGAGCGACTGCACCTCAGAAAGCGCTTTCTCCCAACGATGTGTCCGACGCACCCCACATACGCGACGCACCGATGAGCCGACGGCCCACAGCCGTATCCCTAGACAGCGGGAGCGCCCATGAGTCATCCCCCGAACGGCAGCCGCCTGCGAAGACTGACCCGGCCGCTCGCCACCCTCGCCGCCTTGTGCGCGATGGTGCTCGGCCTGGTCGTGTCGATGCCCGAACAGGCCAGCGCGGCCGCCCCGTTCCGTGTTCTCGTGTTCTCCAAGGTCACGAACTTCGACCATGAGTCGCGGACCGCCGGAGTCGAGGCGGTCAAGAAGCTCGGCGCAGAAAACGGTTTCGAAGTCGAGGCCACCGATGACGCGGCGGCCTTCAACGACGCGAACCTGGCGACGTTCCAGGCGATCGTCTTCAACAACACCAACTCCACTCCGGAGTCCGGCGATCTGCTCAATGCCGAGCAGCGGGCGGCCTTCCAGAAGTACATCCGCGCGGGCGGCGGCTACGTCGGTCTGCACGCGGCGAGCGCGAGCGAGCGCGACTGGGACTGGTACGAGGGCCTGGTCGGCGCGATCTTCGACAAGCACCCGGCCGTGCAGACGGGCCGCATCAAGGTGCTCGACCAGGCGCACCCCTCCACCAAGGGCCTTCCGCAGCTCTGGGAGCGCACGGAGGAGTGGTACAACTGGCGCACCAACCCGACCGGCAAGGTGCACACCCTCGCGCAGATCAAGGTGAGGGACGGGATCACCGGTCTGGACGAGGGCGTCGACCACCCGTGGTCGTGGTGCCAGAACTACGACGGCGGGCGCTCCTGGTTCACGGCCGGCGGGCACGCGCCCTCCGCGTTCCAGGAGGAGTTCTTCCTCCAGCATCTACTCGGCGGCATCCAGTGGGCTGCCGGTGACAAGCCCGGCGACTGCACCGCCAACAAGACCAGTGCCTTCCAGCGCACGCCGCTGGTGACGAGCGATCTGGCCGACCCGTTCGAGCTGGCCGTGGCGCCGGACCGGCGGGTGTTCTTCATCCAGCGGACCGGCAAGCTGAAGATCGTCGACCAGGAGAACCTCAAGGTCACCACGGCCCTCGACTTCGCGTACACGCCGGAGATGACAAGCCAGTCCGACGGCCTCCTCGGCCTCACACTCGACCCGAAGTTCGAGGAGAACCACTGGCTCTATCTGCTGCATTCCGACAAGACGGAGAAACGCCTGAATCTGTCGCGGTTCACCGAGGCCGGCGGCAAGGTGGACATGGCCAGCGAGAAGCGGCTCCTGACCATTCCCACGTATCGCGGTGAGGGGCGCGCCAATTCGCATATGGCGGGCTCGCTGACTTTCGACAGGAGCGGCAATCTGTATGTCGCCACCGGCGACAACACCGACCCGTTCGCGTCCGACGGATTCACCCCGATCGACGAGCAGGAGGGCCGCCGCGCCTGGGACGCCCAGGGCACCTCGGGCAATACGAACGATCTGCGCGGCAAGATCCTCCGCATCACGCCCGAGGACGACGGCACGTACTCCGTCCCCGAGGGCAATCTCTTCGCGCCGGGCACCGACAAGACGCGTGCCGAGATCTATGCGATGGGTCTGCGCAACCCGTTCCGTATCACCACCGACCCCAAGTCGGGCGCGCTCCTGGTGGCCGACTACGGGCCGGACGCACGGGCCGCCAAGGCCGACCGCGGCCCCGAGGGCACCGTGGAATACGGCCGGGTCACCAAGGCCGCGAATCTGGGCTGGCCGTACTGCGTGGGCAACAACACCCCGTTCAACGACTACGACTTCGCCACCAAGACCTCCGGCGCGAAGTTCGACTGCAAGGCGCTCGTGAACGATTCGCCCAACAACACCGGTCTGCGCGAGCTGCCCGCCGCCGAGCCGGCCACCGTCTGGTACGCGTATTCGGCCTCGCCGGAGTTCCCGGAGCTCGGGACCGGTGGCGGTGGCCCGATGAGCGGTCCGGTCTACGACTACGACCCGGAGAACACGTATCGCACGAAATTCCCCGAGTACTTCGAGGGGAAGTGGCTCAATTACGAGCTGACGCGCAAGTGGTTCAAGACCTTCTCCATCCAGGAAAAGGACCAGTCGTTCACCGATCCGCGTTTCCCCGCGGCGAAGGCGGGCGATCTGCACTCGATCAACTCGGTGTTCGGCGACATGAGCTGGAACCAGCCCTTCGACGCCGACTTCGGTCCTGACGGAGCGCTGTACGTCATCGACTTCGGGCTCGGCAGCGGCACCGGCCGCGGCGGCAGCAACGAGGGCTCCGGGATCTACCGGATCGACTACGTGGGCGACGACCGGCTCCCGAACGCGCGGGCCGCGGCGGCCCCGGACACCGGGTCCGTGCCGCTGACCGTGAAGTTCTCCAGCGAGGGCTCGGGGATTCCCGGCGGCGGTGATCTGACGTACGCCTGGGACTTCGACGGGGACGGCACGACCGACTCCACCGAGGCGAACCCCACGCATGTGTACACCGAGAAGGGCCAGTTCACGGCCCGCCTGAAGGTGACGGCTCCGGGTGATCTCACGGCGCTCGCCGTGCAGGACGTCACCGTCGGCAACACCCGGCCGGTCGTGACGATCAAACAGCCCCCGAACGGCGGTCTGTTCGCCTTCGGCGACACCATCCCCTTCGAGGTGCGGGTGAAGGACCCGGAGGACGGGAAGATCGACTGCTCCCGCGTGGTCGTGCAGTCGCAGCTCGGCCATGACTCCCATCTGCACCCGCTGGACAACTACACGGGCTGCAAGGGTGAGATCGTCACGGACGCCGGCGACAGCCACGGGCCCGGGCAGAACCTGTACTACGGGATCAGCGCCCAGTACGAGGACAAGGGCGGGCCCGGCGGAGTGCCGGCGCTGACCGGGTCCTCGTCGCTGACGCTGCGCACCCTGTACCGCGAGGCGGAGCACTTCACGGCGACCGGCGGCCCGAACAAGGGCGTCGAGATCGGCAGCCGCGCGGACGCCTCGGCGGGCAAGCGGCTGATCGAGATCGAGGACGGCGACTGGGTCACGCTCGACCCGACAAGCCTCAAGGGCATCGACTCCGTGACGGTCGGCGCCGGTTCGGCCGGGCTCGGCGGCGCCATCGAGTTCCGCGCGGGCTCGCCGACCGGCAAGCTGCTCGGCAAGGTGGACGTCCCCAACACCGGCGGCTGGGGCAACTTCATCTCGCCCACCACCGCCCTGGAGGACCTCGAGGGCACCACCAAGCTGTACGTGGTGTTCACCAACCCCGAGTGGACCGCGGACAAGCCCGACCTGATGACGCTCGACTGGCTGCATTTCAACGGGCCCGGCGTGCAGAAGAAGGGCGGCACGAAGGTCGAGCTCGCCAAGGAGCAGACCGGCTCCGCGGTCAAGTTCCGCAGCGAGATCAAGGCGGCCGAGGGCCGCACGATCGTCTCGTACCACTGGGACTTCGGTGACGGCAGCAAGCCCGCGGGCGAGGAAGGCCCGACCGCCGAGCACACCTACTCCCGCCCGGGCCCGTACACGGCACGCCTGACCGTCACCGACGACAAGGGCGACACTTCGACCGGCTCGGTGCAGCTCACCGTGGCCGAAGGAGGCACCGCATGAGAATGAACAGACGCGCCTTCCTGGGGACGTCCCTGGGACTCGCGGCGGCGACCGGGCTCGCGGCGATGCCCGCCTCCGCGTCCGAGGCCACGGATGGTTCGGCCGACGCGGACGCGAAGCGCTGCCGGGTCATTCCGCGCGGCGGCATCGGGATGCACCTCTACACGATGCGCGGCCCGCTGGCCTCCGACTTCCCCGGCACGCTGGAACAGCTCGCCGCGATCGGCTACGCCACCGTCGGGGTGAGCGGCCGGCACAACAACAGTGCGGCGGCGATCCGCGGCTTCCTGGACAGCACCGGTCTTCGGGCCGTCCTGGAGCATGTCGCGTACACGACGCTGACCGGGGCGGGACTCCCCCAGGCCCTGGAGGATCTGCACACGCTCGGCGCGAGGTGGCCGGTCGTGCCGAGCCTGCCGGGGGCGCTGCACACCCCGGACGGATTCCGGGAGGTGGCACGGCAGTTCAACCGGATCGGGCAGGCTTCGCGGGATGCCGGGCTCGGTCCCGTGCAGTTCCACAACCACGGCGCGGATCACGCGGTGGTGGGCGGCGAGAACCTGTACGAGATCCTGCTCAAGGAGACCGACCCCCATCTGGTCGCCTTCGAACTGGACGTGTACTGGGCGACGAAGGGCGGCGCCGATCCGGCCCGTCTGTTCGTCGAGCACCCGCGGCGCTTCCCCGCCCTGCACGTCAAGGACATGGCGCCGAACGGCGACTTCGCGGACGTGGGCTCCGGGATCCTGGACTTCGCCGCGATGTTCGAGAACGCGCAGCGCGGTGGCGTACGCCAGTGGCTGGTCGAGCACGACAATCCGGCGGACCCGTTCGCCACGGCCCGCAACAGCTACAACCACCTTGCGGCATTGAGGTATTGAGGTATTGAGCCGCGGGGGGGCGGTACCGGCAGCCGCCCCCGCGCAACACAGAGAAGGCGCCCCACCCCCTCGTCAGGAAGGGGGTGGGGCGCCTTCGTACGGGACCGCGGCAGGTTCAGTCGTCCTCCGCCGCCGTCCCGAGCAGTCCGCGGATGTGTGTGGTCGCGTCGCGGAACTCCGCGCGGCCCATGGTCTCCGCGTAATTCCGTTCCGCCGGCAGATCCACCTCGATGATCTCCTGGATGGTGCCGGGGCGCGGGCTCATCACGACCACGCGGTCCGCGAGGTACACAGCTTCCGCGATGGAGTGCGTGACGAGGAGCACGGTCGTGCCCGTCTCCCGCCAGATCCGGTGCAGTTCGACGTTCATCTGCTCACGCGTGAGCGCGTCGAGGGCGCCGAACGGCTCGTCCATCAGGAGCACGGGCGGCCGGTGGAGCAGCGCTCGGCACAGGGCCACGCGCTGCTGCATGCCGCCGGAGAGCTCGTGCGGCAGCGCGTCCTCGAAGCCCTCCAGGCCGGTCATCCGGATGAGCTCGTCCGCGCGTGCGCGCGCCTGGGCGCCCGGCATCTTGCGGATCTCGGCCTGCAGCAGGATGTTCTTCAGCGCCGAGCGCCACTCCAGGAGCGCGGCGCGCTGGAAGACGTATCCGATGTCATGGCGCGGCCCTGCCACCTGCTCGCCCTGCAGCCGCACCTCCCCGGACGAGGCCTTGAGCAGACCCGCGACCAGTTTGAGCAGGGTCGACTTGCCGCACCCCGACGGTCCGACGATGGCGACGAACTCGCCGGGGGTGACATCGAGCGACACATCGGTGAGCGCGGTGACATCCCGCTTCTTGCTGCGGAAGCGCACGGCGACATCCGCGAGCCGTACGGCGGGCTCGCCGCCGTCGGCCACGGTCTTCCCCTTGGCGAGCCGGGTCATCCCCGCCCCGCCGGTCTTGTCGGTTTCCGACATCTGAACTCCCGGCATGATCAGCTCTTCGGCGCCAGGTCCTGGGCCCAGTAGTCGCCCACGGGCTTGGCGTTCTGCACCATTCCGGCTTCCTTGAAGA
The DNA here is from genome assembly GCF_044458745.1 of Streptomyces sp. NPDC050418. NCBI lineage: Bacteria > Bacillati > Actinomycetota > Actinomycetes > Kitasatosporales > Streptomycetaceae > Streptomyces > Streptomyces sp. NPDC050418. Next base: position 646,179 of record NZ_JBITIG010000001.1, read on the forward strand.
CATCGATGGTCTTCTGCCAGTCCTCCTCGGTGTTCGCACCGGGGGCCTGGCCCTCGGTGGCGTCCGTGTGCAGGAGCGTCAGGGTGGTCTCGAACTGCTCGGTCAGGACCTCCTCGGGCGGCAGCTGCTCGGAGGCGCCGTCCATCGACTTGACCGCATCGGCGGGTGCCTTCTCCGCGGCGGTCCAGGCCTCGCTGACCGCCTTGGCCATCCGCTTGGACAGATCGGTCTTGGCGAGCGTCTTCGGGCCCGCGATCAGGCCGTTGGAGTAGAAGTTGAGGCCGTGCTCGGAGAAGCGCAGGTACTCGACGTCCTTCTTGGCCTTGTTCGCCATCGTCGGTCCCTGGTCGCTGGCGTAGCCGAGCAGCGCGTCCGTCTTGCCGGAGATCACCGCAGCGATCTTGCCCGCCGGGTCGGTGTTCTGGACGGTGACGTCGGACTCCTTCAGGTCGTTCGCGGCGAGGAACGCGGGGAACGTCTTCGACAGCGCGTCACCCGTCGTACCGGCGATGACCTTGCCCTTGAGGTCGGCGGGCGCCTTGATGTTCTGGTCGGCGAAGAACTGCACGGACGCGGGGGTCGTCTGCAGGAAGACCCCGAGGCTTTTGACGTTCACGCCCTGCTCGACGCCGGCCAGGACGGCCGGGGTGTCGGCCCAGCCGAAGTCGGTCTGGCCCGCGGCCGTGGCCTGCACGGTCTTCTGGGAGCCCTGGCCCGCCTGGATGGTGAGGTCGATGCCGTTCTTCTCGAAGATCTTCTGCGCCTTGCCGTAGTAGAACGGCGCGTGTTCCCCGTACGGATACCAGTTGAGCGTCAGCGTCACCTTGTCCAGCTTCTTGCCGTCCGAGCTGGTGGTGGTGCCCGAGTCGTCCCCACCGCAGGCCGTGGCGGCGACCAGGAGCAGCGGGACGAGACCTATCAGGGTTCTGCGCGGGTGCATGGTGGCCTGCCTTTTCACGAGCGGACGTCGGGGGTGGTACGGGACGGGTGAGGCGGGTCGTTCGGTGCGGGTCGTGCGGTGCGGGCCTTCCGGTGCCGGGGCCGGACGGCTGCGGGGATCAGAAGGCGGTGGTCACGCCGGACTCGCGGCGGCTGGCATGCCACGGCAGGAGGAGCTTCTCGGCGATCTCGACGACGACGAAGAGCACGACGCCGATCAGCGACATCACCAGGAGCCCGGCGAACAGCATCGGGGTGTCGAGGTTGCCGTTGGCCTGCAGGATCACGTACCCGAGCCCTTCGTTGGCGCCGACGAACTCGCCGACCACGGCGCCGGTCACGGCCAGCGTGACGGCGACCTTGAGGCCGGAGAACAAGTGCGGCAGGGACGCCGGGAAGCGGATCTTGACGAAGGTCTGCCAGGGGCTCGCGCCCATGGTGGAGGAGAGCTGCAGCATCTCGGGGTCGACCGCCTTCAGACCGGTGACCATCGAGATCACCACGGGGAAGAAGGCGATGAGCACCGCGATCACGATCTTCGGCGCGATCCCGAAGCCGAGCCACACGACGAACAGCGGCGCGATGGCGATCTTCGGGACGACCTGCGCGAAGAGCAGGATCGGGTAGAGCGTCTTCTCGACGGTCGCCGAGTACACCATGATCACGGCCGCGAACACCCCGATGGCGACGGCGACGGCGAAGCCGATCAGCGTCTCGTACGTGGTGACCCAGCTGTGCTGCCAGAGGTAGTCGGGCTTGTCGAGGATCACCTCGAAGGTCTTGCCGGGCGAGGGCACGAGATAGGGCTCGACGAGCTCCGCGGCGGCGATCACCCACCAGGCCGCAAAGCATGCGATCAGCAGGGCGACGGGCCGCCAGCTCTTCTCGACGGCGTCGGCGAACCGCTCGCGCGCGCTCGGGCTCTCACGTAGCGCGACGCCCGCCGTCTTGACGGGTGCCGAGGACAGTGCGCTCTGACTCACGAGGAACTCCCCTGAGGGTGTCTGCGGTTGACGAAGCCCGGCCCGTACCGGCGAATTCCCGGAACGCGCATCCGGGCCCCGCCTTCAGTCGGAACGGGCGGCCGCTTCACGGACGGCTACCCGGTCGGAAACGCTTTCAGAAAGCGCTTTCTGGTACGCTCCCGGTCACGCTAATGACCGCCCGACGGCACGGTCAATAGGTCGGGCACAGGTTTCACGCCGCGCCCGCACCCTCCCGGACCCCGCCCACGGAACCGTCCGCGCTCCCCCCACGAAGAAGCCCGCACCGCCCCCGTCGAGACGCCCGCAACTCCCGAACGAGAGGCCCGTGTTGACCATGGAAGCGACCGGAGCACACCCCGAGCAGCCCGCGCCGCCCTCGCCGGGCGCGCTCTCCTCCCTCGTCATCGAGCGCGTCGAGACCTTCGCCGTCGCCCTGCCCACCCACCGCTCCTTCGGCGTCTCGGGCGGCTCCGTGGCCGTCGCCGGGCGGCCCAGCATCAGGGTCCTGGTGAAGGTGAGCGCCGACGGGGTGCACGGCTGGGGCGAGGCCACCCCGATCCCCGCGTGGACCTACGAGACGGCCGAGTCGATCGTCACGACCATCGACCGCTATCTCGCCCCGGCGATCACCGGCCGCCCCGCCTGGGACCTGGACGGCGTCGACCGCGCCTTCGACCGCGCGGTCAACCGGGGCTTCAGCATCGGCGCCCCGCTCGCCAAGTCGGCGGTGGACGTGGCCCTGCACGATCTGCTCGGCCGGGCGGCCGGGGTCCCGCTCGGGGTGCTCTGGGGTCAACGCCGCGCCGAATCGCTCCAGTTGGGCTGGATCGTCTCGGGACAGACGCCGTCCCAGGTGGGCGAGAGCGTCGCCGAGGGCCTGGCGCTCGGCTACCAGGCCTTCAAGGTCAAGATCGGTCTGCACGACGAGGAGACCGACCTCGCGGTCGTCGCCGCCGTACGCGAGCACGCGCCGAGCGCACCGCTGTGGGTGGACGCCAACCAGGCATACGACGTGCACAGCGCCCTCCGGGTCGCCCGCCGCCTCGACGCCCTGGGGGTGACCGCGTTCGAACAGCCACTGGCCGCCAACGATGTGGCCGGGCTGCGCCGACTGCGCGCCACCTCACCGCTGCCCGTGGCCCTGGACGAGTCGCTGCGTCACCCCTCCGACCTCGCGACCTTCGTCCGTCTGGAGGCCGTGGACGTCGCCATCGCCAAGGTCCAGCGCAGCGGTGGCCTCACGCTGTCGCGCCGGCTGTGCCAGCTCGCCGAGGACAGCGGCGTACGCCTGATGGGCTCGGGCCTGACCGACTCCGACCTGGGGCTCGCCGCCTCCCTGCACCTGTTCGCGGCGCACGGCATCGACACCCCGGTGGACCTCAACGGCCGCCAGTTCATCGGGTCCCCGTACGCGGGGCCGACGGTGACCGTCGAGAAGGGCGTGGCGCAGGTGCCGACGGGCCCTGGCCTCGGGGTCGAGGTGGACGAGGCCGTCGTGCGCGAGCTGGCGGTGGATGTGCTCGCGTAAGGGTGCGTACGGGGGCGCGTGAGCGGGGCACCGGGCATACCCGCCTCGGCCACGAGCGGCCACAAAGAGCCGCAAAGCGGAGGCGGAATGCGCCCCCTTCACGCCCCCGGCCGCTTCCACACGCCGGGCCGCTCGCTCCCGTCCCCACGTGTAGCCGAACCGTTCCTCCATCGCCTGCCTTCAGGCCAGCGAACACGCGTTCCCACTGGCCGGCACGCCTGGGGCGTACGAGCCCTCGGGCGAAGCGCGGAGCGCGTGAGATCGACACCCGAAACCCCGGCACTTCGGACCTACCCCGGCACTCCCGGACCCTCGTCTCAGGATGCGGAATGAACTTGGCTCAAACTTTGAGTCCAATTCCGGCCCGGACTCGGGCGACTGTGTCCGGATTCTGTCGCTCATTGAAGACACTCTGAGCGTTCGGAGGCGGTCCGGGGACCCGGTCTGCCATATGCCGCTGAAACTGTTGCCGCGGGCATGTGGCAGGCGGATGGACGAGGGGAATGCCTCCGGCGTGGACCGGACACGCGCACCGCACCTGACGCCCCGTTACGGAATGTCAACTGTCTGTTTTTCCGCCAAAGTTGCGAGACGATCTTGTGGGAGCTCCCAGCTTCAACAAGATGGTGTGGTGGTCTGTTCGGGACGGGACCACTTCGAAGAAAGCTCCTGCTCGAACAACCCTGCGAGCAGGCTTTTCACGGAGGAAGGCTCGCGATGGACACCATGGACAGCTACTTCACCAGCCGTCGGCACCATCAACTCCGCGAACAGGTCAGGGGTTTCGCCGAACGGGAAGTGCGACCACGGATCCCGGCCATGGAGGAGTCGCGCACCACGGCCCATGGCATATCCCGGCTGATCGCCCGCCAGGGCTGGCTCGGCGCCACCATCGCCAAGGAGTACGGCGGCATGGGCGCGGGGCACTTGGCCAAGACCCTCATCATCGAGGAACTCTCCCGCGTCAGCGGGGCGATGGGCGCCATGGTGCAGGCCTCCCAGCTGGGAGTGGCCAAGATCGTGCACTTCGGCAGCGACGAGCAGAAGAAGACCTGGCTGCCCGCAGTGGCCGCCGGTGACTGTCTGCCGACGATCGCCGTGACCGAGCACGACTCGGGCGGCCATGTCCTCGGGATGACGGCGAGCGCCGTCCGCGACGGCGACGACTATGTGCTCAACGGCCGCAAGGTGTACGTCGGCAACAGCCACGTGGGCGATCTCCACGGTGTCGTCGTGCGGACCGGACCCGGCTCCAAGGGGCTCACCGCGTTCCTGGTGGAGGCGGACCGGCCGGGCTTCTCGCTGGGTGAGCAGCGGCCCGCGATGGGCCTGCACGGTTTCAGCTTCGGTGAGCTGATCTTCGACAACTGCCGGGTGCCCGCGGGCAATCGGCTGGGCGACGAGGGCGAGGGCCTGTCCGTCGCGTACTCCTCCAGCGTGCTCTACGGGCGCGCGAACCTCACCGCCGTATCGCTCGGCATCCACCAGGCGCTGGTCGAGGAGACGACACGGTTCTGCGCGGAGCGGGAGCGCTACGGCAAGCCGCTGCACGCGCTGCCCAACGTCAAGATCAAGCTGGGGCAGATGCAGTCCCGTCTGATGACGGCCCGCCTCGCCGCGTACCACGCGGTGCATCTGCTGGACCGGGGCAAGGACTGCGACGCGGAGCTGATGAACGCCAAGGTCGTCAACGTCGAGTCGGCGCTGGACACCGCACGCAACGCGATGGAGATCCACGCGGCCGCGGGCCTGTTCACGGACCGGCCCATCGAGCGCTTCCTGCGCGACGCGCACCATATCTTCGCGCCCGCGGGCACCTCGGACGTCCAGCTGCTGAGGCTCGCCGAAGTGGCCCTCGGCACGGCGAAGGGCAGCTGGTCGCAACGGCTGAGCGAGCTCGTCCGCACGGACCAGCCGACCACGCTCGATGACGCGGCCGCGCTGGAGGAGCCGTCCTGGACCGAGGCCGCTTCCTGGGGCCAGGTGCCTCCGCAGCGCACGCACTGTGCCGGCAAGGTCTGAAACGCCCTTGCCGGTGACGGGTTCCGTCCGGGGTGCCGGTCCGCCGCGGGCGCGGGCCTGAGCGCCGGTGGTCAGATCCTGCCGTCCTCCCGGCGGTGGATCTGCTCGATGAGCTCGGCGGCCATCGTCTTGATCGTGTCGAGTCCCGCCCTCCCCCAGGGGCGCGGCTCGGTGTCGACCACGCAGATGGTGCCGAGCGCCATCCCCGTACGGTCGATGAGCGGGGCGCCCAGGTAGGAGCGGATGCCGATCTCGTCCACGACAGGATTGCCCGCGAAGCGCGGGTAGTCGCAGACGTCCTCCAGGACGAGGGCCTTGCGGCGCACCACGACGTGCGGGCAGTAGCCGTGATCGCGCGCCATGTAGCGGCTGACCCCCGAGCCGGCCGCGGCCGCGCCCAGTTCGCTGCCCGAGTGGGTGCCGGTCGGGGTGTGCAGTCCGGCGAAGAACTGCCGGTTCTCGTCGATGAAGTTGACCATCGAGAACGGAGCCCCGGTGACCTCGGCGAGCCGGTCCGCGAAGGCGTCGAAGGCCGGGTCGGGCTGCTCGCCCAGACCGAGCTGGCGCAGCCGCTGCACCCGGCTCGGCGCGTCCTTGTCGATGGGCGTGAGCAGCAGATGCCCGGTGGGGTCGTACGTCATGTCGTTGCTCCAAAGCTCGGGGCCGGAGTGGTCTTGGTGAGCAGATGCTGGACGAGGGTCACCAGGGTCTGGATGCCGGAGGAGGAGATCCTGGCGTCGCACAGGACGACCGGGACCTCGGGCCGCAGATCTATGGCGGCCCGTACTTCCTCGGGTTCGTAGCGGAAGGCGCCGTCGAATTCGTTGACCGCGACGACGAAGCCGATGCCGCGGCGTTCGAAGAAGTCGACCGCGGCGAAGCAGTCCTCCAGTCGGCGGGTGTCGGCCAGGATGACCGCGCCGAGCGCGCCTTCGGACAGCTCGTCCCACATGAACCAGAAGCGCTCCTGGCCGGGGGTGCCGAAGAGATAGAGCACATTGCGCGCGTCGAGGGTGATCCGGCCGAAGTCCATCGCGACGGTCGTGGTCGACTTGTGCTCGATGCCGTCGAGCCGGTCGGTGCCGACGCTGACCGTCGTGAGCAGCTCTTCGGTGCTCAGGGGTTCGATCTCGCTGACGGCGCCCACGAACGTCGTCTTGCCGACCCCGAAGCCGCCCGCGACGAGGATCTTGAGCGCGGTGGGGAAGTCGTCCTGGGCGAAGGCGTCAGAGCCGTCGTCGTAGGCCATCGAGCACTGCCTCCAATAGCGACCGGTCGGTCGGGTTCTGCGTGCGGAACGACGGGGCCTTCGCGGTGAGCGCCCCGCAGTCGACGAGGTCCGAGAGCACCACCTTCGTGACCACGGCGGGGAGCCGTAAGTGCGCCGCCACCTCGGCGACCGAAGTGGGCCGGGATCCGATCAGACCGAGCGCGTCGGTGTGTTCGGGTCCCATCTGACCGGCCGGCAGGGCGCCGGTGGTCATCACCATCGAGAGAAGATCCAGGGCAGCGGTCGGCCGGGTCCGCCCGTTGCTCACGGTGTACGGGCGCACGAGCCGGCCGGCCGCGTCGTCGAGCCACGGCCCGTCCTGCGGGGCCGCCATGCTCAGAGCCTCGGACCGGACTCGGCGGTCTGCCTGGCTGGGGTGATGAGGTAGGGCCGGACGCTCTTCACCAGCATCGCCATCTCGTAGCCGAGCACGGCCGCGTCTGCGTCGCGTCCGGCGAGGACCGCGAGACAGGTGCCGGAGCCCGCGGTGGAGACGAAGAGCAGGGTGGAGTCCAGTTCGACGACGACCTGGCGCACCTCTCCCCCGTCCCCGAACCGCGCACCCGCGCTGCGGCCGAGCGAGTAGAGCCCGGAGGCCAGCGCGGCCATGTGGTCGGCGCTGTCGGTGTCGAGTCCGTGGACGGACTTGACCAGTCCGTCGGAGGAGAGGAGCACCGCGCTACGGGTGTGCGGCACTCGCTGCACCAGGCCGCTCAACAGCCAGTCGAGATCGGAGACATGGCCGGTCGGCACATCGCTCGCCATGGTGGATCGACTCCTTGGGGTACGAGGGTCAAGAGGCGGGATTACGGAAGAGGCGGGTAAGCCGGTCATCCGGTCGGGTCAACTCCCCGGCTGCGGATGCCCTGTTCACGGTCCTGGGTGGGGTCCTGGGGCGTGTCCTGTGCCTCGGCGAGCCCGATGCCCCGCTGGAAGGCGGCCATCAGTCCCGGGTCGTGGCCGACGAGGTGCCCGCTGTCGGGGCGGGCGGGAGGCTCGTCGCGGAGCTGGGGGGCGAGGTGTTCCTGGGCGCGGCGCTTGGGCAGCTGGGGGCGGCCCATGGTGCCGCGCACCGCACCCTGCACCGGCGGGGGCGAGGTGTGGTGCTCCGTGGCGGCGGAGCGGTCCTCGGGGCGGATGCCGGGGACGGCGTCGGCGGGGGTGCCACGGTCGTCGTGGTGGGCGCGCAGCGGGAGCGGCGCGCTCCCGTTGGTCCGGGTGCCGTTGCCCGCGACCGGGAGCGAGGCGGTGGTGGGCTGGTACGGCGTGGTGGTGCGCTGCGGCTGCTCCGGTACGTGGCCGACCGACGAGGCCGGCAGGGAGTGCGAGGCGAGCGCGGGGGTCTCGGTGGCGCGGGCCACGGGCTGCGGCTGGGCCTGGGGCAGCGGCTGCGGGGCGGGCGTGAGCTGGGGAGGCTCGGCGCCTGCGGCCTGCACGCGCGGCTGTTCGGTGGTGGCCGGGCCGGACGGCTGCCCGTTCTGCCGGCTGCTCTGCTCCCGGCCGTTCTGCTCCCGGCCGGACTGCTGCGCCGCCGGATCGGAGCCGAGGAGGCCCTGCGGCAGGACGATGACGGCCTGGATGCCGCCGTAGATGTTGGACTGCAGCCGCACCGCGACCCCGTGCCGCCGGGCGAGGGCGGAGACCACGAAGAGACCGATCCGTCCGTCGGACAGGAGGCTCGCGACGTTCACCTGGTCGGGGTCGGCGAGCAGGGCGTTCATCTTGTTCTGCTCGGTGACCGGCATGCCGAGCCCCCGGTCCTCGACCTCGACCGCGAGGCCGGCCGTGACATGGCTGGCGCGCAGGAGGACCTGGGTGTGCGGGGCCGAGAACACCGTGGCGTTCTCGACGAGTTCGGCGAGGAGGTGGATGACGTCGGCGACGGCGTGGCCGCGCAGGGTGCCGTCGATCGGCGGGACGAGCTTGACCCGGGAGTACTGCTCGACCTCGGCGATGGCCGAGCGGAGCACTTCGGTCATGGTGACCGGGTTGGACCACTGGCGGCGGGAGATGGCGCCGCCGAGCACCGCGAGGTTCTCCGCGTGCCGGCGGATACGGGTGGCGAGGTGGTCGACGTGGAAGAGGCCCTTGAGCAGCTCGGGGTCCTCGACCTCGTTCTCGAGTTCGTCGAGGAGCTGGATCTCGCGGTGGACCAGGGACTGCAGGCGCCGGGCGAGGTTCACGAAGACCTCGACCTTCTGTTCGCTGCCCGCGTGGCTGGAGAGCTGGGAGGCCTGGACGACGGAGGCGACGGCCATCTCGTGGGCGCGGCCCAACTCCTCGGCCAGCTGCTCGAATTCATCGGGGTCGGAGCTGGGCCGCGGGGGCGCCTTGCGGGGCGGCGGTCCTTCGCCGCGGCGCAGCCGCTCGACGAGCTGGCGCAGATCGGCCTGACTGCGGGCGCTGGACTTGCGCAGGGAGATCAGGCGCTCGCGGACGGCGCGGGCCGAGCGGTCGGCGGCGACGGCTGCCGCGGCCACACCGGCCAGGGCGACTAAGCCCGCGCCGGCGAGCACGATCCAGAGCTTCACGTCGGGGGCGGCGCCGGTCGAGCGCAGGGTGAACAGGACGGCTGCCGCGCCGCACAGGCTCACCGCGATGGCGGGCAGGACCGCAATGCGCAGCAACTGGCGGCGTATGTGCGTCTCGGGCAGCGGTGGGACGGCGCGGCTCGGCTGCCTGCCGTGCCGCCCGCCCTCACGGCGGTCTGCGCGTGCGGCCGGTTCGCGGAGGTTCGACATCGGCGTCCTCGGGTGGAATTCGCTTGGTCTGGTGCTACGTGTGGATCCGGGATGCTGCAGGGGGTGGAGCAGTCCGGTGCCGACCGGCATGCCGAGGGGTGCGATGTGGCAGCACCGCACGGCCGCTCTGTCCGGGCACTGGCTTGCGTCCGGCGCGTAGATCGGCGAACACACACGGTAGTCGCGAACGCATCATGTGCGAGGGGCAGTTGACAAAGTCGAGCAATCCCCGCCGGGCTCTGCTATGGGCATTCGTACTGGTGAACGAAGGTATGCGAGGTCTGTTCGCCTCCGTAACCGGAGTCTCACCGGCCACAGCCTCTCATGCCTTGGGCACTTGCCCCAACTGGCGTTCGCCTGACGGCTGTTGAGCACGCGATCGCGGGCGGTGACACGCGCCGGGACGCGCGCCTCGACACACCCCGACGCGCCCCGTCGGGAACTCCTGGACGGGGTGTGCGTGCCCCGGCGGACGGGGCGCCGGCCTAATTGACGGGTGTCGCCGTGGGAATGGACGTCTTCGGTGCGGTGGCCGTGGCCTGGGCCGCGACGGTGCGCCACCACGGGTCCACCGGGAGCGGGCCCGCGGGCTCGAAGGGGAGGCCCGGGTGGGGCAGGGCGACGGAGACGCCCGCCTCCCGCGCCGCGGCGAGCGTGCCCTCGCCCGGCTCCTCCCACGGGTGCGGGGCGAGGTTGAAGGTGCCCCAGTGGATCGGCAGCAGCACGCCGTGCGCGCCGCCCTGGAGGTCGAGGTGCGCGCGGACGCCTTCGTCGGGCCGCATGTGAATGTCCGGCCACCACTCCGAGTAGGCGCCGATCTGGATCATCGTCAGGTCGAAGGGCCCGTGCTCGCGGCCGATGTCGGCGAAGCCCGGGAAGTAGCCGGTGTCGCCGCTGTGGAACACACGGTGCTGGTCCGAGGCGACCGCCCAGGACGCCCACAGCGTGTGCTGCTGGTTGCGCAGCCCGCGCCCGCAGAAGTGCCGGGCCGGGGTGGCGGTCAGGGTGAGCCCGTTGACCTTGGTCGACTCATGCCAGTCGAGCTCGCGCAGCCGGTCGGGCGACACACCCCAGTGCTCCAGGTGCGCGCCGACGCCGAGCGGCACGGCGAACACGGTGTCCGTACCGGCCAGGGCCTGGATCGTGGGCAGGTCGAGGTGGTCGTAGTGGTCGTGCGAGATCACCACCACGTCGACGGGCCCGAGCGCCGCGAGCGGCAGCGGCACGGGGTGCAGCCGCTTCGGACCGGCGAACGCGAACGGCGAGCAGCGCTCACCCCACACCGGGTCGAAGAGGACCCGGCGGCCGTCGATCTCGGCCAGCACGCTCGAGTGCCCCATCCAGGTGATCCGCAACCCGCTCACCGGGGGCTTCGCGAGGTCCGCGAGCGTGGTGGGGTGCACCGGGATCGTGCCCGCAGGCGCGCGCCGCACCCGCTGTTCCTTGTCGAAGTACGTCTTGGCGAACTCGACCTTGGAACCGTGCGGCCCGGGCTTGCCCTCGACCGGGTTCTGGAACGTCCCGTTCGCGAAGTGCGGTGACCTGCGGATGCGCTCCATCCGCTCCCCGGCCGGGTCCGCGCCGAACGCGAGGGGCCTGAGCGAGCGGAGAGACGAACTCAGGGAACGCGAGGCGGTCACGGCAGCTCCAGAGTGGGGGTCGCGGGGGCTTCATTATCAGCGCGCGTGCATCCACGGAGCGGCGTACACCTCGGCGTCATGCTCTGCTCAACGCGGGAGCCGCGCCCAAGATTCCGCATGCCGAGGGGTGGATGGCGCGGGACACGGCCGCAGTCCCGCGCGCTCGGGCGGCTCACCCCCGGCGTGCCATATCCCACGCGGCCGCTCGCCCGAACGTATGCCCGAGGCGTCCTAGAATGTCGCCCCGTGAACTCCGGCGCCCGACCCCGCCCCGACCGGACGCCGGCCGTGGCCCGCGTCGCCGGCCTGCTCGGCGCGCTCGGGCTGTGCGGGGTGGCGTGGGTGGACACGCGGGCGGACGGGGACACCGCCCACCTGGCGTTCGTCGTCTGGGCCGCCGTCGGCATCGGGGTCCTGACCGCGGGGATCATCCTGCAGTACGGGCGCCTGCGCGACGGCACCGTGCGCGAGGCCGTGCCCCGTACCCCCCACAATGAGGACACCGCCCGGGCGCACTCCGAGGACACCCCGTCCACGTGCGACGGCGGGACCGCCGCGGGCCGTGTGCCCGCCCCACGACAGGAGAGCCTGCCCGGTGTCACGTCAGCCCGGAGAGCCCCAGCGTCATCAGCCCGGTTCCGCGGGGAGTCCCGCGCCGGGTGAGCGCGCGGGCGGTGCCCGTCGGCCGGGGAGCAAAGCGGCGGGCGAGCAGGCCACGCAGGGGGCGCGGCCCGTTGGCGACAAGGCCCGCCGCAAGCCTCGTACGCGCAAGAAGAGCTCCACCGCGTCGGGTCGGGCGCCCGCCTCGCAGACGTCCGCCTCGCAGACGTCCGCACCGCAGGCTCCCGCGGTTCGGGCTCCTGCCTCCCGGGAGCCGCTGCCGCTCATCACCGAGCGCCCCGACGACCCTGCGCTCCGCGCCGACTGCGCCAATTGCTTCGCGCTCTGCTGCGTCGCGCTCCCGTTCGCCAAGTCCAGCGACTTCGCGATCAACAAGCCGGCCGGCACGCCCTGCCGCAACCTCACGCAGGACTTCCGCTGCGGCATCCATGCCGATCTGCGCACCAAGGGCTTCACGGGCTGCACCGTCTTCGACTGCTTCGGCGCAGGTCAGAAGGTGTCGCAGGTGACGTTCGGCGGTGAGGACTGGCGGTCGTCGAAGGGGACGGCGCGGCGGATGGCCGCGGTGTTCCCGGTGATGCGGCAGCTGCACGAGCTGCTCTTCTATGTGGCGGAGGCCCGGGCGCTCGACGCGGCGCGGGCGGTCCGCGGCGATCTCGACACGGCGTACGCGAAGGTCGACGCCCTGACACGGCAGGACGCCGAGGCCCTGCTCGCGACGGACGTGGACGCCGTACGCGGGGAGGTCAACGCGCTGCTGCTGCGCGCCGGCGATCTCCACCGCGCCCAGGCGCCGGGCCGCCCCCGCAACCACCGCGGCGCCGACCTGTTCGGCGCGAAGCTCGGCCGGGTCGATCTGCGCGGTGCCTCGCTGCGTGGCGCGGTGCTGGTCGCGGCCGATCTGCAGGGTGCGGACCTGCGATGGGCGGATCTGATCGGCGCCGATCTGCGCGACGCGGATCTGCGGGGCGCCGACCTGCGCGACACCGTCTACCTCACGCAGGCCCAACTCGACGCCGCCAAGGGTGACTTGTCGACCCGGCTGCCGAGCGGGCTCCGTGCGCCGGGCCACTGGACGCAAGCCGCGCGTTGACAGCCGGCGGGGCGCCTCCGAATACTGAACGGCCGATCAGTAGCCACACCCCTGGCTCACCCGCACGGCCCACCAGGCCGCATTGCACGGAGGCACCATGCCCGACAGCCCGCTGCTCACGCTCACCTGGACCGACGAGGTCACGGGGCACCGCGGGTACCTCGTCGTGGACCGACTGGTGCGCGGGGTCAGCAGCGGCGGGCTGCGGATGCGGGCGGGCTGCACCCTCGACGAGGTGGCGGGGCTCGCGCGCGGGATGTCACGGAAGGAAGCGCTGCACTACCGGCCGGGCGCCCGTTACATCCCGCTCGGCGGCGCCAAGGGCGGCATCGACTGCGACCCGCGCGCCCCGGAGGCGTACGACGTGCTCGTGCGCTATCTGCGGGCGATGCGCCCCTACATCGAGCACTTCTGGACGACCGGCGAGGACCTCGGCCTCACCCAGGACGTGGTGGACAAGGCCACGGCGGAGGCCGGACTCGTCTCGTCGGTCCAGGCCGTGTACCCGCTGCTCGACGACGAGACCGCGGCGCGGCAGCGGCTGACCGACGCGTTCGCGGTACGGGTGGACGGGATCGGGCTCGACGAACTCGTCGGCGGCTGCGGAGTCGCCGAATCGGCGCTGACCGCCCTGGACCGCGCGGGCGTCCCGTACGCGGAGACCCGCGTGGCCGTGCAGGGGCTCGGCACCATGGGCGGGGCGACCGCGCGCTTCCTCGCGCGGGCCGGTCTGAAGGTGGTCGCCGTCGCGGACGTCCGCGGCACCCTCGCGAACCCCGACGGCCTCGACGTCGAGGCGCTGCTCGCTGCGCGCGACGCCTTCGGCACCGTCGACCGCGCCGCCCTGCGGCCCGCCGACCGTCAGCTCCCGGGCGACGCCTGGCTGTCCGTGGACGCCGACATCCTGGTGCCCGCGGCCGTCTCGTACGCCGTCGACGCGAGCAATCAGGAGCGGATCACCGCGCGCTGGATCGTCGAGGCCGCCAATATGCCGGTCCTGCCCGAGGCCGAGACCCTGCTCGCGGCACGCGGCGTCACCGTGCTGCCGGACGTGGTGGTCAACTCCGGCACGAACGCGTGGTGGTGGTGGACGCTGTTCGGTGACATCGGCGCCGACGCCGACGAGGCCTTCGCGCACACCCGCCGCGCGCTGCGCGACCTGGTCGACGCGGTTCTCACGCGCGCGGAGACGGACGGCACCACCCCGCGTGCCGCCGCCCACGCGCTCGCCGCCGCACGACAGACCGAGATCGACCGGCGCTTCGGCACCTACCGGTGACCCGGAACGGCCGGTTCCGAACATACGTATGAACCCCGCCCCGTCCAGCCTGGTGATCGCCAACTAGGGTGAGGGCGTGGCCAGGGTGCGGTTGAGTGTGGAGGAGCGGCGTGAGGAATTGTTGCGCGCCGCCGTCGAGCAGATCGAGGAACGCGGTGTCGCCGCCGTCCGGATCGCCGATGTCGCGGCCTCGCTCGGGGTGAGCAACGCGCTGGTCCTCTATCACTTCTCGACCAAGGAGAAGCTTGTCGCCGCGGCCTTCGCGCACGCCGCGCAGGCCGATCTCGCCCACCTCGACAAACTCCTCGGCCGCCGCACGACGGCGCTGCGCCGACTGCGTGCCGCGATCCGCTGGTACGCGCCGACGGGCAGCGCCAAGGGCTGGCGGCTCTGGATCGAGGGCTGGGCGGCGGGGCAGCGCGAGCCGACGCTGCGCAAGGTGACCCGCGAACTCGACCAGCGGTGGAAGTGCGCTCTCGCCGAGGTGATCACCGAGGGAACGGCCGCGGGCGAGTTCTCCTGCCCCGACCCGGCGGCCACGGCCCTGCGCCTGACGGCACTGCTCGACGGCCTCGCCGTACAGAACACGGCCTACGCCAAGGGTCCCTCCCGTACGGCGATCCTGACCTGGGTCGACCAGGCCCTGGCCGCGGAACTCGGCCTGGCACGCGAGGCGTTAACGCGGACGGGCCGCTGAGGCGGACGAGGCGCCTAGCCGGACTGGGCGCCGAGGCGGATGGGGCGCCGGGACCACACACCGGGCCGCCGGGCCTGACCCGGCGAGCGTCAACAGTGACGTGCGAAATTCACGCCATCGAGTGAGAGTGCTCCGGCGCACGACTCCGGCCGCATGCACGGCCCATAGATTCGGCGCCGGACACCCCGGCCCCCGGTGTCGCCCATCCGTGGCAGCCGATGACCAGGGGGGATGGTGTTTCCGTACGCGCGCGAGTCCGCGCCTCTCATGCGGCGCGACGGCGACCGGCTCACCGTGGAACTGCACGGAGAGCTGGACATCGCGATGGTCCTGGACATCGAGGATCCACTGCTCCAGGAGCTGCGCCTGCCCACGACCGAGTTGGTCCTCGACCTGCGCCTGCTGACCTTCGTCGACTGCAGCGGCATCGAACTGATCGAACGCCTCCGCCTCCGGCTCGACCTCACCGACGCCACGATGACACTGCTCTGCACGGACCCCTTCGTGCTGCGCATCCTCACGTATCTGGGAGTTCCGGACACCGTGCCCGTACTGCCGCAGCGCCCGGCGGGCCGCTCGTGAGCACCGCTCCCCTAGCCCGACATCAAGTGGCGGATTCCAACTGCATCTTGATGATGTACGGGTCCACACTGCCCTTGGCCTCGACGTGGTCCCCCGAGGACTCCCCGCGCAGCCGGCGCCCGATCCACGGCACCAGGTACTCACGCGCCCACTGGATGTCGTCCCGGCGCACCTCGAGCGTGCTGCGCGGCGGCAGCTCGGGCCAGGCCTGGTCGGGGTCGGCGGGGATCTCCAGACCGAGTACCTGGGCGGCGCGCAGCGCGACGCGGGTGTGGCCTTCGGGCGACAGGTGCAGACGGTCGCCGTCCCAGGCGCGCCGGTCCTGCACGGAGCGCAGCGACCACAGGTCGAGCACCGGGCAGTCGTAGCGGTCGGCGATGGCACGGACATGCGCGGTGTACGTGGCGATCTTGCCGCGCAGATGCTTGAGCACCGGGACGTCGCGGGTGTCGAAGCCGGTGGTCACGACGACGGTGCCGACCGCCGCGGTCAGCTCCGCGACGGCCCGCTCGAAGCGCTCGGCGACATCGTCCGGGTCGGTGCCGGGGCGGATGATGTCGTTGCCGCCGGCGCAGAAGGTGACGAGTTCGGGCGCGAGCTCCAACGCGCGCGGCACCTGGTCCTCGACGATCTGGTCGAGGAGCTTGCCGCGTACGGCCAGATTGGCGTAGCGGAAGCTGTGCTCGGGATGGCGGTCGGCGAGCAGCACCGCGAGCCGGTCCGCCCAGCCGACGAAGGTGCCGTCGGGGCCGGGGTCGCCGACGCCTTCGGTGAAGCTGTCGCCGAGGGCCACATAGGAGGCGAACGCCGCCGGTGTCACGGCGGCGGGGCCTGCGGGTGTCGTCGAGTCGGGGTCTGCGGGTGTCGTCGAATCATCTGCCACGTCGGCATATTTTTCACCCCGGGAAGTGACCTACGCCACCGTAACCACTCTTGACAGCCCGTGATCTAGGCCACCGCAAAATCTCCACCAACCCGGAATAGGCTCGTACGCCACAAATGCCCGGTATCCGGAGCCTCGTCGGCCCCGGATACCGGGCAGTGAGTCAAGCGCGCCCCAAGAGGGACTGCGGCGTCAGAGCGAGACGCCGTGCGAGCGCAGGTAGGCGACCGGGTCCATGTCCGAGCCGTAGCCCGGGCCGGTGCGGACCTCGAAGTGCAGGTGCGGTCCGGTGGAGTTTCCGGTCGAGCCGACGAGGCCGATCTGCGTGCCGCCGGAGACGGACTGACCGGTGGAGACGGAGAGCTGCGACATGTGGGCGTACTGCGAGTAGCGGCCGTCCTCGTGCCGGATGACGACCTCGTTGCCGTACGAGCCGCTCCAGCCCGCGGAGACGACGGTGCCCGCACCGATGGCCTTGACCGGCGAGCCGGCGGGGGCCGCGAAGTCGGTGCCGGTGTGGTAGCCGCTGGACCACATGGCGCCGGCGGTCCGGTACTGCGTGGAGACACCGGCGGTGACCGGGGCGGTGAAGCCGGAGGCGGCCTGCTGCGCGGGGGCCTCGGCCTTGGCGGCGGCCGGCTCGGCCTTCGCCTTGGAGGCAGGGGCGGCGGAGTCGCCGGAGGAGGACTTCGCCGAGCCGGCGGCGTCGGCGTACGACTGCACGATGGCACCGACCTTGAGCGTCACGCCCGGGCGGATCACGCGCGGGTCGTCGCCGACGGCCTTCTTGTTCGCGGCGTAGAGCGGCTTCCAGCCGCCGTCGATGTCCTGGTCGGCGGCTATGGAGGCCAGCGAGTCACCGACGGCGACGGTGTACGTCTTGTCGGCGGACGCGGCCTGCGCGGCCGGCGCGCTCGCGGGCAGGGCCTCGGCGACGGCGGCCGGGGCGGCCTGCGGGGTGGCGGCCTGCGCGCCCGTCGCGCCGAACAGCGGCAGGGCGAGCGCGGCACCGCCGGTGCCGGCGACGGCGAACGTACGGGTCAGACGGGCGGACTTGGGACGACGGTGCTTACCCTTCGCGGGCATGGCGCATTCCTTCTCCGTCGCCTGCGAGGTGAGCTGTCGGGTTCGGGCTGGAGATGCCCGGCCGCATGAAGGCGACTTCACCCCAAGCCGCTCCGGCGGGACCGGAGACGGCGTCGTGCCATCGGGTCCCCCGCTCCTGCCGTACACGGGTGCGTGGCTGAATTCCGGCGGCGGCAGGATTGGGCGTCCACCGGATGTCGGCGACCGTAGGCGAGCACCCACCGGGAAACAAACACCCCAATTCCCTTGGACCGCACCGAAGCTGATCCATTCCGGGAATTGCCGTGACACTCCGTGAATGAAGGATCTTTAGGGTCCGCATACGCCGCGGAATTCGGCACGGAAGATCGCCACACACGGTCACGAATATGATCCCGCTCACGCCCCGCGCGCCATCAGCCCTCATTTCAGGGCCAGTTACACCTTAGGTTCAGAAACGGGCATTAGGGGCGGACGCGATGGAACCGGTAGACACCGGCATCGAAGTCTCCCTTCAGACCGGTGGGCAGTCCGTGATGCAGAAGTACGGCCCCACGATGCACCTCGCCGTCCCGGCCGCCGCCCGCTCCGCCCGCACCGATGAGCTCGTACGAGGCGTCCGCGGCGATCCCGCGCAGGCGAACGGGCGGGACGGGCTCCCCGTTCCGCTGGGCCTGCAGCCACGCCAGGACCACGACCTCGTCCCCGCGTACGTACTGCACGGCGCTCAGCCCGCCGTCCGGTGGCAGCAGCCGGTACAGGTCCCCGAGCTGCACGGTGTCCCGTATGTCCTTGTAGAGGGAGACCCATGCTCGGGCCTCGGCCAGTTCCTCCGTGCTCCACTCGGCGAGGTCGCCGCCCACGCCGAGCACGCCCGCCATGGCGCTCACGAAGCGGAAGCGCAGCGAGCTCACGCGGTCGTTCAGCTGCACGTTCGGACTGTCGGTGACCCAGGCGGCCATGACCCGCGCGGGATGGATCTGGGTGAAGCCGTGCTGGATGGCGAGCCGGTCCAGGGGGTCGGTGTTGTCGGAGGTCCACACCTGGTCCGTACGGCTCAGGACGCCCAGGTCGATCCGGCCGCCACCGCCCGAGCAGGATTCGAAGGCGACGGACGGATGGGCCGCGCGCAGCCGGTCGAGCAGCCGGTAGAAGGCATGTACATGCTCGTTCCAGAGTTTCTGCGGATACGGCTCTCCCGGCCATCCTGCATCCGTGAAACAGCGGTTGAAGTCCCACTTCACGTAGTCGACGGGTGCCGAGGAAAGCAGGGTGTGCAGCTGTTCCCAGAGATACTCCTGGACGTCCTCGCGGGCCAGATTGAGCACCAGTTGATTACGGAATTCGGTCCGCGTGCGACCGGGATGGCACTGAACCCAGTCCGGATGCGCCCGGTACAGATCGCTGTCCGCATTCACCATTTCCGGTTCGACCCAGATGCCGAACTGCATTCCGAGCGTGTGCACTTCGTCGGCGAGCGGCTTGAGCCCGCCGGGGAATCGGTCGGGATTGGGCGTCCAGTCCCCCAGCCCGGCACGGTCGTTCACCCGCGCGCCGAACCACGCGTCGTCCACGACGAAGAGTTCGATGCCCATCGCGGCCGCGTGGCGGGCGAGTCCGAGCTGCTGTGGCGCCGAGATGTCGAAGTTCGTCGCCTCCCACGAGTTGAAGAGGACCGGGCGCACCTGCTCCGCGTCCGGGATGACGTGTTCCCGCTGGTACGCGTGCCAGGCGCGGCTCGCGCCGCCGAAGCCGCCGTCGCTCCACAGTCCGGCGAACACCGGCGTGCGCCAGGTGTCCCCTGGTGCGAGCAGGACCTGCCCGGAGTCGTCATGGCCCGTACCCCCCGTGATCTGCACCAGGCCGGTGGGCAGCTTCTGCACGGCGATCCGCCACGAGCCCGACCAGGCGAGCGCACAGCCGTAGACCTCACCGTGCTCCTCGCCGGCCCCTTCCGCGTCCAGGGCGACCCACGGCAGGGACTGATGCCCGGTGTGCCCGCGCCGGCTGCCGATCAGATGCTCCCCGTACGCGAGCGGCACCTGCTCGAGGCGGGACTCGGCAGCCCAGCGGCCGTGCACCTGGGTGAGCCGCCAGGCGTCGCGCGCGGGAAGCGTCCAGGCCGCAGAGTCGGCGCGCAGCACCTCGACGGCGGGGCCGTCTCCCTCGTGGACGAGTTCGGCGGACCGCTCCACGACATCGCCGCGCATGCCGTAGGACAGCGTGACGCGCAGCCGGTGCAGCTCGTCACGGAAGGCGAGTCCGAGCACTCCGTCGTCGTACGAGGCGGCGGCGAACTGCCATTCCGTGCCCCGCACTTCGGGCGTCCGCACCGACAGCGACGGCCGGACGAACCGTGGCCCGCCCTCCACCGGATACTCCTCGCGCCCGTCCAGCGGCGACTCGAATCCGCTGCCGCGGGGCCCGGGCCGTGCCGCGAGGGCCTCCGCGTCGGCGAGGGTGATGCGCGGTCCCCAGTGGAGATGGACGAGTTCATCGCGCTCGGTCAGCAGGAGGGCGTAGCTGCTGGTGGGCCCGGAGAGCAGCCACACTCGTCCGTTGCCGCCGATGTCGATCATCAAGCCCCCACCAATCATCAACACATTCCGACAGGTACGCGCAGGTGCGCACATCATCGGGGCTGCGTGACCTCCGCCGCAATGACGCCGCAACTGATTGCCTCAGGAAGCCATGTCGTATCGTCGATGGCGCGTGCACGTAGTGCGCAGCCGCCGGCGGTGAGCGCCGGCGACCACCGTGGGAGGAGCCCCCGTGACGCAGCACATCCCGTCGACAGAGCCCGAACTCGCCGGGGTGCGCAACTTCCGCGACGTGGGCGGTCTGCCGGCCGCGGACGGCCGCCGGGTGCGCCACGGAGTGCTGTTCCGCAGCGGTCATCTGGCCCACGCCACCGAGTCCGACGCCGAGTTCCTGGCCTCGCTCGGGCTGCACACGATCTTCGACTTCCGCAACGCCGCCGACCAGAAGCTCGAAGGCGCCGATGTCGAGCTCCCCGGCGTGCGCAATCTGAACCTGCCGCTGACCGACCCCGCCGACGGCGCCGAGTTCTGGCAGATGGTCCGCGACGGCCATGTCGACGAGCTGCGCAAGATCCTGGGCGACGGCAAGGCCGCGGCCCGGATGTCCTCCACGTACCGCACGATCGTCCGTGAGCGCACCGCCGACCACGCGCGGGTCATCGCCGAACTGGCCGAGGACAGCGTGCCGGCCCTGATGCACTGCGCCGCGGGCAAGGACCGCGCGGGCCTGTCGATAGCCGTGACGCTGCTGGCGATCGGGGTCGAGCGCGAGGCGATCATCACGGACTACCTGGAGTCCAACGCCAAGCACCGCCGCTACAAGGTGCGCCGCTCCAGCGACGCCCCCGAGGCCTGGTCGCCCGAGGTGATGGAGCTGCTCAGCCCGCTGTTCGACGCGCGCGCCGAGTACCTGGAGGCCGCCTTCGACGAGATGGTGCAGAACTGGGGCACCATCGACCGCTACCTGGAGGAGGGCCTGGGCGCCACGCCCGAGGTCCGCGAGAAGCTCCGCGCCAAGCTCCTGGACTGAACCGCGCGCGCTCGGGGCGCCGCCACGGCGTGGGACCTCACCGGTTCCGCGCCATGACGAGGGACCTCACTGGTTCCGCGCCCCGAGCTCGAACAGCAGGTACAGGAAGAACGCGAAGAAATGCCCGACGACCAGGTACACGAAGAGCCGGATCACCAGTCCGCGCGGGAACCGGTCCTCGATCTTCCGGCGTACCTGCCCGCTCTCCTGTGTCTCGTCGCTCATCGCGTGCCTCCGGTCGTCCGAGGGTGGGTGGTGGCGCCGCCGAGGCAGAGCGCGTCGACGGAGCTCTGCAACAGCGTGTGCACGAAGAGGAGTTCGGCCCCGCCGCGGTCGGCGGCCGCGATGCGGTGCGGGGTCGCCGAGTCGAATTGGGCGCTGTCGCCGGGCTCCAAGGTGTACGAGGTGTCGGCGAGGCGCAGGGCGAGCCGTCCGGAGAGGACGTACAGCCATTCCTCACCGGGGTGCACCCGCACGATGTCGCCCTGCGCGCCGTACGGGACGTCCACGCGCAGTGCCTGCATGCCGCGCCCGGGCGCACCTGCCTGCCGGTAGGTCCAGCCGCCGGCCGCACTCGGTTCGGAGGCGCCGGCCCGGATGACGGACTGGCGCTCGGCGGGGGTCTCGCCGAGCAGCTCGGAGACCGTCGTACCGTAGATGCGGGCGAGCGTGAGCAGCATCGGCAGCGACGGCTGACGGTGCCCGGTCTCCAGGCGGGACAGATGCGCGGGCGAGAGCCCCGCGGACGCGGCGGCCGCTTCGAGCGTGAGCGCGGCGCGGTGGCGCAGCGCCCGCAACTGGGGGGCGACACCGAGCAGCGCTTCGGGCGGCCGGGCCGCCGGGTCGGCAGGACTCATACCGCCGATTCAGCCAGGCTTTTACCTCCGCGGCAAATTTCTTGCCTCGGAGGCAAAAACTCAGCGGTTGGCGACGGCCTGCTTCACCAGGGTCTTGCCGAAGTCCCACATCAGCGCGCCCCCGCTGTGCGCATCGTCCATCACGGCGGTGAACGCCTCCACGAAGCGGTCGACCTCCCGCTCCCCCACGACCAGCGGCGGAATCAGTTTGATGACCTCCAGATGGTCGCCGGAGACCTGCGTGAGGATCCGGTGCTTCTGCAGCAGCGGCACCACGACCATCTGCGCGAACAGGCCCTTGCGCGCCACCTGCAGCGCGGCCCAGCGGCTGCGCAGCTTGAGCGAGTTGGGCCGCCCGAACTCGATGCCGATCATCAGCCCCCGGCCGCGTACGTCGTGCAGCAGCTCATAGCGGTCGACGAGCGCGGCGAGCCGTGACTTCAGGAGCTCGCCGGTCAGCCGCGCGTTGGCGACGGTCCCCTCGTCCTCCATGACGGTGAGGACCGCGAGCCCCGCCGCCATCGCCTGCGCGTTGGAGCCGAAGCTCGCCGAGTGCACGAGGACCCGGTCCATGGACGAGTAGACCTTCTTGAAGATCCAGTCCTTGCCGAGCGTGGCGCCGACCGGCACATAGCCGCCGGAGAGCGCCTTGGCCACGCAGACGAGGTCCGGTTCCACGCCCTCGTCGTGCTGGTACGCGTAGAAGTCGCCGGTCCGCCCGAGGCCCGTCTGCACCTCGTCGGCGATGAGCAGCGCCTTGTGCCGGTGCAGGAGCTCCTGCGCGGCCCGCAGATAGCCGGGCGGCGCCTCGTGGACGCCCTTGCCCTGGATCGGCTCGACGATCAGACCCGCGACGTCGCCCTTCTTCAACTCCCTTGCCAGTGCGTCGAGATCACCGAGTTCCACCGCGGTGTCGGGCAGCAGCGGAGCGAAGCCGTCGCGGAAGCCCGACTCGCCGTTGACCGAGAGCGACCCGGTGGTGAGGCCGTGGAACGCATGGGTGCAGTAGAGGACGCGCGGCTTGCCCGTGGCGTACCGGGCGAACTTCAGCGCCGTCTCCACCGCCTCCGTCCCGCTGTTGCCGAAGAACACCCGGTCCAGATGCGGCGACTGCGCGAGCAGCTTCTCGGCGAGCAGTCCGGGCAGCGGCTGGCAGTCGAAGCGGGTGAGGTCGGCGAGCGAGGCGTCGAGCACGTCGTGCAGCGCCTTGCGGACGACGGGGTGGTGGCGGCCGAGCCCCATCACTCCGAAGCCCGCGAGCATGTCCAGGTAGTCCTGACCCTCCTCGTCCCAGAAGTACGCGCCCTCGGCCCGCTCGTAGACCTTGTCGAAGCCGATGGTGTGCAGCATGCGCGGCAGCTGGTGGTTGAGGTGGCGGCTGTGCAGCTCATAGCGTTCGGCGCCGCGCTCGGCGAGGAGCCGGCCGAGGTCGAAGTCCTTGCCCGCCGTGCCCTTGACCCCGCCCTCGGTCCCGCTCCCGGCCTCGTCCGTCATGCTTCGCTTCCTTCTTTCCGCTTGCGGTCCCACGTCTCCCCGATCCGCCCCGCGATGTCGACGGCGGTCAGCCCCAGATCGGCGAGCACCTCGCCGCGCTTGGCGTGCGCGAGGAACTGGTCGGGGATGCCGAAGCTGCGTACGGGAAGGTCCGCCTCGGCGTCCTGGAGGGCCCGGGTGACGGCCGAACCCACGCCGGAGGCGCGGCTGTTGTCCTCGACGACGGCGACGAGGCGGTGCTCCTCGGCGAGTGAGGGCAGCGCGGGGTCGACCGGTTTGATCCAGCGCGGGTCGACGACCGTGCAGCCGATGCCGCGGCCTTCGAGCAGCTCGGCGGCCTTGAGGCAGACGGGCGCCATCACGCCGACCGCGACGAGCAGCACATCCTGCGCGGGCCCGCGGTGCAGCACGTCCATGCCGCCCACGCGGTCGACGGCCGGGATCTCCGGCCCGACCGACTCCTTGGGGAAGCGCACCAGGGTCGGCGCGTCGTCCACGTCGACCGCTTCCCTGAGCTGGGCGCGCAGCTGCTCGGCGTCGCGCGGTGCGGCGATCCTGAGGCCGGGGACGACCTGGAGGACGGACAGGTCCCACATGCCGTTGTGCGAGGCGCCGTCCACGCCGGTGACGCCCGCCCGGTCGAGGACGAAGGTGACCCCGCACTTGTGCAGCGCCACATCCATCAGGAGCTGGTCGAAGGCGCGGTTGAGGAAGGTCGCGTACACGGCCACCACGGGGTGCAGTCCGCCGGTGGCGAGCCCGGCCGCGGACACCGCCGCGTGCTGCTCGGCGATCCCGACGTCCCAGACGCGGTCCGGGAAACGCTCGGCGAACGGGCCGAGGCCCACCGGGTGCAGCATCGCGGCCGTGATCGCCACGACGTCGGGCCGCTCCTCGCCGATCGCCACGATCTCGTCCCCGAACACCGAGGTCCAGGAAGGGCCGTTGGAGGGCGCGAGCGGCTCGCAGGTCAGCGGGTCCATGACGCCGACGGTGTGGAAGTGGTCCTCCTCGTGCGCGAGCGCCGGCTCGTAGCCACGGCCCTTCTCCGTGAGGCAGTGCACGAGCACCGGTCCGTGGAAGCGTTTCGCACGGCTCAGCGCCGACTCGACGGCGGCGATGTCGTGCCCGTCGATCGGCCCCACGTACTTGAGCCCGAGGTCCTCGAACATGCCCTGCGGGGCGAACGCGTCCTTGAAGCCCTTCTTCGCGCCGTGCAGCGACTCGTACAGCGGCTGCCCGATGACGGGCGTGTGCTGGAGGACTTCCTTGCCCCAGGCCAGGACCCGCTCGTACCCGTCCGTCGTACGGAGCGTTGCGAGGTGGTTGGCCAGGCCGCCGATCGTCGGGGCGTACGAGCGCTCGTTGTCGTTGACGACGATGATCAGCGGGCGGTCCTTGGCGGCGGCGATGTTGTTCAGCGCCTCCCAGGCCATGCCGCCGGTGAGCGCCCCGTCGCCGATGACCGCGACGACATGCCCACCGTCGCCCCGTACCTCCGCGGCCTTGGCGAGGCCGTCCGCCCAGCCGAGTGCGGTGGAGGCATGGCTGTTCTCGACGATGTCGTGCTCGGACTCGTCACGCGAGGGATAGCCGGACAGGCCGCCCTTGCCGCGCAGCTTGGAGAAGTCCTGCCGGCCGGTGAGCAGCTTGTGGACGTAGCTCTGGTGGCCGGTGTCCCAGACGAGCCGGTCGACGGGCGAATCGAAGACCCGGTGCAGGGCGATGGAGAGCTCCACCACGCCCAGGTTGGGGCCCAGATGGCCGCCGGTGCGCGCCACCGCGTGGACCAGGAACTCCCTGATCTCCTCGGCCAGTTCGGCCAGTTCCTCCTCGGCCAGCGCCTTGACGTCGCGCGGCCCCCGAATGGTCTCCAGGATCGTCACGCCGGGCCCCCTCTCGGTTGGTTGTTCCACCGCGCCGCCCGCCGGGCCGCGCGGTTCACTGCACAGTGACGGCGGGTTCCCCGGACTCCACGCCGTCCTTCTCCATCTGCTCGGCGAGCTTCATGGCCTCGTCGATCAGCGTCTCGACGATCTTCGACTCGGGTACGGTCCTGATCACCTCGCCCTTGACGAAGATCTGGCCCTTGCCGTTGCCGGACGCGACCCCGAGATCCGCCTCACGCGCCTCGCCCGGGCCGTTGACGACACAGCCCATGACGGCGACGCGCAGTGGCACCTCCATGCCGTCGAGCCCTGCCGTCACCTCGTCGGCCAGCTTGTAGACGTCCACCTGGGCGCGGCCGCAGGACGGGCAGGAGACGATCTCCAGACGGCGCTCCCTGAGGCCGAGGGACTGGAGGATCTGCAGGCCCACCTTGACCTCCTCGGCAGGGGGTGCCGACAGCGAGACCCGGATGGTGTCACCGATGCCCTCGGACAGCAACGCACCGAACGCCACGGCCGACTTGACGGTGCCCTGGAAGGCCGGGCCCGCCTCCGTCACACCGAGGTGCAGCGGATAGTCGCAGGCGGCCGCGAGCTGCCGGTACGCCTGCACCATCACGACCGGATCGTTGTGCTTCACCGAGATCTTGATGTCCCGGAACCCGTGTTCCTCGAAGAGCGAGGCCTCCCACAGCGCCGACTCGGCCAGCGCCTCCGGGGTCGCCCTGCCGTACTTCTCCAGGAGCCTGCGGTCCAGCGAGCCCGCGTTGACCCCGATCCGGATCGGGGTCCCGGCCGCCGAGGCGGCCTGCGCGATCTCCTTGACCTTGTCGTCGAACTGCTTGATGTTCCCCGGGTTCACGCGGACCGCCGCACATCCGGCGTCGATCGCGGCGAACACGTACTTGGGCTGGAAGTGGATGTCCGCGATCACCGGGATCTGCGACTTGCGGGCGATGGTCGCGAGGGCGTCCGCGTCGTCCTGCGTGGGGCAGGCGACGCGGACGATCTCACAGCCGGACGCGGTCAGTTCGGCGATCTGCTGGAGCGTGGCGCCGATGTCCGAGGTCCGTGTGGTCGTCATCGACTGCACGGACACCGGGGCGTCCCCGCCGACCGCCACCGTCCCGACCCGGATCTGCCGCGAACGGCGCCGCTCGGCGAGTCTGACCGGCACCGCCGGCATCCCGAGCGCTACGGGTTCCATCACGTCACCCGCGGTTTCCCGAGACGGTCTCGCGCATGGCCCGCAGCGACTCCTTGAGCGAGCCCATCGTGGCGAGCACGGCCGTCGGCTCGTAGCCGCAGTGCGCCATGCAGTTGGCGCAGCGCGGGTCCTTGCCGCGTCCGTACGCGTCCCAGTCGGTGTCCTCGATCAGCTGCCGGTACGTGGGCACGTACCCGTCGCTCATCAGGTAGCAGGGCTTCTGCCAGCCGAACAGCGAGTAGTTGGGGATCGCCCAGGCCGTGCACGGGAAGTCGACCTTGCCCTCGAGGAAGTCGAGGAACAGCGGCGAGTGGTTGAGGCGCCAGCGCCGCCGGTTGCCGCCCGCGAAGGCCTTCTTGAACAGCTCCCGCGTCTGCTCCACGCCCAGGAAGTGCTCCTGGTCGGGCGCCTTCTCGTAGGCGTAGGCGGGAGACAGCATCATCTCGTCGACCTGCAGGTCGTCGTTGAGGTAGTTGAGCACCTCGATGATGGTCTGCGGGGTGTCCGTGTTGAAGAAGGTCGAGTTCGTGGTGACCCGGAAGCCGCGCTTCTTGGCCTCCTTGATGGCCGCCACCGCCTCGTCGAACACGCCTTCCTTGGCCACGGATTCATCGTGCCGCTCCCGCATTCCGTCGATGTGCACGGCGAACGCGAAATACGGCGACGGCTTGAACTTGTCCATCTTCTTGCGCAGCAGCATCGCGTTGGTGCAGAGGAAGACGTACTTCTTCCGCGCCACCAACTGCCGCACGATCTCGTCGATCTGCGGGTGCATGAGCGGCTCTCCACCGGCGATGGAGACCATCGGCGCACCGGATTCGAGCACCGCGCCCACGGCCTGCGCCACGGGCATCCGCTGCTTCAGGACACCCGCCGGGTGCTGGATCTTGCCGCAGCCCTCGCAGGCGAGATTGCACGCATAGAGCGGCTCGAGCTCCACGATCAGCGGGAACTTGTCCCGCTTGCGCAGCTTCTGCTCGGCGAGATACGTCGCGACCTTGATGGACTGTCGAAGGGGCATGGCCATCTGGCTCACCTCCGGGGGAGCAGCAAAGAACGGTGCCATTCGTAGAAAGCAGGAAGAACGGAACGCAGGACACGGAAAGCCGATATTCCACCGCGCACCGTGCTGATCCGTACGAGTTCATGTTCCGGTGCGTCCACGACCACCCGGACGGCCGCAACGGGACGCCGCCCCCCGGGATAGGCACTGTCGCGGGCGCTGTGCAGGGTCGCCGCGGACTCCATGTCGACCGCGATCGAGCCCTTGGCGAGCAGCTCGGCGCGTTCGTGTCCGCGCACGACATGGGCGGAGCCGGTGAGCGGACCGGTGTGCACGGTCCGTCCCGGTACCGCCTTGACCAGCTCCTCGACGAGCAGTGCGGTGCCTTCGCAAGGAGTGGTGCCACGGTCGTCGACGGTGTGCTCGGCGACGACGAGATCGCCCGGGTGCATGCCCGGGGCGAGACCGGCGCAGAAGCCGGTCGCGATCACGGCGGCCTGGTGCAGCGCACCGCCGGCGAGGGTACGGCCGACCGCGCGCTCGGCGGCCTTCGGCCCCATGCCCGTACGGAGCACGGTGACCGGTCCCGCGGCCCCGCTGCGGTCGCCGGTGCGCAGGGCGAATTTCTCGATGCCCAACGCGCAGGCGATGAGCAGCGGAGCCGCCGGTTCGTGCGTGGTGTTCATCAACCCCCCTCGTGCCCGGGACCGTTGACGTACCGGCCCAGAGCGGTCAGCGGGAACACCTGCCGGTACAGGTGGTAGTTGATGGAGAAGTCCCAGGGGAAGCCGGTGCCGGTGAAGTACGGCTCGTCCCAGCTGCCGTCCTCGCGCTGGGTCTCGGCCAGCCAGGCCACTCCGCGCTCGACTGCCTTGGACTCCCGTTCCCCCGCCGCGAGCAGCGCGAGCAGCGCCCAGGCGGTCTGGGACGCGGTGGACTCGCCGCGGGCGACCCAGGCCTCGTCCACGTACGAGCGCAGGTCCTCGCCCCAGCCGCCGTCGTCGTTCTGCACCGACTCCAGCCAGCTCACGGACCGGCGGATCGCCGGGTGCGCCTCGGGGAGGCCCGCGGCCACCAGGGCCGGGACCACGGATCCCGTGCCGTACAGGTAGTTGACGCCCCAGCGCCCGAACCAGGCCCCGTTCGCCTCCTGTTCGGCGAGCAGCCAGGTGATGCCGCGCCGGGTGCGCGGATCGTGCGCCTTGCCCTCGCCCGCGAGGAACTCGACGACGTGGGCGGTGACATCGGCCGACGGCGGGTCGATGACCTCGCCGAAGTCGCAGAACGGCAGCCGGTTGGGGAACGGGCTGGTGTTGTCCACGTCGAACGCGGCCCACCCGCCGTTCTTCGACTGCATCCCGTACGTCCACGTGGTGGCCCGCTTGACGGCGTCGTCCACGCGGGCGGGGTCCGGGTGCCGGACGCGGCGCAGCGCGAGGGCGACCTCGGCGGTGTCGTCGATGTCCGGGTAGTTGTCGTTGTGGAACTCGAAGGCCCAGCCGCCGGGCGCGAGTCCCGGCCTGCGCACCGACCAGTCACCGGGCCGGGCGATCTCCTCGGCGAGCATCCAGTCGACGGCCTTCACCAGCTGCGGATGGTCGGCGGGAAGCCCCGCGTCCGCGAGCGCGATGGTGGCCAGGCAGGTGTCCCAGACAGGCGACTGGCAGGCCTCGATCATCCGCGCCCCGTCCTCGCGCCACACCGCGAACCGGTCGAGGGAGGCGAGCCCTTCGCGCAGGACGGGGTGGTCGAGGTCGTAGCCGAGCAGATGCAGGGCGATCACGGAGTAGACGGCGGGCGGCTGGATCCCGCCCCAGCAGCCGTCGTTCTCCTGCCGCTCGACGATCCACCGCCCGGCCGACCGCATCGCCATCCGCCGCAAGCCCGGCACGGCCACCTTGTGGTACGTGTGCAGGACCTTGTCGAGCCGCTGGAACACCCCGTCCCAACTGGCCGCCGGGGCCAGGGGCTTGTACGGGTTCGGCTCGCGCGCGTCGGTGTGCAGCTCGTCCAGCGGGAAGGGCGCGGGCCGTACCGGCCGCTTCGCGGAGACGATCGTGAGCGGCACGATGGTCTGGCGGGCCCAGCAGCCGAAGTCGTAGATGTTGAGCGGGAACCACTTCGGGAAGTAGATGAGCTCCGGCGGCAGTTCGGGCAGGTCGTCCCACTTCCACCAGCCGAACAGGGCCAGCCAGATCCGTGTGAACACCCGGGCGGAGGCGATACCGCCCTGCGCGCGGATCCACGCGGAGGCCTTCGCCATGTGCGCGGCCTCGGGGTCGTCCCCCGCGAGCCGCAGGGCGACATAGGCCTCGATCGTGGTGGACAGCTCGCCGGGCCCGCCGTAGAACGTCGCCCAGGTGCCGTCCGCGCGCTGTTCGCCCCGGATGAAGAGCGCCGACGCCTGCGTCGTCTCCTCGTCCCTGATCCCCAGGAACTGGCGCAGCAGCAGATCCTCGGCGTCCATCGTCACATTGGTCTCGAGGTCGCCCTTCCACCACCCCTCGGCGTCCTGGTGGGCGAGCAGATACTCGATCGCACGCCGGCTCGCCTGCTGCGCCCCGTCGAGCGCCGCAGGTGTGCGGGCGGTTTCGCCGGCCACGGCAGTGCGGGGCGGGATCGCCCCCGCGCTGCCGTCGGTCGTCGCTGTCATGGCTTCCCCTTACGTGCAGGCTGGCTACTTCTGCTGTGCTGGGGTCCGCCGTCGGCCGGTGCCGTGACTTCAGTGCACCGGCCGGCGACTGCGAGTCATATGAGGCTGCGAGGTTCTGCGCTGCGTCCTTCGATGGTGATCATCTCTTCCGTACGACGACGAAGTCGGCGAGAGCGGCCAGTTGGGCCCTGACCCGCTCCGGCATTCCGACGCTTTCGATGGCCTGCAGCGCGATCGTGTGCTGCCTGCGGGCCTCCTGTGCGGTCCACTCCCGGCCGCCCGCCTGCTCGATGAGCGCGGCGCGGTGGGCGAACTCGGCCTCCGAGAAGTTCTCGAAGTCGTTCGCCTTGGCGTCGGCGGCGAGCAGCCGGCCGAGCTCCTCGGAGGCGGGCCCGCCCGCGGCGAGCGCGGCCACCACCGGCAGGGACTTCTTGCGCTGGCGCAGATCGCTCCAGGTCTGCTTACCGGTGGACTCTGGGTCGCCCCAGATGCCGAGCAGGTCGTCGACCGCCTGGAACGCGAGGCCGAGGTGGTAGCCGTACTTCTCGAGCGTGTCCGCGGTCCTGTCGTCCGCGCCGCCGAGCACCGCGCCGATGGAGACGGCGCAGGCGAGCAGCGCGCCCGTCTTGTTGCCCTCCATCTCCAGGCACTCCTCGACGGTGACCCGCTCGCGGTGCTCGTACGCGATGTCCTGGGCCTGGCCGTCGATCAGCGCACGCGAGGCGGTGGTGAGCCGGCGGGTGGCGCGGCCCGCCTCGACGGTGTCGAGTTCGAGGAGCACCTCGTTGGCGAGGGCGAAGAGCGCGTCGCCGACGAGGATCGCCTGCGCCGGCCCGTGCACCTTCCACACCGTGTCGCGGTGGCGGCGCTGCTCGTCGCCGTCCATCAGGTCGTCGTGCAGGAGCGAGAAGTTGTGCACCAGCTCGACGGCGACCGCACCGGGGATGCCGACCTCGGGCGCCGCGCCCGCGGCCTCGGCGGAGAGCAGCGCGAGCGCGGGCCGCACGGCCTTGCCGCCGTCGCCGTCCGAGGGGCGGCCTTCGGCGTCGATCCAGCCGAAGTGGTACGCGGCGACCGTGTCCATCGGCGGCGCGAGCCGGTCGACGGCGGCGCGCAGCACCGGCGTGGCCAGGGTCCGGCCCCGCTCCAGGAGCGCCGTCACATCGACGGCGTCCCCCTGCCCGGGCTCGGCTGCCGTTGCGGCCGAAGGCTCAGTCGGCACTGTCTCTCCTCTGGTTCCTGGGGTGGTGCTGGTGGTTCCCGTACTGCCGTCGGCGCTGGTCATGCCTTGGGTACCGGTGGTCGCGGCGGGTCCGGCCGTGGTGCTCATGCCGCCTCCTCGAACAGATGGCCGTGCGGACGGCCGAGGGCGCCGAGCGCGGCACGTGCGGCCGCCGCGCCGCTGCGGACGGCGCTCTCCATGGTCGCGGGCCACCCGGTGGCGGTCCACGCGCCCGCCAGGTACAGGCCGTCCGCCCGGGTGCGCGGGCCCGGCCTGAGCCGGCCCACGCCGGGGGCGGGGGCGAAGGTCGCGGTGCGTTCGCGGGTGACGAAGAAGTCGCGGACCCCGGCGCCGCGGGCGGCGGGCAGCAGCCGCTCCAGCTCGGGCAGATACCGCTCGCGCAGCTGCGCGACGGGCGTCTCGATCTCGTCCTGCGCGACGGACTGCGACACGGCGAGGTACTGCCCGCCCCCGGTCAGACCCGAGGACTCGGTCCGGTCGAACACCCACTGCACGGGGGTGCCGAGCGCGGCGAAGAACGGCTGCTTGAGGACCTTGCGGTCGTAGATCACATGCAGGTTGAGGATCGGCGCGGTGCCGATGTCGAGCAGCTGGTCCTTCGCGTCGAGCGCGCCGTCGGGCAGCAGCTCATGCGCTTCGCGCTGCGGTACGGCGAGGACGACGGTGTCGGCGTCGAGCTCCTCACCCGCGATCCGTACGCGCCAACCGCCGTTGTCCGTGCGGGAGATGTCCTCGGCCTTGGCGCGCAACTCGGTGCGCACGCCCGCCTTGTCGAGCGCCTGGCGCGCGAGCCGGTCGTGCAGCTCGCCGAGCGGGACGCGGGCCCAGCCGATGTCGGCGGCGCCCGGCTCGGAGAGCAGCCCGGTCTTGAACACCATGGCGGCCAGACCGAGCGAGGAGTCGCCCGCGACCGCGTTCAGGGTGGCGACGCCGACCAGGTCCCACAGCGCCTCGATGGCGCGCGCGGGCTGCCCGTGCCGGGCGAGCCAGCTGCCGAAGTCCTCGTCGTCGAGCGCCGGGTCGGCGAGGTCGAGGCCCTTCAGCGCGAGCGCCGCGCGGCCGACCTTGGCGCGCTCGGCGAGCGAGAGATGCGGATACGTGGCGAGGCTGCGGGCCAGATGCAGCGGTACGGGAAGGCCGGCGCGCCGCAGGCGGCCGAGCCGCGGACTCTCGGTGGCGACGTCGAGCACGGGGACGTCGAGCCGCTCCTGGAGCGGGGCGAGCGCGGCTCCGTCGACCCGGTCGAGGAACCAGCGGTACGCCGTGCAGCAGCGCAGATAGACGTGCTGGCCGTTGTCGACGGTGAGGTCGCCGCGCCGGAACGAGAACGCGAGCCCGCCGAGCCGCGGGCGGCCTTCGAGGAGGGTGACGTCGAGGCCCGCGTCGGCGAGGCCGAGGGCCGCGGTGATCCCGGCGAGCCCGCCGCCGACGACCACCGCGGACCGGCGCGCCCCGGCGCCGTCCGCCTGCACTTCCCGCGCGGTCATACGCCCTCCCCCACGGCGCCGCTCCGGCCGGTCTTCTGGTGGGTCATCTCAGTCAGGGACGCCGATCGCCGGTGGAGGGTTGCTTGCCGCTTGGGGGGATTTGCCC
This sequence comes from Streptomyces sp. NPDC050418, assembly GCF_044458745.1. Lineage (NCBI taxonomy): Bacteria > Bacillati > Actinomycetota > Actinomycetes > Kitasatosporales > Streptomycetaceae > Streptomyces > Streptomyces sp. NPDC050418. The sequence goes on from NZ_JBITIG010000001.1 coordinate 679,034, forward strand.
GGGCATCGCAGGGGATGCGGGCATCGGCCGGGAGAGTGAGGCACACCCCGTACAAAGGGCGAGGGGTCCTCATGGTCACGCCCTCCCGGCTGAGGTGTGCCGGGCGATGCTGCGGGCGTCGAAGCCGGACAGGCCGCGGACCGCCACATACGCCTTCTCGCGGCCCGGCAGCGAGACCCGGCCGCGCAGGACGGCCTCGGGGTCGCGTTCGATGCGGTCGAGCAGGCGACGGTAGATCCCGGCCATCGCGGCGACGCAGGCGCCGCTGCGGCGGTCGAGCATCGGCAGCAGCCGGTAGCCCTCGGCGAACAGGGTGCGGGCGCGGCGCACCTCGAAGTGGACGAGCCCCGCGAAGTCCGATCCCGCGGGCGGTTCGGCGGAGGCGAAGCCGGCGGAGCAGCCGAACTTGGCGAGGTCGTCGGCGGGCAGATAGGTGCGGCCGCCCTCGGCGTCCTCGCGGACGTCCCGGAGGATGTTGGTGAGCTGCAGGGCCAGGCCCAGCGTATCGGCGTACTCCGCGGCGCGTTCCGCGTTCCGCGCGCCGGGCGCGGTGCCGAACACGCCGAGCGAGAGCCGCCCGATGGCACCGGCGACACACCGGCAGTAGACCTTCAGGTCGTCCCAGGTCTCGTAGGTCTCGCCGCGTACGTCCATCAGGACGCCGTCGATCAGCTCGTCGAGCCCGTCCAGCGGGATCGGGAACGCGCGCGAGGCGTGCGCGAGCGCGACGCCGACCGGGTCGGTGTCGTCCACGTCGATCCGGCCGTCGCGGATCCGGCCGAGCAGCGCCCGGGTCTCCTGCAGCCGGGCCTGCTTGACCTCGGGCGCGAGCGCCCCGTCACCGATGTCGTCGACACGGCGCGAGAACGCGTACAGCGCGGACATCGCGCGGCGCTTGGGCGTGGGCAGCAGCCGGATCCCGTAAGCGAAATTCCGCGCCTGCTGACCGGTGACGGCCTCGCAGTAGCTGTACGCGGCGAGCACCGGGGCGCCTGCGGCGTCAATCCCCTCCACGGCCTCGCTCACCCCTCTCCACGGTCGGGTCGCAGGACGGCGCCCACCTCGCGCAGCAGTTGCGGCTTGGTGGGCCTGGGCGGTCCGGGAAGCACGTCGTACTCGACGGCGGCGATGGCGCGCAACGCCGCCCGCCCTCCGGCGACGAAACCGGCGAGCAGCAGCCTGAGCCTGCCGTGGACGCTACCCACGAGGGGGGCGCCTTCATTCAGCAGACCGCGGGCGCGCTCCGCCTCGTAGGCGATGAGCGAGCGCACCGCGGCGCCCGCGTGCGGCCGGGCGAGGTCGGACTCCTCGACCGAGCAGCGCTTCATGTCCTCGGCCGGCAGATAGATCCGGTCGCGCCCCAGGTCCTCGGCGACGTCCTGGAGGTGCTCGACGATCTGCAGCGCGGTGCACACCGCGTCCGAGCGCCGGACGCGCTCGGGGGTCTCGGTGCCGGTGACGGCGAGGACGAGGCGGCCGACAGGGTTGGCGGACAGCTCGCAGTACGCGAGGAGGTCCTCGTAGGTCTCGTAGCGGCTGACGAGCTGGTCCTGGCGGTTCGCGGCGATCAGGCCGAGGAAGGGCTCGGGGGTCAGCGCGCGGCGTCGCACGGTGGGCTGCAGGCGCTGGAGCAGCGGGTGGCCGGGGCGGCCGTCGAACACCTTGCGCAGGTCCGTCTCGAAGGCGTCCAGCATGGCGAGCCGGTCGTCGCTCTGCGCGGGGTCGAGGCCGAGGGCCAGGGCGTCGGCGCCGCCGGGGGCCAGGTCGCCGTCACCGATGTCGTCGACGAGGCGCGCGAAGCCGTAGACCGCCATCAGGTCCTCGCGCCAGGCCTTGGGCAGAAAAAACGGGGCCACCGGGAAGTTCTCGTCGGCGGCCTTGTCCAGCGTCGCCCGCTCCTGGACGCCAGGGGTGTGCGTCATCGGCCGCCGCCCGCCCGGGCCTGCGGCGAAGGGACGGCAAAACACTGTCGGAGCTGGGAGTTTTCCATAGCCATGGCCGTCACTCTCCCGTTCTACACTGCCGACGCAATTCGCTCTATTTCGGACACGCCGCCCGACCGATCCAGCTTACGTTGTACAGCGCCGGGCGGAATGCCGGGGTGTTCTGCACATCACAACAACGCACCGTTTCATGTCAACCTTCCCTGCACGGAGAGGAGTTGACCAGATATTGACCCTTGCGGCGGGGCGCACGGGCACACAGAAGCCGGGACGCAGCACAGCCCCGCCGGGTTGCGACGGGGCTGCTGCACGTTCGAACGGCCTGTACTCCGGGTGTCCCGGGTGCTCCGGGTGAGCGAAGCGCTACTTACCGGTGAACTTCTCGTACTCCTTGAGTACCTCGTCCGTGGGCCCGTCCATCCGCAGCTCACCGCGTTCGAGCCACAGGACCCGGTCGCAGGTGTCACGGATGGACTTGTTGTTGTGGCTCACGAGGAAGACCGTGCCGGCCGACTTGCGCAGCTCGCGGATGCGGGCCTCGGAGCGCTTCTGGAACTTGCGGTCACCGGTGGCCAGGGCCTCGTCGATCATGAGGACGTCGTGGTCCTTGGCCGCCGCGATGGAGAAGCGCAGGCGGGCCGCCATACCGGAGGAGTAGGTGCGCATCGGCAGGGTGATGAAGTCGCCCTTCTCGTTGATGCCCGAGAAGTCGACGATCTCCTGGTAGCGCTCCCGGATCTGCTCGCGGGACATACCCATCGCGAGCCCGCCGAGTATGACGTTGCGCTCTCCGGTGAGGTCGTTCATCAGCGCCGCGTTCACACCGAGCAGCGAGGGCTGCCCGTCGGTGTAGACCTTGCCGCTCTCGGCGGGCAGCAGGCCCGCGATGGCGCGAAGGAGCGTGGACTTGCCGGAGCCGTTGGAGCCGATCAGGCCGACGGCTTCGCCCCGGTACGCGGTGAAGCTGACGCCGCGCACGGCGTGCACCTTGCGCACCCCGCGCTCCTCGCCGCGCTTGACGATGCGGCTGAGCGCGGCGGTGGCGCTGCCCTTGCCGCCCTTGGCGCCGTTCACGCGGTAGACGATGTGCAGCTCGTCCGCGATGACGGTGGGGATCCTGGACTGGTTCATGGGGGTCTCAGCCACGGCCGTACTTCTCCTCTGCCTTCCAGAAGTAGACGAAGCCGATGATGCCGATCACGACGGCCCAGCCGACCGCGAGGGCCCAGACATGCGGCGGCATGGGGTTGTGCTGCGTGATCCCGTCGATCAGCGCGTAGCGCATCAGGTCCATGTAGACCGCCGCCGGGTTCGCCTGCAGGACGTCGGCCATCCAGGCCGGTGCGTGCGCCTTGGCGAGCATCGGGGCCAGCGGGAACATCACGCCGGACGCGTACATCCACGTGCGCAGCACGAACGGCATCAGCTGCGCGAGGTCGGGCGTCTTGCTGCCGAGCCGCGCCATGATCATCGAGAGGCCGACGTTGAACACGAACTGCAGCGCCAGCGCCGGCACGATGAGCAGCCAGGACAGGTCGGGGTAGTGACCGAAGGCGATCAGGATCGCCACCAGGACGATCATCGAGAACATCAGCTGTTGGAGCTGCTGCAGCGAGAAGGAGATCGGCAGCGAGGCGCGCGGGAAGTGCAGTGCGCGCACCAGGCCGAGGTTCCCGGAGATCGACCGCACGCCCGCCATGACCGAACTCTGCGTGAACGTGAAGACGAAGACGCCGGTGACGAGGAACGGCACGTACATGTCGTTGCCCATACCGCCCCGGCCGCCGAGCAGCAGACCGAAGATGAAGAAGTAGACGGCCGCGTTGAGCAGCGGTGTGGCCACCTGCCACACCTGGCCGAGCTTCGCCTGGCTGTACTGGGCCGTCAGCTTCGCCTGCGAGAAGGCGACGATGAAGTGCCGCCTGTTCCAGAGCTGCCTGACGTACTCGAAGAGCCCGGGCCTGGCGCCGCTCTGGCTGAGGCCGTACTTCGCGGCAAGGTCGGCCCGCGAGAGCCGGTCGTCTGGGGACTGCTGCCCCAAGGACGCTGTCACCGTGACACCGCCGTCATGCGTCGTCTCACTCACAAGTGGAAACTTTCGTCTTCTTGATTGCGCCGGGGGTTATGCGCGCATGGCGAGCACCGGGACCGACCGGGTCCGGGGTGTTTCCCCGGAAAGTACGGCCGGCCCGAATGGTCTCAGACACGAGCTTGTCAGATGACAGGAGGTCGGCCCAGTCGGGTCAGCCGCCACACGGTCCGCCACCGCATCGGGCGCCGCGGGCCGCAGGGGGTGCGCCAGCCCTCCTTGAAGCCGCCGAACCACGCGCGGAGCGCGGGCCGCGAGGGGCGGCGCAGCAGCGTGAGCAGCATCCAGACGCCGAGGTACACGGGCACCAGGAGCGCCGGGAGGTTGCGCCGGGCGAGCCAGACGCGGTTGCGGGCGACCATCCGGTGGTAGACCGCGTGCCGCGAGGGGGCGGTCGTCGGGTGGTTGAGCACCATGTCCGCGCGGTAGTCGATCAGCCAGCCGGCGTCGAGGGCCCGCCAGGCCAGGTCGGTCTCCTCGTGCGCGTAGAAGAACTCGTCCGGGAGGCCGCCGACCTCGGCGAAGACCTTCGTGCGCACCGCGTTGGCGCCGCCGAGGAACGTGGTGACGCGCGAGCTGCGCATCGGGTCCGCGGCCCGCAGGCGCGGGACGTGCCGGCGCTGGGTCTCACCGGTGTCGGGGTCCGCGATCCGGAAGCTGATGATGCCGAGCTCCCGGTCGGCGGCGAAGGCCTCGCGGCAGAGCTCGGCCGTGTCGTGCCGGGCGAGCAGACCGTCGTCGTCGAGGAACAGCAGGATGTCGACGTCCTTGCCGCCCGGCCCGAAGGCCTCGATGCCGACGTTGCGGCCGCCGGGGATGCCGAGGTTCTCGGGCAGCTCGACGGTCCGTACGCCCGCGGGGACGTCGGGCACCGGCGAGCCGTTGCCGACGACGACGACCTCGATCCGGTCGCCGTCCTGCTTGGCGACCGAGTCGAGCAGCGCGCGCAGCTCCTCGGGCCGGTTGCCCATCGTGATGATGACGGCGCCGACCTTCAACTGACTTGCCGGTACGGTCACTTGAGCCTGCTCGAGGCCAGGATGGACACGAGGTGCAGCAGCGTCTGGAGCAGCGCGATGCCCGCCAGGACGGCGACACCGAGCCGCGAGAAGAACAGATCGCCGCGCGCCGCGTCCAGGCTCGCGAGGAGCAGGATCAGGAGCGAGGCCTCGATGCCGAGCACCAGCCGGTGGAACTTCAGGGCGGCCGCGGCCTTGCGGGCCAGTGCCATCCCCGAGGAGCGGATCTCGCTCGCGGCCTCCTGGACCACGGGCTTGCCCGCCTGGTGCCGGGCCACACCGACCAGGTCCGTCTCGGACTTGATCAGGATGGCGCCGAGCGCGGCCAGCGTCCCGAGGAACGCCCAGAGCCAGTCGATCCGGCCCTCGCCCCAGATGTCGGCGGCCCGCAGGCCGAAGCCCACCAGGACCGCGGCGTCGCACAGGTACGCGGCGACGCGGTCGAGGTAGACACCGGCGAGCGAGTACTGCTTCTTCCAGCGGGCCAGTTCGCCGTCGACGCAGTCGAACAGCAGGTAGAGCTGCACCATCACCACACCGAGCACCGCGCCCCAGATTCCCGGGACGAGGAGCGCGGGGGCGGCGAGGGCGCCGGCGAGGGTCATCACGTAGGTCACCTGGTTCGGCGTGACCTTCGTGTTCACCAGGTGGCGGTCCACACGCAGCGAGATCTCGCGCATGTAGAGCCGCCCGGCCCAGTGCTCGCCGCTGCGGCGGTCCTTCACCCCGGCGGGGTGGACGACCGGGCGCAGTTCAGCTACCGATGGCTTTGACATAGTCGGCGTAGGCGTCCTTGATCTGGTCGGCGTTGTAGTCGAGGTGCTCGAGGATCGTGTAGCGGCCGGGGCGGGTCTGCGGGGCGAAGAGCACCGCGTCCACCAGGTCCTGGTCGCTGTAGCCCATCTCCTCGGCGAGGACCGGCAGCCCGTGCCGGCGCAGCGTCTCGACCATTTCCTTCGCGGTGTCCAGGTCACCGCGGAGGAACGTGGCGAACGCGCCGCCGAAGCCGCACTGCTCGCCGTGCTGCGCGTTGCGCTTGGGGAAGAGCAGGTCGAAGGCGTGGCAGATCTCGTGGCAGGCGCCGGAGGCGGGCCGCGAGTCACCGGCCACGGACATCGCCAGACCGCACATCACCAGGGACTCGGCGAGCACGCTGAGGAAGTCGTCGTCACCGATGCCGCCCGGGTGCCGCAGCACCGCGTGCGCGGCCTGGCGGGCCATGGCGGCGGCCAGGCCGTCGATCTGCTCGCCGTTGACCTTGTGGGAGAGCTCCCAGTCGGCGACGGCGGAGATCTTGCAGATGACGTCGCCGATGCCGGCCCGCACGAAGCGGGACGGCGCGTCCCGGATGACGTCGAGGTCGATGACCACGCCGATCGGGTTCGGCACGCCGTACGAGCCGCGGCCCGCGTCGTTGTCGAGCGTGGCGACCGGCGAGCACAGACCGTCGTGCGCGAGGTTGGTCGCCACGGCGACGAGCGGCAGACCCACCCGCGCCGCGGCGTACTTCGCGCAGTCGACGACCTTGCCGCCGCCGAGCGAGACCACCGCGTCGTAGCGGCCGCCCTTCTTGATCGAGTCGGCCAGCTTGACCGCGCCGTCGATGGTGCCGTCGGCGTCGTCGAACCAGTCCGCGTCAGGGAAGGCCGGGGCGAAGCGCTCCTGCAGCATCTTGCCGGAGCCGCCGTTGCTGATCGCGAAGGCGAGCTTGCCCGTGGGGGCGATGCGCTGGTCGGTCAGGATCGTGGCCAGATCGTCCAGCGCGCCGGCCCGGATGTCGACGACAACCGGGCTCGGCATCAGCCGCGTCAGTACTGGCACGCGATCTCCCGCCCCTTGGCCAGGTCGTCGTGGTTGTCGATCTCGACCCACTTGACGTCGCCGATCGGGGCCACGTCGATCTGGAAGCCGCGGTTCACGAGCTCCTGGTAGCCGTGCTCGTAGAACTGGTCCGGGTCGGCCTCCCAGACAGTCTTGAGGGCGTCGGCCAGCTCGTCGGCGGCCTCGCCCTCGATGAGGGTCACACCGATGTACTCGCCGGAGGCCTCCGCCGGGTCCATCAGCTTGGTGATCTTCGTCATGCCCTTCTCGGCGTCGACGACGACCTTCATCTCCTCGTCGGCGAGGGACTTCACCGTGTCGAGGGCGAGGATGATCTTCTTGCCGTTGCCGCGGGCGGCGAGCAGCGTGTTCTCGACGGAGACCGGGTGCACGGTGTCGCCGTTGGCGAGGATCACGTCGTGCTTGATGGCGTCACGACCGCACCAGAGGGAGTAGGCGTTGTTCCACTCCTCGGCCTTGTCGTTGTCGATCAGCGTGATCTTCAGGCCGTACTTCGCCTCGAGGGCGGCCTTGCGCTCGTAGACGGCTTCCTTCTTGTAGCCCACGATGATCGCGACCTCGGTGAGACCGATCTCGGCGAAGTTGCCGAGGGTCAGGTCGAGGATGGTGGTGTCGCCGTCGACGGGCACCAGCGCCTTGGGCAGGGTGTCCGTGTAGGGACGCAGACGCCGTCCGGCGCCTGCCGCAAGGACGAGGCCGATCATGCGGTTTCTCCTTCATCGTGTACGGCGGGTGCGCCCTGACGGGCGGCGATCACCCAGAAGCGGATGCTCTCGGTGAGCACCACCAGAGCCACGAGCACGGCCATGACCGTGAGCGCGACAGTGAAATCTTGTGAGGACAGCAGCGCCGCCGCGACGGCGACCACCAGAGTCCTGCCTTCTTGCCCGCCGATGGCCCGCACGAGCCAGTGCGGGGGCGCGCCGGTGCCGCCGCGGATGCGGTACACCGTGTCGTAGTGATGGTAGGCGACCGCCGCCACCAGGCCGAAAGCCGCGGGCAGGGCGCCGTTCACCTCCGCCTGTGCGGCGAGGATCAGGACGGTGCCGTATTCGGCGGCCCGGAAGACCGGCGGGACCAGCCAGTCGAGCGGTCCGGTCAGCGGCGCCGAGAGGGCCAGACCGGACATGACCGTGTAGAAGACCGCGCCGACGATCAGCGAGGTCCCGCTGCCGGTCGACACGTTCGCGATCAGGGCGCCGGCACCGATCAGCGCGAGGATCAGCGGCGCGAAGGGCATCCTGCGGCCGCCGCTCGTGCGCCGGATCCTCGAGATGTACGAGGCCAGGGCGCCGTTGTCGGCCAGGTCCGCGAGCGCGCGGGCGGCCCGGTCGGTGCGCTCGGCCTTGCGTGTCAGGGACCGCAGGACGCGTCCCGCGGTCGTGTAGAGCGCGGCGAAGGCGCAGCCGATCAGCAGCACCACGAAGGTGATCCGCGGGGTGGTCACGGCGGTCAGGACCGCGATCAGGGCCCAGCGCTCGCCGATCGGCAGCACGATCATGCGCCGCAGCCAGACCGTCCAGCCGACGCTGTCCAGCCTGTCGGAGAGGGCGGCGGTGGGGCTGGTGTTGGCGGTGGCGTCGTGGTTGGCCTCGTTGAACGAGAAGTCGACGACGTGCCGGCAGATCTGCAGGATCATCGCGCCGAGCGCGAGCGCCCATACGTCGTCGCCGCCCCGGGCGGCGCCGAGCGCGAGACCCGCGTAGTAGGCGTACTCCTTGGCGCGGTCGAAGGTGGCGTCGAGCCAGGCGCCCATCGTCGAGTACTGCAGCGAGTAACGGGCGAGCTGCCCGTCGGTGCAGTCGAGGACGAAGGAGAAGATCAGCAACACGCCGGCGGCGACGAAGCCCCAGCGCTCACCGGTCGCCGCGCAGCCGGCCGCGATCAGCGCGGTGAGCAGCGAGGCGGTGGTGACCTGGTTGGGGGTGAGGCCGCGGCGGGCGCACCAGCGTGCGATGTAGCGCGAGTAAGGGCTGATGAAGTGCGTGGTGAAGAAGCCGTCGTGGGACTTCACGGCCGTCCGCAGCCGGATGGCCTCCTCGTCGACGGCGGCGACGGCCTGCCGGGCCTCGTTGCGCGCCTGCGGGTCCGTGGGGACCGTCGCGACGAGCGAGCCGAGCTCGGGGCGGTGCGGCGTCGTGCCGTTCGCCTCCAGGGCGGCGGCCACGCGGTCGGCGAGCGCGTCGACGCGTACGACGGTGTCGCCGCCCGTCGCTCCGGTGGCCTCCGCCACGGCGCGGCCGAGCGCGGCGCGGGCCGCGGGCTGCACGGAGACGGCGCCGGGCACGGCACAGGCGTCGAAGCGAGGGTCGGTCAGACCGAGACGGAGTGCGTGCTGGTGTCCGACGAAGCCGGCGTCGACGAGCGCGACACGCTCATCGGCCGGTGCCGCGGAGAGCAGAGCCGCGGTGTCCGCGGGAGCGGAGGCGATCCGCACGTCGAAGCCCAGGGCCCGCAGATCGCCTTCGAGCGACGAGCCGGGTACCGGCGAGCCGGTGAGGATGGCAGTCGACAGACGAACTCACTCCTTGGGAGGCCGGCGGCACGGCGCCGGGCTGCGTGCAGGTGGGGTCCCCCCGGCCGGCGGCCCGGGCGGCACGACGGCTGAGGTTATCGGATGAATGGAAGCGGTCGTTCACCGCCCGTTCACGGCCCGATCAAGGCGGCGTGCGCCCGCACGGCCGCCGCGTTCATCTTCCTTGATGCGGGCCTCAAGTCACAAACCGCGACGGCGGTGGCCAAGGCTCCGCACGGCACTCGCAAGCCTCTGACCTGCGGAGTGTTTCCGCAGGTCAGGGCACATGACAACGGTGTTCAGTGCAGCGTTGCCAGATACCCCCCACCCGTAGTTCACTGTGATCGTCGGCTCGGTTCACGGGCCGGTGGACGCACCTGTGTACGACAAGACTTCTGCGAGGGAGGGCCGATGGGAGCCGGGCACGACCACGGGCACACACACGGCAATTCGGGTGGCACCGCAGCCGCCGCGCATATGGGGCGACTGCGGATCGCGCTGTGCATCACGGTCGGCATCATGATCGTCCAGATCATCGGCGGCATCGCGGCCAATTCGCTCGCCCTGGTCGCCGACGCGGCGCACATGGCGACCGACGCGCTCGGCCTCGGCATGGCCCTGCTGGCGATCCACTTCGCCAACCGGCCCGCGAGCGTCAACCGCACCTTCGGTTACGCCCGCGCCGAGATCCTGGCGGCCCTGGCGAACTGTCTGCTGCTGCTCGGCGTCGGCGGCTTCGTCCTCTACGAGGCGGTCGAGCGGTTCTTCACGCCGGCCGACACCGACGGCGGCCTGGCGATCATCTTCGGTGTGATCGGCCTCGTCGCGAACATGGTCTCGCTGTCGCTCCTGATGCGCGGACAGAAGGAGAGCCTGAACGTACGGGGTGCGTTCCTGGAGGTGCTCGCGGACGCGCTCGGCTCCGCGACCGTGATCGTCTCGGCGACGGTGATCCTGCTGACCGGCTGGACGGTCGCCGACCCGATCGCCTCGATCGTGATCGGGCTGATGATCGTGCCCCGCACGGTCAAGCTGTTGCGCGAGACCCTCAACGTCCTCCTGGAGGCGGCGCCCAAGGGCGTCGACATGGAGGAGGTCCGCTCGCACATACTGGCGCTGCCGGGCGTCGAGGACGTCCACGACCTGCACGCCTGGACCATCACCTCGGGCATGCCGGTGCTCTCGGCGCACGTGGTGGTGAGCGCGGAGCTGCTGGACTCGATCGGCCACGAGAAGCTGCTGCACGATCTGCAGGGGTGCCTCGGCGACCACTTCGACGTGGAGCACTGCACGTTCCAGCTGGAGCCGGGCGGGCACGCGGACCACGAGGCGAAGGTCTGCCACTGAGGCACCCCGGGCGGGGCGCGCCGCGTCAGGCGACGGCGCGGCGGACCAGTTCGGCGACCTGCTTCTCGACGGCGGGTGTCAGCTCGGTGATCGCGTACGAGGTCGGCCACATCGTGCCGTCGTCCAGCTGCGCGACCTGCTCGAAGCCGAGGGTCAGATAGCGCGTCTTGAACTTCGTGGCCGGGGTGATGAAGCAGAGGACCTTGCCGTCCTTCGCGTACGCGGGCATCCCGTAGTAGGTCCGCGGCACGAGCGTGGGTCCGTTCTCGCGGATGATCTCGTGGAGGCGCTCGGCGATGGTGCGGTCCGTGCCGGTCAGCTCGGCGATCTTGCCGCGCACGAAGCCCTCGGGGTCCTTCTGCTCGGCGGCCTTGAGCTCCTTGGCCCGCTGCTTCATCGCGTCCCGCTCCTCGGCGGAGAAGCCGTCGTACGACTTCGTGGCCTTCTTGGCGGCCGCCTTCTTCGCGGGCGCCTTCTCGGCGGGCGTCTGCTGGGCTGCGGTCTTCTTCGCGGTGGCCATCGGAGTGCCTTTCGCTGCGGCTTGTGGGCGGTGACTCCAGGCTAGGAACCGGGGCGGCTCCACGGCTTCTTCAAAACTGCTCGATCATGGGGGAATGGACAAGCGGTACGACAAGGAGATGGTGATGGACAACGGCACGCAGCCGGGCAAGGGCCAGGAGTGGGTCGTACGGGAGGAAAGGCCTGCGGACCGGGACGCGGTGCACGCGCTGAACGCCGCGGCCTTCGAGACCGCCATGGAGGCCGACCTGGTGGACGCGCTGCGCGCCGACGCGCAGGCGTGGATCGACGGTCTGTCGTACGTGGCCGAGACACCGGACGGTGAGCTGGCCGCATACGCCCTGATCACGCGCTGTCTGGTGGACGAGGCACCGGCGCTGGTGCTGGCCCCGGTGGCGACGCTGCCGAAGTTCCAGCGCCAGGGCGCGGGGCACGCGGTCATCGAGGCCGTCATCGAGGCGGCGCGGGCGCGCGGCGCGGAGCGGCTCCTGACGGTCCTCGGGCACCCGGAGTACTACCCGCGCTTCGGTTTCACCAAGGCGTCGGGCTTCGGGGTGGGCACGTCCTTCGAGGTGCCGGACGAGGCGATGATGGCGATGGCCTTCGAGGGTGAGGGTCCGCTGCCTGCGGGGACGATCCGGTATCCGGCGGCTTTCGGGGTGTGAGCAACCGTGGGTGGGCAATGGGGCGTCAGCCCCCTCGTACCCACGATGCGGAGCGCCGGTGCACAGCACCCGCCGAACTGCGGCAAACTGAGGGCTTCGCCCCGAAAGGATGGTTATGCCGATCACCCCAGCCACCGCGCCGACCAGTTCTCAGAACGGCTCCGCGGAAGCGATCCTGCTCGAACTGGTCGACGAGGACGGCACCACCATCGGCACGGCGGAGAAGCTCTCCGCACACCAGGCGCCCGGCCGGCTGCACCGGGCGTTCTCCGTGTTCCTCTTCGACGAGCAGGGCCGACTGCTGCTGCAGCGCCGGGCGCTCGGCAAGTACCACTCCCCCGGTGTCTGGTCCAACACCTGCTGCGGGCACCCGTACCCGGGCGAGGCGCCGTTCGCGGCGGCCGCCCGCCGGGTCTGGGAGGAGCTGGGGGTCTCGCCGTCGCTGATGGCGGAGGCCGGCACGGTGCGCTACAACCACCCGGATCCCGCGTCGGGCCTGGTGGAGCAGGAGTTCAACCATCTCTTCGTCGGCATGGTCCAGTCCCCGCTGCGGCCGGATCCCGAGGAGGTCGGCGAGACGGCGTTCGTGACGCCCGAGGAACTGGACGCGCGGCACGCGGAGGGTCCGTTCTCCGCGTGGTTCATGACCGTGCTGGATGCCGCGCGCCCCGCGGTCAAGGAGCTGACGGGTCCAGGCGCCGGCTGGTGAGGTAGGGCTTGAGCGGCAGGGCGGCCCAGATCACCTTGCCGCCGGTGGCGGTGTGCTCGGCGTCGCAGGCGCCGCCCGCCTCCTTGGTGATCTCGCGCACGAGCAGCAGCCCCCGCCCGCCGGTCTGCCCCTGGTCGGCCTCCAGCGCCTTGGGGCGGTACGGGTGGTTGTCCTCGACCGAGACGCGCACCCACTCGGCGCCCACGGCCACCTCGACGGCGAGCATCGGCGAGAGCAGCGCCGCGTGCCGTACGACGTTCGTGACCAGCTCCGAGACGATCAGGAGCAGACCCTGGACGGTGTCGTCGGCGGCGGGCACGCCCTGGCGCGCGAGCAGCTCGCGCACCGCGCGGCGGGCCTGGGGCACCGAGGCGTCCACGGACGGGGCGGTGAATCTCCAGACTCCCTCGTACGGCAGCGGCCCGTCCGATGGCGGGTCGGGGGGCACCCTGCCGTAGTCGCGCATCGTCCGGTCGCCGCCCTCACGCTCGATAGTCACCACGCTTCGAGTTTGGGAAGGTTTTGGTCCGTACCGCATCGGTGACCGGAACTCGTCACATATCGACGGAATGTGATCGTGCGCGTATGACAGCGTCAGTTGTGCGACTGCTTCGTGTGCGTCTTGTTCTTACTTCAAGCTGTCGGGGATTCAGGGGGTTTGGGACCTTCGGAGTCCTCAACTCCACTTACTGCACGAACGATTCGCCTCCCGCCGATCCCCATCGCCACCAGACCGAGCCCGTCGAAGAGCAGCGCGAGCGAGAAGAAGCAGCCGATCACGTACAGACTGCTGCCCGGCCACTCGGCGAGAATGAGCACACCGAGCAGAATGCCGAACGCTCCCTGCACCAGCGTCAGGCCGAACTGCGGCCCGCGGACGACGACGCTGCCGACGAGGCGGAACACCCCGCCGGTCAGGAACAGCAGCGCCGCGAACATCGTCAGCGCCTCGGCGGTCCCCTGCGGATGCCGGATCACCACGACACCGGCCGCGATGTTGAGCGCGGCGACGACCACGCCCAGCCAGAAGAAGTTCGAGCCGCGCATCTGCAGCGCGTGCACCAGCCCCACCAGACCGCCGATCAGCAGCAGCCAGCCGAAGAGCAGCATCGACGTGAGCGTGGCGACACCGACGTAGACGAGGCCGACGAGACCGCCGAGGACGAGCACCCCGCCGAGCGCCGCCATCAGACCGAGGCTGCGGCTCATCTTGCGGCCGGGGTCGGTGAGCCCGCCCGGACCCTCGGGCGGCGTGGACGGTCCGCCCGCGGCCTTCTCCTCGGGTGCGGTCGGTCCACCTGCGGCGTGCTCTTCGGGTGTGGCCATGGCGTCTCCCTCGGGCGCCCCCTGGTCCGATCGTACGAGCAGGGGCTGCGGGTAGCATCCGGCGCATGTCATCGGATCCCCTGCCGCAGCTCGTTCATGCCTGCTCCGACGGGGTCGCCACCGTGGTGATCTCGCATCCGGCCAAGCGCAATGCCATGACCAATGCGATGTGGCGCTCGCTGCCGCCGCTGCTCGACCGGCTCGCCGCCGATCCGGCCGTACGTGTCCTGGTGCTGACGGGCGAGGGGGCGACGTTCTGCGCGGGCGCCGACATCTCGGGGCTCGTGGAGTCCGCCGACGAGGCGCGGGAGCTGGCCGTACGGGCCGAGGAGGCACTGGCCGCGTTCCCCAAGCCGACGCTCGCGGCGGTACGCGGGCACTGCGTGGGCGGCGGCTGCCAGCTGGCGGCGGCGTGCGATCTGCGGTTCGTGACCGAGGGGGCCACGTTCGGGATCACTCCGGCCAGGCTCGGAATCGTCTATGCCGCTTCGTCGACCCGTCGCCTTGTCGACCTGGTCGGCCCGGCGACCGCCAAGTACCTGCTGTTCTCGGGCGAGTTGATCGACAGCGCCCGGGCGCTGCGCACCGGCCTCGTCGACGAAGTGCACGGCGAGGACGAACTGGACAAGCGGGTGGCCGAGTTCGCCCGTGTGCTCGCGTCGCGCTCGCTGCTCACGCAGGTCGCGGCGAAGGAGTTCGCGAACGGCCGGACCGGGCGCGAGGAGCACTGGAGCGCGCAGATGCGCCAGGGCGGCGACACCGCCGAGGGTGTCGCCGCCTTCCTGGAGCGCAGGAAGCCGCAGTTCACGTGGTCCCCCTGAGCCCGGTGGCTCACAGGCCGCGCATCATCTCCACGAGGTGCGCGGGGGCCTTCTCGGGCGAGCCCGCGTCGTAGGGCGGCTGCGGGTCGTACTCCGTCATCAGCTGGACGACCTGGGCGTGGTCGTCGCCCGCGATCTTCCCGGCCAGCGTCAGTCCCATGTCGATGCCGGAGGAGACGCCGGCCGCCGTGACGTACTTGCCGTCGAACACGACACGCTCGCCGGTGGGCCGCACGCCATATTGCTCGATCTTGTCCATCCAGAGCCAGTGCGTGGTGGCACTGCGGCCTTCGAGGAGACCGGCCGCGGCGAGCAGCACCGAGCCGGTGCACACCGAGGTCGTCCAGGTCGTGGTGGTGTCCACGGCGCGCAGCCAGTCGCGCAGGACGGGGTTGTCCACGGGGACGTCCGGGCCGCCCGGGACGACCACGATGTCGGGGCGGGTGACGTCGGCGAAGGTCCGGGTGGCGACGAGAGCGAGGTTGCCGGTGTCGTCCTTGACGGGACCCTCTTCGGCGGCCACGAACACGGTCTCGGCGCCCGGCAGCGGGCCGAGGGTCTGATAGGGACCGACGGCGTCGAGCGCGGTGAACTGGTCGAACAGGACGATGGCGATCTGCATGGGTTCCCCCTGGGGCGAGTAGGTTCCGGTTCGGCCTGTGCGGCCGGCCGGTGGATCAGTCCTGCGGGTGCCGCGTGTTCGCACGGAACTCCGCGACGAGGTCGGCCGGCGCCTTGTGCGGTGCGCCCGCGTCGTAGGGCGGCTGCGGGTCGTACTCGGTGAGCAACTGGATGGACTGCGCGGCCCGTTCACCGGCGATCCGGCCCGCCAGGGCGAGGCCCATGTCGATGCCGGAGGAGACACCGGCCGCGGTGACGTACTTGCCGTCGAACACGACGCGTTCCGCGGTCGGTTCGACCCCGAAGCCGCGGATGAAGTCCAGGGCCAGCCAGTGCGAGGTGGCCTTGCGGCCCTTGAGCAGACCGGCGGCGGCGAGCAGCAGCGAGCCGGTGCACACCGAAGTCGTCCAGGTGCTGGTCGCATCGGCGGAGCGCAGCCAGTCGAGCAGGACGGGGTTGTCCATCTGCGGGGTCTGGCCGGGGCCGCCGGGCACGAGGACGAGGTCCGGGCCCGGCACCTCGGCGAAGGTCTTGTCGACGGTGAGGGCCAGCGCGCCGGTGTCGGTGCGCACCGGCCCCGTCCGCTCGCCGACGAAGACCGTCTCCATGCCGGGCAGCCGGCTGAGGATCTCGTACGGACCCACGGCATCGAGGGCGGTGACGCGGTCGAAGAGCACGATCGCCAGTTGCATGTCGGGTCTCCCGGTGGATGGTGGGCAGGAGCAGGGCGGGCCGGAACGGAGGTGTCAGGTGCAGGTCGTACGGAGGGGCAGTGGGACAGGTCGTACGAGGGCTGGGGCGGGCCGGCCGCCTCAGACGAGGGACGGCCGGAAGCGGCGCCGGTATTCGGCCGGCGGCACCCCCAGCCGCTTGAGGAACGCGCGGCGCATCGCCTCGGGTGTGCCGTAGCCGCAGGCGCGGGAGATCTCCTCGACGCCCAGGGCGCTGTCCTCCAGGAGCCGGCGCGCCTGCTCGACCCGTACGCGCTCCACGTACCGCCCGGGCGTCGTGCCGGTCTCGGCCCGGAAGGCGCGGGCGAAGTGGCGGGGTGAGAGGCGGGCGCGGGCGGCCAGCGCCTCCACGCCGAGGTCCTCGGCGGGATGCTCGCTGATCCACTGCTGGACGTCGCGCAGGGGTGCGCGCTGCGCTGTCTGGGCCGAGAGCTGGGCGCTGAACTGGGCCTGGTTGCCCGGCCTGCGCAGGAAGACCACGAGGACGCGGGCGACCAGGAGCGCGGTGTCGCGGCCCAGGTCCTCCTCGACGAGCGCGAGTGCGAGGTCGATGCCGGCGGTGACACCCGCCGAGGTGGCGACCCGGCCGTCGCGGACGTAGATCGCGTCCGGTGCGACCTCGACCTCGGGGTGGCGGCGGGCGAGGGCTTCGCAGAAGCCCCAGTGGGTGGTGGCGCGGCGTCCGTCCAGCAGGCCGGCGGCGGCCAGGAGCAGCGCGCCCGTGCACACCGAGACCAGCCGCTCGGCGCGCGTCCCGTGCGCCCGCAGCCAGGTCACCAGGTCCTCGTCGGGCTCGCGGGTACCCGTGCCGCCCGGCACTAGCAGGGTGTGCGGCGGGGGCATGTCGTCCAGCGCCCCGTCGGGCACCAGCGTCAGCCCGCTGGAGGTGCGCACGGGCCGGCCGTCGAGGGAGGCGGTGCGGATCTCGTACGGCTCGCTGCTCTCCCCCGTGAGCCCGCCGCCCGGGCCCGCGTAGTGCCCCGCCGCGGCGAACACCTCGACCGGCCCCGTGACATCGAGGCTCTGGACGCCGTCGAAGAGGACGACGAGGACGCTGTGTTTCGTCATGCGTCCATTGTTTTGGCGGGCGCGGATGTCAGCAATGCCGAGTACCCCACCTTTCCTGCCATGGGCACGGACGAGACACCTCGGCCTTCCCTCCATACCGACCCGTCGGTAACGTGCCGCGCATGACCTCTCCCCTGCCGGCCAAGGCCGGCCGCCGCTGCCACAACCTGCTCAATCCGCTGCACTCCACGCACTACTTCTCGCCGGAGTACGCCAAGGAGATGGGCGCGCTCGGGCTCGACGGCTGGAGCCCCGCCTACTTCGCGGGCCGCTCGGCCGCCATGGGGGCGGTGGGAGCCGGCACGGTGGCGGCGACGTACTACAACTTCAAGTACGAGCTGATCGCGGCCCACGTGCCGGCGATCTGGGAGTCGGCCGCGCCCGAGGCGGTGCTCGCCGCGCGGCTGCGCGCGGTCGACGGCAATCTGCGGCGGCTGCTCGGGGACGCGGTGGACAGCCCCGAGATGGCCGAAGCTGCACGGCTCGCCCTCACGGCTGCCGAAGCCTGCACCCGGCACGCCCGGCCCTTGTACGCCGCGCACGCCGACCTGCCCGTGCCGGACGAGCCGCACCTCGCGTACTGGCACGCGGCCACCCTGCTGCGTGAGCACCGCGGCGACGGGCACATCGCGGCCCTGCTCGACGCGGAGCTCGGCCCGCTGGAGGCTCTGGTGAGCCACACCGCGACCGGCAAGGGGTTCTCCGTGAAGTGGGCCGTCGAGACACGCGGCTGGAGCCGGACCGAGTGGGACGAGGCCGCCACCGGCCTGCAGGAGCGCGGACTGCTCGACGGCGAGCGGGAGTTGACCGAGGCGGGCCGCGAGCTGCGCGCGCACCTGGAGGCGGCCACGGACCGGCTGGACGCGGCTCCGTACGAGCACCTCGGGGCGGCCGGTGTGGAGCGGCTCACGGAACTCGCGGGCGGGTTCGTGATGACGGCGCTGACGGCGGGCGCGTTCCCGGCGGATCTCATCGGCAAGGACTGACGTTACGACCGGCCGGCCGGAGCGCGCCCCCTGCTCCGGTCCGGCCGCGCCGTGTGACCGCACCCGTTCCCCCGGCGGCCGCGCCACCTGCCACAATGGCCGACTCAAGCTCAGCGAGAAGGCGGTACGGGAATCGTGACGACACCCACGTTGTCCATCGAGAGCAGGATCGCCGAGGAGCTCGGCGTAGCGGAGCGGCAGGTCAGGTCCGCGGTCGAGCTGCTCGACGGGGGCTCGACCGTGCCCTTCATCGCGCGGTACCGCAAGGAAGCCACCGGCATGCTCGACGATGCGCAGCTGCGCACGCTCGAGGAGCGGCTGCGGTATCTGCGCGAGCTGGAGGAGCGCCGCACGGCGGTCCTCGACTCGGTACGGGAGCAGGGCAAGCTCACCGAGGCTCTCGAGGCGCAGATCCGCGCGGCGGACACCAAGGCGCGCCTGGAGGACATCTATCTGCCCTTCAAGCCGAAGCGGCGCACGAAGGCGCAGATCGCCCGCGAGGCAGGTCTGGAGCCGCTGGCCGACGGCCTGTTCGGCGACCCGACGGTGGAGCCGCTCGCGGCCGCCGCCGCGTTCGTGGACGACGCCAAGGGCGTGGCCGATCCGCAGGCCGCCCTGGACGGCGCCCGCGCGATCCTCACCGAGCGCTTCGCGGAGGACGCGGACCTCATCGGCGAGCTGCGCGAGCGGATGTGGACGCGCGGACGGCTCGCCTCGAAGGTGCATGAGGGCAAGGAGACCGAGGGCGCGAAGTTCTCGGACTACTTCGACTTCGCCGAGCCGTTCACCGACCTCCCCTCGCACCGTGTCCTCGCGCTGCTCCGCGGCGAGAAGGAGGGCATGCTCGACCTCGTCCTGGAGCCCGAGGAGCCCACCGACGGCCCTTCCTCGTACGAGGGGATCGTCGCCCACCGGTTCGGGATCTCCGACCAGGGGCGTCCGGCCGACAAGTGGCTGAAGGACACGGCCCGTTGGGCCTGGCGCACCCGCATCCTGGTGCACCTCGGCATCGACCTGCGGCTGCGGCTGCGCACGGCCGCCGAGGACGAGGCGGTCAAGGTGTTCGCCTCGAACCTGCGTGATCTGCTGCTCGCGGCGCCCGCGGGCACGCGCGCCACGCTCGGCCTCGACCCCGGTTTCCGTACGGGTGTGAAGGTGGCCGTGGTCGACGCGACCGGCAAGGTGGTCGCGAAGGACACCATCTACCCGCACGTTCCGGCCAACAAGTGGGACGAGGCGCTGGGCAAGCTGGCGCGGCTGTGCGCCGAGCACAAGGTCGAGCTCGTCGCGATCGGCAACGGCACGGCGTCGCGCGAGACGGACAAGCTCGCGGGTGAACTGATCACCAAGCACCCGGAGTTGAAGCTCACCAAGGTCATGGTCTCCGAGGCGGGCGCCTCGGTGTACTCGGCCTCGGCCTTCGCCTCGCAGGAGCTGCCCGACCTCGATGTGTCGATCCGCGGCGCCGTCTCCATCGCGCGCCGCCTCCAGGACCCGCTCGCGGAGCTGGTGAAGATCGACCCGAAGTCGATCGGTGTCGGCCAGTACCAGCACGATCTGTCCGAGGTGAAGCTCTCGCGCTCGCTGGACGCGGTGGTCGAGGACTGTGTGAACGGTGTCGGCGTGGACGTGAACACGGCCTCCGCCCCGCTGCTCGCCCGCGTCTCCGGCATCGGCTCCGGCCTGGCCGAGAACATCGTGGCGCACCGCGACGCCAACGGCCCCTTCCGGGCCCGTACCGGCCTCAAGGACGTGGCGCGGCTCGGCCCCAAGGCGTACGAGCAGTGCGCGGGCTTCCTGCGGATCCGCGGCGGCGACGACCCGCTGGACGCCTCCTCCGTGCACCCCGAGGCGTACCCGGTGGTGCGCCGGATGGTGAAGACGGCCGGCGGTGAGGTGGCCTCGCTGATCGGGAACACGGCGACGCTCAAGTCGCTGAGGGCCGCGGACTTCGTGGACGAGACCTTCGGTCTGCCGACCGTCACGGACATCCTGCGCGAGCTGGAGAAGCCCGGGCGCGACCCGCGTCCGGCGTTCAAGACGGCCACGTTCAAGGACGGCGTCGAGAAGATCGGCGACCTCACGTCCGGGATGGTCCTCGAAGGCGTGGTCACGAACGTGGCGGCGTTCGGCGCGTTCATCGACATCGGGGTGCACCAGGACGGTCTGGCGCATGTCTCCGCGCTGTCGAAGACGTTCGTGAAGGACCCGCGGGACGTCGTGAAGCCGGGCGACATCGTCAAGGTGAAGGTGCTCGACGTCGACATCCCGCGCAAGCGGATCTCGCTGACGCTGCGGCTGGATGACGAGGCCTCCGCTCAGAGCGGTGAGAAGCAGGGCGGCGGCCGGCGCGAGCGCGGCGGCCAGGGCGGCCGTCCGCCGCAGCAACGTGGCGGCGGCAACCGCGAACAGCGCGGCGGCAACCGCGAGCAGCGCGATGGCGGCGGCAACCGGCGCGGTGGCGGCCAGGGCGGCGGCCGCCAGGGCGGTGGCCGTCCGGCGCCGGCGCCCGCGAACAGCGCGATGGCCGACGCGCTGCGCAAGGCGGGCCTGGTGGACCCCAAGCGCCGCTGACAGCACGGCAGTTGCCCGAAGGGGGCGGGTCCCGCACGGGGCCCGCCCCCTTCGTATGCCCGTCGCGCCCGGCCTACTGCGGGGCGTAGGCCTCCAGTTCCAGGAGGCGGGAGTAGTCGCCGCTGTTGGAGCTGTGGACGAGTACGCGGACGGCGTCGGTGGTGACGGGGTCGAAGGTGGTCACGACGCGGTCGACGGTGTTGCCGCGGTAGGAGCCGACGGTCCGCCAGTCCGCGCCGGACTTCACCTGGACGTCGAAGTCCTTGATGCCCCGGGTGGCCGGGCTGCCCGGGGCGCCGTAGGTGACGGTCTCGATCCGGCCGAGCTCGACCTGCTCGGGCCACGTGACCGTGAACCAGTCGGGGAACGTGCCGCGCGTCCCGTCGCTCCAGCCCGTACCAGGCCAGTTGGCGTAGGTGCTGTCGCCGTCCACCGCGCTGCAGACCGCGTGGCTGCCGTGCGTGGAGGAGGCGGTGGCCTGCTGCCCGTAGGCGAGGTTGTCGCCCGGGGCGGGCTCGGGCAGGGCCTCCACCGTGACCGGCACGACCACGCGCTGCCTTCCGGTGGTCAGTTCGATGTCGTAGTCGCCGGGCGTCGTGCCTCGCGGTACGCGGACCTTGACCGGGCGGCTGACCGGCTGGTCGGGGTCGGCGGCGGGGAGGTAGGTCGAGAAGACGCTGTCCGAGAGGGTGAGCGGGCGGTCCGCCTCCAGGAAGGCATCGGCGAAGACGGGGGTGGTCCCGGTGTTCGTCATCGTCACGTCGAACTTGGCGGGCAGGCAGGGCAGTTCGGTGGCCGTCAGCGCGGCGGGCGAGGCCGAGAGGACCACGGGCGGGCCCGGGCGGGCGGGCCGCGGGGCACCGGAGGCGGAGGGGGCGGCGAGGACGAGCGTGAGGCCCGCGGCCGCGGCGGGCAGAAGGATCTTCTTCACCGGCGGGCTCCTCAGGCTTCGACGACGGTCGGCTTGCCACTCTCTACGGCGAGGACGGTGCGCGTGGACACGGTGCCGTCCGGGACGGTCACGCGATCGCAGACACGGAACTCGGAGCGCCACAGTTCCTTGGTGATCTCGCAACTCACGTAGCCGCGCTGGACGTTGCCGAACTTCATATGCGGGTTCTCGTCGAGGAACACCTGGCCGAGGGCGTCGAGGTCCTGCCCGTCCAGGCCGGAGCTGATCGACGTACCGACGAACTCGGTGGCCACGCTGCGGGAGTCCGGGTCGTTGACGTCCAGGGCCAGATCACTGACGACGCTGCGGTGCAGGTCCCCTGCGAGGCTCACCACATTGCGGATGCCGCGCCGGTCGATGGTGGTGAGCAGCCGGTCGCGGGTCGCGCTGTAGCCGTCCCAGGTGTCCATCGGGACGGTCTGGCCCGGTCCCGACGTGTGGTCGAGGAGCGTGATGGCGGTCTGGTGGCCGAGGATGTTCCAGTGGGTCCGCGAGGCGGAGAGCCCGTCGTACAGCCAGCGTTCCTGGGGGAAGCCGAGGATCGTGCGGGAGGGGTCCGCGGTGGCGTCGTTGGGCGGCTTGGCGCCGTCGCCGTTCGCCTGGTCGTCGCGGTACTGGCGGGTGTCGAGCATCGAGATCTCCGCCAGCCTCCCGTAGCCCAGACGCCGGTAGAGCTGCATGTCGGGCCCTTGCGGAAGCTGGGGCATGCGCAGTGGCATGTGCTCCCAGTAGGCGCGGAAGGCGTTGGCGCGGCGCACCAGGAACTGCTCGGGAGGAATGCTGCCATCGTTGTCGTCGGCCCAGTTGTTGACGACGTCATGGTCGTCGTAGGCGACGATCCACGGCGCGGAATGGTGCGCGGCCTGGAGGTCGGGGTCGAGCCGGTAGTACGTGTAGCGGTGGCGGTACTCGTCGAGGGTGACCGCCTGGCGGGTGTGGTGCTCCTCGCCGTCGTCGGGGCGTATCCCGCGGTCGACGCCGTACTCGTAGATGTAGTCGCCGAGGAAGAGCACCACGTCGTGTCCTCGGGCGGCCAGATCGCGGTGGGCGGTGAACCAGCCCTCCCAGATGGCCTGGCAGGAGGCGAACGCCAGCGACAGGCTCGGGATCGACTGGTGCGGCGCGGGCGCGGTCTTCGTGCGGCCCACCGGGCTGATGTGGCGGCCGGAGCGGAAGCGGTAGTAGTACTCGCGCCAGGGCGCGAGACCGCGGACGTCCACATGCGCGGTGTGGGTGTACTCGGGGGACACGCGGGCGGTGCCGCGGCGGACCACGCGGCGGAACCGCTCGTCCGTCGCCACCTCCCACTGCACCGGGTAGGTGCGCTGGTCCATGCCGCCGAAGGGGGCGAGGGGGTCGGGGGCCAGGCGCGTCCACAGGACGACGCCGTCGGGCAGCGGGTCGCCGGAGGCGACGCCGAGGGTGAACGGGTACTCCTTGGTGCTCGACGTGGTGTCGGCCGACGCGGGACTGATGCCGGGCAGGGCGCCGACCGCGGCGAGGCCGGCGGCGGCGCCCGTCACGGTGAGGAATCTGCGGCGGGCGTGTGTGCCCAGGGCTGTGGGAAGCGTGCGTCTGGAGTTCATGGGCGGGACTCAAGCAGCGTCCGGTGAACTCCGGTAGACCAACTCTCGGTCAGTCGGTGAGCGGCGGGGCCGAAACCCAACTCCCCCTATGTCACCGCACCATGGGCGCCACCAGCACGCTGTCCGTGGTCCGCGCCACGATGTACGACTCCCCCTTGACCGCCTTCGCGTCGAGCGCGATCCGGTGTTTTCCGGCCTCGAGGACGTCGTCGAACAGCTCGTGCGTATGCGTGCGGTACAGCCGGTCGAGCCGGTAACCCGTCAGCTGGACCCGGCAGGTCGAGGTGACCTCGACACCGGCCTCGCCGTCCGCGGCCACCAGCCGGGTCAGCCTGCGCTGTGCCGTCGGGCTGCGGTCCAGCGCGTCCTCGATCTGCGCCACGAGGATCGGGATGATCGGGGCGAAGCCGTCCACGTAGACGACATCGGTGCCGGTCTGCTCGAACGCCTCGCGCACCAGCGCCCGTTGGGTCTCGGTGACCGCACGGCCGAACGCGACAGCGCCGTACGTCCGCAACTCCTCGGTCGGCACGCCGGTGGCGTCCTCGGTGATCTCCGCGCCTATCCCGATCGTGCGCAGCGCCATCGCCAGCTTCGCCAGGACGGCGACGCGGGCGCCGATGAGCAGCACCCGCCGCGGCAGCGCGGGTTCGGGTGCGGCGAGCAGCCGGCCCAGCTCGGTGCGGTAGCCCTCGCCGCGGAAGCGGAAGGGGCCGATGCCGTGGTACCCGTCGCGTTCGAGATCGACGGCGTCCTGGGTCTGCCAGGCGAAGTCCCGCCAGATGTAGTCGTCGCCGTCCTGCTCGATGACGGCCGTGACGGCACCGCACTCCAGGGACTCGCACTCCGGGCAGCCGTAGATCACGAACCTCCCCTCGGGCAGCGGAGGTTCGGCTTCCAGCAGGAGTCTGCGCACATGCGTCGTGAAGATCGCGGGCGGTACGTCCGAGGCCAGGGGGGACACCGCGTCGAGGTCGGACAGCTGGAAGAGCAGCGGCCGCCCGTCGACGATGAAGTCGGTGAAATCACGGTGGACTTGGTAGTCACCGTTGGCCAGGACGCCGCCGGCCCGCATCGCCGGGGCAAGACCGAAGGTCGCGTACTCGGCACACATGCCACGAGTATCCCCATCCGGAGCGCGAACCGAGCATGCATCCGGTATTCCGCTGACCGGGTGGTGATCGGTCGGCGTTCGATTACGGTGCGTCCATGAGCGCAGACGTGATCGTGGTGGGTGGCGGAGTGATCGGGCTCTCGGCGGCGGTGGTGCTCGCGGAGGGCGGCCGACGGGTCCGGGTGTGGTCGAAGGAGCCCGCGGCGCGGACGACCTCGGCGGTCGCGGGCGCGGTCTGCTGGCCGTACCGGATCGAGCCGCTCGACCGGGTCGTCGACTGGTCGCTGCGCTCCCTGCGGGCGTACGAGGAGCTCGCGGCGCTCCCGGAGGAGACGGGCGTCCGGTTGGTCACCGGCGTGATGGCCGACGGGTCGATCCTCGGTGCCTGGAGCGGTGCGCTCGGCGGCGTCCGTCCGGCCGTGGATCTCCCGGAGGGCTATGGGCAGGGCATCGAGGCCACCGTGCCCGTGCTCGACATGCCGGTCTACCTGCGGTACTTGACCCGGCGGCTCCTCGACGCGGGCGGCTCCGTCGAGGAGCGTACGGTCACGGATCTCGACGAGGCGGCGGCAGAAGCGCCCGCGGTCGTGCACTGTTCGGGGCTCGGCGCCCGTGAACTCGCGGGCGACGCGAGCGTGTACCCGGTGCGTGGACAGTTGGTCGTGGTGGAGAACCCGGGTCTGGAGCGCTGGTTCGTCGGCGGTACGGAGACGTATGTCATCCCGCATCCGAAGGGCGTGGTGCTCGGCGGCTGCGCCGGCGAGGGCGACTGGAGCCGGGAGCCGGATCCGGCGACGGCGGCCGGGATTGTGGAGCGGTGCGCGCGGATCCTCCCGGAGCTGGCGACGGCCAGGGTCCTGGAGCACCGGGTGGGCCTGCGTCCCGCACGTCCCTCGGTGCGACTGGAGCGGGAGCGGCTCGGCGACACGGGCGCCGTGGTGGTGCACAACTACGGGCACGGCGGCGGGGGTGTCACCGCGGCCTGGGGCTGTGCGCAGGACGTGGCAGCGTTGCTGGACTGAGCGCCGGCCTGCGGGGCTGAGCGCAGCCGCGCGGCGAGCGGGAGCGGGGCGAGCAGGAGCGGGGCGCCTTCTCGAGCGCCCCGCTCCCCCGCCTCACTCGTCCGTCGGCGCCGGACCGATCCGCAGCTCGAAGTCACCGTCGTACTTCTCGTGGCCCGCGATCACGGCCATCTCGACGGCTTCCTCGCCCTTCTCGCCCCGCACGATCAGCGGGTCATTGCGCAGGTCGCGCATCATGGACCAGCACATGCCGAGCATCACGATCACAAAGGGCGCGGCGGCCAGGATCGTGAGGTTCTGCAGACCTTGCAGGGCGTTGGGCTTCCCGTTGCCGATCATCAGCATCACGGCGGCGACGGCACCGGTGACCACGCCCCAGAACACGACGACGAGCCGCGTCGGCTCGAAGGTGCCGCGCTGCGAGAGCGTGCCCATGACGATGGACGCCGCGTCCGCGCCGGAGACGAAGAAGATGCCGACGAGGATCATCACCAGGATGCTCATCACGGTGGGGATCGGGAACTCCCGCAGCAGCGCGAAGAGTTGCCCCTCGGGGGTGGCCTCGTCGCCGAGCCGCCCGCTCTCCTTCATCTTCATCGCCGTACCGCCGAAGATGGCGAACCAGATCAGGCTGACCGTGCTGGGCACCAGGATGACGCCGCCGACGAACTGGCGGATGGTGCGGCCGCGGCTGATCCGCGCGATGAACATGCCGACGAACGGCGTCCAGGAGATCCACCAGGCCCAGTAGAAGACGGTCCAGCTGCCCAGCCAGTCCGCCACGCCCTCACCGCCGGTCGCCTCGGTGCGGCCCGCGAGTTGCGGCAGATCACCGAGGTAGGCGGCGATCGACGTGGGCAGCAGATCGAGGACGATCACGGTCGGGCCCGCGATGAACACGAACAGCGCGAGCAGCAGGGCGAGCACCATGTTGGTGTTGGACAGCCACTGGATGCCCTTCTCGACGCCGGAGACCGCGGACAGGACGAAGGCCGCGGTGAGCACCGCGATGATCGCCACGAGGACTCCGGTGCCGACCGTCTTCGCCCAGTCCAGCTCACGCATACCGCTGCTGATCTGCAGGGTGCCGAGACCGAGCGAGGCCGCCGAGCCGAAGAGCGTGGCGAAGATCGCGAGGATGTCGATCACCCGGCCCCAGGCACCGTCGGCGTGCTTCTTGCCGATGAGCGGGGTGAACACGGCGCTGATCGTCTGGCGCCTGCGCTTGCGGAAGCTGCTGTACGCGATCGCCAGGCCCACCACCGCGTAGATCGCCCAGGGGTGGAGCGTCCAGTGGAACAGGGTGGTGGCCATCGCGGTCATCATCGCGGTGGCCGAGTCGGCGGGGTCGGTGCCGGGCGGGGGCGTGGTGAAGTGCGCGAGGGGTTCGCTGACCCCGTAGAACATCAGGCCGATGCCCATGCCGGCGCTGAACATCATCGCGATCCAGGACACCGTACGGAACTCGGGCTCCTCGCCCTCGCCGCCGAGCGTGATCTTGCCGTAGCGGCTGATGGCCAGCCACAGGGCGAAGACCACGAAGCCGGAGGCGAAGAGCACGAAGGCCCAACCGGCGTTGTGGATGAGTCCGTTCAGCGCCTTGGCGGAGACGTCCTCCAGCGTGTCGGTGGAAATTGCGCCCCAGAGGACGAATGCGAGCGTCAACGCTGCGGTGACGCCGAACACCACCCGGTCGGTCGTCACGACTCCATGATCATGAGGACTGCCGGGAAGTCCCGCGGACAGGTGCGGTTCGCCTCGTGCATCGTGTTTTCCGTGCCCCTGTGGGAAGTTGGGCTCGTCGTGTGGCATAGGCGGCACCTTTCAAGGGAGCGGCATGGGGATGCTGCTTCCTCGCTACCACGTGCGTCACCGCTCCTCCGGCATCAGCAGGTGTCGGCGGGTTGCCCGGCCACGAGGTGGTACTGCGCCCGTCCGTCGAGCAGCAGGGGTACGAGGGCACGCAGCGGCTGGCGCAGCGGGACGAGGGCGCCTCCGGCACCGTTGTTGCGCACGGCGATGCCGTGCAGGGCGAGTTCGTCGCCGACCTCCGCGTACTGGGCAGCGGTGAGGCGGTAGCCGCAGGGCGGGTCGGTGAGGGTCTCGGCCGGTTCGGCGGGGTCGTTGTCGGCGCCGCCGAGGTAGACGGGCCCCTCGTCGTCGAAGCCGGCGCGGCGGGCCGCGGCGGTGGCGCGGGTCACCTCGTGCCCGTCCTCCTCGGTGAACCGGAACAGTCCGCCGAGCGCGGCGAGTTGGGAGCTGACACGGCGCCGGTTGTTCAGCGCCTCGTCGGCCTTCTCGGCGTCGGTGAGGGGGTCGACCCGGCTCTCGATGAGCAGCCCGACGGCGTGTTTGATCCCGGAGGCGTTGCGCAGGATCCGCTCCTGCCCGTCGCCCGCGGTCTGCTTGATGGGCTCTCCGGTCTCGGGGTCGGTCCAGATCCCGTACGTTCCGGTGGAGTACCCGAGCCGTTCGGCGGCGGGCCTGACATGGTCCGCGGAGAGCGCCTGGGCCTGGTCGTGCACACCGGGCGACGTGTTGAGGTTGCGCGGCCAGAGGTCGAAGAGGTCCTTGTCGTAGTACGGAGGGGTGGCCCCGTACTCGTGCAGGTCGTAGATGACGTCGGGCTTGCGGTCGCGGATGAGCGCGGCGAGCGCGCGGCCCTCGGCGGTGGCGAGGGCCATGTGGTCGCGGTTGATGTCGACGCCGTCGGAGTTGCCGCGGGTGTCGGCGGCGCGGCCGTCGGGGTTGGCGGTGGGGACGACGAGGATCTCGGCGCGGTCGAGGAGGGTGAGGCTGCGCCGGTCCTTCGCGTAGGCGAGGTCGCGGACCGTGGTGAGGCAGGCCTCGCGGCCTGAGGGTTCGTCACCGTGCTGGGAGCAGATGAGGAGCACGGTGAGCGGGGCGTGGCGGCGCTCCCTCAGGCTGACGACCTGCAGCGGCCGGTGCTGCTTCGTCGTACCGATCCGCTCGACGCGCATCCGGCTGCTGCCCCGGTCGACGCGGGCAAGGAACTTCTGCTCCTCGGGCTGCGTGGTCCAGCGGGCGCCCGCGGAGGTCTCGAAACCGGTGCGCGGGGCCGGCTGCGCGGGCGAGGCGATCGCCGGGCCGGAGAGCACGGCGGCGCCCATCGCGAGGGTGAGGGCATGGACGAGGAAACGTGTTGTGGAACGCGCAGTCATCGCCATGTGACGGACGGTACTCCGGTCAACTCCCGCGCAAAAGAGGGCCGTAGTGACAACCGAGTGTCCAGGACCGGTCCAACTCTTCGTCACCCATGGGCTACCGGGAAGTAACTGCCGCTGCTTGGATGAGCGGGCTCCGCCTCCTGCCCCACACTCACCACAGGAGTTCATGTGTCCGGAACACCGCTCGCCCACCGCACGCCGCGGACCCGTACGAGAAGGACGACCGCCGCGGCGCTCTGCGCGCTGCTCGCCGGCGCGGGTCTCGTCACGACCGCTCCGGCCTCCGCCGCGCCGTCGGACGCCTCCGCCGCCGCGGACGTGCCCGCGCTCAAGGTCCTGTCGTACAACGCCTTCCTGTTCAGCAGGACGCTGTACCCCAACTGGGGCCAGGACCACCGCGCCGCCGAGATACCGAAGACGTCGTTCTTCCGCGGCCAGGACGTCGTCGTCCTCCAGGAGGCCTTCGACAACTCATCGTCCGACGCACTCGCCGCCAAGGCGCGCGCCGAGTACCCGCACCAGACGCCCGTCGTGGGCCGCAGCAAGTCCGGGTGGGACGCGACCGGCGGCAACTACTCGGCCACGACGCCCGAGGACGGCGGCGTCACGATCCTCAGCAAGTGGCCGGTGCTGCGCAAGGAGCAGTACGTCTTCCCCGAGGCGTGCGGGGCCGACTGGTACTCCAACAAGGGCTTCGCCTATGCGGTCCTGGACGTCAACGGCACCAAGGTGCACGTGGTCGGGACGCATCTGCAGTCCACGGACCCGGGCTGCGGTGCGGGCGAGGCGGCCGCCAAGCGCAGCGCGCAGCTCAAGGACATCGACAGGTTCCTGGACGCCAAGGCGATCCCGGCGTCGGAGCAGGTGATCGTCGCGGGCGATCTCAACGTGGACTCCCACAGCGCCGAGTACGCCTCGATGCTCACCGACGGCGGCCTGGCCGGCGCGGACTCCCGCACCGGGCACCCGTACTCCTTCGACACCCGGGACAACTCGATCGCCAAGGACCGCTACCCGGACGACCCGCGCGAGGACCTCGACCACGTGCTGCACCGGGCCGGGCACGTGCGGCCCGCGGGCTGGACGAACCATGTCGTCAAGGAGCAGTCGGCGCCGTGGACCGTGACGAGCTGGGGGACCTCCTACACGTACACGAATCTCTCGGACCACTACCCGGTGACCGGGTCGGCGTCCTGAGGCGGTGACCGTACTCGCGTCCTGACATGACACTGCGGCCGGTCCCGCCCCCAGGGGCAGAACCGGCCGCAGTGGTCGTGCGGGGCCGCTACTTCGAGGACGTGTCCTCGAGCGCGGCCTGCTCGGCGGCCAGGCCGCCCGCCGCGACCTTGCCGCGGACCTTGTACCAGCCGGCGACCAGCGCGAGCGCGATGAGCGGGATCAGGTACAGGGTCGGACGTCCGATCTCGGCGTCCTTCCACATGAGACCCAGGACCGTCAGCAGGAAGACGATCGTGACGATCTCGGTGACCGGGCTCCAGGGGAGCTTGAACTTCGGCAGGGGCAGCAGGCCCGCCTCGGCCCGGCGGCGGAACACCAGGTGGCAGAGCATGATCGTGACCCAGGTCGTGATGATGCCGAGCGCGGCCACGTTCAGGACGATCTCGAAGGCCTTGTCCGGCATCAGGAAGTTGAGGCCGACGCCGAGCACACACACGGCGGAGGTCAGCAGGATGCCGCCGTACGGCACCTTGTTGCGGCTCATCTTCGCGGTGAACGCCGGGCCGGAGCCCGCCATCGCCATCGAGCGCAGGATGCGGCCCGTCGAGTAGAGACCCGAGTTGAGCGAGGACATCGCGGCCGTGAGGACCACGAGGTTCATCACGTCACCGGCGGCGGGGACGCCGATCGAGGAGAGGACGGTGACGAAGGGGCTCTCGTCACCGGAGTACGCCGAACCCGGCATGAGCAGCGCGAGCAGGACGACGGAGCCGACGTAGAAGACACCCACGCGCCACATGATCGAGTTGACCGCGCGGGGCACGATCTTCTGCGGCTCGGCGGTCTCGCCCGCCGCGACGCCGACCAGTTCGAGGGAGGCGTACGCGAAGACGACACCGGTCATGACGACGACCACGGGCATCATGCCGGACGGGAAGAGCCCGCCGTTCTCGGTGATCACGTGCAGGCCCGGGGTCTGGCCGCCCACGTCGGACTGCGTGACGAGCAGGAAGATGCCGATCAGCATGAAGATCACGAGGGCCGCGACCTTGATGATCGAGAACCAGAACTCCATCTCACCGAAGATCTTCACCGAGATCAGGTTGATCGCGAGCACGATCGCCAGGGCGATCAGCGCGAGCACCCACTGCGGGATGTCGGTGAAGAAGCTCCAGTAGTGCGTGTACATCGCGATGGCGGTGATGTCCGCGATACCGGTCGTGGACCAGTTGAGGAAGTACGCCCAGCCGGCGACGTAGGCGCCCTTCTCGCCGAGGAACTCACGGGCGTACGAGACGAACGAACCGGACGACGGCCGGTAGACGACCATCGCGCCGAGCGCCCGTACGACGAAGAAGGCGAAGATGCCGCACACCAGGTAGGCGAGGGCGAGACCCGGTCCGGCCGAGTTGAGACGACCGCCCGCTCCGAGGAACAGACCGGTACCGATCGCTCCACCGATGGCGATCATGTTGATGTGGCGGGCCTTGAGGTCCTTGCTGTATCCCGCGTCGCCTGCATCGGCGGGCACGTCGGCACCCGTGCGGGGGGCCTCCGGTGCCGTGGTGACGGCTTCCTTGCTCACGCGCTGTTCACTCTCAAGAAAAGGGGGACAGTGGGGGGACATGCAAAATCCGTGCCACCCCTGACGCGGCACGGACCTCGCACACCATGACCCACTGCCCTGTGAACCGACGGTGGCCGAGGTCACAGAGCGGGACATCTCACATGGTGATCAGGGTCTGTACAGGAAGCCGGTGTCCACCATGCACCCCTCTGTCGCCTACGTCTCGTCCACGTACCGCCGCCGCAGTTCGTCCTTGAGCGAGCGCTGGAACGCCGTGACCAGGGCCTGCACCACCATCGGCTGCATGGCCGCCGACAGCGACTTCATCGCCTCGACCGCCGCCGGATCCGACGCGCGGTCCCGGTAGGGGCCCCAGACCTCGTCCTGGAAGAGCCGCGTCAGCTCCTTCGCGGCCTGACGCGAGTGCTCCAGCATCACGTCCCGCGCGGCCAGGATCGTGTCGTGCGCGATCGGTACGTCGAGCAGGCGCAGGCCCAGGTGCAGCAGGCCTGGGTCGATGCGGAAGGTCTCCGGGTCCTCGGTGCGCTCCAGGACGCTCATCGCCGCGAGCCGGTCGATGTCGGTCTCGGCGAGCGAACCGCCGCTGCGCCGTGTCAGCTGCTCACGGCTCATCTCCGTGGCGCCCTCGGGAATCCAGCTCGCCACGAGGGCGCGGTGGATCGCGAGGTCGTGTGCCGTCATGTCGGCCGGCAGCTGCTCCATGTACCGCTCGATCGCGGCCAGGGTCAGACCGTGGTGCTGCAGCTCCTCGATCAGCGCGAGCCGGGACAGATGCGCCGCTCCGTAGCGGCCGACGCGGCGCGGGCCGATCGACGGCGGCGGCAGCAGGCCGCGGGTGCTGTAGAAACGCACGGTCCGCACGGTGACCCCGGCACGGGCCGCCAGCTCGTCGACGGTGAGCGAGGGTCCGTACCCGCCCGACGCGCGCTCCTCTTCTTCTTCCCGCACAGGCTGCCCATCGGCCTGGGTGGTCATCGCTCGCGGCCTCGCTTCCCGCCTTGCCTCACATTGCAAACGTGCAGTGGAACAGTATTGCTGTCGCACCAGGACTGCCATGGCAGCGCGTGCCACGGGAGCCCTTCGCGGGACTCCCGTGGCACGCGTCGTACTCCTGTTGCCGTGCCCTACTTGTCGCTGAAGATCTCGCCCTTCTCCGCCTTCGCGACCAGGAGCGCCGGCGGCAGGAAACGCTCGCCATAGCGGTCGGCCAGCTCGTGGGCGCGGGCGACGAAGGCGGCGAGCCCGACGCCTGCCCCGGCGCCGCCGTCGTACCCGTTGATGTACTGCAGGACGCCGCCGGTCCAGCCCGGGAAGCCGATGCCGAAGATCGAGCCGATGTTGGCGTCGGCGACCGAGGTCAGGACGCCTTCCTCCAGGAGCCGCACGGTGTCGAGCGCCTCGGAGAACAGCATCCGCTCCTGCATGTCACGGAACGGGATCTCGTGGCCCGGCTTCGTGAAGTGCTCCCGCAGACCCGGCCAGAGCAGCCCGCGCTTGCCGTCCTCGCCGTACTCGTAGAAACCGGCGCCGGACGAGCGGCCCTTGCGGTCGAAGTCGTCGATCATCCGGTCGATGACGGCCTCGGCGGGGTGCACCGGCACGGTGCCGCCCTCGGCCTCGACGGCGCGGCGGGTCTCCTCGCGGATCTTGCGGGGCAGCGTGAAGGTCAGCTCGTCCATGAGGGAGAGGACCTTCGCCGGGTAGCCCGCCTGGGCCGCGGCCTGCTCGACGGAGGCGGGCTCGATGCCCTCGCCGACCATCGCCACGCCCTCGTTGATGAAGTGGCCGATGACCCGCGAGGTGAAGAAGCCGCGCGAGTCGTTCACGACGATCGGGGTCTTGTTGATCTGGCGGACCAGGTCGAAGGCGCGCGCGAGGGCCTCGTCGCCGGTGCGCTCGCCCTTGATGATCTCGACGAGCGGCATCTTGTCGACGGGCGAGAAGAAGTGCAGCCCCACGAAGTCGCCCTGGCGCTCCACGCCCTCGGCGAGCGCGGTGATCGGCAGCGTCGAGGTGTTGGAGCAGAGCAGCGCGTCGGGCTCGACGAGGTGCTGGATCTCCTGGAACACCTTGTGCTTGAGCGCCGGGTCCTCGAAGACGGCCTCGATGACCGCGTCGCAGCCCGCGACGTCCGCCGGGTCGGCGGTGGGCGTGATGCGGGCCAGGAGCGCGTCGGCCTTCTCCTGGGTCGTACGGCCGCGGGAGACGGCCTTCGCGCAGAGCTTCTCGCTGTAGCCCTTGCCCTTGGCGGCGGACTCGGCGGAGACGTCCTTGAGGACGACCTCGATGCCCGCGCGGGCGCAGGAGTACGCGATGCCGGCGCCCATCATGCCCGCGCCGAGCACGGCGACCTTGCGGACCTGGCGGGGCTCGACGCCCTGCGGGCGGTTGGCGCCGGAGTTGACGGCCTGCAGATCGAAGAAGAACGCCTGGATCATGTTCTTCGCGGTCTGCCCGGTGACCAGCTCGGTGAAGTAGCGGGCCTCGATGACCAGCGCGCTCTCGAAGTCGACCTGCGAGCCCTCGACGGCCGCGGCGAGGATGTTGCGCGGGGCCGGGTAGGGGGCGCCGTTCAGCTGCTTCTTGAGGTTGGCCGGGAACGCGGGCAGGTTCGCCGCGAACTTGGGGTTGGCCGGGGTGCCGCCGGGGATCCGGTAGCCGGGCTTGTCCCAGGGCTGCTGGGACTCGGGGTTGGCCTCGATGAAGGCGCGGGCTTTCTCCAGCATCTCCTCGCGCGTGGCGGCCAGTTCGTGCACCAGTCCGTTGTCGAGGGCGCGCTTGGGGTTGTACTGCGTGCCCTGGAGCAGCACCTTGAGCAGCGCGTCGGCGATGCCCATCAGGCGCACGGTGCGGGTGACGCCGCCGCCCGCGGGCAGCAGACCGAGGGTGACCTCGGGCAGACCGATCTTCGAACCGGGGGCGTCGAGGGCGACGCGGTGGTGGCTGGCCAGCGCGATCTCGTAGCCGCCGCCGAGCGCGGCGCCGTTGATGGCGGCGACGACGGGCTTGCCGAGGGTCTCGATGCGGCGCAGCGAGGCCTTGATGCCGAGGCCCGTCTCGAAGACGGCCTGGGCGTCCTCGGGGCCGGCCTTCATCATGTCCTTGAGGTCACCGCCCGCGAAGAACGTCTTCTTCGCGGAGGTGTAGATGATGCCGCGGATCGAGTCCTTCTCGGCCTCGGCGCGGTCGGCGATGGCGGCGATGGAGTCCTTGAACGCCTGGTTCATGGTGTTCGCGGACTGGTTGGGGTCGTCGAGGACGAGCGTGACGATGCCGGTGTCGTCCTGCTCCCAACGGATGGTCGTGCTCTGCGTCATGGGTACGTCTCCGTGAAAGTCCGTGTCGGGAAAGCTTCGTTGACGGGGGCGGCGTGGCCAGGGGCCAGGTGGCCGGGCCCGGGGGCGGCGGCGCAGCCGCCCGCCTTCAGGGGCGCGGGGAACTGCGCGACCAGCCACCCACAACCTGCAGGCGGCACCGCACAGAAGCCCTACGGCGAGGGGCCTAGATCCGCTCCACGATCGTGGCGATACCCATACCGCCGCCAACACACAAGGTGGCCAACCCGAACTGCTTGTCCCGACGCTCCAGTTCGTCCACGAGCGTGCCGAGGATCATCGCGCCCGTGGCGCCCAGGGGGTGGCCGAGGGCGATGGCGCCGCCGTTGACGTTGACCTTGTCGAGGGAGAGGCCCATGTCCTTGACGAAGCGGAGCACGACCGCCGCGAAGGCCTCGTTGATCTCGACGAGGTCGATGTCGTCGATGGTCAGACCCGCCTTGGCCAGAGCCTTCCGCGTGGCGGGCGCCGGGCCGGTGAGCATGATTGTCGGCTCGGAGCCGGAGACCGCGACGGAGACGATGCGGGCGCGCGGCGTGAGGCCGCCCCGCTCCCCCGCCTCCTTGGAGCCGATCGCGACGAGCGAGGCGCCGTCGACGATGCCCGAGGAGTTGCCCGCGTGGTGGACGTGGTCGATCTTCTCGATCCAGTGGTACTTCTGCAGCGCCACCGCGTCGAAGCCGCCGAGGTCGCCGATGTCCGCGAACGAGGGCTTGAGCCTGCCGAGCGAGTCGGCGGTGGTGCCCGGGCGCGGGAACTCGTCGTGGTCGAGGACGACCAGACCGCTGCGGTCCCGTACGGGAACGACCGAGCGCTCGAAGCGGCCGTCCTTGATGGCGTTCGCGGCGCGCTCCTGGGACAGGGCCGCGTATTCGTCGACATCGCGGCGCGTGAAGCCCTCGATGGTCGCGATGAGGTCCGCGCCGATGCCCTGCGGGGCGAAGTTGGTGTCCCAGTTGGTCATCGGGTCGGCGAACCAGGCGCCGCCGTCCGAGGCCATCGGGACGCGGGACATGGACTCGACGCCGCCCGCGAGGACCAGGTCCTCCCAGCCCGAACGGACCTTCATCGCCGCCATGTTGACGGCCTCCAGGCCCGAGGCACAGAAGCGGTTCTCCTGGACGCCGGCCACCGTGTCGGGCAGGCCCGCGGCGATGGCGGCGATGCGCGCGATGTCCGAGCCCTGGTCGCCGACCGGGCCGACGACACCGAGCACGATGTCGTCGATGGTGCCCGGGTCCAGGTTCGGGTTACGGGTCTGGATCTCCTTGATCAGGCCGGTCACCAGGTCGATCGGCTTGGTGCCGTGCAGGGACCCGTTGGCCTTGCCGCGACCGCGCGGCGTGCGGATCGCGTCGTAGACGTACGCTTCGGTGCTCACGAATCATGCCCTTTCGGGGGTGCGGGGTGAGGGTGGGAGGTGCGGGGGCTGGGTCGGCAGGGCCTACGGCAGCAGCGACCGGCCGATGATCTCCTTCATGATCTCGGTGGTCCCGCCGTAGATGGTCTGGATACGGCCGTCGGTGAAGGCGCGCGCCACGCGGTACTCGGTCATGTAGCCGTAGCCGCCGTGCAGTTGGAGGCAGCGGTCGGCGACACGCTTCTGCAGCTCGGTGGCCCACCACTTCGCCATCGAGGCGTGGACGTGGTCGAGCGTCCCGTTCGCGTGGTCCTCGATACAGCGGTCGAGGAAGGTCCGGGTGACGGCGCACTCGGTGGCCATCTCGGCGATCTCGAAGCGGATGTGCTGCAGCTTGGCGAGCTTGCGCCCGAAGGCCTCGCGCTCCTGCACGTACTCCATCGTGATCTCGACGAGGTACTCGGCGGCGGCGATGGCGGCGACCGCGATGCCCATACGCTCCTGGGCGAGGTTGGTCATCAGGTGCAGGAACGCGCCGTCGAGCTCACCGAGCAGGTTCTCCTTGGGGACCTTCACGTCCCGGAAGAACAGCTCGGCGGTGTCCTGGGCCTTCTGGCCGATCTTGTCGAGGTTGCGGCCGCGCTCGAAGCCCTCCATGCCGCGCTCGACGACGAGCAGGGAGAGTCCCTTGGCGCCGCCCTCGGGCGTCGTACGGGCGACGACGATCACCAGGTCGGCGAGGATGCCGTTGGAGATGAAGGTCTTCGAGCCGTTGAGCAGCCAGTGGTCGCCCTTGTCCTGTGCGTGCGTCTTGATGCCCTGGAGGTCGGAGCCCGCGCCCGGTTCGGTCATCGCGATCGCGGTGACGATCTCGCCGTTGCAGAATCCGGGCAGCCAGCGCCGCTTCTGCTCGTCGGTGGCGAGCGAGGTCAGGTACGGGCCGATGATGTCGTTGTGCAGGCCGACGGCGAGGCCGGAGGCGCCGGCGCGGGTGAACTCCTCGGCGAGGACGGCCGAGAAGCGGAAGTCGGTGTTCCCGCCGCCTCCGTACTCCTCGGGCACGGCGAGGCCGAGCAGGCCCTGCTTGCCGGCCGCGCGCCAGGCGTCGCGCGAGACGATGCCGTCCTTCTCCCACTGCTCGTGGTGCGGGATCACCTCCCGTTCGAGGAATGTGCGGACCGAGGTACGGAAGGCCTCGTGCTCCTCGCCGTAGAGCCTGCGCTCCATGCGCTGTGGTCCGGTCGGGCCCGTCATGCCTGCTCCTTCTCGTCGGTGGGGCGGTCCGCGGCGGGGGTGCGGCGGTCGTCGGTGAGGCCCGGGACGTCCCAGTCGCGGGCGACTTCCGCGGTGTGCGCGCCGGGCAGCGCGGGGCCGGTGCGGACGGCCGAGGGCGTGGCGGAGAACCGGGGGGCGGGGGCGGGCTGGGTGATGCCGCCGTGCTCCACGAAGGTGCCGCGCTCCTTGAGGTGCGGGTGGTCCGGGGCCTCGCGGAGGGACAGGACCGGGGCCACACAGGCGTCCGAGTCCTGGAAGGCGGCCGTCCACTCGTCCCGCGTACGCGTCCTGAACCGCGCCTCGATCGCGGAGCGCAGCTCGCCCCAGCGGGCGAGGTCCTTGCGGGCGGGCGCCTTGTCCGCGATGCCGAGGACGGTGACGAACTCGTCGTAGAACTGCTGCTCCAGGGCGCCGACGGCCATGTAGCCGCCGTCCGACGTCTCGTAGGTGCCGTAGAACGGGCAGCCGCCGTCGAGCAGATTGGCGCCGCGGCGGTCCTGCCAGCCGCCGGCCGCCATCATGCCGTGGATCATCGACGAGAGGTGTGTGGCGCCGTCCACGATCGCGGCGTCGACGACCTGGCCCTCGCCGCTGGTGCGGGCGTGCTGCAAGGCGGCGAGGAGGCCGACCACGAGGTAGAGGGAGCCGCCCGCGAAGTCGCCGACGAGGTTCGCGGGGATCGCGGGGGCCTCGTCCGGCTTGCCGATCATGCCGAGGGTGCCGGTGATCGCGATATAGCCGATGTCGTGTCCGGCGCGCTGGGCGAGCGGGCCTTCCTGTCCCCAGCCGGTCATCCGGCCGAAGACGAGGCGGGGATTGCGGGTCAGGCACTGCTCCGGGCCGACGCCGAGGCGTTCGGCGACGCCCGGGCGGTAGCCCTCGATGAGGAGGTCGGCGCGCTCGACGAGGTCGAGGACGCGGGCGGGTCCGTCCGCGGCCTTCAGGTCGATGACGACGGATCTTTTGTTCCGGTTGGTGATGTCGTACTCGGCTTGGATGGCGAGCCCGGCGCCGCCCGGCCGGTCGATCCGCACGACGTCCGCGCCGAGGTCGGCGAGGAGCATCGCGGCGAAGGGACCTGGGCCGATGCCGGCGAGCTCGACGACCCGCACTCCTGCGAGTGGGCCGTTCCCTGCCATTCGAACCCCCTGCGTCCGCTGGTGAGTTGTCGCGGGGATGCGGCCCGCTCCGTCTGTGACACAACCGCTGTAACATCAGCGATGTTAGGAACGGGGCGTGACGAAGGCAAGGGTTCCGAGCAAGCGCTTATTTTCTGGCAGGTCCACCGGCTTCTCCTACGTGACCTCCCGCTCCTCACATCACCTCCCGCCCCTTACGTGGCCTCCCGCCCCTCGTCCAGCTCCGCGACCCGCTTCTTCGGTGCGATCGAGCGGTAGCTCTCCTCCACCCAGTCGCACAGCAGCTCCGCCGCCGGTGCGCCCTTCTCCTCCAGCGGGATGCGGACCCAGCCCGCCTTGCCGAGCCCGTAGCCCGCGGGCTCCGCGCCGGGGGACGTCAGGGCATGGGCGTGCGCCTCGGGATTCTTGAGCTTGACGGTGACACCCATGGGGTACGAGCCGTCGTTCATCCCGAGGAAGACGAAGACCTTCTTGCTCACCTTTGCGACAGTTTCGCCCCAGGGGAAGTCCTCAC
This sequence comes from Streptomyces sp. NPDC050418, assembly GCF_044458745.1. Lineage (NCBI taxonomy): Bacteria > Bacillati > Actinomycetota > Actinomycetes > Kitasatosporales > Streptomycetaceae > Streptomyces > Streptomyces sp. NPDC050418. The sequence goes on from NZ_JBITIG010000001.1 coordinate 718,061, forward strand.
CGGCGCCCGGCAGTTCCAGGGCGAAGGCCCGTACCTTCTCCCACTTGGTGAGCGCCGCCTTCGTGGGTTTGCGCCCCGCGGGCCGTGCCTCGGCCATGACCGTCTCCGTCCTGGCCGGGCCCCTTGCACCGGCCTCCACGGTGCACGCTAGCCTCGGCCACCGACAACGGCGCGGGGGCAGGCTGAAGGGTGAGCCATGAGTGAGCGGGATCAGCGCGAGTACGACATCGTGCTGTACGGGGCGACCGGTTTCGTCGGCACGCTGACGGCCGAGTATCTGACCCGCCATGCACCGCAGGGGCTCCGCTGGGCGCTGGCCGGACGCAGCAGCGGCAAGCTGGAGCGGCTCCGGGAGCGGCTCGCCGCGATCGATCCGGCGGCCGCGGGGATCGCGCTGATCGCGGTGGACTCCACGGACAGCGAGGGCCTGCGGAGGCTCGCCGCGTCGGCGAAGGTCGTGGCGACCACCGTAGGGCCGTACGTCCGGTACGGGCACGACCTGGTCGCGGCCTGCGCGGACCTCGGCACGGACTATCTGGACCTGTCCGGCGAACCGGAGTTCGTGGACGTCACCTACGTACGGCACGACGCGCGGGCCCGCGAGACGGGGGCCCGCCTGGTGCACGCGTGCGGCTTCGACTCGGTGCCGCACGATCTCGGTGTCTACTACACGGTGCGGCAGCTCCCCGAGGGCGTACCACTGCGCGTCGACGGTTTCGTCCGCGCCTCCGCGATGTTCTCGGGCGGCACCTTCGCCTCCGCGCTCGGCCAGTTCGCACGCGGCCCGCAGATGGCCGCCGCTGCCCAGGACCGGCGCCGGCACCAGCCGCGCCTGGTGGGCCGCCGCGCGTACGCCCCGGTCGGCACACCGCACTACGCGGGCGAGGTCGGCGCCTGGGCGCTGCCCCTGCCGACGATCGACGCCCAGATCGTCCAGCGCTCGGCCCGCGCTCTGGAGCGCTACGGACCCGACTTCCGCTACCGCCACTACGCGGCCGTCCGTACCCTGCCCGTCGCGTTCGGCGGCGTCGCGGGCCTGGCCGGCCTCCTGGCCGCGGCCCAAGTCCCGCCCGTCCGCGCCTGGTTGTCCTCGAAGCTCGCCCCGGGCGAGGGCCCCGACGAGCAGCGCCGTGCCCGTAGCTGGTTCTCGGTCCGCTTCATCGGCGAGGGCGGCGGCCGCCGGGTCTACACGGAGGTCGCGGGCGGTGACCCCGGCTACGGCGAAACGGCCAAGATCCTCGCGGAGTCGGCCCTCGCCCTCGCCTTCGACGACCTCCCCGCCACGTCCGGCCAGCTCACCCCGGTGACGGCGATGGGCGACGCCCTCCTGAAGCGCCTCCAGCGGGCGGGGATCACGTTCCGGGTGGCGGCGGTGCGCTGAGCACGACCAGGTCTCGGCGCACCTGCGGTCACGGCTTCCAGATGTACGGCGTCGTCACGCTCAGCTGCTCGAAGCCCAGGCGTTCCAGGATCGGGCGGCTGGTGGGGAGGGCGTCGACCTGGAGGTAGGGGATGCCTCGGGTGGTGGCGATGGCCGTGCGGTGGGCGACCAGGGCGCGGTAGATTCCGCGGCCTCGGTAGTCGGCGATGGTGCCACCGCCCCACAGGCCCGCGAAGTCCGCGTCGTTGCGGAGTTCGATGCGGGCCGCGCTGACGGGGCGGTCGCCGTCCATGACAACGGTCAGGACGAAGCTGTCCGGGCGGTGGGTGAGGCGGTCGAGCATCTGCTGCCTGAGCCAGTCGGCATGGGTGCCGAAGGCCTTCTCGTGGACCTGTGCGGCGAGGTCGATGCCCGCCTCGTCGGTGACGTCCACCAGGCGCAGTCCGTCGGCGAGTTCGACCGTCGTGGAGAGCGCGGCGGCCTCGGCGATCATCAGGCTCTCGGGTTCGTCGGCGGTGAATCCGGCGCGCGTCAGGCGCTCGCCCAGGTCGGCGGGCTCGTCGTGGGTGTAGGTCTTCCACTCGAATTCGAGTCCCAGAGCGCCGTAGTGGCGGATCTGGTCGGCGATGGCCGCGTCCGCCGTCGACGCGTCCAGGGTGGAGTGCACGACTCCGTTCCAGTCCGCGGCTCCCCCGGTCTGCCGCACCACCGTTCCCGTGGACTCGACACGGGTTCCCGGGTGGTCGGCCGTCATCCCACGCCGTACCTGCCGGTCGAACACTCGCAGCACTTCCGCATGATCCATGCGGGCATTCGAGCATCTGCGGACCGGCCGCACAAACGCTTAACGGGCGACGGCCGCGTCCGCCAGCGCGCGGCGGCACAAGGAGTCCGCGCGGCGGGTCGTCTCCGGCTGGCGGTAGCGCGGTGCGAGGCGCAGCGTGAGCGCGCAGGCGTCGTCGAGCGAGACGCGGTGGCCGACCGAGACGAAGACCGGCTTGATCCCGGCCTGGGTGCGCAGCGCCCGCCCCACTTCCTCGGTCCCGTCCAGGAGCGGGGACGTCGCACCGCGTGCGGCGCCCGGCTCCTCGTACGAGAACGTGAACGGGTTCTTCGCGACGCCGATCGTGGTCAGGTCCGTCACGACCCCGAGGTGCGCGGCGAGGCCGAAGCGGCGGGGGTGCGCGAGGCCGTAGCCGTCGCAGACGACCGGTCCCGGGTCGGCGGCCAGCGCCTCCAACGCAGCCAGCACGGCGGGGAGTTCGCGGAAGGCGAGGAGGCCGGGGACGTACGGGAAGGAGACAGGTCCGACCGCCGTCGCCTCCTCGACCACGTCGAGGGTCCGAGCATCGAGCACGACCGCGGCGGCCGCGACGAGGTCCCGTTCGTCGTCGTAGGCCACGTCGACCCCGGTGACATGCACGGGCTCGGGCCCGGCTGCGGAGGGGGCGAGGACGACCCGCGGGCGCAGCGAGTCCTGGACGGCGCGCGCCTCGGCCTCGGTGGCGGGCCAGTCGGCGGGAAGGGTGAAGTGAACGGCAGCCATGGTGCGGTCGAGGGTACGTGAGGCACCCGTACCCCCGACCGGCCAGGGCGGGTCAGCCCACGTTGTCCGTGTGCGTCACGCCGTCCGTGCGGTACTTCGCCACCTGTGCCTCGACCTGTGCGGGCGTCAGGATCTGGTCCTGCGCGTAGTACACGTAGTCGACCTTCTCGTCGTACGCACGCGGCGTACCGGAGGCGACGAGTCCGCCGGAGATGATCCAGTGGTTGAGGTTGATGGACATCGCCGTCTCCGGCAGATACGGCTCACCGTGCGTGCCGAACAGCTGCCCGTCCACGTAGTACTTGATGGACGTGTTGTCGACGGTGACCACCAGGTCGTGCCAGCCCGCATAGCTCCGGCGCACCTCGGTGTGGGTGTTCACGGCCTGCCACGGCTCGGGGTTGTAGGTCTCCCAGGACGTGGTGTACAGGATGTTGGCCGGTTCGCCCCAGCCGCCGTTCGGCAGGTACTCGAAGTCGAGTTCGCCGTAGTCGGGGTCCATGGGCGCGTCGAGCGGGGTGATGGTGAAGAACGTCTGCACCATGTGGTCGCCGTCCGGGCCCGAGTTCGGGGTGTCGCTGAAGTGGACGCGGGCCGCGTACGTGCCCTTGGTGAACTTGCGCTGGTGGAACAGCTCCGTCTGCTTCGTACCGGCCGCCGTCCCATCGGTGCTCGTGCGCAGCGTCATGACGCTGTTGCCCGACTCCTCGGCGAACGTGACCTGTTCGGGCGCCCAGGTCGCCCCGGGCGCGCCGGGCCCGCCGGGTCCCGACTTCACGGTCCAGCCGCGCTGGGCGATCCGCGGGTCGTCGTGCGCCGTGTAGTCGAGGTCGTCGAAGAGCGCGGGCTTGGTGGGGTCGGGCCCGCCCGGGTCACCGGGATCGCCGGGATCACCCGGGTCGTTGCCTTCGGGGGCTGTGCCCCACAGGAGCGTGCCGCCGCGCTGGACGGTCACCTTGCTCCAGTCCGCGTACGCGGTCTGGGACGGCCCGAACGAGTAGTCGTCGCGCTGGTCGAGCGGCTGCCAGTCGGTGCGGTGGAAGCGAAGTTGCATGTCACCGGTGTCGGCGCCGGAGGCAAGCGATCCCGCGCCCGATGTGAAGCCGATCTCCAGATAGCGGTCGGCGGTCGCGGTGGGCTTGGTGAGCGTGCCGAAGGTGCCCGTGATGTTCGAGCAGCCCTTGCTCGCCCAGGAGCAGGCGAAGCGGTAGGTGGTGGAGGCGGAGTCGGCCTTGAAGTAATAGCGGACGGTCAGCCCGCTCAACTGCACGCTGTCCGCACCGGAGTTGGTGAGTTTCAGCCAGGGTTCGGCCTGGTCACTGCCGGTGGAGCCGGTGTGGTACTGGGCGGTGACGGACTCGGCTGCCGCCGCCGCGCCGGGCGCGGCGAGGGCGCCGGCCGCGCCGAGGGCCAGGGCGGACGCGCCCACGGCGGCCATCCGCAGTCTTCTGCGCAAGGGGACGTGCACGAGGTGTTCCTCCTCATGGTGGGGGTGTACGGCCGTCGCGCGACGGCCGCCGTCAGCGCGCCGTGAGGCGGCGCCGGAAGTCGGTGAGGTCCCGCGGCCCTTCGCTCCAGGCGACTTCGGCGAGGGCGGCGAGCCGCGGGAAGAGCAGGTAGTCGATCTGCGAGGGAGTGGCCGCGTACTCGGTCCAGAGCTGCGCCTGCGTGCCGAGGACACGGGCGGACTCCTCGGCCGGCCAGTCGGCCGGGGCGGGTTCTCCGGAGTAGACGTCCTCCAGGGTGACGGGCGCGCCCGGCTGGCCTGCCGGTTCGTGCGCGGCGTCCGACTGCGGGTAGTCGAGGTAGGTCGCGCGGTGCGGGGTCATCACCACGCGGTGCCCGCGGCGCGCGGCGTCGAGCCCGTGGCCCGCGTCGCGCCAGGGCATCACCACGAACTCCGGCGGCAGCGCGGTCGCGTCGGGCTCCGCCCAGCACACCGGCGTACGGCCCTGTTCGATCAGGAAGGCGCCGGCGCGGCGCAGGAACCACGCGCCCAGCTCCTTCGCGCTCAGCCCCGCCGCCGCGGCGACGGCGACGGCGCGCGGGCTCTCCTCCCACTCCACGGTGGGGCATTCGTCGCCGCCGATATGGATGTACGGGCTGTCGAAGACGTCGACCACTTCGTCGAGCACGGCCCGTACGAAGGTGAAGACCTCGTCGTGGACGCCGAGGGTGTTCTCGCAGATCCCCCAGCGCTCCCACACCGCGTGCCGCCGCTCGGGCCGGTTGCCGAGCTGCGGGTACGCGGCGAGCGCGGCGCGTACATGCCCGGGCATCTCGATCTCCGGCATGACGCGAACCCCGCGCGCGGCGGCGTACCGCACCAGGTCACGCAGCTCCGCCTTGCTGTAGTGCCCGCCGTGCGGGATGCCGTCGCCTTCCGTCTGGGCGCGTACGGAACCGACCTCGGTGAGCCGCGGGTAGGCGTCGACGGGCATCCGCCAGCCCTGGTCGTCGGTGAGGTGCAGATGCAGGACGTTGAGTTTGTACGCGGCGATCCGGTCGACCACGTCGCGGACGTACCCGATCGGCTGGAAGTGGCGGGCCACGTCCAGCATCGCGCCGCGCCAGGCGAAGCGCGGGGCGTCGCTGATCTGGGTGCAGGGCAGCCGGCCCTCGCGTTGCCGCAGTGAGGCCAGTGTGTGCGCGCCGTTGAGCAGTCCGGCGCGGGTGCGGGCGCGCAGCAGGACCGCGTCGCGGCCCACCGTGAGCCCGTAGCCCTCGTCGCCGAGTCCGCTGAGGGCGGGGTCGAGCGCGAGGACGAAGGGGCTGTCCGCGGCCGGGCGCAGGGGCAGGCCGGTGCGGATGCGGAGCAGTTCCGCCGCGGGCTCCGCCCCGGGCGTCAGGTGCAGGGTGGTCTCCGGGCCGAGGTCGAAGTGCCCGCTCTGGCGCACGACTTGGCGGGGTCGGGGGATCAGCATCCAGGTCAGCCCTTCACGGAACCCGAGACGAAGCCGGTGGTGACCCGGCGTTGCAGGACGAGGAAGAGAAGCAGCACCGGCAGCGCGAAGAGCGTCGAGGCGGCCATGGTGGCGCCCCAGTCGGTGCCGAAGGTGTTGGAGAACGAGGAGAGCCAGACGGGCAGGGTGCGGTCGTCCTGGTTCTTGACGATGAGCATGTTGGCGAAGGCGAACTCGTTCCAGGCCGTGATGAAGCCGAAGAGCGAGGTGGCGAGCAGACCGGGCGCGAGCAGCGGGAAGGTGATCCGGCGGAACGCGCCGAGCCGGGTGCAGCCGTCGACCTGCGCGGCCTCCTCCAGCTCCACGGGGACAGCGGCGAGGAATCCGCGCAGCGTGATGATGGTGAACGGCAGCGTGAAGATGAAGTAGAGAAGGGTCAGCATCGCGAGCCGGTCGAGCAGTCCCGTGTCGCGGGCGATGATGTAGACGGGGATGAGCATCGCCTCCCAGGGCGCCATCTGCGCGATGAACACCATCAGGACGAAGCCGCGTTTGCCGCGGAACCGCAGCCGCGCGACCGCGAAGGCCCCGCCGAGCGCGATCAGGAGCGCGAGCAGCACCGCGGTGGTGGTGACGAGGAGACTGTTGCGCCAGAACGTGCCGAAGCCGTCCGCCTCCACGGCCGTACGGAAGTGCTCCAGGGTGAAGCGGGCCGGCAGGAACACCGGGGTGTCGGCGGTGATGTCGCCGGACGGCTTGAAGGCCGTGGAGGCCATCCAGTAGACGGGGAAGATCGTGATCACGAAGACGGCGGCCGCGGCGGCGTTGAGGGGCAGCCGGCGCACGAGGGACGGGACGGTCACAACTCCCCCTCCTGACGGAACAGTTGGCGCAGATAGACGAAGAGGATCACGCCTAGCAGCAGCACGGTGATCGTCGAGGACGCGGCCTGCAGGTCGTAGCGGTGCAGGGACTGGGCGATCTGGTACGCGTAGACGGGCAGCGTGGTGGTGGCGTCGTTGGGTCCGCCCTCGCTGATCACCCAGATCTGCGGGAAGCACTTGAAGACCCAGATCACTTCGAGGCACAGCACCAGACCGAAGATGGGCCGCAGGATCGGCACGGTCAGGGAGCGGAAGATCCGCCAGCCGCCCGCGCCGTCAAGCCGCGCCGATTCGTAGATCTCGGCGGGCACGGTCGTCAGCGCGGAGTAGAGCGTGATCGCCGCGAACGGCACGGACTGCCAGACCACGAGCAGCACCAGGATCGTGAAGGTGGCCGTGCCGTTCGCGAACCAGGAGTAGCCCTCGTACGACTCGAATCCGAGCCGGACGAGCAACCAGTTGACCACGCCGAGCCGGGAGGCGAAGAGCCACTGGAAGACGGTGGTCGCCGCGAGGATCGGGGTGGCCCAGGCGAGGGCCAGGGCGCACATCACGAGGATGCGCATGGTGCGGCCCAGGCGCTGCAGCATCAGGGCCACGAGGGTGGCGAGTCCCACGATCAGGGTGACGTTGACGGCCGTCCAGACCAGGGTGCGCCGCACGACCTCCCAGAACTCGCTGCCGGTGAGCAGTTCGCGGTAGTTGTCGAGGCCGGCGAACTCGGCGCCGCCGCGGATGAGTTCACCGAGGCCGAAGTTCTGGAAGGACAGCTGCAGGTTGCGCAGCAGCGGATAGAGGAGCAGGAAGAGCACGCCGAGCACGGTCGGCGCGATCAGGAGGTACGGCCACAGGACCACGGACCTGCGGCGGCCGGGGGCAGCCGACCGCCGCAGCTCCTGCTCGGGGCCCTGCACCTTGCGCGGTGCGGTGTGCAGGCTCATCTCAGCCGCCGAGCGCCTTGCTGATGGACTCGGTGGCCGTGGCCGCGGCCTTCGCCGGATCGGCGCCGGTCAGGACCTGGGTCATGAACTCCTTGATCGGGTTGTTCGCCTCCACGGCCGCCCACTGGGGCGAGTTGGGGGTCGCGCGTCCGTTGCCCGCGCCGGTGGCCATCGCGGAGGCGCCCGGGTCGGCGTCGAGGACGCTCGCGAGGGCCTTCTTGTTGGGCACGTAGCTCATCGCGGTGGCGAGCTTCTTCTGGGCGTCGTCGCCCGCAAGCGCCTTGATGAAGGTGTACGCCTCGTCGGGCTTGCCGGAGGCCTCGGGGATGATCAGGTCGGACCCTCCGGTGAACACGGCGCCGGGCCGGTCGGCGGACTTGCCCGGGACGGGGAAGAAGCCGAGCTTGCCCTTGAGTTCGGGGTTCGCCTCCTCGATCAGCTTCGCGCCGCCGGGCACCGCGATGACCTGGGCGACATCGCCCTTGGCGACGACCTCGACCTGCGGCGGCTCGGCCTCGTCGGAGTCCTTCGGGCCCTTGCCGAGGGCCTGGAGTTCCTTGTAGAAGTCCATGCCTGCCAGGGCCTCGGGGGTGTCGAGGGCGCCCTTCCAGGTGTCGCCCTCCTTGACTGCGAGATCGCCGCCCTCGTCCCAGACGAAGCCCGCGAGGGTGTACCAGTTCTGGCCGGGCAGATAGATCCCCTGCTGCTTGCCCTTGTTGAGCTTCCTGGTCGCGGCCAGCCACTCCTCGCGCGTGGCCGGCGGCTCCTTGATGCCCGCCTTCTCGAAGAGGTCGGTGCGGTAGATGACGACGCGGTTCGCCGCGTAGTACGGGATGCCGTACTGCTTGCCGTCGACCTTGCCCGGCTCGGCGAGCCCCGGGATCCAGTCGCCGCCGCCGAGGTCCTCCACCTTGTCGCTGAGGTCCTTCACACCGCCGCTCGCCGCGTACTGCGCGACCTGGGTGTTGCCGACCTCGATCACGTCGGGGGCGTCGTTGGAGGCGAGCGCCGCGGTGATCTTCTGCCCGATCCCGTTCCACTCCTGGATCTGGATCTTGACGTCGATTGTCGGGTTCTCCTTCTCGAACCCCTTCTCGAACTCCTTCTGGAACGCCTCGGAGACGCTGTCCCGCATGAGCCAGACATCGAGCGTCGTCCTCCCGCCGCTCCCGTCCGTGCCGCCGCTGTCATCGCTGCCACCGCATGCGCTGAGCGAGGCGGCGACCGCGAGTGCGGCGGCGCCTGCGAGGAGACGTGCTGTCTTCATGAGCCAGCCCTTTCGACCCACACGAGATTTGACCAATTGGAAAGGTGACCAGTTGCTGATGGAGCAAGGTGGCATGGACCAATGAGGGCGTCAAGAGGCCTGAACCAGTCGAGTTTTGCGGCACCCTTGCAGATAGCCCTTACCAGTTACCGACTCGATCACCCCACACAACCAAACCAACTGGTCACCTCTGGTAAGGTCCCCACATGGACGGTGAATCCTCAGGGGTACTGAAACGCGACCGCGTACGGGAGTTCCTGCTCGAACTCGTCGAGTCCCGGCACCCTGGCGACGCGATCCCCTCGGAGCGCACCCTGTGCACCCGGCTCGGCGTCTCGCGGCCCACCCTGCGGGCGGCGGTGGACGAACTGGTCGCCACGGGGGTGCTGGTGCGCGAGCACGGGCGCGGGATGTTCGTCGCGCCCGAGAAGATCACGCAGGAGATGGTCTCGGACGACCACGCGCTCGCCCTGCCGCAGGCCTCGGGCGCCTGGTCGAGCCGCCTCCTGGAGTTCACCACGATGCCCGCCGGCGCCCGCGTGGGCCGCCGGCTGCGGATCTCCCCCGCCGCGGAGATCACCTACGTCGCACGGCTGCGGATCGTCGACGAGGCACCGATGGCGATCGAATACCTGCACATCCCGGCCGAGTTGGTGCCGGGGCTCACCGCGGAGGAGCTGGAGGGCGGCGACCTGTACGAGCATCTGCGCACCCAGCACGAGGTGCAGGTCCGTGAGGCGGTGCAGTCCATCGAGCCGACGGTCACGAGCGCGGCGGAGTCACGGCTTCTCGACGTGCCGGAGCTGTCGCCCGCACTGCTCTTCGAGCGGCTGACGACGGACGCGGCGGGGCGGGCCGTCGAATACGTGCACTCGGTGTACCGAGGGGATCGCTACCGGATCGTGTCGCGGCTGACCCTCGGGGCGGCGTCGTCCGTCGCGGCGCACCATCCGGGGATGCCGCCGGACGGGCTGGGGTTCGGGGCGGCGGTGCGGTCGACGACCCGGGGGGATGTGCACGGGGTGGACTGACGGGGCTTGCCCCCAAGCCCGTTCACCTGCCCACACCTCTCCCGTTCACTCACTCCCGTACACCGCGTCCAGAAGGCCGTTGACGAACCGGTCGAGATCGTCGAGCCCGGCCGCCGTCCGCGTGGCGGGACCCGCGGCCACGAGGTGGGGAAGCGCGCCGTGCAGGGCAAGGACGAGGGCGGCCGCGCGCTCCGGGGTCACCGGCAGTCCGGCGCTGCGCTGGGCGCGCTCCAGGAACGCGAAGTCGGCGGCCGCGAAGGTGTCGAGCGGCACCGCGAGCCACGGCGAACGGACCGCCTCGCGCTGCAGTTCCAGCAGGGCGCGCACCCGCACACAGCCCGCCCCCACGACGTGCTCGAGGAGTCCGCGCAGCAGAGCGGCCAGGCCCGCACGGTCGTCGGGCGGGACTCTGGGGATCGCCGCGTGCAGTTCGACGATCCGCTCCATGACCGCCCGCAACAGCGCTTCCCTGGTGGGGAAGTAGTTCTTCGTGGTGCCCTGCGGCACCTCCGCCACGGCATCGACGGCCCGGTGCGTCAGACCCCGACTGCCGGACTCCGCGAGCACCTCGATGGCCGCGTCACGCAGTCGATCGCGCCTTTCCTGATTCACGTTTCCAAAAGTACCCCATCCGTGGTACCACAGATGGGGTAGTTCGGAGCGCGCGTCCAACGGGAGTGATTCTGGTGGCAGTCGGCTATCTGGTGACCGTGGTCCTGGCCGCGCTGATCGTGGTGTTCTGCATGGTCCCCATCCGCGGGCCCAAGCCGCTCTTCTACTTCAGCTACCGGCTCGGCCTCGTCTTCAGCGAGATTCCGCACTTCGCGCTCTACGGCCTGGTGGCCGCCACGGCGCTCGCGTTCGCGGAGGGTGACATCGCCACGGCCGCCGACTGGGCGTTCGTGGGCGTGGGTGCGGTGGCGGCGATCGGTCTCGTGGTGGTCCTGCGGCGCGGGATTCGGACGGCGCCGGTGGTTCAGCAAGCCCTCGACGAGGCGCTCGGCGCCGGTACGGCGAAACGTCGCCGGCCGCCGCTCGCCCGCATCCTCCTCAGGCCCTTCTTCCGCAGGCGCGGTGACGTCAGGCGGGTGCGCAACCTCGGTTACGGGGACGCGGGCCGCCGCAACCTCCTCGACGTGTACCACCATCGGGCGCGCCCCCAGGGCGGCCCGATCCTGATCCACTTCCACGGCGGCCACTACGACCAGGGCCGCAAGGACACCCAGTCGCTGCCGATGCTCTACCGGTTCGCGAGCAAGGGCTGGGTCGGCATCAGCGCCAACTACCGTCTGCGGCCCTCCTTCACGCACCCCGACCATCTGATCGACGTGAAGAAGGTCATCGTCTGGGCACGCGAACACGCCAAGGAGTACGGCGCGGATCCGGCGGCAGGCGTGTTCGTGACGGGCAGCTCCGCGGGCGCGCACTTGGCGGCGCAGGCCGCTCTCACCGCCGGAAAGCCTGCGTACCAGCCCGGGTTCGAGGAGGCGGACACCTCGGTGACGGCCGCCATCGCGCTCAACGGCTTCCTCGGCGCGTACTTCGACGGCGACCCGGCGACCGACCCGGTGCAGCTCGCCCGCGCGGACGCGCCCCCGTTCCTCATCGCACACGGCGACCTCGACGAGCTGGTGCCGACCCAGAACCCGAAGGCGCTCGTCACCGCCCTGCGCGCCGTGTCGGCCGCACCTGTCGTGTACGTCGAAATGCCCGGTGGACACCACGCGTTCGACCTGTTCCACTCGTTCCGCTTCGAGGCCCTCATCAACGGCATCGAGGACTTCACCACGTGGGTGAGGGAGAAGGAGCAGGCGCGCTGAACCCGGAAGCGCAGGCGGGCGGGGCGCTCAGCCTCGGATCATCGACATCAGCAGGTCATGGGTCTCCGCGTCCGCGGCCGCCACAAGTCCCTGCCCCCCGGCCCCGACCGGCCCGCCGTCGACGCCGGTGACCACGCAGCCGGACGCGCGGCACAGTGCGATGCCCGCGGCGAAGTGCAGGTTCGCGGACAGATCGCCGCCGTCGGTGACGTACGCGGCCCGCCGTCCGGCCGCCACCCAGGTCAGTGCCAGCGTCGTGGAGACCACGCGCGGCCGGAAGTGCTCACCGAAGCCCGGGTGGGCCAGGAGGTCGACTGCCCTGAAGGACGGGGCGCTTGGGAACGGCGGGTCGAGGTTGACGTCGACAAGGCGGGTCGCGGGGGTCGGGGCGAGCGGGATGTCCGTGTCGCCCGCGCGGACCCAGGCACGGGTGCCGTCCGTGGCATAGACCTCGTCGCCGAAGGGGTCGGCGACCGCCGCCGCGCCGTCGCGCAGCGCCACGTTGACGGCCACGGCAAGCGTTCCCGCCGCGTAGTTGAGCGTGCCGCACAGCGGGTCCACCAGCCACTCACGGCCGCCGGCCGCGGCGCCCTGCCGCCCGCTCTCCTCGCCGAGGATCGCGTCGTCGGGCCGCGCGGTCCGCAGCACGTCGAGGATCGCCTGCTCGGCGGCCACGTCGGCGGCGGTGGCGAAGTCGCCGGCGCCCTTGTCGATCCGGGCGAGGTCCTGCCCGTACATCGTGCGCACGACCGCTGCTCCGGCGCGGACCGCGGCAAGGGCCACGTCGGCGTCGCCGTCCGCGGCACCAAGGTCCGTATACGAGTCGATCATGCGGACAGCGTAACGGGGCTCCTGGGATCCGCTCCCCGGTGGCGGATCCCAGGAGCCCCGCAGGGAACGGGAGTTACGCGACGATCCAGTCGCTGGTCGCGATGACCGGCTCGACGCCGTCGCGGTGGATCGTGCCCTCGATCAGGCCGTACATCCGGTCCGCCGCGAAGTACACCTCGTTGTCGTTCTTGAGGCCGAAGGGCTCCAGGTCGACGAGGAAGTGGTGCTTGTTGGGCAGGTTGAGGCGGACCTCGTTGACCTTCGGGCAGTTGTCGAGCACGCGGTCCGCCATCTGCGTCAGCGTCTGCTGCAGCGAGAAGCTGTACGTCTCGGCGAAGGCGTCCAGCATGTGGGAGCGGACCTTCGCGTACGAGCGGTCCCAGTCGAACTCCTCGTCGGCCGCGGCCGCCGCCGAGTAGGCCCAGCGCGAGGTGACCTTGGTGGCCAGGATGCGGTCGTACGCCTCCTGCAGGGTCGTGTACTTGTCCTTGATGTAGCCGTGGAACTCGGAGTTGGTCGAGTTCATCACCGTCAGGTCCTTCAGACCGGAGATCACCTGCAGCTTGCCGGTGTTCTCGCTGAAGGTGATCTGCGAGGTACGCACCTCCTGGCCCTTGCGCACGAAGGAGTGCTGCTCCTTGCGCGTGGGCACGGAGATCCGCTCCCAGGCGTACTCCTCGATCCGGATCTGTGCCTCGTGGATCGGCGCCTGGGAGGTCACGAAGTGCTTCGCGAGGAGGATGCCGAAGGCCTCCGGCGAGCTGATGCCGTGCTCCTTGGCGAAGGCGTAGACGGTGTTCTTGGTGGTGTCCGTCGGCAGACAGTTGGCGTTGTCGCCGGTGAGGTGGACGTCGCGGAACTCGCCGCGCAGCGCGACCGAGACGTTCAGGTCGCGGATCTCGTGCCAGGAGCCGTCGCTGCCCTTGCGGGTGACGTGGACGATGCGGTTCTCGGCCTTGCCGTACTGGTTCTGGGCGAGTACGTGCTTGCTCATCGGTCTGACCCTTCGGGTACGTGGATACGTCGATCCCGTACGCCCGGCGTCCAGCGTCCACTGCGGCGGACGCTCCCCGCCGTCCGGTCCGCCTCGGGCGGACCGCCCCGGGCCTGTCGTGCATCCCGGTCCGTCGGTGCCTACGGATTGGAGCACGCCCGCGACACCGGTGGCAGGTGGCCGATCATCCAAGATGGGGGCGGGGATCTTGTGGCCTCCGACATGGCGGATCCACGCCGGTCCCCGCCCCCGTCACGGGTTCTACGGCTCCAGGCGCGCGATCCGCCCCTTCTCGCCCGAGGCCCAGCAGCCGAAGTCCTGTGCGCAGTCCACGGTGTCGAAGGACCCGGTGTCGACCGTGCGCCAGCTGCGGCCGCCGTCGGTGGTGACGTCGGTGCCGGTCGGACCGACCGCGAGCGCCACCGACTTCGTGTGCGGCAGCCAGGTCACGCCCGAGCGGTACGCGGGCGGCGGCTCGGCGGACGCCTCCCAGGTGCGGCCGCCGTCGCGGCTGACCGACGCAGCCTGCGGGGAGGCCTGGTCGGGCCGGTAGTCGCCGCCGACGGCGATGCCCTGCGTGCGGGAGCGGAAGGCGAGCGCGAAGACACCGCGGGCCGGGTCGCCGGCGGGGATGGTCGTCTCGGCGGCCGTCCAGGTCAGACCGCGGTCCGAGGAGTGCAGGACGCGCGAGGTCGCACCGCCGCCGGTCGCCAGCCACACGTCCGAGCGGCCCTGGCTGACCAGGCACTGCCCGCTCGCCGCGAAGCCTGCCTCACCGGTCTGCGCGGGCGGCATGCCCTTGCTGGGCAGCACCTTCCAACTGCGGCCGCCGTCGCGGGTGGACAGGATCCGGTACTTGCCGTCGACCGGGTCGCTCATCGCGAGCCCGTTCTTCGTGTCGAAGAAGGTGATGCAGTCGTAGAACGCCTTCGGCTCGTCGTTGCGGAAGGCCTCGGTCCAGGTCTTGCCGCCGTCCTCGGTGCGGAAGACCCGGGACGCGTCGGCCTCGCCGATGGCGAGCACCACGGCGCGTTTGCGGTCGAAGGCCTCGATGTCACGGAACTCCAGCTCGCCCGCGCCGGGCGGCGAGACGTTCGCCCAGCTCGCGCCGCCGTCGGTGGTGCGCAGCACGGTCCCCTTGGAACCCGCCACCCATGCGGTGCCGCGGCTGACCGCGGCGAGCCCGCGGAACCGCACCTCGGCGCCGCTCGGCTTGAGGTCCCAGTGCGGATTCTTCGTGTACGAGGCGGCCGTGGCGGCACGCCGCGTCGCGCTGTCGCCGTCCGCGGCGGCCTGGGCGGGCGCGCTGAGCACGGTCGCCGCCGCCGCGGCGCAGGCCCCGGCCGCCACCGCACGACGCATCCGCCCCGATTTCCCCACCGATGTCGTGCGTCGCGACTTCCCCATTGATGTCATGCGCCGCGAAGCTAGCCGAAGCGCAAGAGCCCGTCCAGAGGGCGAGACGATCTCAACACCCGTCGCGGACAAGGAGGTTGGAGTGCCGCACCCACCCCGCCGACCTGCGGAGTCAACCCCGTCGTGTCCCCCGCGCGGCGGTCGCGCCCACGCCCGTGCGCGCCTAGGTTGTCGACCGGCCCACGGGTGCGGTGACACACGTCACGGCCGTCCGCGTGCACGGATCGACGGATTCCGTCGTCTATTCCATTGCAGGCCCGTCCAGCCAGCCGTCGTAAGGGAGCCAGGGTTGTCCACCGTCATCGAGCAAGACGTCGAGGCCCGACTCGTCGCGGCCGCGCCGCGGATGCCCACGATTCCCGCGACGCTCGCGTACGACCGCAGCGATCCGTTCGCCGTGCGCATGACGTTCCCGGCGCCCGCCACCCTGGAGGGTGTGGAGGTGTCCTGGGCGTTCGCGCGCGAGCTGCTCAGCGCAGGGATCGAGGGCCCGGCCGGGGACGGCGACGTGCGGGTGCGTCCCTACGGCTACGACCGGACCGTGCTCGAGTTCCACGCCCCCGAAGGCACCGCCATCGTGCATGTCCGCACGGGCGAGCTGCGCCGCTTCCTCAAGCGCGCCACGGCCCTGGTCCCCGCCGGTCGCGAACATCTGCACCTGGACGTGGACCAGAACCTCGCGGAGCTGCTCGGCGGGGCCTGCTGAGGCCCCGGTCGAGCGGCCCCGCCCGCGACGCTCAGCCGAACAGCTCGTTCAGCTCCCCGTACTCGATGGCGCCCGCCATCTGCGTATAGCCGCCGGTGCGCAGCACCTCCTCGGCCGCGCGCCGGACCAGGCCGTGCACGGCCTCCGCGATCCGCCCGCCGACACTGACCCGCGCCACCCCGACGCCCGCGAACGCGGACACCTCCGGAGCGCCGGGACCGGCCAGCACGTTCAGCGGCGCGTCGATCCCGCCGGCCAGTTCCTTGACGAGCCCCAGGTCCACGACGCCCGGCACGAAGATCCCGTCGGCGCCCGCCTCCTTGTAGCGCGCGGCCCGCTCCAGCGTCTCGGCGAGGCGGCCCTCCGCCGGTCCGATCTGCCGCAGATACGTGTCGGTCCGCGCGTTCACGAACAGCGGCACGCCCACCGCGTCAGCCGCCGCCCGGGCCGCGGCGATCCGCTCGGCCATCTCCTCGGCGGGGCGCAGACCGCCGTCGACGGAGTCCTCGATGTTGATCCCGACCGCTCCCGCGGCCAGCACCTCACGCACCGTGACGGCCACGTCCTGCGGTGTCTCTCCGTAACCGCGCTCCACGTCCGCCGTGACGGGCAGGTCGACGGACTCGGCGATCCGGCGGACCGCCTCGACGGCCCGCCCCCGGTCGAGGTGGTCGCCGTCGGCGGCGCCCAGCTCCCAGGAGATCCCGGAGCTGGTGGTTGCGAGCGCCGTGGCTCCCGCGTCCTGGATGATCCGGGCCGACGGGATGTCCCAGACATTGGCGAGGATGAGCGGGCGTCCCGGGGTGTGCAGCGCGTGGAGGGCGCGGGCCTTGGCGATGAGTGGCGCGGTGTCGGTCATGGACCCACTCAAGCAGGCGGCCACCCAGGAACGCTGGCAGATTTCCGACACCGGCGTGGCCATGGCCACGCCACGAACCGAGGTTCTACAACTCCCCCGTCACCGACGCGATGGCGAGCACCATCGACCGCCGCACCTCCTGCACGGCCCGTCCCGGCGCCCCGGCCCCACTGCGCTCGGCGAGCCGGGTGAGCCGTTCGCGGTGGTCACGGGCCGGGGCGAGCGTGCGCAGACCGGCCGCCGCGCAGAGCGCGATCAGGGTGGCGTCCCGCCGTGACACCTCGTCGAGCGGGCTGCGCCCACGCAGCGCCCCGAGGAGTTCGGCCCGCAGCGAGTCGACGAAGTCGGCCCGGTCCAGGGCGTATTCGGTGTACGGGAACACACCCAGGCTCCGTCGGCGCGCGGTGCGCAGATAGCCGCCCTGGGCGAGCTGGCCCCGTACCGCGGCGAGGGTGTGCCCGGTGCGCATCGCGGCCCATGCGCGCCACGACCGCGGCCGGGACGCTCCGATGAGGTCCAGGACTCCGTCGAGTACCGGGTCGCCGGTCCGTGCGTCCTCGACGACCCGCGCCGTGCCGTCGCGGTCCACCAGGTTCCCCTGCTGCACCAGTTCGGTGAGCGCTCCCGCACGGACGAGGTACGGGAGTTGGAGGGTGCCGGTCAGGCGCAGTTGCGTGGTGTCGTACGCGAGGAGGTAGAGCTGGACCGGCAGCGACAGCGAGCCCATGGCCACGACGGCCTCCCCTCGGCACCGACCGGCACGTCCACCGGTCACGATAGAGATCGGTTGACAGTTCGACGAGTGTCGTTCTACGGTGTACGAGCTTCTGTTGCCGCCGATTGGAGAAGGACGTTGCTCGTCTGAGGTCCTGAGACACCGCGCCTGATGCAGTGCCCATGCACTGCGCGCGTCGTGTGCGACCTCGGCCATGCGAGCCGTCCCTCTTGCGGAACAGGGCTTTTTTGTTGCCCTGATGTCCCGGCTCTCCGAGCCTGACGGGCTTTCCCGGCTCTTCGAGCCTGACGGCTTTCCCGGCTCTCCGAGGTGTCGCCCCGGTGTCTCGTACGTCGCCCATCCCTTCCCCGCGACCTCGAGAGGCAGCCCCTCATGTCTACTTTCCCCACCTCCGTATCCGCCACCGCGCTCGCCTTCACCTGGCCCGACGGGACCGAGGTCTTCGACGGACTGCAGCTGGCCGTGGGCCCGGGCCGCACCGGCCTGATCGGGATCAACGGATCAGGGAAATCAACCCTGTTGAAACTGATCGCGGGTGAACTGACCCCGTCCGACGGCAGCATCAGGATCGCCGGCGAGGTCGGCTATCTGCCGCAGAACGTCACGCTCGACACCACCCTGCGTGTCGACCAGGCGCTCGGGATCGCCGCGACCCGCGCCGCGCTGCACGCCATCGAGGCGGGAGACGCGAGCGAGGAGAACTTCACGGCGGTCGGCGACGACTGGGACGTCGAGGAGCGCGCCATCGCGATGCTCGACCAGCTCGGCCTCGGCCACGTGGGCCTCGACCGCACCATCGGCGAGGTCTCCGGCGGCGAGTCCGTGCTGCTCAGGCTCGCGGCGCTGCTCCTGCAACGCCCCGACGTACTGCTGCTCGACGAGCCGACGAACAACCTCGACCTGTACGCGCGGCGCCGGCTGTACGCCGCCGTGCAGGGCTGGTCGGGCGTCATGATCGTGGTCAGCCACGACCGTGAACTGCTCGACCTCGTCGACCAGATCGCCGAACTGCGCGCGGGTGAAGTCGTCTGGTACGGCGGCAACTTCACCGCGTACGAGGAGGCGCTGGCCATCGAGCAGGAGGCGGCCGAGCGCATGGTGCGGGTCGCCGAGGGCGATCTGAAGAAGCAGAAGCGCGAACTGTCCGACGCCCAGGTGAAGTTGGCGAAGCGCGTGCGCTACGGCAACAAGATGTACGCGCAGAAGCGCGAACCGAAGATCGTCATGAACGCCCGCAAGCGCGAGGCCCAGGTCTCCGCGGGCAAGCACCGGATCATGCACGAGGAGAAGCTGAAGGACGCGAAGGAGCGTCTCGACGAGGCCGTCGAGGCCGTGCGCGACGACGACGAGATCCGCGTCGACCTGCCGTACACGGCCGTGCCGCCGGGCCGCCAGGTCCTGACGCTGCGCGATCTGGAGCTGGTGTACGGGGCCAAGGTGCACGGTGAGTTCGATCTGCGCGGACCCGAGCGGATCGCGTTGATCGGGCGCAACGGAGCGGGCAAGACGACGCTCCTGCGCACGATCACCGGTGAGCTCCGGCCCGTCGAGGGCGAGGTGGAGACGCATGTACCGCTGCGTTTCCTGCCTCAGCGGCTCGATGTCCTGGACGGGGCACTGACGGTCGCGGAGAACGTGGCGCAGGCCGCGCCGGACGCCACGAACAACCGGGTGCGGGCCCGGCTCGCGCGCTTCCTGTTCAAGGGGGCGCGGGCCGACCAGCTCGCGGCGACGCTCTCGGGCGGCGAGCGCTTCCGTGCCGCGCTCGCGGCGCTGATGCTCGCCGAGCCGGCCCCGCAGCTGCTGATGCTGGACGAGCCGACGAACAACCTCGACATGGCCAGCGTCCGCCAGCTGACCGATGCACTCGACGCATACGAAGGAGCACTGATCGTAGCCGGCCACGATCTTCCGTTCCTCGAATCGATCGGGATCACCCGGTGGCTGATGCTCGACGGCGAGCTGCGCGACACATCCCTTGAGGAAGTACGGGAGTTGATGGAGATGAGCTAGCACGAGCCGGCCCCCGGGAGGGGGCAGGGTGCGGACAAACCGGACAGGCGAGGGCCCTGATCAGGGATCTCCTTTATGCGGCGCTTAACCTACGGTCTCGTAACCTACGAACCCGTAGGTCCGGCGTCGCATCGCCCTGCCTGCGCGTCCCCCTGCCCCAGTCCCCAGGAGCACCCGTGACCGTCACCTCTCCCCACCTCGGCAGTCCGACCGGCTGGACCGACGCCCGGTTGCTGTACGCGCTGGAAGAGGTCGTGGAAAACGAGCTCAACCGGCATCTGAAGGTCACCAAGGACTGGATGCCGCACGAGTACGTGCCGTGGTCGGACGGCCGCAACTTCCCCGGCTTCTTCGAGGACGGCGAGGCCTGGGACCCCAGCCAGTCCAAGGTCACCGACATCGGCAAGATCGCCCTCGTCGTCAACCTGCTGACCGAGGACAACCTCCCCAGCTACCACCACGAGATCGCCACCCTCTTCGGCCGCGAGGGCGCCTGGGGCACCTGGGTGCACCGCTGGACCGCCGAGGAGGGCCGGCACGGCATCGTGATGCGCGACTACCTGCTCGCCTCGCGCGCGGTGGACCCGGACAAGCTGGAGCAGTTCCGGATGTCGCACATGTCGGAGGGCTTCGAGTCCGACAACCGGCACTCGATGCTGCACTCCATCGCGTACGTCTCGTTCCAGGAGCTGGCCACCCGGATCTCGCACCGCAACACCGGCCACCAGTCCGGTGACCCGGTCTGCGACCGGATGCTCGCGCGCATCGCCGCGGACGAGAACCTGCACATGATCTTCTACCGGAACCTGCTCAAGAACGCCTTCGAGCTCGCCCCGGACCTGACCATGCAGGCCGTCCGCGACGTCGTCGTCAACTTCCGGATGCCCGGCCACGGCATCCCCGGCTTCGAGCGGGCCGCCGCGCAGATGGCGATCGGCGAGATCTACAACCTGCGCATCCACCACGACGACGTGCTCGCGCCCGTCCTGCGGTACCTGAAGGTCCTGGAGATCTCGGGGCTCGGCCCCGAGGGCCTCAAGGCGCAGGAGGAGCTGGGCCTGTTCATGGGCGGTCTGGACTCCGAGGCCGCGAAGTTCGACGAGAAGCTGGCCGCCCGCAAGGCGCGGCTCGCGGCGCGCGCGAACGCCTGATCACAGAGCGCACACGGGGAGGGGCGGACCGTTTCGGTCCGCCCCTCCCCGCGCTCCCGGGCCGACCGCAACGCGCTACGCACCTGTCGGTGGCCTGCGGCATCATGCACGCATGGCGTACACCAGCGCGCGGGACCGCGCCGTCTCCTACCTGCTGTCACTGGCCGATCCGGCGGACGCCGCACGCGTCGGGGAGCGGATCCGGGTGGCTCCGCAGGGCGCGGGCGATCCCGCGCCGGAGGAGGAAGCCGTCCGGAGTACGTGGTCGGCGGCCCGGCATCTTCCGGTCTCCGTCCTGCACTGGGTGATGCAGCAGGACGACCCCGAGCTCAATGTGCTGGTGTACCGGCACCCGTCGGCCGATGAGGCGATACGCCGCCAGATCTTGCGCGGGGTGCGCTGCGCACCGGATGCGGCGGGCTCCGCCCTGCCCCTCTCCCCGCAGATCACCTACCTCGTCGACTCGGCCGGGCAGCCGCCCCGCTTCCCGGACCTGGGCCTCGTCGGCGCCCTCCGCGCGGCGCGGACGAGGGGTGCGGGGCGGACGGCCGCGAACATGGTCCTCGACCGGAACGACTGGGCCGAGGTCACCGAGGCGGATCAGCGGGAGCCACTGCCCGGGTACGCGCGCTGGGCGCTGGCCGTACGGCATGACTGCCCGCCCGCGTTGCGGCGGCAGTTCGGCACGCATGCCAAGTTCCATCACCGGGTGCGTGCGGCGGGGGCGTTCGACTCCCCCGCGCAGTTCGCGCTGGAACACGGACCGGCAGTGCACGTCCTCGCCGTGCTGTCGCTCGGCCACCGGCTGTTCCCGCAGCGCCTGGCCGAGGCCTCGGACACGCTGCGCCCTCTCGTACGCGAGTATCTGGGCGGCGGGACGGAGACATGGGCCGTCCTGGCCCAGCTGGTGGAGGGATTCCAGGGCAGCACCGAGGAGTTGGTGATCACCGCGGGGGCCGTTGCCTGAGGCGGGCAGGGTGCGGGCAGGGGGCCGGGGTGGCTTCATAGCGCTCGTTGTCAGAGGCTCCTGGTAATCATGAAACACGGGGAAGGCACGGGGGTGAAGGCGTGGAGGGGCGCCACAGGCATGTGATCGATCTCGCGGACCGGCGGGCCGTCGAGCGGTTCCGTCCGGCCGCAGCGGAGACGGTGGCCGAGGCGGTGCGGCTCAAGGAGGCCGCCCTGCTCGACTTCGGGCTGACCGAATCGGCCGTCGCCTCCTGGCTGTTCGCGAAGTGCCCGCATCAGATACCGACGACGGCGGTGGACACGGCGGCCGTCGTCGCGTCCGGTGACGGCACGTGCCTGCTCCTGTTCAACCCGGACTTCTTCGTACGACTGGGCCTGGACGGCGTGAAGTTCGTGCTGTTCCACGAGGCCCGCCACCTCGTGCACCGGCACCTGTTCGCCGAGCCCGAGCTGCGGGCGGACCCGGTCTTCGAGCTGGCGGCCGAGGTGGCCATCAACCATGTCGCGCTGGTCCGGCTCGGACGCGACACGCTGCCGCTGCTCGACGGCGAGCCGACCGGCATCGACCCCCGCCGGATCCACGCACTGTATGTGTCCGATCTCGAGAGGCAAGGGCTTCAGCCCCTCGGGTACGAGGAGTTCGTGCACACGGACCTGCGCGTCCACAGCGAGCTGTCCCGGATGAAGGAGCCACCGGTCGCCGCGCACGCGGTCTGTGTCCATCTCACCCACGATCCGCTGCCCGCCGATCCGGAGACCGTCGAGGCAGTGGCCTCGTCCGTGCTGCTCAACGCACTGCTCGCGGCGCGGCGCGGACACCGGGGCGCGGAAGGGGAGTTGCTCGACCTGATGGGTCGGACCGAGGACTCCGCGCGGGCGGCGCGGCTGTGGGGGAATCTCGGTGCGGGCGCGCTGCGCGGCGAGACAAGCCGTACCGGCAGGATCGACTGGTGGCAGCGCTGGCTCGTCGACGTGCTCGGATCCAAACTCGCCGACGGTGAGCGGCTGGTCTACCCGAAGAAGCGCGGCGCGCTGCTCGCCGCGCTCGGCCAGGACCCGATGCTCGCGCGGCGCGGCCCGGTGCGGAACAAGGTCCTGGTGATCGCCTTCGACACCTCGGGCTCGATGCCGGACCGGGTGATCGAGTGGCTGACGGAGCTGGTCGGCCGGATCGACGGGGTCGAGGCGCACTGGCTGGCCTTCGATGCCGAGGTCTGGCCGTTCCGGCCCGGAGAGCGGGTCCTCGGCGGAGGCGGTACGAGTTTCCAGGTGGTCGTCGACTACGTCGAGGGCCGCACGTCGATCGCCGGACGGCCCTTCGAGGAGCGCGCGGACGCGGTGATCGTCCTCACCGACGGCTATGCGTCTCCGGTCACCCCCGCCGAGCCCGACCAATGGATCTGGCTGATCACCGAGGGCGGCGACGACTGGCCCGAGACCCACTCCCCCGCGATGGACTGCCATCGCGTCACGACAGGATCGAGATGACGAGCACCACCACCGCCTCACAGACCGCACGGCCGCAGCGGGTTCTGTCCCGCCTGGAGGAGTTCATCGAGGCGATGATCGACCTCGGACAGACCGGGCAGATCTTCGGCGAGCACGGCATCGGCAAGACGGCCACGTTCTTCTCGTACGTGGAGCAGGCGCGCCCCGACGCGACGCTCGTGTACGTACCGGCAGCCAACCTCACCCCGGACGACCTCCTGGTGAACGCGCCGGTACGCGATCCGCGCTCGGGTGAACTGGTGCTGCGCCAGCTGGTGATGAGCCAGCTCAAGCCGGGGCGGCCGTTCGTGCTGCTCATCGACGACTCGCTGCAGGCCGGCGACACCATCCAGTCGCAGCTGATGCAGATCGCCTGCGACTGGACGCTCGGGGAGCACGATCTGCGGACGCTCGGCTGTATCGGCGTCTTCCTCACGGACAACGAGTCGCTCGCCGAGACCTCGGCGCGGCGCAGCGATCTCGCGCTGCTCGACCGGATGGTGACGCTGCGGATCACCGCGAACGACACCGGATGGCGCGAGCATCTGCGCGCGAAGTACGGCGAGTGGGACCTCACCGGGGTGTTCACCCTGTGGGCCTCGCTCAACCCGCCGCTGCGCGAGCTCCTGTCGCCGCGCACCCTCGACCACATCCTCGCCAACGCCCGCGAAGGCTTCCCGCTGCGGTGGGGCCTGCCGCTGGTGGGCGGTGAGCGGCTGCGGCTTCAGGACGGTGGGGCGGGTGCGGGTGGGAGTGCCGGCTCGGGTGGGCGCGGGGTTGGGAGCGCGGGTGGGGGCGCGGGTGGGGGCGCGGGCAACCGTACGTCCGAGATCCTCGACCGGATCGCCGAGGCGCTCGGCGTACCCAATCCGTCCCGGATCGCCGATCCCGTGCGCCAGGTGGTGCGGGCCGCGCTGCGCAACCGCTGGACGGTGCTGCTGCAGGGGCCGCCCGGCTGTGGCAAGACGGAGCTCGTGCGCGAGACCGTGCGTGAAGGACTCGGCGGGCGTGATCCGCTGTACTTCTCACTGCCCGTCACCAACGTCGAGGACCTGTGCGCCCCGGTGCCGTCGGCCGACGGCACCCTCGACAACCTCCTCGCGGCGCGCTTCACCGGGCCTGAGCCGAAGGCGATCGTGTGGGACGAGTACAACCGCCCCAAGGACAAGGCCGCGTTCGCGAAGCTGATGGAGATCACGCAGGAGTGGTCGCTCGCCGGGCGGCGCATCGCCAACCTCCGCGCACAGATCGCGGTCCAGAACCCTCCGTACCACCTGGGCCGCAAGCTGCTCGTGTCACGCAACAACATCGCGCAGGCCTCCCGGTTCACGGCCTCCCTGACCGTCGAGCCGGGCGACATCCCCGCCAACGAGTGGCTGATACGGCAGTACGGCAGCGATGCCGAGACCGTCCTCGAGTGGTGGAAGCACGACATCGACGACGAGGGGCGTGCGTGGATCACCAAGCGGACCCTGGAGCGGCTGATCAAGCTGCACCGCAAGGGACTTCCGCTGCACATGGCGACGGTCTACCTCGGTGACGGCGAGTACGCGCCGGTACCGCTGACCGCGCTCATGGACCGGCTGGCTCAGCGCCAGGTGACCGGTCTGCGGGAGCTCGCGCGGGATCTGGCCGCCTGGGAGGAGCGGCTGCGCAAGGCGTCCGCGTCATCGAGCGAGGGAGGCGCGGACACCGACGTGGTACACCAGGTGCTCGCCAACGCCGAACTGTCCCAACTGCGCAAGCACCGCAAGACGGTGACCCGCCTGGTGACCCTGCTTCCGGCGAAGCTGCGGGCCACGTATCTGGTGGGGGCCGCCGCGGAGCACCAGCGGTTCTGGACGGAGGTGTTCGTGTCGCTGCGCAAGCGCTGAGCTGCTCGGCAGAGGCTGGTCGGACCTCGCCTCAGAGGTGGTCATCGGGCGGCGCCGTGCGGTGCACGCTGCGGACGGCGGCGACCGCCGGGTGTGGCTCGGGAGCCGGGATGTGTGAACTCAGCTCGTTCAGGCGGCTCTTGATGCTGCCCGCGATGGAGGACCCCAGCACGAAACGGGTCGCGGTCGCCGCCGTGGGCGCCGTGTCGAGCAGGCGGTGCGCCTCGCGGCTGCGCAGGCCGGTGTGGCTCAGCACGAGGTGGCTGAGCCGGTGTTCCTGGGCGGCGAGGGCTCGGGCGATGTCGGTGGTCGCGGCGAGGTCCAGCTCGTTGTCCCGCGCCCGCAAGGTGCGAGCCGCGCGGACGCGTCCCAGGTCGAGGAGTTCCACCCCGGCCACCGTCGCGGCGGACACGAGCCGGGCGGCCGCGCGCGGGCCGATGCCGTTGCTGGCGACGGACAGACGGGTGAGCCTGCCGTACGGCGCCTGCTCCAGCGCGTCCGCCAGGCTCAGGGCTCCCGCATCCGCCAACTGCGCTGCGGACACGTACAGTTCACCGACCGCGCCGGCCCGCACCAGCGCGCCCAGGATCCGTCCGCCCGCCGCCCCGAGCGGATTGCCGCCGGCGAAGAGCCGCTCCACGGTGCGTCCGGACCGCGCGGCCGTGAGCAGCGCGTCGACGAGTACGGCCAGACCGCGCGGGTCCAGCCCGGTCTGCACCAGGTCGAGGGTGCGCAGCGTGCGGATCGCCTCGATCAGTTCGGCCGCCGCCCGGCCGCCCGCGGATCCCAGCGGGTTGCGCTTGAGCCACAGGCCGGCCACCACGGCCGGCGAGGCACGCAGCTGGTCGGCGATGCGGCAGGCCCCTGTGGCGGTGATGCCGTTGCAGCCCAGATACAGGGTCTCGACCGCACCCTCCTGTGCCGCGCCGGCGGCCGCGACGGCTCCCTCGTCGCCGAGGCCGTCGGTGCCGAGCAGCACATGCCTCACCCGTGGCTCCTGTGCGTCGGCCGCTGCCCGCGCCGACTCCCGCAGGGCATCGGCGACCAGGGCCGCGCCCTCGGCACCGAGTTCCTGCTTGCACAGGTCGAGACGGCCGTCGGGCAACGCAGTGCCCGCCGTGAAGTCGAGGCGCCCGCCGGCGGGTTCGCCGCCGCGCAGCCAGTCGAGCAGCGGCGCGAGGTCGGAGAGCGGGCGGGCCACCACGCTCGGCACTCCCGCGAACGGCTGCAGCGGTGCGCCCTCCGGTTCCGTCACCACGCCGCCACCCGGTAGTCCTTGAGGAAGACCCCGGAGACGGGCTCGCCCGCCTCACCGCGCACGATCGGGTCGTACACACGGGCCGCTCCGTCCACGATGTCGAGCGGCGTACGGAATCCCGCCCCGGCCATCCTGGCCTTCTTGGGCGCCGGGTTCTCGTCGGTGATCCAGCCCGTGTCCACGGCGCACATGTGCACGCCCTGCTCGGCGAGTTCGGCAGCACTGGTCCGCGTCAGCATGTTCAGCGCGGCCTTGGCCATATTGGTGTGCGGATGCCCCGCCGTCTTGTTGCGCACCGCGAACCGGCCCTCGACCGCCGTGACGTTCACGATGTAGCGGCGCGGGTGCGGGGACGCCAGCAGCAGCGGGAGCAGCCGGTCGCAGAGCAGCGCGGGCGCGAGGGCGTTGACGAGCTGGGTCTCCAGGACCTCGGCCGGATCGAGCGAACCGAGCGTGGCCGACCAGGAGTTGTCCGACGAGGGATCGGGCAGCAGCCCGGCCTCGTCGGCCGCGCTCAGGAGTCCGGTCGCGTCCCGCGTGGCCATCCGGTGCCGCAGCGGGTCCGGCGAGCCCGACGGACCCGGCGCGAGCTCCCGCACCGGCCGGAAGCCCGGCGCCGGCCAGGCGCCCGGCGGCAGTTGCTCCGTCTCACCGGCGTTCAGGAGCGCGTACGACTCGGGCGGGCGACGCACGGTCTGGGCGGCGTTGTTCACGAGGATGTCGAGCGGGGCGCCCTCGGTCCTGAGCCGCTCGCACAGCCCGAGCACCTGCCGGGGGTCCCGCAGATCCACGGCCACCACGGTGAGGCGGTCGAACCAGTCCTCGCTGCCGGGAGCGGCCGTGAACCTCCGCAGGGTGTCGGACGGGAACCTGCTGGTGACGGTGAGGTGGGCACCGTCGCGCAGCATCATCAGGGCAAGCTGGAAACCGATCTTCACCCGCCCGCCCGTGAGCAGCACGTGCCGTCCGGTGAGGTCGGTGCCCTGGGCGCGCCGTGCCCGGTTCTCGTCGGCGCATTCGGGACAGAGCCGGTGGTAGAAGCCGTCGACCTGGCGGTACGCGCCCTTGCACACGTAGCAGGTACGCGGCTTGCGCAGGTCACCCAGCGCGGTGGACTTCGCTTCGGCAGCCGTCAGGGCTGCGTCCTCGCGACGGTCGGCCGCACCCGTGGCGGACCGCGCCATGAGCGCGGCATCGGCGGCGGACCGTTCGGTGCCGCGCGCCTTGCGGCGCCGCAGCCGGCCGTCGCGCGCGAACGAGGCCGCGACCTGCTCAGCCCGCAACCGGATCGGGTCATCGACCGGAAGAGAGCGCAACTTGCCCACCAGCGCGTCGAACCGGGCGAGTTCGGCAGCCGACAGACCCACGGAGACCGGATCGGCATCCGACGGGCCCACGGTCACCGGATCGGCATCCGACGGACCCACGGCCACCGCATCCTCCGCGCTCACCGGACCGCCGTCGCCCGCACCCATCCCCGGCCCACCCCTCCGCGTCCACCCCACCAACGTGACCCCGGTCGGATTCGAACCGACGTATCCGCCTTGAGAGGGCGGTGCGCCTGCCTCTGCGCGACGGGGTCCCGGCAATGGCTCCATCGAGCCGCTCCCGAAGACCGTCCGGACGGCCGGATTCGAACCGGCGTATCCATCTTGCCGAGACGGTGCGCCTGCCTCTGCGCTACGCCCGGACGGCGCCGGTCATCCTACGGGCGGAGGTGACCGACGCCGATCCCGGCCCCACCCCCGAACCCACAACGTTGATCTCGCGTTGATCAAACGTTTTGCGCCAACCGTCAGGCTCACGGCATGCCCCGCACGACCGCAGACACCCCCACACCCGCGCCGGTCGCGAACGCAGCCGCCCCAGGCGCCGTTCCGGCCTGGCACGAGGACGCGCTGTGCGCACAGACCGGCCCGGACTTCTTCTTTCCTGAACCCGGCAGCTCCGTGAGCGACGCCAAACGCATCTGTTTCTCCTGCGCCGGCCGCGCGGCCTGCCTCGACTACGCCCTCACCCACGACGAGCGCTTCGGCGTGTGGGGCGGCCTCTCCGAGAAGGAGCGGCTCGCCCTCCGGCGCACACGCCGCTAGGGACTGGCGTCAAAACCCCGTCTGCCCGGCGCATTCAGCCGCGGCACCGACGAACCCAAGCGCCCCACCACCTCAGGCCACCGCCTGCAGATGCCGCTCGTCACGCACCGGGCGGCGATCCGCACGCGGAAGCCGGTCGACGGCCGGACCCCGAGTGAGCACCGCGAGCAGGGTGGCGGGACGGCTGGTGCGGTTGGCCAGCGTGAAGAGTTCGCCGCGCGGCACCATGACACACGCTCCCGGCCGCAGCGTGATCCGCCCGCGCCCCGGGTTCGCGACCTCGACCTCGCCGTCGACACAGGTGATCAGCGCTTCGGACTCCTGGTACGCGTACGCCTCACCGGCCGTGCCCGCGTGCAACTGGATCCGCGCCGCGGCCAGTTGCTCGAAGGGAGCCCCCTTCGGATCGAGCCGCGTGACGGTCTCCTCGCCTTGTACGGACACGTCGGCGACTCGGATCGGGTACATCGCGGGCTCCCGGGGCTCGGGTGCGGATGATCGGTCACGTGCGGGTGCGGTGCGCCGAAACAACTCGGCACCGCAGCACACCATCCCCCATTGTCGCATCTCGGACATTTCGCCCCACGAACGAACTCCGCACAGCACCGGGGCCTCAGGCGACACCAACCTCGCGCAAGGCCCCGGCCCACTGCAGCTGCTACGTCACGCCTGATCCGGATCCCCCTTGATGAGCGCGAGCCGCGCCCCCAGCGGGTCGGTGATCTTGGCGAGGCGGCCGACGCCCGGCAGTGACATGGGCTCCATCTCCACGCTCGCCCCGAGCTCGCGCGCCTTCGCCACGGTCGCGTCCACGTCCGCCACCTCGAAGTACGGAAGCCAGTGCGGGGCGCGCTCGGCCTCCGCCGGGTCGTCCGCACGGTTGGCGAGCCCGCCGTACATCCCGTCGGGGTCGGTGCCCGGGTGCACGGTGGTGTACGCGCCGCCCGGGAAGTCGACACCCGTGGTGCCCAGGCCCAGCGCCGATCCGTAGAACGCGGCGGCGGCCGGTACGTCCGTGGTGTACAGCTCCACCCAGTTCAGCGCGCCGGGCTCATTGACCGCCTCGAAGCCCTTCATCTCGCCGGGCTGCCAGAGCCCGAAGGCGGCCCCGGCCGGATCGCCGAACAGCGCCATGCGCCCGAGCGGCCCGACGTCCATGGGCGCCATGAGCTGAGTGCCGGAGGCCTGCTCGATGCTCTTGGCGCTCGCGTCGGCGTCGGACGTCTGGAAGTAGATCCCCCAGGCCGGCGCGGCCTCCTCGGGCGGCACCTGCATACCGCCGGCGACCATCTTGCCGCCGCTGCGATACGTCACATAGCCGCCGAACTCCTCGGACGCCTCGGCCTCCCAGCCGAACAACGTGCCGTAGAACGCGTTGGCCGCCGCGATGTCGGGGGTGCCGAGGTCGACCCAGACGAGGGAGCCGTTGACAAAATCGGTGGTGAGCATGATCCACTCCTTTGTGGGGTTCTGTTGCCCTACCGCCTACGAGTCTGTCACCGGCCACTGACAATCGCTCAGCACCGACGCGAGCCGCCGCTCAGTGCTGGTGTGCGCCCCCCGCGCTCTTCGCGTCCCCGCTGTCCTTCGCGCCGTGCGCGGCGTGGCCCCCGTCGTGCCCGGGAATCGTCCCGTCGGGTTTCGCCACCAGGAAGAGGCCGGCCATGCCCATGTCGGAGTGACTCTGGACGTGGCAGTGGTACATCCACGCGCCCGCCCCCACCCGCTCCCCCGCGATGATCTGGAAGCCGAAGGAGTCGGCGGGCCCGGTGATCTTGTTGTCGATCACCGGGGACGGGTCCTCGGGACCGGTGAGCATGCCGGTGCGGTTGTCCGCCCAGCGATGACCGTGCATATGGAACGTGTGGTAGTACTCGCCGTGCGTGATCATGACGATCTCGACGCGGTCGCCCACCGTGGCCTTCAGGTCGGGACCGGTCTTGAGGTTGTTGATCGTCATGTCGTTGAAGACGATCGTGTAGGTCTTGTCGGGCAGGATGTCGCCCTTGCGCCGCACGATCAGCGGCCCGTAGAGCCCCTTGCGCAGCCCTCCGGTGCCGTGGTCGGTGCCGACGACGTGGTCGTGGTAGTGCCAGTAGCCCGCGCTGCCCGCGCGCCAGGTGCCGTCCGCGCGGCGGCCCGGGGTGTGGGTGCGCCAGGTGTAGGTGCGTGAACCGCCCGGTTCCACATGGGACTTGTTGTGGCGGGTGCCGTCACTGGTGATCTCGTAGTCGACGCCGTGCGGATGCAGCGAGACGTCGATGCCGAGGGTGTTGATGACCTCGACGTGCAGGGTGTCGCCCTCGATCAGCTCGATCAGCGGGCCGGGGATGGACGCCTTGCCCTTCTCCAGGCCGTAGCCCAGCTGCCCGTCGGCCAGCGCCTCCACGTACAGCTTCATGTGCTTGACCTCGCCGCCCGCGGGCGCGACGGCCGCCTCCGCGACCGCCTGCGCGGGGCTCGACGAACCGGCGGCTGACATCGATGTCAAGCCGGTCGCGACCACCGCTCCGCCGGCGAGCAGCCGCCGGTTGAAGAGACGTCTGCCGAAGTGCTCGAGGCCGCTGGCCGCCTGCTCGGTCATCTGCGAACTCCCCATGCCGGTACGGAGGTTGGTGAGGCCTGAGCGCCCCCAGGGACGGGCACACGGTAGCGATGGGATCTTTGTTTATCCACACTCAGGACAAAGTTCGTGCCAGTCCGGTCATAGCTATTGGCGGACGGGGCAAAGCCGTCTACTTTCCTAGGCGCTGTTGCCGTTACGGACGAGGGGTGGGTGAACACATGCGGCTACCACCGCATCAACAGCCCTGGAAACACCGAGGGTTGAGCACGGCACGACGCAGATCGAGACGAGCCTGGGCAGCCGGGATCGCGGCGACCGCCGTGACCGCCGGACTGCTCGCCACATCGCCGGCCACCGCGCGTCCCTACCCGGACCCGCCGAAGACCGCGACCGAGCAGACAACGATGTCACTGCCGTCGCCCCCGGGCGGCAGCAACGTACGGGTGCTGGTCTTCTACGCCTCCGCGACCGCGGAGTCCCCCGTGGTCAACGCGGGGATCGAGGCCATCGAGCGGATCGGTCTGACCGGTCCGGAGAACCAGAGGTTCGCCATCACGGCGAGCGACAACGCGAACGTCTTCACCAACGAGAAGGCGCTCGGCAAGTTCAACGCCGTGGTCTTCCTGACCGGTGGCGGCGATGTCCTCGACGCCGAGCAGGAGCTGGGCCTGGAGGCGTACATGGAGGCGGGCGGCGGCTTCGTCGGCCTGCATGACGCCGCGCGCACGGAGCCGTACTCGGACTGGTTCACCGGTCTGATCGGTGCCCGGCCCACCGCCGGCAGCGGCGCGACCTCGCAGCGCGCCACCGTCGAGCTCGGTGACCGCCGGCATCCGGCCACCAAGGATCTGCCGGTGCAGTGGAAGCGCCCCGACAAGTGGTTCAACTGGAAGGAGAACCCGTCGGGCAAGGTCCACACCATCGCGCGCGTGCGCGAGTCCACGTACAAACCGGGCGAGGGCGCCAACGGCTGGGACCACCCGGTCTCCTGGTGCCGTGACTACGACGGCGGGCGTTCCTTCTACACCGCGATGGGCGGTACGGCGGACGCGTACAGCGAGACCGACTTCCGTACGCATCTGCGCGGCGCCCTGAACTGGACGACGCGTCTGGTGCGCGCCGACTGCAAGGCGACGATCGACGCCAACTACACGGCCGAACGGCTCACGGTGCCGAACCAGCCGGGCCAGAACGACCAGATCGGTGAGCCGCACGGGCTTGTCACCGCCAAGGACGGCCGGGTCCTGTACATCGGCCGCGGCGGCGCGGACTCCTCGCAGCCGGTCGTCACGGACTGGAGCGACCCGGACATCGGCAAGGGCAACGGCGAGGTCCACGTCTACGACCCGAAGACCAAGCAGGTCACCAAGGCCGCCGCGCTCAGCGTGTTCGGCAACAAGGGCGGCGGCGATGAGCTGATCAAGGTCGAGGAGGGGCTGCTCGGCATCGAGCTCGACCCGGACTTCCTCAGCAACGGCTGGGTCTATCTGCACTACACACCGCATTCCAAGATCGACCGTGACAAGCGGATGGCCCAGCGCTACGTCTCCCGCTTCACGCTCGACCTGGAGACCAACAAGCTGGACCTGGCCAGCGAGAAGGTCCTGCTGCAGTGGCCGGTGCAGATCCACAGCTGCTGTCACGCGGGCGGCGGGATGTCGTGGGACTCGAAGGGCAACCTGTACATCGCGACCGGTGACAACAACTCCAGCCGGTTCAGCGACGGTTACTCGGGCAACAACCCCGAGCCCAACTACAAGGGCGTCTCCTTCGCGGACGCGCGGCGCACCGCGGGCAACACCAACAACCTCAACGGCAAGATCCTGCGGATCCACCCCGAGGACGACGGCACGTACACCCTGCCCGCCGGCAACCTGTTCACGGGCCAGGAGCCGGACGAGGGCGGCGGGAAGACCCGCGGCGAGATCTACGTGATGGGCGTGCGCAACCCGGCGCGCATCTTCGTGGACCAGAAGACCGACATCCTGTACGCGGGGTGGGTCGGCCCGGACGCCGGGGCGCCGTCGACCACGTGGGGCCCGGCGAAGTACGACACGTTCGCCGCGATCACCGGTCCCGGCAACCACGGCTGGCCGTACTGCATGGGCAACAAGCAGCCCTACCGCGACCGGAACCTGCCGGATCCGACCAAGCCGCTCGGCTGGTACAACTGCGACGCTCCGCGCAACGAGTCGCCGAACAACGACGGTCTGGTGAAGCTGCCGCCGATCACGTCCAACACCATCTGGTACTCGCCGTCGGGCGGCGGACCGGACTTCCCGCGGGACGCGAACGGCATTCCGTCGTACAAGGCCGAGGAGCAGAAGTTCCTGCTGCCGTGGCTCAAGGGCGGCGGCCAGGCCACGATGAACGGCCCGGTCTACCGCTATGACGGTGCCACCGCGGGCGAGGGCGCCTGGCCCGCGTACTGGGACGGCAAGTGGTTCGTCGGCGACTTCTACTTCGGCGACCAGCCGCGGCACGCGATCCTCACCGACCCGAAGACGGTCGGCAAGGGCGGTATCCCGGTCCACGCCGAGTCCCTGAAGAAGATCATTCCGGGTGGCACCAACGCCATCAACAACCTGATGGACTGGAAGTTCGGTCCGGACGGCTCGCTGTACGTCCTCGACTACGGCCGCGGCTTCTTCACCTCGGACGCGAAGTCGGCGCTCTGGAAGGTCAGTTACCAGGGCGGCGCGGCGACCCCGGCCGCGGACCAGCTGGCGAGAGGGGCTCAGGGATGAGACGGACGATGCGCATGAGACCTCTGAGGCTGCTGCTTGCCACCTTGCTGCTGGTGCTGGGCCTCTCGGCCCCGGTGGCGTACGGCGAGGAGCTCGGCAAGGCCGAGGCCAAGCAGGACGCGGCCGCCGCGCAGACATTGACCTGGACGGCGGGCGACCCGATCGACAAGTACCTGTCGGCGCCGACCACGGCGGTGGCGGGGGCGACGACGATCGTCTTCGAGAACAGCACGGCGACCGGCAACACCACCGGGATGCCGCACACGCTGACCTTCGACATCTCGGATCCCGAGTACAACAACGACGTGCCGCTGAACGTCCTGGCCAATCCGAACGACGACCAGGGCGGACGGCACACCGCCGAGGTGGTCCTCACCCCCGGCCGGTACCTGTACCACTGCACGATCCCGGGCCACGGCACGATGCAGGGCATCCTCGTCGTGACCGAGGGCGGCGGCGAGGACACCACGGCGCCCACCACGTCGGCGAAGGTGGACGGCACCAAGAACGCCGACGGCGCGTATGTCGGCCAGGCGACCGTCACGGTCGACGCCGTGGACGAGAACGGCGGTTCGGGCGTCGACAAGGTCGAGTTCGCAGTGGGCGACGACGGCGCGTGGCAGCCGTACACCGGTCCTGTCGTGGTGAACACGGTCGGCGATCACAAGATCCGGTACCGGGCCACGGACAAGGCGGGCAACGTGGCCGCCGAGAAGTCCGAGTCGTTCAAGGTGGCCGCGCCGGACACGGACGACACCACGGCGCCGGAGACCTCGGCCGAGGTGACCGGTGAGAAGAACGAACAGGGCCAGTACGTCGGCATGGCCACGGTCACGGTCTCGGCGACGGACGCGGGCTCGGGGGTCAACACCACCGAGTACGCGGTCGGCGCGGACGGTGCCTGGCAGCCGTACACCGCCCCGGTGATGTTCCACGACCCGGGCACCTACAAGGTGCGCTACCGGGCCACGGACAAGGCCGGGAACGCGGCGGCCGAGAAGAGCGTGGACTTCACGCTCGTCGCACCGCCCGCCAAGGACGAGACGGCGCCGGAGGTCTCGGCGAAGGTCGACGGGAACACCAACTCCGACGGCGCGTACGTCGGTTCGGCGAAGGTGACGGTCACCGCGACCGACGCCGAGTCCGGGGTGGACAAGGTCGAGTACTCACTCGACGGCGCCCCGTACGTCGCGTACACCCAGCCGGTGACACTCGACCGCTTCGGGCGGCACGAGCTGCTCTACCGGGCCACGGACAAGGCGGGCAACGCCTCCGAGGCGCGGGAGATCGCGCTCACGGTCGTCGAGGGCGGGGATCCTTCCGCGCCGACCTGCCCGGAGTTCGACGAGCGCGACACGGTGTTCGTCGGCGCGGTCAACACGGGTGTGCCCAACCGGATGACGAAGTCGCGCTGCACGATCGGCGAGCTGATCGAGGACGAGAAGTCCTGGTCGTCGCACGCCCTGTTCCTCAAGCACGTGGACACGGTGCGCGACCGGCTCGTCAAGGAGGGGATCATCAACGCCCGTGAGGGCCGGCTGATCTACCAGGCCGCCAAGCAGTCGGGCATCGGCAAGCCCGGCAACACCACCGGCTACCGCACGCTCTTCGACGGCACCCGGTCGTCGTTCGACAAGTGGCAGCACGTGGGCGGCGGTTCGTTCGGCCTGAACGAGGACGGCACCATGACCTCGGGCACGTCGAAGTCGGGTCTGGGCATGCTGTGGTTCCCCGAGCGCAAGTACGAGAACTTCTCGCTGAAGCTCCAGTGGCGGGACGACGCTCCGGAGAACGGCAACACCAACTCCGGTGTCTTCGTGCGCTTCCCGAACCCCCACGACCACCCGGAGGAGCCGCGTCCGGAGTGGGTCGCCATCAAGTACGGGCACGAGGTGCAGGTGTTCGACCGTCCTGACGGCGACATGTACAAGACCGGTTCGATCTACGGCTTCGACCGCGTGGGTCTGGCCGGTGCGGGCGTGACCCCGAAGGGCACGTGGAACGACTACGAGATCCAGGTCGTCGACCAGCACTACAAGATCTTCCGCAACGGAGTGCTGATCAACGAGTTCGACAACACCGGCGGCCAGGTCTTCGAACCGCCGAGGGGCGACGACCCGGGCACGGACGGACGGCGCTTCGCGTCCGGCTACCTCGGGCTCCAGGTCCACGGTGTGACGGATGTGGTCTCGTACCGCGACATCCGCATCAAGGAGCTGTAGCAGCAGGCGCGTCGGCGGTGCCCCCATCCGGGCTGTACGGGATGGGGGCACTGTCGCGTCGTGGCGAGGTCAGTCCTCGTAGACCTTGTCGGCGTACGAGGGGCCGAAGTGGACCTCCAGGAACGCGAGGTCCTGGTCCTTGCGGGTGGTGGCCTTGGCGATCTGCCCGGCCGAGGGCACCGCCTGCGGGTCCCAGGTCTCCTGCTTCCACAGCTGCGAGCGGTGCAGGGACTTGGCGCAGTGGAAGAAGACCTCCTCGATCTCCACGACCAGCGCGAGCTTGGGCCGGTGGCCCTTGACCACCATGGCGTCGAAGAACGGTGCGTCCTTGACGAGTCGCGCGCGGCCGTTGATCCGGAGCGTGTCGGCGCGGCCCGGGATGATGAAGAGGAGGCCGACCCGGGGGTTGGCGAGGATGTTGAGGTAGCCGTCGGTACGGCGGTTGCCGGGCCGCTCGGGTATCGCGAGGGTCCGCTCGTCGAGGACCTGGGTGAAGCCGGGCGGGTCGCCCTTCGGCGAGGCGTCGCACCAGCCGCTTCCGTCCGCGGTGGCGATCACGGCGAACGGGGAGTGGGCGAGCCACTCCTTGTCGAAGTCCTGCAGCTCGGTGCGGACCTTGCCCGCGGCCCGGTGGCCGGGCTCCCCCAGCAGTTCACGCAGTTCCTCGACCGTGCTGATCTCGGTAAAGCCGGCCGTGTCCACGGCACCCCCCAGGTACGCGAGTGATCAAGACGGCCTCACCCTAACCGGCGCTATTCCTCCTTCTTCGCGCGGCTCGGCTGCACGCGCTTGGGCTCGCCCGGCATCTTGGGATAGTCCGGCGGATACGGGAGGTCGCCGAGGCCGCGGTCCTTCGCGTCGCGCTCGGAGAGTTCGAGGAGGGCGTCCAGGG
Source organism: Streptomyces sp. NPDC050418 (assembly GCF_044458745.1). Lineage (NCBI taxonomy): Bacteria > Bacillati > Actinomycetota > Actinomycetes > Kitasatosporales > Streptomycetaceae > Streptomyces > Streptomyces sp. NPDC050418. The sequence continues at coordinate 754,649 of NZ_JBITIG010000001.1, forward strand.
TGTGGCGGGCGGCGTCCATGTCGGCGTGGACGTCGCCGCGTTCCGCGTAGCGGACCGGCATGGTCCTGATGTCGAAGTCCTCGGGCCGTGCGTCGTCGACCTCGTCCCAGGTCAGAGGGGCGGAGACGGGGGCATGGGGCCGGGGGCGCACCGAGTAGGCGGAGGCGATGGTGCGGTCGCGGGCCGCCTGGTTGTAGTCGATGAAGATCTTCGCGCCGCGCTCCTCCTTCCACCATGCCGTGGTCACCGCGTCCGGCATCCGGCGCTCCAGTTCGCGCCCCGCGGCGATCACCGCGTGCCGCACCTCGATGAAGTCCCAGCGCGGCTCGATCGGCACGAAGACATGCAGCCCGCGGCCGCCGGAGGTCTTGGGCCAGCCGACCAGGCCGCCGAACTCGTCGAGCACGGCACGCAGTTCGTGCGCCGCGCGCACGGCGTCCGAGAAGTCCGTGCCCGGCTGGGGGTCGAGGTCGATGCGCAGCTCGTCGGGGTGGTCGGTGTCGGCGGCGCGGGAGGGCCAGGGGTGGAAGGTGAGCGTGCCGAACTGGGCCGCCCAGATCACCGCCGCCACCTCGCTCGGACAGATCTCGGTCGCCTTGCGTCCGCTGGGGAAGGTGATCTCGGCGGTCGGGATCCAGTCCGGGGTGTTCTTCGCGGCGCGCTTCTGGAAGAACGACTCGCCGCCGACCCCGTCCGGATAGCGCTCCAGGGTCGTCGGACGGTTCTTCAGGGCACGCAGGATGCCGTCACCGACGCTCAGGTAGTACTCGGCGACGTCACGCTTCGTATAGCCGGTCTCCGGAAAGAAGATCTTGTCCGGGCTCGAAAGCCGCACCTTCCGGCCGCCCGCGTCCAGCTCGATCGCAGCTCCACCCATGCCTGTCACGGTAGGCGGGGCGGGGTCGCGCTGCACATGGAAGTACGGATCCACCGGGCGCCGCGGGCCGGGAGCCAGCACAATCGGAGGCATGGACCTGCCGGTGATGCCGCCCGTCAAGCCGATGCTCGCGAAGTCCGTGGCCAAGATCCCGCCGGAGATGCAGTACGAGGCGAAGTGGGACGGTTTCCGGGCCATCGTGTTCCGCGACGGGGACGAGATCGAGGTGACAAGCCGTACAGGCAAGCCGCTGACCAGGTACTTTCCCGAGCTGATCGCCTCGTTGAAAGCGAACCTTCCGGCGCGCAGCGTCCTCGACGGCGAGGTGGTGATCGCCCGGGACGGACGCCTCGACTTCGACGCGCTCACCGAGCGCATCCACCCGGCGGCCTCCCGCGTGAAGCTGCTCGCGGAGCAGACCCCTGCCTCGTTCGTCGCGTTCGACCTGCTCGCGCTCGGTGACGTCTCCCTGCTCGACACGCCGCTCGCGGACCGCCGCGCTCAGCTGGTCATGGCGCTCGCCGGTGCGCGGGCGCCCGTGCACATCGCGCCGGCGACCACCGATCAGGAGGTGGCGCGGCGCTGGTTCGAGCAGTACGAGGGCGCGGGTCTGGACGGGGTGATCGCGAAGCCGCTGGATCTCCTGTACCGGCAGAACGAGCGCCTCATGTACAAGATCAAGCACGAGCGCACCGCCGACGTGGTGATCGCCGGCTACCGCTTCCACAAGAGCGGCCCCGTCGTCGGGTCGCTGCTGCTCGGTCTGTACGACGCGGAGGGTGCGCTGCAGCACGTCGGGGTGTGCGCCGCGTTCCCGATGAAGCGCCGCGAGGAACTCGTCACGGAGCTCGAGCCGCTGCGGATGGAGTCCGCCGAGGGCCACCCGTGGGCGGCGTGGGCGGACGAGTCCGCGCACGAGTCGGCGCGGCTGCCCGGTGCGACGAGCCGCTGGACCGGCAAGAAGGACCTGTCCTGGGTGGCATTGCGGCCGGAGCGGGTCGCGGAGGTCGCGTACGACCACATGGAGAACGGGGCCCGCTTCCGGCACACCGCGCAATGGCGGCGCTGGCGCCCGGACCGTACGCCGGAGAGCTGTACGTACGGGCAGTTGGAGGAGCCGGTGGGCTATGACCTGAGCGAGGTGCTCGGGCCACGGCAGGCGGGCGACATTTCGCCGTAATGCGTGGACAGGCGGGGCCGCGGCCAGCGAGGCTGGCGGGAAACGCTTTCTGACCGTGGAGAGAGGTCCTTTCCGTGTACGCAGCCGCACCCGGCCGTTATGAGTCCATGCCGTACCGTCGCACGGGCCGCAGCGGTCTGCTGCTGCCCGCCGTCTCGCTCGGGCTGTGGCACAACTTCGGTACGGAGCGCTCCCTCGACCGCCAGCGCGCCATCATCCACAAGGCGTTCGACCTCGGCGTGACGCACTTCGACCTGGCCAACAACTACGGCCCGCCGCCCGGTGCCGCCGAGACGGCGTTCGGCCGGATCTTCCAGGAGGATCTGCGCGCGCACCGCGACGAGATCGTCGTGTCGACGAAGGCGGGTTACCTCATGTGGCCCGGACCGTACGGGGAATGGGGTTCGCGCAAGTACGTCCTCAGCTCGCTCGACCAGTCCCTCAAGCGCATGGGCCTGGAGTACGTCGACATCTTCTACTCGCACCGGCCCGACCCGGACACCCCTCTCGAGGAGACGATGGGCGCCCTCGACTCGGCGGTGCGCTCCGGCAAGGCGCTGTACGCGGGCATCTCCAACTACTCGCCGGAGCAGACCCGCGAGGCCGCCCGCATCCTGCGCGAGCTGGGCACCCCGCTCCTGGTGCACCAGCCGAAGTACTCGATGCTCGACCGCACTCCGGAGGACGGTCTGTGGGCGGCGCTCGGCGAGGCCGGTGCCGGTTCGGTGGTGTACTCACCGCTCGCGCAGGGCCTGCTCACCAACCGCTATCTGGACGGGATTCCCGCCGACTCACGCGCGGCGGGCCTGAGCCCGTTCCTGACCGCCGACGGCATCACCGACGACAAGGTGAAGCGCCTGCGGGCCCTCAACGACATCGCGCGCGAACGCGGCCAGTCGCTCGCGCAGATGGCCTTGGCCTGGGTGCTGCGCGAGCCGACGGTCACCTCGGCGATCGCGGGCGCCAGCAGTGCCGAGCAGCTGGCGGACTCGGTTGCGGCGACGGAGAACCTGGAGTTCTCGGCGGATGAACTGGCGCGGATCGAGAAGCTGTTGGCCTCCTGAGCGCGTGACGGGGCAGCCGGCGGGCGCGGGCGCTCAGCTCGCGAGATCGACCTGCGTGCCGAGCCCTCGCTCCCCCGCCCGGTCGATCAGGAGCCGGGCCACGGCGAGGTCCTGCAGGCCCACGCCCACCGAGTTGAAGAGCGTCAGCTCCTCGTCGGAGGTGCGGCCCGGGGCCTCGCCGGTGAGCACGGCGCCGAGTTCGGTGCGGAAGGCGTCCTCGCTCAGGGCGCCTTCCGCGAGCGGGATCAGCACCTCGCCCGACTTGGCGCGCGCCGTCGCGTAGGCGTCGACGACGATACGGCAGCGGCGCACCGCCTCCGTGTCGAGTTCGCGGTGGTCGGGCCGGGGCGGCGCGCCGACCGCGTTGATGTGCTGCCCCGCGCTCAGCCACGCGCCGAGCACGAGCGGGTCGCGCGACGGGGTGAGGGTGCACAGGACGTCGGCGTGCTCGGTGACGGCGCGCGCGTCGGCCATCACCTTGGCGGGGACGCCCAGTTCGGCGGTGACCCAGGCGGCGAGCGCCTGAGCGTTCTCCTGCGTACGGCCCCAGACGAGGACGAGTTCGTACGGCCGCCCCGGCAGCAGCGCCCGCACATGGGCCCGGGCCAGCGGTCCCGTACCGAGGACGCCGAGCGTCCGGGCGTCGGCGCGGGCCAAGGCTCGGGTGGCGACGGCGGTGGCCGCGGCCGTACGGATCCGGGTGAGCTCGGCACCGTCGAGGAGCGCCGCGCACGCGCCGGTCCTCGCGTCCACGGCGAGCACCGCGGAGCGCTGGACGGGCAGGCCCTGGTCTCGGTTGCCGGGCAGGTCGGCGAGCAGCTTCACGGTCGCGAGCCGGTCGGGGGCGGAGGCCGCGGCCATCGCGAGATACGTGCCGTCGCCGTCGGGCAGCGCCATCGCGGGCGGTGCGGGGAGCACCGCGCGGCCGAGCGCGAGGTCGCGGTGGGCGCGGGCGACGGTGTGCTCGACGTCCTCGACGGCGTCGGCGAGGAGCGTGCGGATCACGGAGCGGGTGAGGATCAGCGTCATCGGGCGGGTACTCCTGACGTGGTTCGGTGCGTGCGGTTGAGCCGATGTGGTGCCGGGTGTGCGTCAACTCGCCCGGACGAACGGGACCGTGAGCCCCGAAGGCGCCCGGCTGCGTCCCACCAAGCCGCTCACCGCGAGCAACGCGAAGACGTACGGCAGGGTCACCAGGAGCGGCGCGGAGACGTGCAGTCCGAGGGCGGGCGCGGCGAACTGCAGGGACTGGGCGAGCCCGAAGACGAGACAGGCGAGCAGGGTCGGCCAGGCGCGCCAGCGTCCGGCGATCACCGCGACCACGGCGAGATAGCCGATGCCGCCCGTGAGGTTGTCGCTGAACGCGTGCACCTCGGAGAGCGCGAGGTGCGCGCCGGCGAGCGCCGCGGTGACGCCGGTCAGCAGGACGGTCGCGTACCGGACCGTCGTGACGGGGAGTCCGCTGCGGTCGGCGGAGAGCGCGTCCTCGCCGACCGCGTCGATCACGAGCCCGGCCGTCGTACGGCGGCTGAAGGCGACCGCGAGGGCGACGGCGAGCGCGAAGGCGGCGTAGCCGAGCAGTGTCTGCTCGAAGAGGGCGGGTCCGAGGACGGGGATGTCGTGCAGCACCGGAATGGCCAGCGGGTCGAGGCCGGGCAGGGTCTTGGCACCCGCGCCGTCCTCGAAGACCAGCCGTGCTCCGTAGGTCGTGGCGCCGAGGGCCAGCGCGTTGGCGGTGATGCCGGTGACGATCTGGTCGGCGCGCAGGGTGATGCTGAGCAGGGCCTGGAGCAAGGCGAACAGCAGTCCCGCGAGGACGGCGGTGAGCACGCCGACGGCCGCGCTGCCCGAGGTGTGGGCGCCGACGGCACCGGCGAAGGCGCCGGTGAGCATCATGCCTTCGACCGAGAGGTTCAGCACTCCCGCGCGTTCGCTGAGCAGCTCACCGGCGGAGGCGAGGAGCAGCGGGAGCGCCATCCGTACGCCGCCCGAGGCGAGTTCTTCGGCTACGGCACTCATCGACGGCTCCCGGGGCGGCGCGTGGTGAACAGCATGGCGGCGGCGATGAACAGGACCAGGACGCTCTGGACGACCTGCACGGTCGACGCGGGGACCTGCGCGGCGAGCTGCAGGTTGATGCCGCCGCTGGTGAGGAAGCCGAAGAGCAGCGAGGCGGCGGCGACGGCGGTGAGCGAGCCGCGGGCGAGCAGTCCGACGACGAGCCCCGCGAAGCCGTAGCCGGAGGAAAAGTGCTCGGCGAGGACGTACGGTGCGGTGGCGACGAGCGCCGCGCCCGCGACGCCCGCGAGCCCGCCCGCGAAGGCGAGTCCGCCGCCTTCGAGCCGTCCGACAGGCAGTCCGAGCCGGGCGGAGGCGGCCGGCGAGTGGCCGACAGCCCGCAGTTTCAGTCCGAGCGCGGCGTGCCGCAGGACGATGCCGGTGACGACGACGGCTGCCGCGGCGATCAGCACGATCGCGGTCGCGGGCGACTCCGGGCCGCCGATCAGGGGCAGTTGGGCCCCGGCGGGCAGGGGCGCGGACTGCGGCAGGGTCTCCGACGAGGTGACGGGCTGACGCAGCAGCGCCTCCTCGTGGACGGCCACGGAGACCATGCCGATGCCGATGAAGTTGAGCAGCAGCGTGGTGATGACCTCGCTGGTGCCGCGCCGCACCTTCAGCCAGGCGGCGAGGGACGCCCACGCCGCCCCGGCGAGGAATCCGGCGGCCAGGATCAGGGGAACTCCGAGTGCCGCGGGCACCTGCGCGGGCAGCGCGAGCCCGGCTCCGGCGGCCGCGACCCCGCCGGCACACAGCTGCCCCTCACCGCCGACGTTCACGAGCCCGGCCCGGTGGGCGACGGTGAACCCGGTGGCGATCAGCGCCAGCACGGCAGCGGAGTTGAGCGAACTCCCGATGGCGTACGCGGACCCGAACATCCCCACGTCGAGCGCCTGCCACGCGGTGCCGAGATCGGCCCCGGCGGCGAGGACGAGCAGCATGCCGACGGCGGTGGCGCAGAGGGCGGCCAGGAGGGCTACGGAGAGAGGGTGACGGGGGAGGTCACAGAGAGCTTCTCGCAGGTGCGGGCTGCGGGGTTGGGGGTCCGTGGAGGGCGGGGTTGGTGGTTCGTGGGCGGGGTCGGGTGGGGGCTTGGTGGGGGTTGGTGTGGGGACGCCGGGGGTTGGGGTGGGGACTGCGGGGGTTGGGGTGGGGACTGCGGGGGTTGGGGTGGGCATCGAGGGATCCTTGGGTGGGAGCGGGAGCGGTTCGGGGTGCGGGAGTTGGCTCGTCGCGTCGTGAACTGGCGGCTCGGAGCCGGGTGTCAGTGGTGGCCGATAGCCTTGGAAGGGCTTGGCCCCCGGGCGGGAGGGGACTGTCCGGGCACCAGGGGCGCCGGCGCCGCATCCAAGCCCTCGCCACTCGCCTCCACCGCCTCCTTCACCGCCTCCCCCACGGCCTCCTCCGCTCCCACCATCAGCGCCCCGATCCGCTCCCGCGCACCCGCCGCCCGCGGGTCCACCGGCCCGAGCAGCCGCCCCCGGTACGCGACCACCACGCGGTCGCACAGGGCGAGGAGTTCGTCGAGTTCGGCGGAGACGACGAGGACGCCGGCGCCGGACGCCGCGGCCGCCCGGATCCGGGTGTGAACCGCCTCGACCGCGCCGACGTCAAGGCCGCGCGTGGGCTGGGACGCGGCCAGGCATTTGAGCGGGTCGAGGGCCAACTCCCGCGCCAGGACGACCTTCTGCTGGTTGCCGCCGGACAGGGAGGCCATCGGCGCGGACGGCCCCGGGGCCCGTACGTCGTGCTCGGCGAGCACCGTCTCCGTGGCGCGGGCGAGTGCGGGCCGGTCGAGGAGGACGCCGAGGCGCCGGAACCGTGCGAGGCGTCCGAGGTGCAGATTCTCCGCGACCGTCAGCGCGGGCACGCACCCTTCGTGATGCCGGTCCTCCGGCACGACCCCGAGCCCGGCCCGCGTCCGTACCGCGGGGGTGGCGCGCGTCAGGTCCGTGCCGTCGAGTGCGACGCGCCCTTCCTGCGGCGCCAGCGCACCGCCGAGCACGGCCATCAGCTCGCTCTGCCCGTTCCCCTCTACCCCGGCGACCCCGACGATCTCACCGAAGCCGACGTCGAGCGAGGCTCCTCGGAGGGCGAACGCGCCGGTCGGGCGGCGCACGGTGAGGCCGGTGAGACTCAGGGCCGTGCCCCGGGAGGCAATGGAATCCTCCCAGGTACGTTCCGGCACCTTCCCGAGTCCGACGGCCCCCGCCACCGTCGCGTCGAGCCCTCCGGCGGGGCGTCCGATCATCAGGGGTACGAGGCGTTCCGCCGACAGTTCGGTGAGCGCGCCGTCCCCCGCCACGCGTCCGCCGCGCAGGACGGTGGCGGCGTCCCCGGCCCGTACCGCCTCGCCGAGTTTGTGGGTGACGAGGACGACCGCGTGGCCCGCGTCGGCGATCCGGCGGCAGGTCTCGAGGAGCGCGTCCGTCTCGGCGGGGCCGAGCACGCCGGTCGGTTCGTCGAGGACGAGCAGCCGTGGGTCGCGGAGCAGTGCCTTGACGATCTCGGCGCGCTGGCGGACTCCGACGGGCACCTGGCCGGCCACGGCGTCGAGTTCGAGGTCGAGTCCGTAGGCCGTCCGTACGTGTTCGATCCGTGTGCGCAGGTCGGGGAGGCGGAGCAGTCGCAGGTTCTCGCCGATGGTGAGGGTGGACACGAGCGAGAAGTGCTGGTGCACCATGGCGACGCCCGCCGCGAGCGCGTCGGCGGGCCGGCGCGGGGCGTACGGCTCCCCGTACAGGCGCAGCGTTCCGGCGTCGGGCGTGAGCGAGCCCGCCACCGCGTGGCACAGGGTGGATTTCCCGGCGCCGTTCTCGCCGAGGACGCAGTGCACGGTGCCGGCCTCGACGACGAGGTCGACGCCGTCCAATGCCCGCAGGCTGCCGTACGACTTGACCAGTCCGGCGATCTCCAGAGCGGGCGCTCTCATCGTGTGGTGACCTTCCCGGACGCGATGTCCGCCTTCACCTCGTCGAGCTTCTTCGCGACCGAGGGGTCGGTGTCGGCGCACAGGTGAAGGTCGTTGTGCGGCTCGTCGAAGGTGAGGCCGAAGTGCACGGCCTCCGCCTTCCAGCTGCCTTTCACGAGCTGGTCGGTGGAGTACTCGATCTCGGCGCCGATGTCGGTCTCCACGTACGCCGCGTATGCCTTCTCGGTGCCGCACTTCGCGGGGATGGGTCCGCCGATGAGCGTGCCGCCGCGTCCGGAGGCGGCCTGGACGACGCCCTTCTGGCCGAGGTTGAGGATCTGGCCGAGGGTGTCGGCGCCTGCGCTGTAGTCGGCGAGCGCGGACTGCTTGGCCTTGGCGGCGTCGTTGAAGTCGCCGACGTACTGCGGGGTGAGCACCTTCACCTTCGGCTCGACGGACCGCGCGCCGCGCTCGAACTCCTTGGCCGCGTTGACGATCGCGGGGAGTTCCGCGCCGCCCACGAAGCCGACGGTCTTCTTCTTGGAGAGGAGCGCGGCCGCGGCGCCGGAGAGATACGCGGCCTCGGCCTGCTGCGGGTCGTAGAGGGAGAGGTTGGCGGTGGGCTTGCCGTCGGCGGGGCCGCCGATCTCCGCGAACTTGACCTTGGGGAAGCGTGCGGCGACCTTCCGTACGGCGGCGTCGGTCTGTCCGCCGAGGGAGATGACGAGGTCGGAGGTGGTGGCGAAGCGCACGAGTGCCTGTTCGTAGTCGGCGGCCTGCACCTGCTCGACCTTGCTGAAGGCGACCTTGCCCTGGTGCTCCTTCGCGGCGCGCTCGTAGCCGCGGTACGCGGATTCCATGAAGCCGCCGTCGGAGAGGGATCCGGGGAAGAGCACGCCCACCTTGAGAGTGCCCTTGCCTGAACCCGAACTGCCGTCCTGGGCGGTGGAGTTGCCGCCACAGCCGGTGAGGGCGAGCAGGCCGACGGTGGTGATGAGGGCGACCGGGGCGAGGGCGCGCCGGGTGTGAATGTGTGCCACGAGGGTGCCTCCAGAGGGAGGGGCCCGGGTGCCGCCGACGGGAGCACCTGGGGCCCGGTAGTGGTATACCGTTACGCGCCCTCAGTCTGGGAGCCGCTTGTTGCCTGCGTGTTAGCGGCCGGTTAGCAGTACGCGCGCGCTTGATCGCCCGTGCGCACCCACCGCGGCGTCCGCATAGGGTGGAGGCCACGGCGAGCGGAGGAAGAGCGTGGCGATGGCGGCCGGTCCGGCGGGCGCGGGGCGCAGTTCCCTGCGCGATCTCGCCTACGACGCCGTGCGCCGGCGCATCCTCGACGGCGAACTCCCGCCGGGCGCCCGCCTCGTGGAGCGTGATCTCGCGGCGGAGCTGGAGGTGTCCCGTATCCCCTTGCGCGAGGCGTTGCGGCGGCTGGAGGCGGACGGTCTGGTGCTCCTTGTGCCGCACCGGGGCGCGCTGGTCGCGCCGTTCACACCCGCGGATGTGCGCGATCTGTTCGACGTACGCGAATCCCTGGAGTCCCTCGCCGCGCGCCTCGCGGCCGAGCGGGCCGACTCCGACGGGCTCGCGCGGCTGGCGGAGCGGCTGCAGTCGGCCCGTAGCGCCATCGCCGCCGGGGACCGCGGCTCGATCGCTACCGCCAACGCGGGCTTCCACACGGACATCGTGGAGCTGGCGGACAACCCGCTGCTCAGCAATATGATGCGCCCGCTCGAAGCGCGGACGCACTGGCTCTTCCGGCTCACCGCGCAGCGCGACCCGGCGCAGCAGTGCGCCGAGCACGAGGAGATGTACGAGGCCATCGCGGCCGGTGACAAGGAGCGCGCGGCCGCGCTGGCGCACGCGCATGTGGTGGACGGGCGCGCGGAGTCGGTGGCGCTGGCCGAGCAGTGGGCGCATCCGGTGATCGACCCGGAGGCCGTCGCGGCCCGCCGCCGGCGACGGACCTCCTGACGCGCCGGCTCCCCTGCCGGCCGGCCTCCTTCGCACACAAGCGGAAGGGAACCTTCGTTCGGCCTGAGCGCGGGGCGGACCGGGTACGTGTCACCTCATGAAGCCCTGCTCGCGCACGGCCCACCCCAAGTCCCGCACCCGGCCCGTCTCATGAGGCGCCGGCTGTTCCTCGCGCTGCCTGCGGCGACGGCCCTCGCCGCCTGCACCGTGACCGACCGCGGCGGCGGAACCGACGACCCGCGGCCGCCGTCGCCGCCCCCCACGACCTCCGCGCCGCCCGCGCCACGGCCTCGCACGGTGCGGCACCCCACCGTGCTCGCCGTGAAGATCGACAACGTCCGCCCGGCCCGCCCGCACACCGGGCTGCGCGAGGCCGCGGTCGTCCATGTCGAGCAGGTCGAGTCGGGGCTGACGCGGCTGGCCGCCGTCTATCTGGGCAGCCGTCTGCCGCAGGCGGTCGGCCCGGTGCGCAGTGCGCGCGAGACCGATCTGGAGCTGCTGCGCCAGTACGGCAAGCCGGTGCTGGCGTTCTCCGGCGCGCAGGGCAAGCTGCTGCCGCTGATCGACAAGGCCGAGGTGTATCCGCGCTCGCCGAGCGAGGCACCGAACGCGTACTACCGTTCCTCCGCGCGCCCCATCCCGCACAACCTCTACCTCCGCCCGGCGCGCCTGGACCCCGCCCCGGACCGGGAGGCGGAACCCGCCGATCTGGGGCTGCGCTTCGGCGCCGCGCCGCCGGGCGGCCGCGCCGCGGCGGAGCACACGGTCCGCTATCCGGCGGCGCGGTACGGCTTCACCTGGTCGGCGGCGCGCGGTCAGTGGCGGGTGTCCATGGACGGCGTCCGCTCGAACCTGACGCCGGCGACGGTCGTGGTGCAGTACGGCGTCGTGCGGGACTCCCGGTTCAAGGACCGCTGGGGCAATGTGTCCCCGTACACCGAGACCGTCGGGCGCGGCAGGACGCTGGTGCTGCGCGACGGGAAGGCGTACGAGGGCCGGTGGAGCCGGGAGTCAGCCGAGGAAGCGACGGTCCACACCGACCGAGACGGTGAGCCGCTGCCGTTCGCGGAGGGTCAGGTCTGGGTGCTGCACGTCGCCGCGCGCTGAGCTGCGCCGGCGGAAGGTGCGGCCCGCGGGCCGGTGCAGTGCGCGGCAGCGGCGGCCGGTGCGATGGAGTCCGAGCTGGAAGGCGGAGCCGCCGACGGTCGCGGTGAGGCTGAAGATCACGGCGCCGGCGACCGTTCCGAAGAGCCCGAGGGCGGACGCGAGGAGCGCGCCCGAGACCACCCCGAGCGCCGAACCGGAGACCTGCGCGACCGTCATCTCCGGACTCTGCCGCGCGCTCGCCCCGGACCGCTCCTTCGCGCCCCGCACCTCCCTCCCCTGGTCGCCGCCCTTGCCGTTGCGCGTGCCGCGCGGTGCGGCATGCCTTGCCTCCATGGCCATGGTGATCCTTCGCACTTCGGTGGCAGTTCGTCCGTCGATGCTGGAAGCCGCGGAGATAGATGGCATGGCCAATTAGTTTGACGGGGAGTGCGGACGCATGCGGGTGCTGTCATGCATGGAGGTCAGCGGGCCGCACTCCGCAACCTGGGGCCGAAAAATGCGGCAAAACCGCCTAAACATCCCTCTCGATCAGGCGATCACCGGGCCGGAACTGATTCGCGGCGGCGTCGGCGGAGGAAGGCTGCGCCTGCAAACCGCCGCGCGCCTGCCGGGCGCGCCCTTCGAAGGAGCCCCGACTTGTCCTCATCCACGACCGGACGCCGTCGCCGTGCGGTCCCTCTGCTCGCCCTCCTCGCCGCCGGCACCCTGACCCTCGGCGCCGCGCCCGCCGCGGACACCGACCCCGTACCGTCGCAGGGCCCGGCGGCCGCGGCGCCCGACGCGAGCGCACCGGAGGCGGACGCGCAGGGCGGCGCGCCGCGGAAGATCTCGCCGTACACAGGTCTGATGGCCGAACAGGGCCCGGTGCTCGCCGTGAAGTTCGACAACGCGCGCGGCGCCCGGCCGCACCACAACCTCGACAAGGCCGACATCGTCTACGTCGAGAAGGTCGAGGGCGGGATGAGCCGCCTCATGGGCGTGTACTCCAGCAAGATCCCGCGCGCCGTCGGACCCGTGCGCAGCGCCCGTGAGTCGGACGTGGAGCTGCTCAAACAGTTCGGCCGGCCCGCGCTCGCGTACTCCGGGGTGCGCAGCTCGCTGCACAAGTTCCTCAAGGACTCGCCCATCTACGTCCGCTCGCACGGCGCACTCCCCCGCGCCTACTACCGCGCCCCGGGCCGCAACGCCCCGCACAACCTGTTCGTGAACCCGGGCATGGTCCTCAAGTCCGCGCCGCGTGCCCACAAGCCGAAGGACATCGGCTTCCGTTTCGGACCGGCGCCCAAGGGCGGTACGCGGACGGCCGAGCGCACGGTGCGCTACGCCTCCGCGAGCCACACCTTCCGCTGGTCGCCTTCGCAGAAGCGCTGGTACGTGCGCTTCGACGGGGCGCCCGCGTGGCAGAGCAACGGCAAGCAGATGAGCGCGCGGACGATCGTGATCCAGAAAGTGAAGATGCCGCCGTCGAAGTACCGCGACGTCAACGGCGCCGTGACCCCGTACATCAAGACCGTCGGCGAGGGCTGGGCGACGGTCCTGCGGGACGGCAAGGCGTACAAGTCGTGGTGGATGCGGCCGAACACGAAGAGCGGCACGAAGTTCATCCAGAAGGGCGGCAAGCCGATGCCGTTCGCAAAGGGCCAGGTCTGGATCGTCTACGAGGACGCCTGAGCCGCACCCGCCGAAGCGCGGCGCCCCGCCCGGGGTGCCGCGCTCGGGCGTGTCGTGAGCGGCCGGACAGGCCTAGGGTGAGCCGGTGATCCCTTACGAGGTACTGCCCGGGGCGCCCGCTTCGCCCGTGCTGCTGCATGTGCCGCACGGCGCATGGGAGATCCCCGAGGCGGTACGGCGGGACATCGTCCTGGACGACGAGGCGCTGGCGGCCGAGGCCCGGCACATCACCGACGCGCACACCGACCGGATCGCCGCATGGGCGGCGGACACGGCACGGCCAGCGCCCTGGCGGTTCGTCAACCGGCTGTCCCGCCTTGTCGTGGACCCCGAGCGCTTCCCCGACGAGCGTGAGGAGATGCGGGCGGTCGGCATGGGCGCGGTGTACACGCGCACGACGCACCGCGAGGTGCTGCGGCCCGACGGCTTCGACCCGGGCCCGCTCGTCGAGCGGTACTTCACTCCGTACGCGCAGGCGATGACGGACGCGGTCGAGGCGCGGCTCGCGGCGGCGGGACGTGCCGTGGTGATCGATGTGCACTCGTACCCCAGCCGCGCGCTCCCGTACGAACTCCACGGCGAGGGCCCGCGTCCGCCCGTCTGCCTGGGGACGGACGCCTTCCACACACCGCCGGAGCTGCTCGAGTGCGCCGAGGACGTGTTCGGGCGCTTCGGGGGTACGGCGGTGAACTCGCCGTTCGCCGGGACGTACGTTCCGCTGAGGTTCTACGGGCACGACACCCGCGTGCGGGCGCTGATGATCGAGATCCGGCGGGACCTGTACATGAGCGAGCCCGGCGGCGAGGCGGGCGAAGGGCTGCGCAAGCTGGGGATCGCGCTGGGCGAGCTGGTGGCTCAGCTCTCCTGAGACTGCGGGGGTTTGGTGGCGATCACCGCGCGGGCACGCGGGGAGCCGTCGGGGCGGCGGCCGAGGCCGGGCAGGTCGCGCAGGGTGACGTCGAAGCCGGTGCGGGTCAGTTCGGCGGCGACCTCCGCGAGCGGGAAGCCCCGGTAGTACATGACGAACGGCGGCCGCCACACCGCGTTGCGCACCCGCATCACTGCGTCGAAGCCGAGCAGCATCCAGTACAGGCCGGAGCGGACCGGCGGGGGCGCGCCGAGCGGGAAGACGAAGCGGCCGCCGGGGCGCAGGACGCGGTGGGCCTCGGCGAACAGGGCGGGGCGCTGTGACGGCAGGAAGTGGCCGAACGCGCCGAAGCTGACGAGGAGATCGAAGGCCTCGCCGAAGGGCAGAGCGAGCGCGTCGCCGCGCACCCAGTCGGCGCCCCCGGGTGTCCCGCGGCGCGCCTCGGCGAGCATGCCCGCGCTGAAGTCCACCCCGGCGACCCGTTTCTCGCAGACCTCCCGCAGCACCCGCGCGCCCGCGCCCGTCCCGCAGCACAGGTCGAGGCCGTGCCCGAACGGGCCGATGGTGCGCAGGACTTCGGCGACGGAGTCGAGGATGTGCTCGGGCGTACGGAACGGGGTGTGGTCGAACTTCGGCGCCAGGAGGTCGTAGCCGTGCTCCACGGAGGAGAGGGCCTGAACGGCGAGTTCACGCAGCGTGGGACCTTGGGGATCGAACATCACGCGCCAGGATAAGTCCAAGGTGTCCGCGCGGAGTGCAGGTGCCCGTTGCCGAAAGGCCTTACTTCCGGGGCGCCGGCCCGGGTAGGAAGGGACGTATGACATCCCTTGGCGCCGTGTTCCGCCCCCAATGTCCGCCCGAGCAACTGCGTGAGGTGACCCTGGCCGCGGAGGCCGCCGGACTCGACCAGCTCTGGCTGTGGGAGGACTGCTTCCTGGAAAGCGGGATCGCCACCGCCGCGGCCGCTCTCGCCTGGACCGAACGCATGAAGGTCGGGGTGGGGCTGCTGCCCGTGCCGCTGCGCAACGTGGCCATCGCGTCGATGGAGGCCGCGACCCTGCACCGCCTCTTCCCCGGCCGCCTCATCCTCGGCATGGGCCACGGGGTGCAGAGCTGGATGGGCCAGGTCGGCGCACGCGCCGAGTCGCCGCTGACGCTGCTGCGCGAACATCTCGACGCGATGCGGGCGTTGCTGCGCGGTGAGCGCGTGACCACCGAGGGCCGGTATGTACGGCTCGACGGAGTGGCCCTCGACTGGCCGCCCGCCGCGCCCGCGCCCGTCTTCGCCGGGGCGAAGGGGCCGCGGACCGTGCGGCTGAGCGGTGCGGCGGCGGACGGCACGATCTTCGAGGCGTCCACGACACCGGGGACGCTGCGGGCCGGGCTGCGGCTGATCGACGAGGGCCGCGCGGAGGCGGGGCGCACGGGCGATCATCACGTGGTCGTGTACATGAGCGCGGCGACGGGTCCGGGCGCCGAGGACCGGCTGCGGGCCGAACTGGCCCGCGACGGCCTGGAGATGACTCCGGGACCGGGCGCGGCGGGTGACGCGTCGGCCGTCGCGAAGGCCGTCGAGCTGCTCGCCGACGCGGGCGCCGACTCGGTGGTGCTGCAGCCGACCGCGGACGAGCCGGATCCGGTGGGGTTCGTGCGGTTCGTGGCGGAGGAAGTGCGTCCGCTCGTCGGGTAGCGGCATGCGCTGCGTGGGCGGGTGCTCACCCACCCGGCTTGGAGTGCGCGGGGCGGGTGCTCACCCACCCGGCATGGACTGCGCGGGGCGGGTGCTCACCCACCCGGCGAGCCCGCTCAGCCCTCGCCCTCCTCCGCGTACTGCGTCTCCTGATGGCGCCCGCCCGTCTCCGTCCCGTGCGGCCCGGGCTGCTGCGGCACCCGTACGTCCGGGTGCGGCAGCGGTGCGGAGGCGTGCGGGGCGTGGACGGAATCGAGCTGGGAACGCAGGGAGCGCAGCTCGACGTCCTGGAGCTGCACCTGGATGTCGAGCGCCTGCATCCGCCGGCGCTGGGCCAGGAGGTAGCGCACCTTCGTGCGCAGCGCCCAGGGGTCCACGGGCTTCATCACCAGGTCCGCGACGCCCAGCCGGTAGGCCACGCGCGCCAGTTCGCTGTCGCGCCCGAACCCGGTCAGCAGGATCACCGGTATGTGCTGGGTCTGCTCCACGCGCTGCATGTAGCGCACCACGTCGAGCCCGCTGACCTGCGGCATCACCACGTCGAGCAGGACGAGGCCGATCCCGCCGCGCAGGACCGCCTTCAGCGCGTCATTGCCGCTGGTCGCCCGCTCCAGGGGCTGCCCGAGCGGGGCCAGCGCGCTCTCCAGGGCGAACAGGTTGTCCTCATGGTCGTCGACAAGAAGCACCCTCTCCTCACCACTCGCCATACCCCTGCCCCCTCGCTCACCTGTCCAGGGTAGGGCCGCCCGGGGCCGCGCAGGCGCATATGCGGAAAGGGCGAACGAAGGGGCGCACTGAGAGCTGGCTCACCGACAGAAATCAGTCCCACAGGGCCCGTTCGGCCTCGCGGGGCGCCTCGGTCACCTCCGTACCGTCCGCGTCGAAGGTCATCACGGGGCGTGCCGCGTCCCAGCCCCGCCAGCCGGGATCGCCCGTCGTGGCGAAGGCGACCCAGGCGCGGTGCATCGCGTCGGCGAGGGGTTGCGGGGCGTCGGGGCCGGTGAGGGCGCGGGCCTCGTCGGTGTCCAGCGTGTCGAAGACGAAGCCGAGTTCGAGCGCGTGGCAGGCACCGAGCCGCTGCACCCGTGTCCGCCACGCGAACTCGTAGAGGTACGTACGCCCCGCGGTCGGTGCGTGTGCGGACGTAGGCCCTGCGGTCCGTGCGTCGGCGAGGCGGTACAGCGGGATGCGCAGCAGCTTGTCGGTGGCGATGGCGCCGAGCACCTCGCCGGGGTTGGCGCCCGGCCGCCCTGCTGCGTACAGCCGGGCGGCTCGTTGCGGGATACGGAACTTGGCGAGGGCCAGGCGCAGCGTGAGCCTGCCGATGCGGTCGGCGACGCCCGAGGGCAGGAACCAGAGGCGGTACTCCTCGCTGGTGGTGCCCAGGAGCAGATCGATGTCCGCGGCCGCGCCGGCGGCCAGGGCGCGCGCCGGGTCGTCGGGCAGGACGTCGCCGTCGATGACGGGCTGGAATCCGGCGCTGCCGGTGAGCGGGTTGCCGCCGCGGGTGACGTCGCCCTGCGCGGCGAGCAGGGCGGTACGGTCCGCGGCGGCGAAGTCCCGTGCGGTGGCGGGGATTGCGAGCCGCTTCGCGATGGCGGCCGTGGTGCGCCGCGCCTTGTCGCGGGGCAGGGCCATGGGCGCGCCGCTCTGGATGACCGCGCGGCGGAACAGGCCGCGGGCGTGCGGGCTCGTGAGGAGCGCGGCGATGCTGATGCCGCCCGCGGACTCGCCGAAGACGGTCACGTTCTCCGGGTCGCCGCCGAACGCCTCGATGTTCTCGCGCACCCAGGTGAGGGCGGCGATCTGGTCGCGCAGCCCCAGGTTGGCGGGTGCGTCGGGGAACACACCGAAGCCTTCGATGCCGAGCCGGTAGTTGAGCGAGACGAGGACGACGCCGTCGCGTGCGAAGGCCCGCCCGTCGTAGACGTCGAGGGCCGCTGAGCCGTTGCGCAGGGAGCCGCCGTGGATCCACACCATCACGGGCAGCCGTCCGGCGCCGGGCGCGGGGGTCCAGACGTTGAGGTTGAGGCAGTCGTCGCCCGCGATGTCGGGGTCCGGCAGGAGGGCGTCCAGCGGTGGCGTGTACGGGAGTTTGGGCGCGGTGGGACCGAAGGCGAGCGCGTCCCTGACACCGCTCCAAGGGGTGACGGGCGCGGGCGCCGCGAAGCGGTGCTCGCCGAACGGGGCCGCCGCGTAGGGGATGCCGCGGAAGACCGCGACGCCGTTCTCCTCCGTGCCGCGCACCTTGCCGTGCGCGGTGGCCACGATCGTCATCCGCAGATCTCCTTCAGCTCCCGCTTGAGGACCTTGCCGCTCGGGCCGAGCGGCAGATACGTCAACAGGCGGACGATCCTGGGGTACTTGTGCCGTCCGAGCCGCTCGCGCGCCCAGTCCACGATCTCCGCCTCGTCCGCGTCGGCCCCGGGCCGGAGCACGACGGCGGCGCAGATCTCCTCGCCGCGTGCGTCGTCGGGCAGCCCGATGACGGAGACCTGGGCGATGGCGGGGTGCCGGGCGAGCACCTCCTCGACCTCGCGCGGGTAGACATTGAAGCCGCCGCGGATGATCAGGTCCTTCTTGCGGTCGACGATCCGCAGGAACCCGTCGGCGTCGCGTACGCCGATGTCGCCGGTGCGCAGCCAGCCGTCGACGACGGCAGCGGCGGTGGCCTCGGGGTCGTCGAGGTAGCCGGCGAACAGGTTGTGCCCGCGGATGACGACCTCGCCGCTCTCCCCGTCGTCGAGCAGCACGGTCCGCGCGTTGTTCTCGGCGTCCGCGACGGCGGCCTCGACGCCCCATACCGGGTGGCCGACGGTGCCGGGGCGCCGTCCGGTGGTGAGCTGGTTGAAGGTGGCGACGGGTGAGGTCTCGGTGAGGCCGTAGCCCTCCAGGACGACGGTGTCGTAGTCCTTCTCGAAGCGTTCGAGGACGGCGACGGGGAGCGCCGCGCCGCCGGACACCGCGAGCCGCAGCCGTGCGGGGCGGCGCGGATCGGCGGCCGCCGTCTCGGTCAGCGCGTGGTACATCGTCGGTACCCCCATGAAGACCGTGATGTCCTCCTCGACCAGCAGCTCCAGCGCACCGGGCCCGGTGAAACGCGGGGTGAGGACGAGGGTCGCGCCGGCCCGGAACGTGGCGTTCATGGTGCAGGACTGGCCGTAGCTGTGGAAGAGCGGCAGGCATCCGAGCACCACGTCGTCGGGGGTGAGGCCGAGCAGGTCCTGGGCGCAGACCATGGCATTCAGGACGAGGTTGGCGTGCGTGAGCATCGCGCCCTTGGGCTTGCCCGTGGTGCCGCTGGTGTAGAGGACCGCGGCGAGGTCCTCGGGTGCGGCGGGGACCGCGGACGGCAGCGGCTCACGGTCCGTGCGCACCTCGGCCACCTCGATGCCGACGGCCGCCGCCGCCTCCTCGGCGACCGCGCCCAGCGGCCCGCCGCTGACGATCACCCGGCACGCGCTGTGCCGCAGCACGAACGCCACCTCGTCGGCGAGAAGGAGTGCGTGCACCGGAACGACGGTCGCGCCGAGCGCGGCCACCGCGTAGTAGGCGCGGGGGAAGTCCGCGGTGTTGGGCAGCAGCACGGCGACCCGGTCACCGGCCCGCACCCCGCGCTCCCGCAGCTCCGCGGCGAAGGCGAGGCTCTGCCGCCACAGCTCCCGGTACCCGATCCGCTCCCCGCCCTCGACGACCGCGGTCCGCTCGGGATGCCGGGCTGCGGAATCCTGCAGGACGGTGGCGATGCTCAGCTGCACGGGGGCTCCTCGGGCGGTACGGGGCGGGTGCGGGCCGGGTGGGCACGCGCCTGGACGGGGTCGCCGTCAGCTTCCGCGACCGGAGGTTGCGGGGCCATGGGCGATTGCCCAAGGTGCCCCCGTACTCCGTGGGCAGAATCACCGGGCATTCCCCTGCGGCAGGGCAGCCGCCTAAGGTGCGCGCATGAGCGAACGGGAACAGGCGTTGCGGCGGCGGCTCGCGCGGACGCTGCTCGCGGACATCGACCACCTCACGAGTCAGGTGGTGGCCGATATCCGCGCGCACAGTGCGGCGTACGCGTCGGGGCGTCCGGTGTCCGTGGCGGATCTGCACGGGATCTGCCACGACAACCTCGTCCGCGCGCTCAGCGACTTCGGGGACCTGCCCCACGATGTCGAGGACCTGGAGGCGGCCGCCACGGAGACCGGGCGCCGCCGCGCCGAGCAGGGCATGCCGCTCGACACGGTGCTGCGTGCGTACCGGCGCGGCGGCCGGGTCCTGTGGCAGGCCATGGCCGGACCGCTGCGGGACGGCGCCGAGCACGAGCTGATCCCCGATGTGGCGGGCGCCCTGTGGGAGACCATCGACCGGTTCTCGACCGTCATGTCGGACGCCTACCGGCTCACCCAGATCGAGCTGCACCACCGCCAGGACTCTCGCCGCGGCGCCCTGTTCGCGGCGCTCCTCGAGGGCCGCGGCAGCGATCCGGCGGTGGCCGGCGCGGCCGCGGCGACGCTGGGTCTGCCGCCGCGCGACCGCTACGCGGTGGTGGTGATCGACCAGAACCCGGCCGCACCGCCCAACCCGGAGCCCGCGCTGCAGGCCGTCGGCATGTGGTCGTTCTGGCGTACGCGCGCCGAGCAGTACGTGGGCCTCGTACGGCTCGGGCCGGCGCACCCCGACGAACTGACCGACGTCCTGCGCAAGGATCCCGGAGGCACGGCCGGGATCTCCCCGCCGTTCGAGGAACTGGCCTGCGCCGACACGGCGTTGCGGCACGCGCAGCGCGCGCTGCGGACCCTGCCGCCGGGCAGTGCGACGGCCGCGCAGCTCGACGAGCGCCTGGTGGAGGCGGCGCTCGCCGGCGACACGGAGATCGCGGACCGGCTGCTCGGCCGCTATCTCGGCGGCGTGCTCGACTGCGGCGCCGAACGCCCGGTGCTCCTGGAGACGCTGCGCACCTGGCTGGACACCGGTTGCTCGGCCTCGCGCGCCGCCGACCTCCTGTACTGCCACCGCAACACGGTCCTCAACCGCATCCTGCGGGTCTGCGAACTCACGGGCTGGCCGGCCGAGTCGGGCGAGGCCCGCCTGGGCTGGGCGCTCGCCCTGCGGGCGGCGGAGGTACCGCGCTGACCCGGCCGGTCCCCGCGTCCTACAGCGCCTGGGCCTTGGCGTTGCGCCGCCAGTCCGACCACAACTCCGTATCGCCGCAGTAACCGCAGCCCGGCCCCGTGAACTCGGCGCGCGCCTCCGCGTCCCCCATCAGCTGGTAGCGCAGCCACGCCGTGACCGGGGCGCGGAAGTCGCCCCCGTCGCCGATGCTGCCGAGGTGGCCGGCCCCGCGTACCTCGCCGTAGACGGCGGGCACATGGTCCGAGTCCGCGTAGAACGCCTTGACCAGCACGGGCGGCACGGTGAGGTCGTACTGGCCCGCGAGGTAGAAGACGGGCTCGTCCATCGCGTCGGCGCTCGCCAGCGGTCCCGGCTGGATCGGCACGGCGGTGTCCACGCGGTCGTCCACCGCCGCGTTGAGCGCGGCCGCCCCGCCCTGGGAGTGCCCGGCGGCGCCGATGTGGTCGAGGTCGACCTTGCCGTGGAACCTGCTGCCCGGGTCGGCGTCGCGGCGCTCCAGGACGTCGATGCCCGCGCGCATGGTGATCGCGAAGTTCGAGGTGGGGGTGTTGGCCGCGGCGACGATGAAGCCCTGACTCGCGAGGTGGCGCAGCAGCCCGCTGTAGACACCGGGTACGGCGCCGGTGCCGTTGCCCCAGATCACCACGGGGTGCCGGGTGCCGGAGGCGGCAAGGTCCGCGGGGTAGTAGAAGGTGTGCACGGCCTCGATGTCGACCCGCACTTCGTACGGGCCCGGGCTGCCCCAGTCGGCCGAGGCGGACTCCGTGGCAGACGCAGGCGTGGCGGCCTGCGCCGGCGTCGCGGGGAGCACGGGCAGGACGGACAGGGCGAGGGCGGCGGACAGCAGCAGTCCGGCGAGCTTCGGACGGGTACGGGCGACAGGCATCGGCACTCCTGGGGGCGAGAGCGTACGGCGGGTGACTGATCGCCCATGATGCGCCGCACCGCCCTGTGCCGTCCCCCGGCAGGTGCACAGCAACTCGGCGGATCTCATTGGGAGTTCGCCCAACGAGCCGCCCCCACGACGCCCGCGCTGCACCCTGGCGGACTCCGTGACGGCCGGACGTTTCCGCCGCCCCATTGACCGGAGCCTGTTCACGGATCTAGCCTCCATCTTCATACGCGAACACCGTCTACATATGAGGATGAGGTTCATGACGGACCACGGGGCCCCGCACGACCACGGCGACCACCACGACCACGAGCGGACCATCCGCCGCCTCCGCGACGGCATGGCACGCGGTGTGCTCTCCTTCCCGCTGACCAGCTTCGACGCCGACGGCGCCCTCGACCTCGCGGGCTACCGGGCGTACTTGGAACGGCAGTTGTCGAGCGAACCGGGCGCCGTGTTCCCCGCCTGCGGAACCGGGGAATTCCACGCGCTGGACGAGGACGAGTACCGCGCGGTCGTCGAGGCGACCGTCGAGATCGCCGCCGGACGGCTCCCGGTCGTGGCGGGCGTCGGCTACGGCTGGGCGCAGGCCCTGCGGTTCGCGCGGATCGCCGAGGAGGCCGGCGCGGACGCGCTGCTGGTCCTGCCGCACTACCTGGTGAACGCGCCGGAAGCCGGCCTGGTCGAGCAGGTGCGCCGGATCGCCGCGGGCACCTCGCTCCCGCTGATCGCCTACCAGCGCGGCCAGGTCACGTTCAGCGCCGACGGGGTCAGGGCCCTCGCGGAGATCCCGGGCGTGATCGGACTCAAGGACGGGCACAGCGACCTCGACCGGCTGCAGCGCCTGACACTCGCCGCGCCCGACGGCTTCCTCTTCTTCAACGGCGCGCCCACCGCGGAGATCCAGGCCGCCGCGTACGCGACCGTCGGCGTCCCCGCGTACTCCTCGGCCGTGCACGCCTTCGCGCCCGAGATCGCCGGCGCCTTCTTCACGGCGCTGCACTCCGGCGACACGGCGACCACGAGGACGCTGCTGCGCGACTTCTACATCCCGCTGGTCGAACTGCGGGACACGACCCCCGGCTACTCCGTCTCGCTGGTCAAGGCCGCGGCCCGCCTGCGCGGCTTCCCCGTCGGTCCGGTCCGGGCGCCGCTCACGGACCCGTCACCGGAGCATCTCGCCGTACTGCAGCAACTCCTGGACCTCGGGCTCAAGTTGGCCGCCGACCGCTAGACCCCGCCTCCGCCGCCCGCGATCCGCACCCGTCGGACCACGCACGCCGCACCCCCGGAAGGGGACCCATGACACCTCAGCCCACCGTCACCGCCTTCGCCGTCTACCCGGTCGCCGGCCGCGACTCGATGGAGCTCAACCTTTCCGGTGCGCACGGCCCGTACTTCACGCGCAACATCGTCGTGCTCACCGACTCGCAGGGCCGGACGGGCCTGGGTGAGGTGCCCGGCGGCGATCGGATCACGCAGACGCTACGGGACGCGGAACCGCTGGTCGTCGGCGCCACGTTGGGCGACTACCAGCGGGTGCTGCGGGCGGTCGGCGAGCGGTTCGGCGACCGGGACGCGGGGGGCCGCGGAGCGCAGACCTTCGATCTGCGGACGACGGTGCACGCGGTCACCGCGATCGAGTCGGCGCTGCTCGACCTCCTCGGACAGCATCTGGAGGTCCCGGTCGCCGCACTGCTCGGCGACGGCCAACAGCGCGATTCTGTCAGGGTGTTGGGCTACCTCTTCTACGTGGGCGATCCGGACCGCACCGACCTGGAGTACGTACGGGAGCCGGACGCCGCGCACGCGTGGTACCGCATCCGCCACGAGGAGGCACTGACACCCGAGGCGATCGTGCGCCAGGCCGAGGCCACCTTCGACCTGTACGGGTTCCGGGACTTCAAGCTGAAGGGCGGGGTTCTCGACGGCGCCGAGGAGGTCAAGGCGGTCCGCGCCCTCAAGGAGCGCTTCCCCGGCGCGCGGATCACACTCGATCCCAACGGGGCGTGGTCCCTGCGGGAGGCGGTCGAGCTGTGCGCGCCCCTGGGTGATGTGCTCGCGTACGCGGAGGATCCGTGCGGCGCCGAGGACGGCTACTCGGGGCGTGAGGTTCTGGCCGAGTTCCGGCGGGCGACCGGGCTGCCCACGGCCACCAACATGATCGCCACGGACTGGCGGCAGTTGACACACGCGCTCGCCCTGCAGTCGGTCTCGATCCCGCTCGCGGACCCGCACTTCTGGACGATGCGGGGTTCGGTCCGCGTCGCCCAGCTGTGCAACGCGATGGGGCTGACCTGGGGCTGCCACTCCAACAACCACTTCGACATCTCGCTCGCGATG
The DNA here is from genome assembly GCF_044458745.1 of Streptomyces sp. NPDC050418. Classification (NCBI taxonomy): domain Bacteria; kingdom Bacillati; phylum Actinomycetota; class Actinomycetes; order Kitasatosporales; family Streptomycetaceae; genus Streptomyces; species Streptomyces sp. NPDC050418. Next base: position 778,396 of record NZ_JBITIG010000001.1, read on the forward strand.
GTCACGCACTGCGGAGCGGCGGCGCCCGGCGCGTACAACGCCCTTGACACGCACTGGATCTGGCAGGAGGGCCTGGAGCGGCTGACGGCCGAGCCGCCGCGGATCGTGGGCGGTGAGATCGCGGTCCCGGACGCCCCGGGGCTCGGCGTCACGCTGGACTGGGACCGGCTGCTGGCCGCGCATGAGCTGTACCGCGAGAAGGCACTGGGAGCGCGGGACGACGCGGTGGGCATGCGCCGGCTGGTACCGGGCTGGGAGTTCGACCCGAAGCGGCCCTGTCTGGTGAGGTGAAGTCGGGGTGCGCGCTGTCCGCGTACCCCCTTCAGCCCTTGACGATCCGCGTCTCGACGCCGGGCAGGCCCTTGTCCCACCAGTGCCCGTAGCGTCCGTAGACCCGTGGCTCCCGGTCGGCCAGGAAGCCGATGAGGCCCTCGGCCTCCTCCGTCAGACCGCGCCACTCGGCGGCGGTGAGCCGGCGGAACGCGGTGAGTTCGAGTCCGCCGTCGAGCGCCCGCCACACTCCGGCGACCGTCCCGTCGACCAGCAGACAGGGCAGCACGTCCCCGTTGCGCCGCACCGCCGCCGGACGGTACTCGGCAGGCATGAACCGTCCCGGCAGCACATGCGCGAGCAACGAGCTGTCCCACATGGGCAGCAGCCGCGGCGGTACAGGGGTGTCCTCGGCGGGGACGGTCGCGCCGGGCAGGTCGTACAGCGGAGTGCGTGCCGTACCGCCGACCGTCACCAGTGCGTCGCCGAGCCCGTCGACTGCTTTCCTCACGGTGGCGCCGGTGAGCAGCGTGAAGCGGGCGAAGTCCTGCACGGTGGCGGGTCCGAACGCGCGCAGATACGACAGGAGAAGGTGCCGTACGCCTTCTTCCGGCGTGAGGTCGCGCGGGCCGGGTGCGAGGCGGTACGCGTTGCGGTGGCCGAAGGACCAGGGGCCGCCCGTGGGTGTGTGGTGCAGGGATGCGTAGGTCCGCAGTGCCCACCAGGCCCGCTCGCAGCCCTCGCCCACGCGCCGCAGGACCTCGGCCTCGACGTCCGCGTTCGTCCGCTCGCTGCGGAGGTACGGGGTGAGGTCGGCCAGGAGCGCGTCGGCGTCCTCGGCCGTGAGTGCCGTGTCGGTGAAGCGGCGGTCGTAGAGGCGGGAGGCCCGTAGGGAGCTCGCCATCGCCGCGTGGAACGCCGGATAGTCCTCGGCGTGCACCGCGTGCAACGTGATCCGCAGCAGACTGGCCTTCACCACGCGCCCGTCGGCGAAGGCCGCGTCGAGCGCCCCGGCGTCGAAGTCCGCGACGCGGTTCCAGAGCGCGAGGTAGGGCGAGGCGGGCGACTGGGCCTGCAACGCACCGAGTTGGCGTACCGCCTCGACGGAGTCGACCGCGCGGCGCTCCAGGAGCATCTGACGGTCGAGGGTGGCGAGGGCGAGGCGGCGCGGGCCGAGGTGGGTCACAGGGGCAGTATGCCGACTCGGCACGCCGGGACACCCGGTACGCACGGCGGCGACGGGCCTACGCTGCTTGGGTGCTCCCCTTGCTCTTCCTCGACGTCGACGGACCGCTCATCCCGTTCGGCGGCATGGACCATCCGACGTACGCGCCCTCACCCGGCAACCCGCTCCTCGGCAGGGTCAACCCTGCCGTGGGACCTCAACTCCTCGCGTTGCACTGTGATGTGGTCTGGGCGACGACGTGGGGCGAGGACGCCAACACCGAGGTCGCTCCCCGGCTGGGACTCCCGCGTCTGCCGGTCCTCGCCTGGCAGGACGAGGGCGACTTGGCCGGCGTACTGCACTGGAAGACGCGGCCGATCGTCGCGTGGGCGCAGGGACGTCCCTTCGTCTGGATCGACGACGAGATCCGCGACCGCGACCGCACCTGGGTCTCGGCGGCCCATCCGGGCCCGGCCCTCCTGCATCGCGTCGACCCCCGGCTCGGGCTGACCGAAGCGGACTTCGCCACCGTGGCGCGGTGGCTGCGGGAGGTCACCTCCGCGCCGTAGACCCGCACCTGCGAGGATGCGGCGATGAGCCTGCACGCCGATCTGACCGCCCTGTTCGCAAGAGCGGGCCTCGTCACGGAGGACGTCGACGCGGCCGTCGCGGACGGGTGCGTCCGGGCCGCCGCCTATCAGCGGGTGATCGCCGTGCTGGCCGCCTCGCACCGCCGCGACGGCGACCGCGCGCTCGTGGCCACGCTCGCCCGCGACCCCGACGCGATGGCGGCGAAGACGGCGGTGGTCGCGCTGGTGGACCGGGTCGCGTGGCAGGTGAGCGGTCCTGCCGAGTTCCGGCAGTGGGCCGACGGTCTCGCACCCGGGATCGACCGGCTGCCGGTCGACGGCTGCCGCTCCTTCATCCACCGCCGTATCGAGGACTGGCTGCTGTTCCTGTCGGTCCGGGACGGCCACGTGCCCGCGCCGGAAGAGCTGGAGCGGGCCACGTACTGGATGCAGCGCCGCCTGGCCGAGGAGTCGATGTCACCGGCCGTACTCGACCGGCTCGCGTCGTCCGGCTGCGCGAAGAAGATACGGAACATCGCCCGCAACCGCGCCGCGAGCCGCGAGGTGCGCGCCGCCGCGCCTCGGCCTCACCCCACCGACAGCCCGCGCGCCCACTGCTCCCCGGTGATCTCGTAGCGCACACCGCCGTGCTCGTGGCCCTCGATGTCCGTCATGTCGTCGGGCACGGGAATGGTCTCGGCAAGGGTCATCCCGACCTTCTCCATGATGTGGCGCGAGCCGCGGTTCACGGTCATCGTCTCGGCCCAGACCATCCGCACCCCGAGCTCCGTGAACGCCTTGCGCAGCAGGGCCCGCGACCCTTCGGTGCCGTAGCCCTTCCCCCAGGCGTCCTTGCGCAGGCGGTAACCGAGCTCGACCTCTTCCCGCGGGCCTTCGGGCGCTGGACGCAGGATGAACCACCCGATGAACGGACCGTCGAGATCCTGCTCATGGGCGGCGAACAGACCCAGCTGTCCGCCCCACTTCTCGTACACGGCGAGGATCCTCGGCATCTGGTGCTCCCGGACCACCTCGGGAGCGGTCGGCTCCCCGCCGGACAGATACCGCATCACGTCCGGATCGCTGTCCAGCTCGATCAGCAGGTCCGCGTCATCCGCGGTGAACCGGCGCAGTGCCAGCCGGTCGGTCGTGAGGTATGTCTCCTGGTTGGTCTCCACGGGCGCGATCATGCCCGACGCACCCGTGGACGCCCCAATGATTTTCGGACCGGCCGACGTTGCCGCTCTCTGCCCTAGCGGACCACCGGAAGTTGCACCGTCCCGGTGTCCTCCGGCGCGCTCGTCACCGTCACCGGCTTGACGCCCCGGTTGCCCCCGTACGCGTCATCGCTCGCCGCGATCACGAACTGGATGCGGTGGCCCTTCTCGTACCGGTGCACGATCCCGGGCAGCGTCACCGTGAACGGCCGGGTCACGTCGGGCACCCGGACCGGTGCCACCAGCCGGTGCACGAGTGTCTTCTTCCCGTCCGGCGCGATGTCGTACAGCTTGGCGAAGAGCACCAGCTTGTCGGCGTGGTCCGAGGAGTTCTGCACCCGCTCGGTCCTCGGCGAGACCACCTTCAGCGTCGCCTTCGGTGCCCCCACCACATCGGTCGCGCGGGTGAGCGGTTCGGTGGTCCAGTCGAGATAGGTGCCCCGCGTGTCGTGCGGCTGCGGGTCGGGCAGCCCGATGATGCCCGCCAGCGAGGATTCCGAATGACTGGTGGGAACCAGCCAGTTCCGGTACTCACGGCTGCCCCGCGCGACCTTGGCGCGGTTGTCGACGAGCTTCCCGTCCCCGGAGAGGTAGTACGTGTCGCTCGGCGCGGGCGGCCGCGACGCCGTGCCGTAGGCCGTGGAGGCATCCCCCGTCCAGTCCCGGTAGTACGCGAACTGCGGCCCGGTGTCCGTCTTCTTCTCGCCCCGCAGATACCGCTCGAACCACGCGAGGACCCGCTGTCCGACGTAGCTCTCCTCCAAGTTCCCGGCGCCGAGGTTCAGTTCACCGCTCGCCGGGTCGGTCATCCCGCCGCTGTGCCCCCACGACTGCCAGATCATCTTGGCCGTTGTCCCCTGCCGCCGCAGCGTCTCGTAGGTCGCCGTGGCCTCGTTCAGGTTGAACAGCGTGTCGGCCTGGCCCTGGACCAGGAGCGTGGGCGCCTTGACGTCCTTCAGGTACGAGACGGGCGAGACGCTGCGCGCGTACGCCAGCAGCTCGTCCGTCCGCCCGGCCGGATAGCGCCCGGAGTTCAGCAGCCGGATCGTGTCGCAGGCCTGGTCCACGAAGTGCAGGCAGCCCAGCTTGTTGATGCGGGACGGGTCGAGCGACGGGGCGAGCAGCGGCTGCCCCTCCCCCATCAGGAAGAACCCGTTCGCCCACTGCCACTTGTACGCGCCGGGCACCGACGTTCCCTGCACGGACTGCGGATCGAGCGAATACGCCAGGTCGTTCCAGGTGATCAGCGGCACGAGCGCGTCCACGCGCTTGTCCACCGCGGCGGTCGCAAGCTGGATGGCTCCGCCGTAGGACCCGCCGATCATCCCGACCTTGGGGTCGTCACCCCGCCGCGTCACGAAGTCGGCCTTCGTGCCGTCGTCGGCGGCCCGCTTGCCCGCCAGGAAGTCCACGAGCGCGGACGCGGCCTTGGCGTCGATCCGCGGATCGTCGAGCGAGATCAGACACCCGGACTTGCCGAAGCCCAGGCCGGAGTACGCCAGTCCGACGTACCCCCGCTGAGCGAACGCCTTCGCGGCCCCGGCCGTGCCGCCGTCCGCCTTGTTCCCGCCGAACCCGTTGGTGGTGATCACGGCGGGCGCCGTGTGCCGTGCGTCCACGCCGGTGGGCCGGTACAGGTCGGCGTCCACGACACAGGTCCGTTCCCCGGTGTCCACGCTGAACTTCAGCGCTGTCACGGTGTACTCCCCGAGCGCGGGTGCCGCCCCGGTGGCGGAGGCGGGTACGGCGAGTGCCAGCGGCGCGGCGAGCGCGGCGGCCACCGTGCCGATGGCGGCGGCGAGTTGGGGACGGCGTCCGGGCACGATGCGGAACACGGTGACCTCCACGGGATGCGTTTACCGACCGGTAGGTATGTGCGGGGTCATCGTGTGGGGCGGGTCGTACCGGGGTCAATGAGCGTGCGGCGTGTTCGCGGAACCTCCACCGTTCTGGTGAATCACGGTGGGCTTGGTGAGAGTTGCCGGTTGGTACGGCGCCGACCGGATCCTCAGCACTCGGCCGGTGCGGCGCGGACCCTCAGCGGCGCGGACCCTCAGCCACCGCGCTGCCGAGCGCTCCGCCGCTCGAACACCAGCGGACGGGCCACCCGCAGGGCCGTGGTGAGGGCGCCGAGGAGAACGGCGTCGTCGCCCGCGGTGCTGGCCTCCACGCGAGGACGCAGGGGGGTCAGACGGTGGAGGGTCCGGGTGATCGTGGGCAGGTACAGGTCGGCGCCCCGGCCCACGCCGCCGCCGAGCACGACCAGGTCCGGGTCGAGGACCGCCGTGACCGCCGCGACCGCGAGGGCAAGGCTTTCGCCCTCCTGGCGGACCGCGGCGAGCGCCGGCGGTGAACCGGCGCGGGCCGCGTCGAAGACGCGTTTCGCGGTGAGCGGTCCCGTCATGCCGAGGGCGCGGGCCACACGGACCACCGCGTCGGCGGAGACCGCGTCCTCCAGCATGCCGCGGCGCGGTGCCGTCGCCGCCGGGCCGGCGTCGAGATGGCGGAGTCCGTCGAGGGGGCCTTCGATGGGCAGGAACCCGATCTCGCCCGCTGCTCCGTGCGCACCGAGGAAGAGTTCGCCGTCGGCGACGACGCCCATGCCGAGTCCGGTGCCGATGAGCACGTACACGAAGAGCCGGCTGTCCGCGCCGATGCCGAAGGTGTACTCGCCGAGCGCCGCCAGGTTCGCGTCGTTGTGGGCGGAGAGCGGGGTGCCTAGACGGGCGCGCATCCGCTCGATGAGGCCGGGGCGGCCCCAGCCGGGGAGGTTGACGGCGTAGCGGACGCGGCCGGACGGGAGGTCGAAGACGCCCGGGGTGCCGACCGCGGTGTGGACGATGGCGGAGGGCGTCAACGAGGCTTCGGTGAGCGTCTGTTCGGCGCAGGCGACGGCCGCGTCCGCGACGGTGAGAGCGCCCCGGCCGCGGTTGCGGACCTCCGTCCGCGCGACGATCGCACCGGAGAGGTCGGCCACCGCGGTGCGCAGCCGGGCGCGGCCGATGTCGATACCGAGGACGTGGCCGGCGCGCGGATCGGGTTCGTACAGGACCGCGACGCGGCCGCGGCTCTGCGCGTGGGTGCCCGCTTCCCGTACGAGACCGGCCTGTTCCAGGGCCGCGAGGGCCGAGGAGACGGTGGGTTTGGACAGGCCGCTGTCGCGGGCCAGTTGGGCGCGCGACGCAGGGCCTTCGAGGCGCAGGCGTTCCAGGAGCAGCCACTCGTTGTTGCTGCGCAGGCGGGTGCGGTTCCAGGGCGGGGTGGTCACGTGGCGGTCCCCGGTGCGGTGACGTGGCAGGCCGCCGTGTGCCCAGGGGCCACGGAGTTCAGGCGTGGGGTGACGCTGTGGCAGACGTCCTCCGCGAGGGGGCAGCGGGCACGGAAGCGGCAGCTCGGCACGGGGTCGATGACCTCGGGCGGGTCGGTGCGCGCGGTGGCCGCGTCCACGTCGAGGGGGGCGCGCGGATCGGGGACCGCCGAGAGCAGGAGCTGGGTGTACGGGTGACGGGGCCGGGCGAGGAGGTCCTCGGTGGGTCCGGTCTCGACGACATGGCCGCCGTACATGACGGCGATCCGGTCGGACAGGTAGCGGGCGCCGGCGATGTCGTGGGTGATGTAGAGGAACGAGACACCTTCCGTGGCGCGCAGATCGGCCATGACGTTCAGGAGGCCGATGCGGATGGAGACGTCGAGCATCGACACGGGTTCGTCGGCGAGGATCAGGCTGGGCCGGTGCGCGAGCGCCTGGGCGAATCCGATGCGCTGCCGCTGGCCGCCGGAGAGTTCGTACGGGAAGCGGGTGAGGACCTCGGCGGCGGGCGTGAGACCGACCGCCTCGACGACGCGTTCGGCCTCGTCCTGCCGCTGGTCACGGGTGAGTTCGGGCCGGTGCAGCTTCAGGGAGCGAAGGATGCCGTGGGCCACGCGGTGTGCGGGGTTGAGCGAGGCGAAGGGGTCCTGGAAGACCATGGGCACGTCGCCGCGGTAGGCGAGCCTTTCCCTGCGGCGGCGCAGAGCGCTCAACGGCCGTCCGCGGTAGCGGATTTCGCCGCCGGTCGGCCGGTGCACCTGGGCGATCAGGCGGGCAAGGGTCGACTTGCCGCTGCCGCTCTCGCCGACGAGCGCGACGATCTCCCGCTCACCGATGGCCAGGTCCACGTCGTCGACGGCGTGCAGGACGCGGCGCGAGAGCCCGGTGCCGACCTTGAAGTGCCGGGTGAGTCCGGTGGTCTCCAGGAGCGGTGCGTTCACGAGGTCACCTCCGGCGCCGCGACGTCGACCGGCGCGTGCAGCAGACAGCGTGAGCGCGCCGCCCCCGCCGCGTACAGCTGTGGCTGCACGGTGTCGCACGGCTCGTACGCGAGCGGGCAGCGGGGGTGGAAGCGGCAGCCGGGCGGCGGCTGGGCGAGATCGGGCGGACTGCCGGGGATGCCACGCAGGGGGACGCGCGGGCCGCGCACGGACGGGAACGCTTCGAGCAGGCCGCGGCTGTACGGATGCGAGGGGTGGTCGAAGACGGTGCGGGTGGGGCCCTGCTCGACGATCTGGCCCGCGTACATCACGAGCAGCTGGTCGGAGAAGTGGCTGACCAGGGACATGTCGTGGGTGACGAACAGGACCGCGAAACCGAGGAGTTGCTGCAGTTCCTTGATCTGCACCATGAGCGAGCGCTGCGCGACGACGTCGAGCGCCGAGGTGGGTTCGTCCATGATGACGAGGTCGGGGGTGAGCAGCAGCGCCATCGCGATCATCGAGCGCTGCCGCATCCCGCCGGAGAGCTGGTGCGGGTAGCTGCGCAGATGCACGGGGTCGATGCCGACGAGGCGGAGCACCTCGACGCTGCGGCCGTGGATCTCGTCCTTGGTGTACGTGCCGTGCGCGGCCATCGCGTCACGGAACTGCATGGCCAGGGTGGCCACGGGGTTGAGCGCGTTCATGGCGGACTGCAGGACGACGGAGTAGTCGCGCCAGCGCAGGGCGTTGAGCTCGCGCTCGGTCAGGGTCACGAGGTCGGTGCCGCGGAAGTGGACCGTGCCCGTGGTGATGCGGGCGGGCGGGTTGAGGAGTCCGGCGAGGGCGAACAGGAGCGTGGACTTGCCGCAGCCGGACTCGCCGACGACGGCCGCGAACTCACCTTCGGCCACTGTCAGTTCCACCCCGTCGACCGCGGTGACCGGCCCTCGCCCGGTCTCGTAGACGACGCCGAGATCACGCACGGACAGAAGAGGTTCAGACACGCTTGCGCCTCCTTCGCACCGGACGGAGAGCGGGGTTGCCGATCTCGTCGAAGGCGTAGTTGACCAGGGCGAACGCCACGCCCAGAAGGGCGACGCAGAGACCGGGGGCGAGTGACCACAGGGGCAGTCCGGTCTGGAGTGCCTGCTGGTTCTGGGCCCAGTAGAGCATCGTGCCCCAGCTCTGCGAGTTGGGGTCGCCGAGCCCGAGGAACTGCAGTCCGGCGGCCGTGAGCAGCGAGTAGAGCGCCGCGCCGAGGAAGGTGGCGACGATCAGCGAGGTCATCGTCGGCAGGACTTCCCGCACGATGATGTACGAGCGCCGTTCGCCGCGCGCCCGCGCCGACTCCAGGAACTCGCGGTTGCGCAACGACAGGGCTTGCGCGCGCAGTTGGTTGGCCCCGTACGACCATCCGGTGAGGACGAGGACGGCGAGGATCACGGTGAGGGAGCCGGTGCCCGCGTACTTGGCGAGGATGATCACCAGCGGGAAGGCCGGGATGACGAGGACGACGTTCGTCAGGAGCGAGAGCAGATCGTCCGCGAGTCCGCCGAGATACGCTGCCGACACTCCGACGAGCACGGAGAGCACGGTCGCGAGCGCGCCCGCCACAACAGCGATGACCAGGGACTCCCGTGTGCCGTGGATCAGTTGGGAGTAGACGTCCTGGCCGAGGCTGGTGGTGCCGAGCAGATGGGCGGTGGACGGGTCGAGGCCGGCGGGATAGGCGAGCGCGTCCGGGTCGTCGACCGAGGTGAACAGGCCGGGGAACGCGGCGATCAGCGTGAACAGGAGCAGGATCACCGCCCCGGCGAGCGCCTTGCGGTTGCCCCGGACCGCCCGCCAGAGCCCGGCGAGCCCAGCGCGTCCGGCGCTCGCGCGGGAGCGGCCTGCGGGCGGTGCGGTGACCGCGGTGGTGGTGGCCATCGTCATCCCTTCGCCCGGGCCCGCGGGTCCAGCCACACGGTGGCGATGTCCACGATCAGCAGGGCGACCAGGACGGCGACCGTGAACAGCATGAACAGGGCCTGCATCAGCGGATAGTCGACGTTCTGCACGGAGTTGTAGAGCAGATAGCCGACGCCGGGGTAGTTGAAGACGTACTCGATGAGGATCGCCCCCGAGATCACGAAGCCGAGGGACATGGCGAAGCCGGCGAGGTTCGGCAGGACGGCGTTGCGGGCGGCGTACGCGTACATGATGCGGCGGGGGTTGAGCCCCTTCGCGCGGGCCATCCGGACGTAGTCCTCGGCCAGCGTGGTGATCATGTTGTTGCGCATGGTCAGGATCCAGCCGCCGACCGTGGTGATCAGCAGCGTCGCCGCCGGCAGGATCGCGTGGGTGAGCACGCTGGTGACGAAGCCCGGTGAGAAGCCGGGGACGATCGAGGTGTCGTAGTTGAAGTTGGACGGCAGCAGCCCGCCGGTCCACTCGGAGAACACCAGGATCAGCAGCAGGCCCACCCAGAAGTACGGCAGCGCGGTCGTGACCACGAAGACCGGCGGCAGGATCGCGTCCAGCTTTCCGCCGCGCCGCCAGCCCGCGACCGTACCGATGAAGGTGCCGAGCAGGAACGCCAGGACCGTGGTGGTGCCGACGAGTCCGAGCGTCCACGGCAGGGCGCCGCCGATCAGGCTCGTCACGGGTTCGCCGAGGGTCTGACCGATCGAGCGGCCCCAGTCGCCGGTGAACATGTGGCCCAGGTAGTCGAGGTACTGGACCAGCACGTTCGTGTCCGGTTTGAAGCCGAAGGACGTCAGCATGTCCTGCAGCGACTCCCGGGAGACCCGGCCGCGGGTACGCACGATCAGTGCGTCGACCGGGTCGCCCGGCATGAAACGCGGGATGAAGAAGTTCAGGGTGAGCGCCGCCCAGAGCGTGAGCACGAAGAACCCCAGGCGGCGCAGGATGAACCGCACACGCCACCGCCTACTGGGCCGACTTGGAGTAGATCCGGGTGAGCACCTGTCCGGTGTCCGGGAAGTTGTACGCGGCGGGCTGGGCGTACGGGTCCTCCTCGGTGGGCCAGCCCGCGATGTCCCCGGTGTTGTACTGGTACCAGTCGACCGCGCACACGACCGGGATCACCGGCACGTCGTCGAGCATGAACTGCGCGACCTCCTTGACGATCTCCGCCTGCCGCGCCTCGTCGGCAGCCGCGTACTCGTTGAGGAGCGCGTCCGCCTTCGGGTTGCGGTAGCGCTCGAAGTTGGAGATGGCGTCCTCGCCGAGCGGCGCGGTGTTCGCCGAGTGCAGCATCTGCCGCAGCTCGTAGTACGGACTCGGGCCGCTGGTCTGCTGGTTGTAGTACGCGAAGTCGTAGTCACCGGTGTAGAGGCGCCCGACGAAGGTCTGCTGGGCGAGTGTCTGCACGGTGAGGTCGATGCCGACGGCCTTCAGGTCCTGTTTGATGACCCGCAGCGAGGCGTCCCAGTCGGTGTAGCCGGTGATGGACAGGATGGTGAGCTTCAGCGGCTTCGACGGCGAGTAGCCGAGCTCGTCGAGGAGCTTCTTCGCGCGGTCCGGATCGGGCCGGTCGAATCCGGCTTTCTGCAGGGCTCCTTCGTCGAAGTACTTCTCGAAGGTCGGGATGACGATCCCCGACTGGTTCGCCGCGGGCACCTGCCCGCCGACGCCGATCTTCGCGACCTTCTCGCGGTCGATGGCGTACGAGATCGCCTGGCGCACCTTCTTGTTGCTGCTGAATTCGCGGGACGGGTCGAGGTTCGGGTAGATGCCGACGTTCAGGACGGGCGGGGACCAGGTGTGGTTGTCCTCGGACTTGTCGAGATAGAACTTCTCGATCCCCGGGATGAACTGGCTGCCCCACTGCGCCTTTCCGCTCGCGAGGTCGAGATTCGCGGGCGCGTTGTCGAGATACGCCGGGTACTGCACCTTCTGGATGTACGGCTTGCCCTTCTGCCAGTACTCGGGGTTGGCGGTGTACTGGATGTTGTTGGGCGAGCACGGATCGACCTCGAACGGGCCGGTGCCGACGGGCTTCTTGTCCACCCAGGTCTCGGGCTTGTCGGCAGCCGCGCCCTTGCCGAAGACATGCTCCGGGACGATCGCGACCTGATGAGCGAAAGCGTAGAAATACGGCTGGGCCGCCTCCTTGAACTTCAGCGTCACCTTGTCACCGGAAGCCGTCGCCGACTGGAGCCCTGCCGTGGTCCACAGGGCGTACAGGTCGATCGCCTTGTGCTGCTTCATCAGATTGAAGGTGAAGGCGACGTCGTTCGCCGTGAACGCCTTTCCGTCGTTCCATTTCACGCCGTCGCGGATCGTGAAGTCGATCTGTGTCTTGTCGGCGTTCCATTTGTAGCTCTTGGCGAGCATCGGGGTCTCGGCTGCGTCCTTGAGGGCGTTCACGAAGACGAGGGGTTCATAGACGAAGCCGATGGACGTGTTGTAGACCGCGGGATTGAACGGGTTGAAATTGCACGTCCACGTCTGTCCCGCGGTGTTGGCGATGGTGACCTCACCGCCCTTCTTCCGGGGACCCGCACTCTCCGTGGGGTTGCTGTCATCGCCTTTCCGCTTGGTCTCCGAACAGGCCGTTGCCGTCCATGCGAGCGCGACGACGACAGCGGCGACGAGGGTGCGCGTGGGCCTCATGGCTGCCTGTCCCTTCGGGAGGTCATCCGGGATGGTGCGCGGCCTCGAGGGCCAGCGCGAGAGCGCCGAGGAGCGGCGCTTCGTGGGGGTGCGCGGCGAGCACGAGCTGTGGCGGGTACGGCACGGCGGCGTCCAGGGCGCGGCGCAGCGGACCGTGCAGCGCGTCCCAGGAGCGGGCCATGCCTCCGCCGACGGCGATCCGTTCGGGATCGACGGCGATGGTGAGATTGACGAGATGGAAGGCGAGCTGGGCGAGGAACTCGCCCTCGTCGAGCGGGCGTCGGCCGTGCGCCTTGCCGCTGACCACGGCCTCCAGCGGGATACGGTCCGCCCGGCCGACGTCGGCGGGCGAGCACAGGTTGTACCCGATCTCGCCGGACGCCCCGTTCCTCCCGGCGAGCACCGTGCCGCCGACGATGAGCGCCACGGCGAGCCCGGTCCCGAGGTTCACGTAGAGCCCGGGGTCGGCGCCCGCGAGGCTGCCGTGGTCGTACTCGTGGCGGGCCGCCGCCTTCACGTCGTTGACGAGCCGCAGCTCCGACTCCGGGAAGGCCAGGGCCAGTTCGCGCCTGAGGGCGAGCTGCTCCCAGCCGGGAATGTTCGGCGCGAGCGCCACACCGTCCTCGCCGGGGATGCCGATGGTGGCGACGCCCACGGCGACGGGTTCGCGCCCACCGAGGAGCTCTCGTGCTGCGTCGACGGCGTTCTTGAGCCCGGCGTGCGCGCCTTGGTCGGCGGGCGTCGCGAGGACGTGGTCCGCGTGCCGTACGCCGTCGAGTCCGGCGACGGTCAGGGCTGTTTTCGTACCGCCGATATCGAGGGCGAGGACGACAGGGGCGAGGACGACGGGTGATGACGGAGCAGGCTCGTTCACTTGGAGCTCCTCACGCGATGGGAGGTGCCGGTAAGTGTGCAGCTGCGTCTGTAAAGTTAGTTAACTATACGAGGGTTGGGGGCAGGCCGTAAGCCCTCGGGAGCCGAAAGCTCGCGCCCGGCTGCGGCGCGCGACAACAGCAGGGCCGGACCCCTCCCCGTAGGGGAAGAGCCCGGCCCGACGGTGCAGCCGCCGCCGTGGAGCTACTTCTTGCCGCCTCCGAAGTTGCCGAGCCCCTTCGGGTTGAGGTGCGCGATGTGGCCGCTCTCGGTGCCGGCCGACGGGTCGATCACGCAGTCGATCAGCGCGGGTCCGCCGGAGGCCAGCGCCTCGGTGAGCGCGGCGGTGATCTCGGCGGGTGTGGTGGCGCGGTAGCCCTTGCCGCCGAACGCCTCGATCATCAGGTCGTGGCGGGCCGCGCTCATCAGCGTGGTCGGGGACGGGTCGGCGGACCCGCCGCCGGAGGCCTCGTCGCCCTTGTAGACACCGCCGTTGTTCATGATGACGGTGACGACCGGAAGCCGGTAGCGGCAGATCGTCTCCAGATCCATCCCGCTGAACCCGAAGGCGCTGTCGCCCTCGACCGCGACGACGGGCTGCCCCGACTCGACGGCGGCGGCGATGGCGTACCCCATGCCGATGCCCATGACGCCCCACGTACCGCTGTCGAGACGGTGGCGCGGCACGTTCATGTCGATGACGTTGCGGGTGATGTCGAGCGCGTTGGCGCCCTCGTTCACCAGATACACCTCGGGCCGCTCGCGCAGCACGTCACGTACGGCCTTGAGGGCGTTCATGAACGCCATCGGATGCGGGTCGGCCTCCAGTCGCTTCGCCATCTTGGCGGCGTTGTCGGCCTTCTTCGCGCCGAGTTCGTCCTTCCAGGCCGTCGGTGCGGCGATCTGGCCGGGCTTGGTGCGCTCGGCGAGCGCGTCGAGCACGGACTCGATGTCGCCGACGAGCGGTGCGGCGATGGGCTGGTTGGAGTCCATCTCCTTGGGCTCGATGTCGATCTGGATGAACTTGGCGTCCGGGTTCCAGCCCCGCTCGCCGTGGTTCAGGAGCCAGTTGAGCCGCGCGCCCATCAGCACCACGACATCGGCCCGCTTCAGGGCCAGCGAACGGGCGGCGGCCGCGGACTGCGGGTGGCCGTCCGGCAGCAGGCCCTTGGCCATGGACATCGGGACGTACGGGATGCCCGTCGACTCGATGAACTCCTTGATCTTGTCGTCGGTCTGGGCGTACGCGGCGCCCTTGCCGAGCACGACGAGGGGCCGCTCCGCGGAGGCGAGGAGCTCGATCGCCCGGTCGACGGCCTCGGGCGCGGGCAGCGCGCGCGGCGCGGGGTCGACCAGTTTGCTGAGCGTCCGCGCGCCTTCGGCGGCGGGCATGATCGAGCCGAGGACGGCGGCCGGGATGTCGAGGTAGACACCGCCGGGCCGCCCGGAGATCGCGGTGCGCAGGGCGCGGGCGATACCGCGGCCGATGTCCTCGACGCGGCTGACGCGGTAGGCGGCCTTCACGAAGGGCTGCGCGGCGGCGAGCTGGTCCATCTCCTCGTAGTCGCCCTGCTTGAGGTCGACGAGGTGGCGCTCGCTGGAGCCCGAGATCTGCACCATCGGGAAGCAGTTGGTGGTGGCGTTGGCGAGCGCCACCAGCCCGTTGAGGAAGCCGGGCGCGGAGACGGTCAGCGCGATACCGGGCTTCTTGGTCAGATAGCCCGCTATCGCCGCGGCGTGCCCGGCATTGGACTCGTGCCGGAAGCCCACATAGCGGATGCCCTCGGCCTGCGCGAGGCGGGCGAGGTCCGTGATCGGGATGCCCACGACACCGTAGATCGTCTCAACGTCGTTGAGTTTGAGCGCGTCGACGACGAGGTGATAGCCGTCGGTGAGCTCGACCTCGGCTTCGTCGCTCGCCGCGGTGTCGGTGGCAGCAGCAGTTTCGGTCATGGTCCGAGCTCCTCCTTGGGCGGTGATGCCTCGTGGTGCGTACGGCTACTGGTCTCACCTTGCGCACCCCGCTCGCGGCCGTCCAAGACCTGTTGGCGACCAGCCGATAAACGGCGTCTATCGAGCGTTCACCGCACGGCCCCGACCTGGGGGTTCGCCACGGTTGATAAGCGGCCGCTATCGGCTGGTCGCCAGCGCGTATTGGACGTGCGGCGCAGGGCCGCGCACGCTCGCTGAGTGGCGGCTTTCCGTGCTGCCCGTGTCCCGTACGAAGGGGTGGTGGCGATGGTCATGTCGACCGCGGCGGCCGCGCGGGGCGTCTCGCTGTACCGTCCGCCGGCGCTCACGGGCCTCGCGGACGTACTGGACCGTCCGGTACGGGAGCGGCCCTCGGCCACGGCACTGGTCGTGACGGCCGACCGGATCAGGCTCTCGTACGCGGAACTCTCCGCCCTGGCCGACGAGTTGGCGGCCGCGTTCCGGGAAGCCGGCCTGCGTCCGGGCGACACCCTGGCCCTCGTCGGCGCCAACACCGTGGAGTTCGTGGTCGGGCTCCTGGGCGCGGCGCGGGCCGGACTCGTGGTGGCGCCGGTCGATCCGGGCTGCGCGGGCGGTCAACTCAAGGAGCGGGTGGCGGGGTTGGGGGCTGCGGCGGTCGTCGTGTCCGCGGGAACCGAGGCCGAGCTGCCGCCTGGTGCATGGACGCTGACGGTCGATGCCTCCCGTACGACCGTGCATCTCGCGGCGGGCACACGGCCCGAGGCACACCCGGTGGTCACCGACCCCGCGGACGCCCTCGTCCTCTTCACCGTCGGCACCAGCGACCGCGCCAAGATGGTGCCGCTCACCGGCGCGCACGTCAGTGCCGCGATCCGCGGGATCTGCGGCACGTACGAACTGGGTCCGGGGGACGCGACGGTCGCGGTCATGCCGTTCTTCCACAGCCACGGCCTGTTCGCGACGCTGCTCGCCTCGCTCGCGAGCGGCGGCTGTGTCCTGCTCCCGGACGGCGGGCGCTTCTCGGCGGCGGCGTTCTGGGACGACGTACGAGCGGTGGCGGCGACCTGGTTCACGGCGGTCCCGGCCGTCCATGAACTCCTCCTGGAGCGCTCCGAGCTGGACTATCCGGGCCCGCAGGCCGCGCCGCTCAAGTTCGTCCGGAGCTCCAGCGCACCTCTCAACACGGCGACCCAGCGCGCCCTGGAACGCACCTTCGGCGCCCCGCTCCTGACCGCGTACGCCATGACGGAAGCCACGCACCAGCTCACCAGCGAGCCGCTGCCGCAGTACGGCTTCCTCAAGCACGCCTCGGCGGGGCGGCCCACAGGCGTCGAGCTGCGGATCGCGGACGCGGCCGGGCGGGCGTGTCCCGTCGGCGCGGAGGGTGAGGTGTGGGTGCGTGGCGCGTCCGTCGCCCGCGGGTACCTGGCCGATCCCGAGGCGACGGCCCGCGGCTTCCGCGAGGGCTGGCTGCGCACGGGCGACCTGGGCCGCCTCGACGAGGACGGCTATCTGTTCCTCTCCGGCCGCATCAAGAACCTGATCCACCGCGGCGGCCGCCGTGTCTCCCCTGAGTACGTGGAGGACATCCTGGCGGGCTGCCCGGGCGTGCACGAAGCGGCCGTCTTCGGACTGCCGGACGAGGAGCTGGGGCAGCGGGTCGGTGCGGCGGTGGTCGTACGGGACGGTGAGTACCTCGGGACGGAGCAGATCCTGCGCTACTGCCGCGGGCGTCTGGCCGTCACGGGTGTGCCGGACCGCGTGGAGATCGTGGACACGCTGCCGCATACGGCGCAGGGTGGGCTCGACCGGCAGGCGATCGGTGCGCGGTTCGGCAGTGGTTCCTGAGGCGAACGGATCTGCCGCCGCAGGTCATGCCACCGCGGACCGCACCCGGTCCCCGCCGCCGCCCGGCACCGGTTCCGAGAAGAACTCACCGAGCGCGAGCCCCGTCGCCGCGGATACGAACGCCCGCGCCGCCACCGACCCCGGCGTGGCCGCGTGGATCGCCACCGACACCTGCGCGCGTGCGTCCGGCTCCACCAGGCGCACCGCCCGCGTCCGCCCGATCACCGGCATCGCGCGCAGCCAGGAGTGCGGCACGATGCTGGCCCACTCCCCCACGCCGACGTGCGCGTACAGGGACGCGATCGAGTCGGTCTCGACCTGCGGGGTGGCGACCAGGCCGCCCTGCGTGAGGACGTCGTCGATGAGCTGGCGGATGCGCATGTCGGGGGTGAGCAGGGCGAGCGGCAGCTGCGCCGCCTCGGACCAGGTCATCGTCGCGGCCTGCGGAAGCAGCTGCTCCCCGGAGACCACCATGTACCGCTCCTCGTAGAGCGGCACGACCTGCAGCCCTTCCTGGTCATCGGCCCCGAAGTACCCGATCACCGCGTCCAGCTCGAACTCCCTGAGCTGGCGCAGCAGCTCCTTCGTCGCGAGCCGCGAACGCACCTGCACCTTGGCCAGCGGATGCGCCGAGCAGAACGCACCGACGGGCAGCGCGAGCGTCGTCGAGGCGGTGGGCTCGGTGCCCAGTCGCAGGGTGCCCGTGATGCCGGACTGCACGGCCGCGACCTCGGCCTTGAAGGCCTCCTGCTCGGCGAGGATCCGCTTGGCCCAGACGACGAGCCGCTCCCCCTCGGGCGTCAGGCCTTCGTAGGTGTGGCCGCGGTTGATGAGCGTGACGTTGAGTTCGCGCTCCAGCTTGGCGATCGCGGCCGAGAGCGCGGGCTGCGAGACGAAGCAGGACTCGGCCGCGCGGGCGAAATGCCGCTCGCGGGCGACCGCCACGAAGTACTCCAGCTGACGAAAGAGCACGGCAACCCCTCCCTCCGCGGCATCCGCGGGGTGACCCCACGGCTACGCTACAGAAGCGATCACGGATTGCATACAGTAGACGGCATCCCGATTCCCACTCCTCGCGCGGACCCGCACTCGCGTCCGCGCTACGGAACCGCCGCCGCCTTCGGCTGCGAGGCCACGGGCCGCCGCTGCGCCGGCAGCGTCGCCGACTCCCACCGCTTGCCGACCCGCACGTACCCGTAGATCACCGACCCCATCGCGGTGAGGATGAGCAGACCGAACAGGGCCGGGTACTGGGACATCGCCACCGCACGGAAGCGGTACATGAAGAGCAGCCCCGTGAAGACCACCGCGCCGTACGCGGCGAGCCGCAGCGCCGGGCGGTCCCAGCCGTGCGCCTGGGCGCGCAGGAAGGCCTCGATCGTCAGCACGAAGACGACGCCCGAGACCAGGTCGACGCCGTAGTGGTACCCGAACCCGAGGGTCGCGCACAGCGTGGCCACCAGCCAGAAGGTGCCGGCGAAACGCAGCCAGCGCGGACCCTGCCGGGAGTGGAGGAACAGCGCGGTGGCCCATGCGGTGTGCAGGCTGGGCATGCAGTTCCGTGGCGTGATCTGGTCGAACATGATCGGCTGCGGCGCCGTCAGCTTCACCGGCGTGTCCGGCCACAGCTGCCCGGCCGCCCAGATCCCGCCGTCGACCCCGTACGCGAAGACGGGTCCGACGACCGGGAAGAGCATGTAGATGCCGGGGCCGAGCAGCCCTATCAGCAGGAACGTGCGTACGAGGTGGTGGCGCGGGAACCTGCGAGCCGCCGACACGTTCCGCAGCTGGTACAGCGAAATGACCACGGCGGCCACGGCGAGCTGCACGTAGACCCAGTCGAGCACATGCGAGCCGACAGGACCGACGGCTTCGAGGACCCGTCCCGCCACCCACGAGGGATTGCCGAGCGCGTGATCGGCGGTGGCGAGATACGGGTCGAGGACGGTGGGCTTGGTCTTGGACGTGATCAGCAGCCAGGCGTCCCCGGTCTTGCGTCCCGCGACCAGCAGGAGGCCGAGCCCGACCCCCTTGAGCAGCAGCAACCGCTCCGGGCCGGCGCGGCGCGTGAAGGCGAAGACGGTGACTCCGACCATCACCCACAGCGCCCCGTTGCCGAAGTTCATCTGCGCACCCAGCGCCCAGCGCACCGCCCAGAAAGCGAGGTCGATCGCGACGGCCGCACCCAGCGCGACGTAGCGCTCGCGCTTGGTGAGGACCACCATCATCAGCGCCATGGCGGCGTACAGGAGCGGCCCGGAGGCGGGCGCGAAGATCAGCTCACGGGCCTGCTGGGTGAGGGGACCGGGCACGCCGTAGCGGCGGGCGGTGACTTCCAGACCGATCACGAAGCCGAGGGCGATGACGGCGGCCGCACCCCACAACAGGGTCTTCGGCCGCCACAGGGCGGCCTCCCGCGGGCGGCGCGTGCTGAGCGACGGCTCCTTTGCCGTTTTCGGTATCAATTCCCCTGGCCAGTTCTCTGGATAGTGGCTGGATGGTCGACGGCTGTCCTCGTCGGCGTTGCTTCCCTGCGAGCTGACGGTGCAAGAAATCGTGACGGATCGAACATGCTAACGGAGCTCGCCTCACACCTGTGAAGCGCCTGTGCCGTGAGCCGACCCCCGTGACACGGGCTCACACCCGGATCCGCCTTCCGTGCCACATCGCGCGGCACCCGTCTCCGTACTCCGTCCTGATCCCTGTCCCCCCGATGAACGATCGCCGTCTCCCCGATGAACTACCAGATCCTTGTGGGGTGGGCGAAACCGTGGGGAGAGCCTCTGCACCATTACGCGCCACATCGGCTGCACGGCCGGCCAGGACGGCGCGACTGTTCCGGCAGATCAGTTGGATCAGCCGGAGTGCCCCTACTCCGGGCGAAACCAGTCCGAGACCTTTTCGCCCTTGGGCACCTGATTGCAGGCGGAGGCTACCGTCACCTCCATCTGGGAGGGGTTCTCGCTGCGGCCGCGCCGGTCCTGCAGCGTGATGCTCAGGGAGAATCTCTTCTTCGTGTGGTTGGCCATCAGCTCCAGGCTCTTGGCCTTGCTGCTGTCCGGTCCGTAGCTGACGATCTCCCAGCCCTGCTCGGGCAGTTCACGCTTGAGCCGCCGCATGGCCTCCTGCATCTTCGGCACCGGAACGCCCAGAAAGCTCCAGGGATGGTTGACGCGGTAGAACTTGTCGAAGTCCATACCCGTGCATTGGTGCACCGCGGGACCCGATCCACCGGTCCTGCCGCGCAGACCTATGGTGTCGAGGATCCGGCTGGAGAGGTCACCGGTCTCCTTGAGGACGACCTTGGTGCTCTTGACCTCAGGCGTGTAGTCGAGGTCATCGCCTGTTCCGAGCATGCTGCTGCATCCTGTGAGGGTGAGGGTGAACGCTGCTGTCAGGGCGGCTACTGAACTGCGGTTAATCGAGCTTCACCTCATCGGGTTCGCCGACGATCACTGCGGCTTGATTCTTCAGGCTGAGGGAGTTGGGGTCCCAGTAGCCGCCGTGATCGGCGGCGTCCGACTGCATGATGCTGGCACCGAACTCCGGCGTAGTGGGCAATAACTGTGCCCGAGCACTGTGTTGTGACTGGCGCCCTGACTGCCCTGTGGCGGGCAGGCGCGATGACCGCCCCAGGCGCGACCGCTTCCGACAGAGCAGGTCGAGCCTCCGCCGCGCTCCAGGTGAGAGGCGCAGTACCTGGACGGCACCGCCTCACCCCCTCATCGAGCCGATCACGAGGCGCGAGGCCTCAGAAACGACGAAGTGCCGGTGAGTCTCATGACTCACCGGCACTTCGTGAACGCTTCGGGATGATCTCGCGAACGTCCCATCTGTGTCCGAGGGGGGACTTGAACCCCCACGCCCGATAAAGGGCACTAGCACCTCAAGCTAGCGCGTCTGCCATTCCGCCACCCGGACAAGGTGTCTGCCGGTCGCGGGGTGTTCCCCGCGGCGACATGGACAACAATACCAAGGTTTCGGAGCGCCTTTCACCTGCATATACGGGTGCCGGTGAGGGCTGCGCAGGGCGGCGGGGCCATGCGCAGCCCTGCGCAGCCGGTCGGTCACCCAGGGTGAGAAACGGGAGGTGTGGGGGTCAGGGCATCAGGTGGTAGTCGGGGAAGTTGCCCGGGATGCGTTCGCCTGCCGGGCCCTGGGTGACCGAGCGGACCAGGAGCTCTCCGCCGACGAAAGCGCCGCGCCAGGAGGCGCCGAAGCCACCGAAGAGTTCTTCGCGGTCACCGCGGGAGCGAGGCTTGCCGTGGCCGACCTTGAAGGCGCGGATCTGCGGGGCGAGGCGGTCGTAGGTCGCCTTGTCGTCGGTGGAGAGGGTGGCGACGAGCGCGCCGTTCGAGGCGTTCATCGCGGCGAGCAGTTCCGCCTCCGTGTCGACCAGGACGATCGTGTCGACCGGGCCGAACGGTTCCGCGTGGTGGAGCGGGGAGGAGGGCGGCGGGTTCAGGAGGGTGACCGGGGTCAGGTACGCGGAGGTGTCCTGACCGGGGAGGAAGTGGCCGTCGGCGAGGGAGCCCCGGTAGAGGGGGACGGCGCCGCGGTCGATGGCCTCGGCGACCTGGTCGGCCAGTTCCTTGGCCTTGGCCGCGTTGATCAGCGGGCCGAAGTCGAGGGACGGGAGGTCGTCGGACGGGTCGGCGACCGCGAGGGGGTGGCCGATGCGGATGTTCCGGACAGCCGGGAGGTACGCCGCGAGGAAGTCGTCGAAGAGTTCACGCTGGACGACGAAGCGCGGGTACGCGGTGCAGCGCTGCTTGCCGTAGTCGAAGAGCTTGGGGATGACGGCGGAGAGGGACGGCCAGTCCGTGAAGTTCCAGATGCCCCAGGTGTTGAGTCCCTCCTGTTCGAGGTTGTGGCGCTTGCCGAGGTCCGCGACGGCGGTGGCGACGGCGGCTCCGGTGTCGCGGCCGCCGACGAAGGAGACGCAGCCGATCTCCGGGGAGCGGACGAGGGCCTCGGAGAGCTCACCGCCGCTGCCGGAGACGAGGGTGACGGGGATGCCCTCGCGGTGGGCGAGCGCGCAGGCCAGGGTGAGGCAGGCGACGCCGCCGTCGGTGGGGGTCTTGGCGATCACGGCGTTGCCGGCGAGTGCCTGCACCAGCATCGCGTGGACCAGGACCGACATCGGGTAGTTCCAGCTGGCGATGTTGGACACCGGGCCGTCGAGCGGTCCGCGGTCCTCCAGCATCGGCTCGATGTTGTCCACGTACCAGCGCACGCCGTCGATCGCACGGTCGACGTCGGCCTGGGCCAGGCGCCAGGGCTTGCCGATCTCCCAGACCAGCAACAGGGCGAGCAGCTCGCGGTGTTCGGTGAGCGCGTCGAGGGTCGCGGCCACCTTCGCGCGCCGCTCGTCCAGCGGGACATGCCGCCAGGCGCGGTGCTGGTCGAGCGAGGCGCGGACCGCGGCCTGCGCAGCCTCGGAGTCGAGGCGGGGCGGGCCCGCGATGGGGCTGCCGTCGATGGGGCTGGTGGCCGGCAGCGCGCGGCCGTCGGCGTGCCAGGTGCCGTTCCACAGATTGCGGACACGGTCGGCCTCGAAGGCCTCGGGGGCGACGGTCCGGCAGCGCTGCCAGGCGTCGCTCCACGAGGTTCCGGGCTTGAGGGTGAGGGTGGTGGTGGGAGTGGTGTTGAGGGACGTTGCCATGAAGGGTCTCCGCTCACGGTGCACAGTCGGGGCGGGGGGATATGGCGCTCGCTACCTGACGGTAGGGCGTGGTGCGGCAACACTGCTGTGGCCGGGGCCACTTGGGGCATGCCCAGGTGACCCCGTGCCGGTCAGCGCTCGGTGTCGAGCGCCTCGAGGACGAGGCGAGCCGTCTCGGAGGGGGTGGATCCCACCCGTACGCCGACGGCTTCGAGGGCTTCCTGCTTGGCCTTGGCCGTGCCGGACGAGCCGGAGACGATGGCGCCGGCGTGGCCCATGGTCTTGCCCTCGGGGGCGGTGAACCCGGCGACGTAACCGACGACGGGCTTGGTGACGTGCTCCCGTATATACGCGGCCGCACGCTCCTCCGCGTCGCCGCCGATCTCACCGATGAGCACGATGAGCTCGGTGTCCGGGTCCGCCTCGAAGGCTTCGAGGCAGTCGATGTGCGTGGTGCCGATGACGGGGTCGCCGCCGATGCCCACGCCGGTGGAGAATCCGATGTCCCGCAGCTCGTACATGAGCTGGTACGTGAGCGTGCCGGACTTGGAGACCAGGCCGATGCGGCCGGGCTTGGTGATGTCGGACGGGATGATGCCCGCGTTGGACTGGCCGGGGGTGATGAGGCCCGGACAGTTGGGTCCGACGATGCGGGTGCCGCGCTCCTTCGCGTACGCGACGAAGGCGACGGAGTCGTGGACCGGGATGCCCTCGGTGATGACGACCGCGAGGCCGATTCCGGCGTCGGCTGCCTCGATCACGGCGGCCTTGCAGAAGGCCGGGGGCACGAACACGATCGTGACGTCGGCCCCAGTCGCCTCCATCGCCTCGCGTACGCCGCCGAAGACGGGGACGACGCGGTCGTCGAAGTCGACGGACTGGCCCGCCTTGCGCGGGTTGACGCCGCCGACCACGTTCGTACCGGCCGCAATCATGCGGCGGGTGTGCTTCATGCCCTCGGCGCCGGTCATGCCCTGGACGAGGACCTTGCTCTCCTTGGTCAGAAAGATGGCCATGGTCTGCTCCTGAGTCCTGTGGGTCGTGGCTACTGCGCGGTGGCGAAATCGGCGGCGCGCTGTGCGGCGCCGTCCATCGTGGGCTGCTGCTCGACGAGCGGGTGGGAGTGGGCGTCGAGGATGGCGCGGCCCTGCGCCGCGTTGTTGCCGTCGAGGCGTACGACGAGGGGCTTGGTGAGGTTGACCTCGCCGAGCGCCTGGACGATGCCGTCGGCCACGGCGTCGCAGGCGGTGATCCCGCCGAAGACGTTGACGAACACGGACTTCACGTCGGGGTCGGACAGGATGACGGAGAGGCCGTCGGCCATGACCTGGGCCGAGGCGCCGCCGCCGATGTCGAGGAAGTTGGCCGGCTTCGCGCCGCAGCCGGCCACGACGTCGAGGGTGGACATGACCAGTCCCGCGCCGTTGCCGATGACGCCGACCTGGCCTTCGAGCTTGACGTAGTTGAGTCCCTTGGCCGCGGCCCTGGCCTCCAGCGGGTCGTCGTGCGCGGATTCGGTGTCGCCCCAACGGGCCTGCCGGAAGCGGGCATTGTCGTCGAGGGTGACCTTGCCGTCGATGGCCATCAGCCGGCCGTCCTTGGTACGGACGAGTGGGTTGACCTCGACGAGTACGGCGTCCTCCTTGGTGAGGACCGTCCACAACCGGACGAGGATGTCGGCGCTCTCGGGCGGCAGTTTCGCCGCGGCGGCGATCTCCGCGGCCTTCTCCTTCGTGACGCCCTCGGACGGGTCGATGTGGATGCGCGCCACCGCGTCGGGCCGGGTCGCGGCCACCTCCTCGATGTCCATGCCGCCCTCGGCGGAGGCGATGGCGAGGAACTGGCCGGCCGCGCGGTCCAGCACATAGCTGACGTAGAACTCGTCCTCGATGTCCACGGGCTGAGCCAGCATCACCTTGTGGACGGTGTGGCCCTTGATGTCCATACCGAGGATCTGACGTGCGGTGATCTCGGCCGCCGCAGCGTCGGCGGCGACCTTGACGCCGCCCGCCTTGCCGCGGCCGCCGGTCTTCACCTGCGCCTTGACGACGACCTTGCCGCCGAGGCGTTCCGCGCACGCGCGGGCCTCCTTGGCAGTGTCTGCTACTTCCGCGTTCGGCACCAACACGCCGTAGTCCGCGAAGAGTTCCCTGGCTTGGTGCTCGTACAGGTCCAATTTCGGCTCCTGACTCGAAAG
This sequence comes from Streptomyces sp. NPDC050418, assembly GCF_044458745.1. Lineage (NCBI taxonomy): Bacteria > Bacillati > Actinomycetota > Actinomycetes > Kitasatosporales > Streptomycetaceae > Streptomyces > Streptomyces sp. NPDC050418. The sequence continues at coordinate 803,006 of NZ_JBITIG010000001.1, forward strand.
TGCCGCACGCCCCCTGGACACCACCCACCGGATGCGGGATAACAAGCTTCATACAGTATTCGTCGACTGTATGCAATCTACCGCGACAGCACTGATGCGCTGCTCACGGCCGCTTTTCCTACGGGCCGGTGTGGCGCCATCTCCTTGGGGAGAGAAGGGAGTTCGCCATGCCCTACGGCGTGACAGCAACGCTCGGCACCGACGGGCGGCGGCTCGCCCAGGCCCTCGACGGCCAGGGTGAGGGCGCGACCTTCGAGGGCCGAGACGCGGATCGGGACATGGACCGGGACGTGGACCGGGACGCGCAGCTCGCCTACGCCTTCGGCCGGGCGCACTTCACCCCCACTCCCCCGGCGGACGACCAGGGCACGGCCCACGACGTCGACCCGGTGGCGGTCGAGAGCCTCGCGCATCTGCTCGCCCACGCCGAACAGCCGGTCATCGTCCTGAGCCCTCAGGTCTGGACCGCCCGGGCCACCGACGCGGCCATCGACCTCATCCGCACGGTGGGACTTCCCGCCTACGCGGACGGAGCCGGCCGCGGCACGCTGCCACCTGGCGACCCGTACCTCTTCCAGCACTCGCGGGCGTACGCCTTCGCAGGCGCCGATGTGATTCTCGTCGTCGGTGCTCCTCTCGGAATGAACGACTTCCGTGTACGGGACTTCCGCGCCGGGTACGGCAGGCGACTGGCTCCGCACGCGACGGTCGTCCAGGTCGACCCGGGTACGGCGGGCAGCGCCTTGCGCGCCCTCGCGCAATCCGCCGCGCGCCGCGCCGGCGACCCGCGCGCGGACCGGGCGGCGGCACGGCGCGAGGCATGGCGAGACGAGCTGCGGACCGCCGAACGGACCGCGGAATCCCTGTGGTTGAGGCATCTGGCCTCGGATGCTTCCCCTGTACACCCCTTTCGTCTGCTCGCCGAGATCGATCAGTTCCTCACCGAGGAGTCGGTGTTCATCGCCGACGACCCCTGGTCGGCCGAACTGGCCGGCCGGCTGGTGCAGCCCAAGACTCCCGGGCACTGGATGGACCCGGGCCCGCTCGGCACCTCAGGTGTCGGCATCCCGTTCGCGCTCGCCGCACAGCACGGCGGCACGGACCGGGAATGCGTCGTGCTGCTGCGCGACGCTCCGTCCACCACGGCGACCCGCGGCCTCCCGGCCCTGGTCCGCCACCACCTCCCCGTCATCGGGGTCGTCGCCCACACGGGCAGCGCCCCCTTCGTCCACCACGCCCGCGCGCTGGGCGGTCACGGCGAGGACGTCCGGGATCCCGCCGCACTCCGCCCCGCACTGGACCGCGCCCGCGCCACGGGCGGCCCCGCACTGGTCGGCGTACGGATCGACCCGGACGCGTACCTCCCCGGATCCGTGAACCAGCCGACGTACGAGAGCGAACCGAGCGACAAGCCCCACCAGACCGACGAACTCAGGAACCAGTAGAGGAGCGCTGTGCCATGACGACACAGACGAAGGCACTGGACGGCGTCCGCGTCCTCGACATGACACACGTCCAGTCCGGGCCATCGGCGACGCAGCTGCTCGCCTGGCTCGGTGCGGACGTGGTCAAGTTGGAGGCCCCGACCGGAGATATCACCCGTAAGCAGCTACGCGATCTGCCCGATGTCGACTCCCTCTACTTCACGATGCTCAACTGCAACAAGCGGAGCATCACCCTCAACACCAAGACGGAGCGCGGCAAGGAGATCCTCACCGAGCTGATCCGCCGCTCGGATGTGATGGTGGAGAACTTCGGTCCAGGTGCGGTGGACCGGATGGGCTTCACCTGGGAGAAGATCCAGGAGATCAATCCTCGTATCGTCTATGCCTCCATCAAGGGATTCGGCGAGGGCCCGTACACCAACTTCAAGGCATACGAGGTCGTGGCTCAGGCCATGGGCGGCTCGATGTCCACCACGGGCTTCGAGGACGGCCCCCCGCTGGCGACGGGGGCGCAGATCGGCGACTCGGGGACCGGCATTCATGCCGTCGCCGGGATTCTGGCGGCGCTGCTCCAGCGGGAGAGCACCGGTCGGGGGCAGCGGGTCAATGTGGCCATGCAGCACGCCGTGCTCAACCTCTGCCGGGTGAAGCTGCGCGATCAGCAGCGCCTGGCCCATGGCCCGCTCGCTGAATATCCCAACGAGGACTTCGCGGACGAAGTTCCCCGCTCGGGAAATGCGTCCGGCGGCGGCCAGCCGGGCTGGGCGGTCAAGTGCGCGCCGGGCGGCCCGAACGACTGGGTGTACGTGATCGTGCAGCCCGTCGGCTGGAAGCCGATCTCGGAGCTGATCGGCCGGCCCGAGCTGGCCGAGGACCCGGACTGGGCGACGCCCGAGGCGCGCCTGCCCAAGCTCAACAAGATGTTCCAGCTCATCGAGGAGTGGAGTTCGACGCTGCCCAAGTGGGAGGTGCTCGAAAAACTCAATGCACACAACATCCCGTGCGGTCCGATTCTCTCCACCAAGGAGATCATTGAGGACGACTCACTGATCGCCAACGAGATGGTCGTCAAGGTTCCGCACCCCGAGCGAGGCGAGTTCACCACGGTCGGCTCTCCGCTGAAGCTGTCCGACTCCCCCGTGGACATGAAGAGTTCGCCGCTGCTCGGTGAGCACAACGAAGAGGTCTACGTCGGCGAGCTCGGGCTCGGCGACGAGGAAGTCCGTCTGCTCAAGTCGACTGGAGTGATCTGAAGTGATGGCCGAAGACCGTGCGCTGACGGTGCGGGCGCTGCTCGATGCCGTACGCGCCGAGGGGCGCAGCACTCTCACCGCGCCGGAGGGCAAGGTGATCGCCGATGCGTACGGCATCGCTGTACCCGGCGAGGAGCTGGCCCGTGATGTCGACGAGGCGGTCGCCGCGGCGGCGCGTTTCGACGGACCGGTGGTCCTGAAGATCGTCTCCCCCGACATCCTGCACAAGACCGACGCCGGCGGTGTGATCGTGGGCATCGAAGGGGCCGCAGACGTGCGGGCCGCCTTCCACAAGATCATCGACAACGCCAAGGCCTACAACTCCGCGGCGAAGATCGACGGCATCCAGGTCCAGCAGATGCTGCCGCCGGGCCAGGAAGTCATCGTCGGTGCCGTCACCGACCCGACGTTCGGCAAGGTCGTGGCGTTCGGGCTCGGCGGTGTGCTGGTCGAGGTCCTCAAGGACATCACCTTCCGGCTCGCTCCGGTCGACGCCGACGAGGCGCAGACCATGCTCGACTCGATCAAGGCCGCGGAGATCCTGCGCGGAGTGCGCGGCGCGCAGCCCGTCGACCGCTGGGCGCTCGCCGAGCAGATCCGGCGGGTCTCCGAACTCGTCACGGACTTCCCGGAGATCGTCGAGGTCGACCTCAACCCGGTGATCGCCACACCCGAGGGTGCGATGGCCGCGGACATCCGTGTGATCCTCACGGACGAGAAGCCCAAGCAGCGCCGTCAGTACGGCCGGGACGAGATCCTGCGCTCGATGAAGCGCCTGATGCAGCCACGTTCGGTCGCGGTGATCGGTGCCTCCAACGAGCAGGGCAAGATCGGCAATTCGGTCATGCGCAACCTGATCGACGGCGGGTTCGCCGGCGACATCCACCCGGTGAACCCGAAGGCCGACGACATCTGCGGCCGCAAGGCGTACAAGACGGTGACCGATGTACCGGGCGAGGTGGATGTGGCGGTCTTCGCCATCCCCGCCAAGTTCGTGGCCTCGGCGCTCGAGGAGGTGGGACGCAAGGGCATACCGAACGCGGTCCTGATCCCCTCCGGCTTCGCCGAGACCGGTGAACACGAACTGCAGGACGAGATCGTCACGATCGCCGAGCGCCACGGCGTACGGCTCCTCGGGCCCAACATCTACGGCTACTACTCGACGTGGCAGGACCTGTGCGCCACGTTCTGCACGCCGTACGACGTGAAGGGCGGTGTGGCCCTCACCAGCCAGTCCGGCGGTATCGGGATGGCGATCCTGGGCTTCGCGCGGACGACGAAGACCGGTGTGTCGGCGATCGTCGGGCTGGGCAACAAGTCGGACCTGGACGAGGACGATCTGCTCACCTGGTTCGGCGAGGACCCGAACACCGAGTGCATCGCGATGCACCTGGAGGACCTCAAGGACGGGCGGGCGTTCGTCGCGGCCGCGCAGGCGACCGTGCCGAAGAAGCCGGTCGTCGTCCTCAAGGCGGGGCGTACGGCGGCCGGCGCGAAGGCTGCCGGTTCGCACACCGGGGCGCTCGCGGGCGACGACGCGGTGTACGACGACATCCTCAAGCAGGCCGGCGTCATCCGGGCCCCCGGGCTCAACGACATGCTCGAGTACGCCCGGGCGCTGCCGGTCCTGCCGACGCCCAAGGGCGACAACGTCGTGATCATCACCGGCGCGGGCGGCAGCGGTGTGCTGCTGTCCGACGCGGTGAGCGACAACGGACTGACCCTGATGGAGATTCCGGACGATCTCGACGCGGCCTTCCGGGAGTTCATCCCGCCGTTCGGTGCCGCGGGCAATCCCGTGGACATCACCGGCGGCGAACCCCCCTCGACGTACGAGGCGACGATCCGTCTCGGACTCGAGGACCCGCGCATCCACTCCCTGGTGCTCGGCTACTGGCACACGATCGTCACGCCTCCGATGGTGTTCGCGGAGCTTGTGGCGCGCGTGGTCGCCGAATACAAGGAGCGCGGCATCGAGAAGCCGGTCGTGGCGTCGCTCGCGGGCGACGTCGAGGTCGAGGAGGCGTGCCAGTACCTCTACGAGCGAGGGGTGGTGGCATACCCGTACACGACCGAGCAGCCGGTGGCCGTGCTCGGCGCGAAGTACCGCTGGGCGCGGGCGGCGGGCCTGCTGCAGTAATCACGACCTCCGATAAGGACTTCCGGAGAAAGCCTCCGGAGGAACTCGGCGCCAGGTGCCGGCCCTGCTGTCAGGGCGGGTCCGGCACCTGGGCGTACCGCCGGTAGCACTGGCAACATCCGCAACATCGCGCAGAGATGGCACAACCAGCACCGCGAGACGACGGGCGCCACCGCGCCCTGTCGCTTCGGCACCACAGCACCACAGCACAACCGAAAGAGATCAGGCAGGGGGCGCTGTCCGGATTCTCTCGACGCAAGGGGTGCAACACGCTGTGACAACCACCGATATGCCAAAGGTCGCTCCCTACCGGGAACTGACCGACAAGAACGGACGCGTCTATCGCGTCGGCGAGTCCGATATCGACATCATGGGCCGCAAGCGGAAGTGGATGGTCATCCTTCCGTGGATCGGCATGATGGGAATTTCCTCCGCGGAGTATGCGTTCGCCTCCGCTGAGGACACGCTGCACGAGGCACACGCCTGGTCCAGCACCAGCATCTACTGGATGCTGACGGTCTGGGTGTTCTGTCAGGCCGCGGTCGCCTTCCCGGCGGGCAAGCTCCGTGAGTCCGGCAAGCTGCCGGCGCGCTGGGCGATGATGCTCGGCGCGGCCGGCACGTTCATCGGCTATCTGTCGCTGGCCTACGCGCCGCACGTCATGATCGCCGTCATCGGGTTCGGCATGTTCAGCGGCATGGGCGCGGGCATGGTGTACGCCACCTGCGTCAACATGGTCGGCAAGTGGTATCCGGAGCGCAAGGGCGGCAAGACCGGCTTCGTCAACGGCGGTTTCGCCTACGGGTCCGTGCCCTTCGTATTCCTCTTCCACGGCTACATGGACGCGAGCAACTACCAGTGGGTGCTGGTGTCGGCGGGTGTGTTCCTCGCCGGGATCGTCGCGTACGCCGGTTTCTACTTCCAGGACCCGCCGCGGAACTGGTGGCCTTCCGAGGTCGACCCGCTCAATCCGCCGGACGACCCGCGTGCGGCCCGTTCGCTGCAGAAGAACCCGCCCGCGGTCAAGCAGATGACGCCCGGTGAGGCCTGGAAGACCGGCCGTGTCGCGGTCATGTGGGTCTGTCTCGCCTTCACCTCCGGCGTCAACATCTTCGGTATCTCGTTCCAGGTCGACATCGGTAAGTCCGCCGGATTCGCCGCGGGCATCGTGGCCACGGCCATGTCGCTGAAGGCCATCGTCAACGGCACCGGCCGTGGCGTCATCGGCTGGCTGTCCGACCGGTACGGACGAAAGCAGTGCCTGCTCTTCGTCTGTATCGTCCTCGGCGCTTCGCAGTTCGGCATCATCTGGTCGGCCGATGCCGCCAACCTGCCCATGTTCCTTGTCTTCTCGGCCATTTCCGGCTTCGGCGGCGGCGCCATCTTCCCGATGTTCGCTGCGATGACCGCCGACTACTTCGGTGAGAACAACAACGCCTCCAACTACGGCATGGTCTACAGCTCGAAGCTCGTGTCCGGTCTCGGCGCCGGCATGGGTTCCGTCGCGGTGACCGCCTGGGGCCTCAACGGCGCCTTCACCCTGGCCGGCACCCTTTCGTTCGCCGCGTTCTTCATCGCCCTGTTCCTCAAGGCACCCGGACGCGACTACAGGGGGCGTCTGGTCAAGGCGAATCCGCAGCCGATCAGCCGGGAGGCCGAGTAACACCCGGAAGTTCACTCTGCACACTGCTGCGCATTGCCGCACGTCAGGGCCCGCCCGCTCCCCAAGGGCGGGCCCTCCGCGTTCTTGCTCCAGTCTCCCATTGAGATTGCATACTGTCTACTATTTCCAGGTGGTGCACGGGGAAGCCCCTGGCCAACAGCGGCCAGGGGCTTCGGAGTTGCGGTCCGTCAGTCGCCGCAGCGCTCCCGCAGCGAGTGCAGGTGCGCGCTGGACTTGCGGGCGAACGCGAAGGACTCGACCGGGTTGTCGTGCTCGACCTGCCAGTGGTGGTAGCGGCGGCCGTTGTGCGACCTGCGGGTCACCTCCGAGAGGAAGGTCTTGTAATCGATGTCGCCGTCGCCGACGTCCGACATGCGGTAGCCGTACGTGTTGGCCGGGTCCTTGATGCCGTCCTTCACGTGGAACAGCGGGTAGCGGTGGGGCTGCTTGAGGACGTAGCGCAGCGGGTCGAAGGGCCGCGGGGTGCCGTCGACCTGCTTCGAGAAGCGGAACTGGCCCGCGTACGCCCAGAAGATGTCCATCTCCAGGAAGACGAGGTCGGGGTCGGTCTCGGCGAGGAGCACGTCATAGAGGCGGACGTTCGGCTTGTCCGAGGCGAACATGAACTCCTCGGAGTGATTGTGCTGGTAGAACTTCATGCCGCGCTTCTTCGCCGCGGCGCCGTACGTGTTGAACTCCTCGGCCGCGCGCTTCCACGCGTCGACCGTGTCGCCGTAGCGGAACGGGCCCGAGGCGGTGCCGATGTGCTTGAGGCCGAGCGCCTGCGCGTCGTCCAGGACCTTGTTGAGGTTGGTCGCGAAGGTGTAGGCGTTCGGGTCGTTGGAGTAGTAACCGACGTGGCTGCCTATGGCGTTGAGGCCGTGGTCACGGGTGAGCTGCTTGAGCTGGGCCAGGGTGATGGCGCCTGCCGAGCCCTGGGTGTAGCCGGCGTACTCGACCTCGTCGTAGCCGTACTTCTGCAGCTCGGCGAAGACGGGTGCGAAGCCGAGCGTGGAGACCTTGTCGCGCAGGCTGTAAAGCTGGATGCCGAGGCGGCCCTCGGGCAGGACCTTGCGTCCTCGGCCGTGCTGGTGGCCGGGCGCGGTCTTCGCGTCGGCCGCCGCGGCCGGGTTCGCGGCCGCGGCGCCGATCAGCGCTGCCGCGGTGGTACCGGCGGCCACACCGAGGACATTGCGTCTGCTGAGCCGCTGGGCGAGTTCCGGATCCTGCGGAGTACGAGATGTGCGGGCCATGCGGGAACTCCTTCGTTTGCAAGCGCGTTGGAATCGATGACTGGCTTTCGCGGGCTTCAATCGAGTCCCGCGAGGGTGAGCAACAGCGACTTCACATCGGTGGCCTGCAAGGGGCCATCGACAGCGCGGGGGGTGGAGCACAGGATGAGCGGACCGTCTTGCGGATCGTCGGGGAGCCTGCCGTGGCTCCCGCGAATAGGTGACGGGTCCAGGGGCACGACCGCCATGCGATAGCGCATGCCGAGTTTCTTGCGTGCCAGGGCCTTGGCCGCCTTGACCTTCACATAGGGGTCGAGGGGGTCCATGAAGAGTTCGACCGGGTCGTAGCCGGGTTTGCGGTGGATCTCGACGAGCTGCGCGAAGTCGGGGGCGCGCTCGTCATCGAGCCAGTAGTAGTACGTGAACCAGGCATCCGGTTCCGCGATGGCGACGAGTTCGCCGGAGCGCGGGTGGTCCAGGCCGTGGCTCTTCTTGCCCTCGTCGTCGAGGAGTTCCTCGATTCCTTCCAGGCCCGCCAGGGCTTCCTTCGTGGCGTCCATGTCCTCCGGGCTGCGCACATAGACATGTGCGAGCTGGTGGTCGGCCACGGCGAAAGCCCGGGAAGCCATGGTGTCGAGGTACTCCATGCCGTCCTGGGTGTGCACTTCGAGCAGTCCTGCCTTGCGCAGGGCGCGGTTGATGTCCACATGGCGGCTGACTCGGGTGATGCCGTACTCGGACAGGGCCACCACGGTGCGGCCTTCGGCCTTCGCTTCGGCCAGGAGCGGGGCGAGGGCGGCGTCGATGTCCCTGGCCGCCTGCAGGGAGCGGGGGTCGTCGGGGCCGAAGCGCTGCAAGTCGTAGTCGAGATGAGGGAGGTAGCAGAGCGTCAGATCGGGCCTTCGCGTGCGGATGATGTGGCGGGTCGCGTCGATGATCCACTGCGAGGACGTCAGGTTCGCGCCGGGGCCCCAGAACGTGAACAGGGGGAACGTACCGAATTTCTCGGTGAGTTCGTCGTGCAGAGCCGGCGGACGGGTGTAGCAGTCGGGCTCTTTGCGGCCGTCTGCGTAATAGACAGGACGGGGGGTGACGATGATGTCGGTGTCCGCGCCCATGGCGTACCACCAGCAGATATTGGCGACCGTGTAGCCGGGGTGCGCCCGGCGGGCGGCGTCCCACAGCTTGTCGCCTGAGACCAGGCGGTTGTGCTGGCGCCATAGGAGGACGTCGCCGAGCTCACGGAAGTACCAGCCGTTGCCGACGATGCCGTGCTCGGCGGGCATGGTGCCGGTGAGGAACGTGGACTGGGCGGCGCAGGTGACCGCGGGCAGCACCGTGCCGAGGGTGGCCTGGGAGCCGTTCGCGCCGAGGGTCTTCAGGTTCGGCATGTGGTCGAGCAGACGGGGGGTGAGGCCGACGACGTCCAGGACCAGGAGCGGTGTGGGGCTGTCGGGCTGCGCTGTGTCCTCGGGCTTCGCGGTGCCAGCGGCTGGCGGCGTGGCGGTCATGGCAGCTCCTTGAGGCCCAGGTCGACGAGGAGGTCGCGGGCGAGGGTGAGTTCGGCGGCGATGCCGTCGGCGAGCTGGGTGCGGGCTCGCGGGCGCAGTTCGTCGGGCAGGGCCTGCCAGGTGTACGTCTCGACCTCCAGGTGCCGGGTACGCGGGGCCGGGCCGCCGACCAAGCGGGTCAGGACGTCCTGGAGGACGTCGAGGGTCGACGTGAGCGGCGGAGCGGGTGCCGCGTGCAGCGGGACGTGGAAGTGGGAGCGCCAGGGTGCTGTCTCCGGCAGCGCCTGGCCTTCGACCGCCTCGCCGAGGTCGTCGGTGCCGTGCAGCCGCTCGGCGGTACGGGTGCGGGTCTGGTGCAGGAAGCGGGGTTCGTCGAAGGCCGCCAAGGCGGCGCGGACCTCGGGTAGTTGGGGCTGTTCGGCGTGGAGTGCGGCAGACAGCTGGACCTTGTGAATGGGGATGCGCGCGGCGGCCAGGGCTTCGAGCGCGGACCCCGGATCTTCGAAGGAGGTGGCGAGATGACAGGTGTCGACACAGATGCCGATGCGTTCATGGCCGATGGCGGTCAGCGGGCCGATGGCGTCGGCGGTGGTTTCGACGGTGCAGCCGGGCTCGGGTTCCAGGCCGATCCGGATGGACCGTCCGGTGAGTTCCTCGAGGGCGTCCAGGCGCTGGGCGAGCGTGGTGAGCGCATCCAGACTCGCCGCCGCGTCCACCGCGTTGTGCGCCGTGCGCCAGGCGAGCGGCAGGGTGGAGATGCTGCCCTCGGTGACATCGTCCGGGAGCAAGGAGGTGAGAAGCCGGGCGAGGTCGGTGGTGTGGGTGAGCCGTTCCGGGTCGGCCCAGTCCGGCTTGTACACGCGGTACTTGACCTCTTCGGCGCCGAAGCCCTCATAGGGGAAGCCGTTGAGCGTGACCACTTCGAGTCCGCGCCGGTCGAGCTCGGCGCGCAGTCCCCGCAGTGCGGCGGGGTCGGCGATCAGGGCACGTGCGGCGTCGCGGGCGAGCCACAGGCCGATGCCGAGCCGGTCGCGGCCGAGGCGCTTGCGGACGGGTTCGCAGTGGTCACGGAGCTGGGCCAGGACGCCGTCGAGTGTCTCGGCGGGATGCACATTGGTGCAGTACGAGAGGTGGATGGTGGAGCCGTCGGGGTGCCGGAAGCGCATGGGTCACTCACCGCCGCGCAGGATCGAGTTCCCCTCGTGTGTGGCGTCGGTATCCGTGACGTCGAGGTCGAGGCGGCCGCTGAGACCGTAGAAGGCGACGGGGTTGCGCCACAGGACCTGGTCGACGTCGTCCTCGGTGAAGCCCGCGGCGAGCAGGGCGTCACCGACCTTGCGGGTCTTCAGCGGGTCGCTCCTGCCCCAGTCCGCGGCGGAATTGACCAGTACCTTCTCGGGTCCGTACCGCTGAAGGATCGCGACCATGCGGTCCTCGTCCATCTTGGTGTCGGGATAGACGGAGAAGCCGAGCCAGCAGCCGGCGTCCTTGGCGTCCTTGACGGTGGTCTCGTTGAGGTGGTCGAGAAGCACCCGGTCGAGCGGCAGGGCGGACTCACGGACGACGTCGATGGTGCGGTGGAGCCCGGCGAGTTTGTCGCGGTGCGGGGTGTGGACGAGGGCGGGCAGCTCGGCGTCGGCGGCCATCTGGAGCTGCGCGGACAGCGCCTTGTCCTCGGCGGGCGTCATCGAGTCGTAGCCGATCTCGCCGACGGCGACGACGTTGTCCTTCACCAGATAGCGGGGCAGCTGGTCGAGGACGGGGGTGCAGCGGGGGTCGTTCGCCTCCTTGGGGTTGAGGGCGATGGTGCAGTGGTGCGCGATCCCGTACTGCGCGGCGCGGAACGGCTCCCAGCCGAGGAGCGAGTCGAAGTAGTCGTAGAAGGAGGACGGGGAGGTTCGGGGCTGGCCCAGCCAGAAGGCGGGCTCGACCACGGCGCGGACTCCCGCCGCGTACATGGCCTCGTAGTCGTCGGTGGTGCGCGAGGTCATGTGGATGTGGGGGTCGAAGATACGCATCAGTTCTCCTGGGGGGACGCGGCGGACGCGGCTTCGGCCGGCTCTTCGGCGGCGGGCTGTTCGGCGGCGCGCTCGGTCAGGGCGAGGACGCGGTGCAGATCGCCGGGGACGGGGCGGCCTGCGGCGGTGCGCTCGCGGGCGTAATCGCCGAGCATTCGGGCGAGTTCGCCGTCGCCGCGCGCGCGGTCGGCCAGGTCGGCGACGGTGTCCACGCGCACGCTGGTGAACAGGCACTTGAGGACGGCGTGCCGCCAGTCGTGGGCGTCGAGGTGCTCGGCGCCGTACGGGCCGACGGCGGCTGCCACGAGGGAGGTGTCGTTGGTGCGCAGCGCGTCGTGGGTGAGCGCGAGGGCCTCCGGGCCGGGGACGAGGTGGGTGAGGGAGTACAGGACTGCTCGGCGTTCCGCCGCGGTGCCCTGCTCGTAGAGCCGCGTCAGTGTGGCGACGTCGGCTCGGGCCGCGTGCAGGAGCAGCAGGCGGGCGGCGTCGGCGTGCTGGTTGCCGCAGCGGCGGCCCGCCTGGGCGAAGCGCAGCTCCCAGGCGGGGACCGGGCCTTCGTCCGGGCTGCCGTGGTGGGCGGCGGCGTCGGTGAGGGCCTGGTCCAGCCAGGAGCGGGCGGTCTCGTCGAGAGCGGGTTCGAGGCCGGCGCGGAGTGTCGCGAGGGATGGGGCGGTGGTCATGGCCTGCCTCCTTCGGCGAGGTGGGTGTTCTTGAGGGCGAGAGGTGAGGGGGTCGTGGTGGCGCGGGCGGCGCTCTCGGCTTCGCGGAGGAACTTGATTGATTCCTCGGCCAGTTGAGGGCCCGCGTGCGAGTGGCGGGGAAGTTCGACGACGGTGAGGCCCTGGTAGCCGGTGGCGGCCAGTGCCTCCAGGACGGGCGGGAAGTCGATCTCGCCCTGACCGAAGGGGAGGTGTTCATGGACGCCGCGACGCATGTCCTCGATCTGCACGTGCCGCAACCAGGGTGCGGCGTCGCGTACGCAGTCGGCGGGCGGTGCGGGTTCGAGGCATTGGCAGTGGCCGATGTCGAGGGTGAGACCGAGCGCTTCCGGGGCGCCGAGGTCGGTGCGGAGCCGGTGGAAGTCGGCGATGCAGGAGAGAAGGTGGCCTGGCTCGGGCTCGATGGCCAGCGGTGTTCCGGCGCCTTCGGCGGCCTCGACGACCGGCGCGAGCGCCTCGGCGAGCCGTTTCCACGCGGTGTCGTCGGGGGTGCCCTCGGGCTTGATGCCGCTGAAGCAGTGCACGGCATGGGCGCCGAGGTCGGCGGCCACGCGCACCGCACGGATCAGGAGGCGGACGCGGGCGGCGCGTCGATCGGGGTCGGGATCGAGCAGGGACGGTCCGTGCTTGTGCCGCGGATCGAGTACGTAGCGGGCGCCGGTCTCGATCGTCGCGGTCAGGCCCAGCTGATCGAGCCGCCGTGCGACGCGACGGGTACGGGCCGCGAGGTCAGGTGCCATCGGGTCGAGGTGCATGTGGTCGAGGGTCAGACCGACGCCCGCGTAGCCGAGGTCGGCGAGCAGGCCGAGGGCGTCGTCGAGGCGGAGGTCGGTCAGGCCGTTGGTGCCGTAGCCGAAGCGAAGGCTCATGTGACGCTCACCTTCCGTGCGAACCGACGGGCGACGGGTGCGAGCGAAGCGGTGACGAGTGCGGTGCCCGGGTGCCCGGACCGGGCCGCGAGGGCGGCCTGGAGCGGGATCATCGCCCGGATCCCGCCGCCGACGGCGCGTTGGGTGAGCTGGGGAGAGGGGTTGAGGAGGGCGTGGAACAGGGGTTGGGCCGCCGTGAGGGCGTATACCGCGGCCAGCACCGACCGCAGGCTCTCCGCCGGGCTGGGCCCGGGCAGGCCGAGGGCCGCTGCGGCGCCTCGGCCTGCCGGGAGTGCGGGACCTCGGCCTGCCTGGAGTGCGGGACGGTCGGGTGGGCCGGCCGGAGAGGCGGGGCCGCTCGGCGGTCCGTCCGGAGAGGCGGCGTGGTCCGAGTCCGCGGTCGGCCCCAAGGACGGCGCACCGAACCGTCCATGCGCGACGGCGCGGGACAGCACGGCTGTCACCGCAAGTCCCGCCAACGGGGCGAGGGTTGAGCCGCCCTCTGCCTCGCGGCGGGAGACCGTGGTGACGGAGAAGGTGTGGGCACCGAGGAGGGCCGAGGAGGGCAGTGCGGGCCGGACGCGTCCGGTGGTGGCGACCGCGCCGAGCAGTAGGTCGAGGGAGCGGGCGCCCGCCATTGCCAAGGGGCCCGCGGGGGTGTTCTTGAGACCCAGGTCGTACGCCCACACCGTGGCCGCCAGCGCGCTCGCGACGCCCAGCGCGCGGCGTCCGGCAAGGGCCGCGAGACCCAGTCCCGCGGCCGTCAGAGCGGCTGCTGCGGCGCAGGCCGCGAAGGGAGTGATCCGGCCGGACGGGAGTGGTCGGTGGGGGCGTTCGATGGCGTCGACCTCGCGGTCGGCCCAGTCGTTGAGGGCCATTCCGGCCTCGTACAGACAGAGGGAGGAACCGATCGCGAGCAGCGTGCGGGCGCGCGGCCGCGCGCCGCTCGCCGCAGCGCCGGCGAGGGCGTCACCGGGCACGGTGAACAGGGCGGAGACACGGAGGAGTTCGGCCCAGTCGGCAGGCTTCGCGCGCCGCTTGGGCTGGACTGGCGCGGCACCCGTATCCACACCGGTGCCTGGCCCGCTGACAACGTTCTCCACGGACTCGGACCTGCCGTTTTCACGCCCAGCGCGCTCGCTCCGACCGGACCCACTCCCACCAGCCCCGGCCTCAGCACGGGTCACGATTCCGGAGCTGTCGTTCGGGCGGACCTCAGCACGCCCCCGTCCGCCCCCGCCACTTCCCGACCACACAACCCCAACAGCACCCGCAACCCCCACGACCACCAGCCCACCGGCCAGTGACAGGAGGCGTGAAGCCCTCATCGGGTGGTCCGCAGCCGGTCGGCGAACGAGAGGAGTTCTGTGAACTGTTCGCCCAATGAGGAGGAGCCGCCGTCCGGGTCCTTGAAGTAGAAGCCGAGTTCCGGGCGCGGCCCGGTCAGTCCAGCCGCGGCGGCGCGGGCGGTCAGGCGGGCGAGGTCGAGGACGAGCGGCGCGGCGAGGGCCGAGTCGCAGCCCTGCCAGATCGTCTGCAGGACCATCCGCGAGCCGAGGAAACCGTCGAAGGCGATGTGGTCCCAGGCGGTCTTCCAGTCGCCGAGCGCGGGGACGTCGTCGATGTGGACCTCGCCCTGCGGCGCGCTGCCGAGGACATCGGCGAGCACCCGCTCCTTGCCGGCGTTCTTGGCGGCCGCGGCCGCCGGGTCGGCGAGAGCCGCTCCGTCGCCGCCGCCGAGCAGGTTCGCGCCGGACCAGGCCCGGACGTCGAGCGCGCGCTGCAGGAACATCGGCGCGAGGACGGAGCGCAGCAGGGTCTGGCCGGTCTTGCCGTCCCGGCCTGCCCAGGTCAGCCCGGATTCGGCGGCCGTACGCGACAAGGAGGGGTGGTGCATCCCGGTGGAGGGAGTGAAGTTGACATACGGACAGCCGGCGCGCAGCGCCGCGGCCGCGTACAGGGAGCTGACGGGCAGGCGTGTGGAATCGGGGCCGGGAAGTGGTTCGGTCGAGGAGACATTCACCACGACGGTGCGGTCCACGCCCCGGCGGCGTATGAAGTCGGTGAGGTCGGCGGCGAAGGTGTCGATCAGTTCGTCGTCGGTGCGGGTGTCGCCCGGTTGCGGTCCGCCGGGGCGTATCTCCGCGTCCGCGGCGGCCAGTTCGGCGCCGACGGCGACGGGCAGACCGTGCGGCAGCACGCCGCCCGCGGCCAGGTGCTCGGCGCGCTTGGGCAGCGGGCAGCTGGCGGTGTCGTGCCCGCCGAAGACCAGGGAGCCGAGCGGTGCGAGGCCGCAGTCGACGAAGGGGGGCGTCTCGGTGACCATGCCGGTCGCCGGGTGCAGTCCGGCGGCGACGGCGGCGGCCCCCGCGACGACGGTGGTGGCGACGGAGCCCCGGGCCCCGATGAGCCACACCCCCAAGGCGGGTGCGGTGGACGGCTGTTGGGGGGATGCGGACGTGGACACAGGGAGCCTCCTGTCGTGCACGGACCAGTGCCGGAAGGTGCCGGATACAAGGGACCGGATCCCGGCCGCCCCCGTGATCAATTCGGGGGCGGCCGGTCCGGCCGGGCTCTGCCGTCACCGCTCCCCCGCGGGGAGCGAGGCTCCCCTGGGAGAGGGCGGCGGCAGGGCCCGAGACATCGGGAAGAGGTCCGGCGTCCTCCGCCCGACGCCGTTCTCAGGCGCCCGGAGCGGGCAGTTCCTTGAGCTGGATGTCGCGGAAGGAGACCTGGTCGGCCGAGCCGTGGTTCTGCAGGCCGATGTAGCCGTCGGTCAGGCTCCGCTCGGGGTCCTTGTTGGTGAAGTCGTTGATCTTGACTCCGTTGAGGAACACCTGCAGGCGCTCCCCCTGGACCCTGATCTCGTACGAGTTCCACTGACCGGGCGGCCGAAGCACCTGGTCACGGGCCTTGATGTTCGCCGACTTGAACGAGTAGACGGCACCGGTGGTGCGGTCGGGCGCGTCCGAGGCGTCGATCTGGATCTCGTAGCCCTTGTTCACCGCGGACCAGGGGTCGTCGGAGGCCGGGAAGCCCACGAAGATCCCGGAGTTGTCGTCGCCCTGCATCTTCCAGTCGAGCTTGAGCGAGTACGACTTCAGCTCCTTGGCCTGGTACCAGAGCAGCCCCATGCCGCCCTCGGTCTCCATGACCCCGTCCTTGACGTTGAACTTGCCGGGGCCGGCCTGCTTCCAGCCCTCGAGGGTCTGGCCGTTGAAGATATCGCGATAGCCCTTGTCGGGCTTGCAGTCCGCCTTCACCTGGCCGGAGGCGTACTGCAGGCCGCCGAGCAGGTGGGTGCGGAAGGCTTCCTCGGCGTACGACTCCTTGGTGTGACCGCCGCCGGTGTAGAAGGAGCGGCCGCCGCCGTAACTCTGGCACCAGGCGATCGGGTGATCACCCTTCATGGTGCCGCCGGAGTACGTGGTCTCGTCGAGGGTCGCAAGGATCTTGGCCTTGCCCCGCGGGTTGGTGCGGTAGTTGTACCACTCGTCGGTGCGCTCCCAGGCGTCGTCCAGGTGCGTGGTGGACGGGTGGTCGTGGTCCTCGACGCGGACCGTGGCCTTCTGGATCGCCGGGTGCGACTCGAAGTAGGCGCCGGCGAGGCCGCCGTAGAACTCCCAGTCGTACTCGGTGTCGGCGGCCGCGTGGATGCCCATGTAGCCGCCGCCGTTGGCCACGTACCCCTCGAACGCCTTCTGCTGATCGGCGTCGAGCACGTCACCGGTGGTGGAGAGGAAGACCACCGCGTCGTACTTGGCGAGGTTGGTGGTCGTGAACTGCTTGGCCTCCTCGGTCGCGTCGACCTTGATACCGGCCGGCGTGCCGAGCTCCTTCAGGGCCGTGATGCCGGCCGGGATGGAGTCGTGGCGGAAGCCGGCGGTCTTGGAGAAGACCAGGACCTTCTTGCCGGCCTTGAACGGCTCGGAGGAGAACTCGAAGTCGTCCACGTCGTACAGCGCGCCTTCGCCGCCCTTGAAGACCAGGTAGATCTCGGTGGACTTGCCGGGCAGGGCCCGCAGCGGGACGTCCACGTTCTGGAAGGTGTCCCAGCTGCCGGTCGGCGGGATGTACGCGGAGCCGTGCAGCGGTCCGGTCGGCGAGCCGGTGCGCAGCTCGATGTAGCCGCCCGCGCCGCCGGAGGATGCCCGTACGGTCATCTTCTTCTGGCCCGAGAACTTGTACGGGCTGAAGGAGATCCAGTCGCCGTCGTCGATGTCACCGACGGTCTTGCCGCCGTTGGCGCCGGCCTTGTCGTACGTCTTGATGCCGGACTGCTTGCCGAAGTGCTCCGCCTGGCGGTGCAGCGGCTGGACCACGGCGCGTGCCGTACCGGTCAGCGCCTCCTGACCGTTGGCGCCACCGTCGGTGTACGAGGCGCCGACGACACCGTAGATGTTGGCGTTGGGGTCGTGTCCGCCGTCACCGGCCGGGGGTGTCAGCGTGCCCTCACAGCCCATCTCGCTGGTGAGCTCGTGGGCGTGCGAGTCGTGGCCGAGGCTGTAGGCGACCTTGACCTTGGAGCAGTCGACGGTCTCCTCGGGATCGGTGACCGTCACCTTGAACGGGACGGGCTTGCCGAACTCGGCCATGGCACCGTTGCCCGGGACCTCGATCTTGACCTTGGGCTCGGTGTTGCCGACGACGATGCGGGCGCTGGCGTTGCCGGTGTTGCCCTCGGGGTCCTTGGCGGTGAAGGTCGCGGTGTAGGTGCCGGCCTTCTTGTACTGGTGGGTGGGGGTCAGGCCCTCGCCCTTCGTGCCGTCGCCGAAGTCCCAGCCGTAGGTGAGGTCCGTGGAGTCGGCGTCCTTGGCGGACCCGGTGAACTTCACCTTCAGGCCGGCCGCTCCGGACGTCTTGTCGGCGCTGACCTCGGCGATCGGCGAGAAGCCGTCCTCGGCGTTCTCGATGCGGTACAGGGCGGAGTTCTCGTCGCCCTGGAACCAGGAGACGCCGTAGTCGAGGACGTAGAGCGCGCCGTCGGGGCCGAACTCCATGTCCATGATCTGGGTGCCGGTCCACGGCAGGGTCTTGATCTCCTTGACCGAGCCGTCCTCGTTCTGCGAGATCGGCTTGATCCAGCGCCGGCCGAACTCACCGGCGAAGAAGTCGCCGTCGTACGACGCGGGGAACTTGACCTTGGAGTCGAGGTCCGCGTCGTAGCGGTAGACGGGGCCCGCCATGGGGGATTCGGAGCCGCTGCCGAACTCGGGCACGCTGGCGCCGTCGTACGGGATCCACGCTTCCTGGGCGGGCGGCAGATCCGTGAGGCCGGTGTTGTGCGGCGAGGTGTTCTTGAGGTTCGCGCAGTCGAACTTCGGACCGGACTCCTTGGTGGCGAAGTCGTAGTCGTTGTACGCGTCGTTCTTGCCGGTGCAGAAGGGCCAGCCGAAGTTGGCGGCCTTCGTGACCTTGGCGAACTCGACCTGTCCGGCGGGGCCACGGGTCGCGGAGGCCGCGCCCGCGTCGGGGCCGTAGTCGCCCACGTACACGATGCCGGTCTTGTCGTCGACGCTCATCCGGAACGGGTTGCGGAAGCCCATCGCATAGATCTCGGGGCGGGTCTTCTCGGTGCCCGGGGCGAAGAGGTTGCCGTCCGGGACGGTGTACGAGCCGTCCTCGGCGACCTTGATGCGGAGGATCTTGCCGCGCAGGTCGTTGGTGTTGCCGGAGCTGCGGCGGGCGTCGAAGGCGGGGTTGCGGCCCTCGCGGTCGTCGATCGGCGTGTAGCCGTCGGACGCGAAGGGGTTGGTGTCGTCGCCGGTCGACAGGTAGAGGTTGCCCTGCGCGTCGAAGTCGATGTCCCCGCCGACGTGGCAGCACAGGCCGCGCGAGGCGGCGACGTCGATGACCTTCTTCTCGCTGCCCTTGTCGAGGGTGCCGTTGCCGTTGAGGACGAAGCGCGAGAGACGGTTGACGCCGTCGAACTTCTTGAAGTCCTCGGCGGTGCCGGTCTCCGGGGCGTCCCCGGCGGGGGTGTCGAGCGGCGGGGCGTAGTAGAGGTAGATCGCCCGGTTGTTCTTGAAGTCCGGGTCGACGGCCACGCCCTGGAGGCCTTCTTCGTCGTGGCTGTACACGTCGAGCTTGCCGGCGACCTTGGTGACGCCGCCCTGGTCGGTCAGGCGAAGTGTGCCGTCGCGCGAGGTGTGCAGGACGCTGCGGTCCGGCAGGACGGCGAGCGACATCGGCTCGCCCATCTCGGGCTCGCCCTTGGCGAGCGGCACTTGCTGGAACTGGCCTTCGGCGGCGGCTGCTTCCTGTGCGGGCTGGGCGCCCGCGACGGCCGAGGGTGCTCCCACGGCGAGGAGCAGGCCGGTGAAGAGGGCGAGGGGGGTACGAAGTCTTGGGCGCTTCTTGGCTCTTGGAGTCAGGTCTCTGCTTCTGTGCACGAAGTCCCTCCGGGATGCGGGTGGGCCGTACGGAACGGTGCATTGCGTGCTCTGCGAGCGGGGTGCGCCGTCACCCCGGGGCATTCATGTCCTGTACACCTCAGGGACCGTAGCCGGGTTCGTCCACTTCCGAAAGACGTTGTGCAGCAAGGAAGTTGGACTTTTTCCCGCCCGAAGACAAAGCCCTCCGAGGGCGTGCCTGAGCAGGGGCCGGGCAGCTTTCGCCCGGCCCCTCGGCTCGGTGGCTCAGTCGCTCCCGAAGGCCGCGTCGAAGGACGCGGTCGGCAGCTCGTAGTCGTACGCCTTCAGCTTGGCCAGCGCCTCGGGTGCGCCCCGCAGGCGGTCCATGCCCGCGTCCTCCCACTCGACGGAGATCGGACCGTCGTAGCCGATGGAGTTGAGCATCCGGAAGACGTCCTCCCACGGCACGTCCCCGTGGCCGGCCGAGACGAAGTCCCAGCCGCGCCGTGGGTCGCCCCAGGGCAGGTGCGAGCCGAGGCGCCCGTTGCGGCCGTCGAGGCGGCGCCGGGCCTCCTTGCAGTCCACGTGGTAGATGCGGTCGCGGAAGTCGTAGAGGAAGCCGACCGGGTCGAGGTCCTGCCAGACGAAGTGCGACGGGTCGAAGTTGAGGCCGAAGGCCGGCCGGCGGTCGACCGCTTCCAGCGCGCGTACGGTCGTCCAGTAGTCGTACGCGATCTCGCTGGGGTGGACCTCATGGGCGAAGCGCACGCCCTCGGCGTCGAAGACGTCGAGAATCGGGTTCCAGCGCTCGGCGAAGTCCTCGTAGCCACGCTCGATCATGGACTCCGGGGCGGGCGGGAACATCGCGACCAGATGCCAGATCGAGGACCCCGTGAAGCCGATCACCGTGTCGACCCCGAAGGCCGCGGCAGCCCGCGCCGTGTCCTTGATCTCGGCGGCGGCCCGCTGCCGTACGCCCTCGCCCTCACCGTCGCCCCAGATCCGCGAGGGCAGGATGGCCTGGTGCCGCTCGTCGATGATCGAGTCGCAGACGGCCTGGCCCACGAGGTGATTGGAGATGGCGAAGCACTTCAGGCCGTACTTCTCCAGGAGCTGATGGCGCCCCTTGAGATACGCGGGGTCGGCGAGCGCCTTGTCGACCTCGAAGTGGTCGCCCCAGCAGGCGAGTTCGAGGCCGTCGTAGCCGAAGTCGCGGGCGTGCGCACAGACCTCCTCAAGAGGGAGGTCGGCCCACTGGCCGGTGAAGAGCGTGAAGGGTCGGGTCATGTCCGGGCCTCCTGGACCGGTATGGGGGTGAACGCGGAGTTCTTGGCCGCGCTCTCCTCGACCGCCGCGAGCACCCGCTGCACCTGCAGACCGTCCGC
Organism: Streptomyces sp. NPDC050418; assembly: GCF_044458745.1. NCBI lineage: Bacteria > Bacillati > Actinomycetota > Actinomycetes > Kitasatosporales > Streptomycetaceae > Streptomyces > Streptomyces sp. NPDC050418. Next base: position 823,594 of record NZ_JBITIG010000001.1, read on the forward strand.
GAAGGACGGTGCGGGCGCGGTGCCCGAGGCGATGGCGTGCACGAGGTCGCGCGCCTGGTGGACGAAGGTATGCTCGTAGCCGAGGCCGTGGCCCGGCGGCCACCAGGCCTCCAGGTACGGGTGCTCGGGTTCGGTGACGAGGATGCGCCGGAAGCCGGCCGAGCCCGCGGGCAGGGAGTGGTCGTGGAATTCGAGTTCGTTGAGCCGTTCCAGGTCGAAGGCCAACGAGCCGTTCTCGCCGTTGAGTTCGAACCGCAGCGCGTTCTTTCGGCCGGTGGCGAACCGGGTCGCCTCGAAGGAGGCGAGCGCCCCGTTCGTGAACCGGGCCGTGAAGAGCGCCGCGTCGTCGACGGTGACCTGACCGCGCTCCCCCGACGCACTGCCGGAGAGCCCGGACGACGCACCCGCGAGCAGCGGCCGCTCCCGTACGAACGTTTCGGTGAGCGCCGACACCCCGGTGATCTGCGCTCCGGTCACGTGCTGCGCCAGGTCCACGATGTGCGCGCCGAGGTCGCCGAGCGCACCCGACCCCGCGTGCTCGCGCTCCAGGCGCCAGGTCAGCGGGAACTCGGGGTCGACCAGCCAGTCCTGCAGATATGTCACGCGGACGTGGTGGATCGCGCCGAGCCTGCCCTCGGCGACCATCTGCCGCGCGAGCGCCAGGGCGGGCACCCTGCGGTAGTTGAAGCCGACCATCGCCATCTGACCGCGTGCGGCGGCCTGTTCGGCGGCGGCCAGCATGGCCTCCGCCTCCTCGACCGTGTTGGCCAGGGGCTTCTCGCACAGCACGTGCTTGCCCGCCTCCAGGGCGGCGATGGCGATCTCGGCGTGGCTGTCGCCCGGTGTGCAGATGTCGACGAGCTGCACGTCGTCGCGGGCGATCAGCGCACGCCAGTCGGTCTCGGCGGCCGCCCAGCCGTGGCGGTCGGCGGCGGCCCGCACCGCCTCGGCGTCCCGGCCGCAGATCGCGGCCAGACGGGGCGTGAGCGGCAGGTCGAAGACCCGCCCCGCGGTGCGCCAGCCCTGCGAGTGGGCGGCGCCCATGAAGGCATAGCCGACCATGCCCACGCCAAGCCCGCCGCGCCTCACGGCAGCGGGCTCCTGCTTGTCCTGCACATCCTCCATACGGCATTCCTCCTGTTCGGCGTGCGGCGCTGCGGTCGTCCGAGGGGGAACGACCGCGGCGCCGGGTGCGGATGCGCGCGCCCGGGTCGCGGGCGCGCCGGCTCCCTCCGGAGCCGCGGTCCCCTCGGCCTGGAGGCCCGGGGACCGCATCCGCATCACTTGAAGCCGGTGGGCTTGTACTGGGCGACGTTCGTCTTGTCCACGACCGCCGAGTACAAGGTGACGGAGGACGGGATCTCGAACTCGGCCATGCCGCCGATGCCCTTGGCCTGGCCGAGCGCACGCGCGAGGTCGATCGCGGAGGCGGCCATGGTCGGCGGGTAGAGGACGGTGGCCTTGAGGACGCCGTCGTCCTTCTCGATGTGCTCGAAGGCGCTGGCGGCGCCGGCGCCGCCGACCATCAGGAAGTCGTCGCGGCCTGCCTGCGCGATGGCGGTGAGCGCGCCCACGCCCTGGTCGTCGTCGTGGTTCCACAGCGCGTCGAAGCTCTTCTGCGCCTGGAGCAGCGCGGCCATCTTGGACTGGCCGGACTCCACGGTGAACTCGGCGGCCTGGCGGGCGACCTTCTTGATGTTGGGGTAGTTCTTCAGGGCGTCGTCGAAGCCCTTGGTGCGCTGCTGCGTGAGTTCCAGGTTGTCGAGTCCGGCGAGCTCGACGACCTTGGCGTCCTTCTTGTCCTTGAGCTTCTCGCCGATGTAGTGACCGGCGTTGAGGCCCATGCCGTAGTTGTCGCCGCCGATCCAGCAGCGGTAGGCCTGCGGCGAGGAGAAGATCCGGTCGAGGTTGATGACCGGGATACCGGCCCGCATGGCCTTGAGGCCGGCCTGGGTCATGGCCTTGCCGTCGGCCGGCAGGATCACCAGGACGTCGACCTTCTTGTTGATCAGCGAGTCGATCTGGCCGATCTGCGCGGCGGCGTCGTTGGAGCCCTCGGTGATGTCGAGGGTGACGTCCGAGTACTTCTTGGCGCGGCTGCGGGCGTTGTCGTTGATCGCGTTGAGCCAGCCGTGGTCGGCCTGGGGCCCGGCGAAGCCGATGGTGACTTCCTTGCCGGGCTTGTCGTCGGCGACCGGGGCCTCGGCAGGCTTGTCCGCGTCCTTGTCGCTGGGCTCGTTGCTGGTGCAGGCGGTCAGGAACGCACCGGTGGAAACGGCGGCGGCCCCGAAGAGCAGCCCTCTGCGGCTCGTGAACTCTGGCATGACGGACCCTTCGCTTTATAGGGGTACGACGGGAAACGGGGGGACGGTGCTGGAGGTGCGGATGCGCGGGGAGAGGCGCTACGTGACCTGGTTGCGCGTGGTGCGGTTCTGGACCAGGACGGCGACGACGATGATCGCGCCCTTGGCGATCTGCTGGGTCGCGGTCTCCAGGTTGTTCAGGATGAAGATGTTGTTGATCGTCGTGAAGATCAGCACGCCGAGCACGGCGCCGACGATGGTGCCGCGGCCGCCGCTGAGCAGGGTGCCGCCGATGATGCAGGCGGCGATGGCGTCGAGTTCGTAGAGGTTGCCGTTGGTGTTCTGGCCCGAGCCGGAGAGCACGATCAGCATGAACGCGGCGATGCCGCAGCACAGTCCGGAGAGCAGATAGACGTAGAGCCGCTGGCGGCGGACATCGATGCCGGCGAGCCGGGCCGCCTCGTCGTTGCCGCCGACCGCGACCGTGCGGCGGCCGAACGTGGTGCGGTTCAGCACCAGCCAGCCGATGACCGCCACGCCCGCGAAGATCAGGGCGAGCGGCGGGATACCGAGGACGTACGCGTCCTTGTAGCCCATCTCCTTGACGGAGGTCACGGTGACCTCCTGGGTGTTGCCGCCGGTGATCTGCAGCGCGAGGCCGCGTGCGGAGGCGAGCATCGCGAGCGTCGCGATGAACGGCACCATCCGGCCGAACGCGATCAGGACGCCGTTGACGAGTCCGCAGGCCACGCCGACGAAAATCGCGGTGAACAGGATGCCCCAGAAGCCGAATTCCTGCGTGGCCACCGTGGTCGCCCACACCGAGGCGAGCGCCACCATCGCGCCGACCGAGAGGTCGATGCCGCCGCTGATGATCACGAAGGTCATGCCGACGGTCACCACACCGATGACCGAGGCCTGCGTGAGGATCAGCTGGTAGTTGTCGACTTCGAGGAAGTTGTCGGGTTTGGTGATGCCGCCGGCCACGATCAGCGCGATCAGCACACCGAGCAGCGACAGCGTCTGCATGTCGGCGCGGAGGAATTTGATGCGAGCGGCCTGCGGCTTCGCGGGCTTCCTGGGTTCGGCGAGCACAGTCGCGGCGCCGGGGCCGTCCTGTTCCGCCTTCGAGGCGGGGGTGGTCATGTCGCCGGGCTCCCTTCCATCACGAGGTCGAGTACGCGGTGTTCGTCGAGGTCGCGCGCCGGTGCCTCATGCACCACGCGGCCCTCGCGCAGGACGAGCACCCGGTCGGCGAGACCGAGCACTTCGGGGACTTCACTGGAGACGAGGAGCACTCCCAGCCCCTCGTCGGCGAGCCGTCGGATGACGGCGTACAGCTCGGCGCGGGCGCCGACGTCCACGCCGCGCGTGGGTTCGTCGAGCAGCAGCACCTTGCAGCCGCGCAGCAGCCAGCGGGCCAGGACGGCCTTCTGCTGGTTGCCGCCGGACAGGGTCCGCACCGGCACGGCGGGGTTGTCGGGGCGCAGCGACAGCTCACGTACCGCTTGCTGCGCGGCCACGAACTCGGCGCGCCGGTCGAGCCAGCCTCCGCGTGCGTAGCGGGACATGGAGGTGACGGAGACGTTGCGGGTGACGGATTCCAGCATCAGGAGCGCCTGGTGCTTGCGCTCCTCGGGCGCGAGGCCGACCCCGGCGCGTACGGCGGCCCGCACGCTCCCGGGCTTGAGCTCGTCGCCGTCCACGAGCACCCGGCCCGAACTGGCCCTCCTGGCACCGAAGATGGTCTCCAGGATCTCCGAGCGCCCCGATCCGACCAGCCCCGCGAGGCCCACGATCTCGCCGGGCCTGATCTCCAGGTCCAGGGGCGCGAACTCGCCCTTGCGGGACAGCCCTTCGGCCCTGAGCAGCGCGTTCCCGGCCGCGGGTTCGGTGGGCCGCTCGGGGAAGACGTACTCCACGTTCCGCCCGGTCATCAGGGAGACGACCTCGCTGGTGGGCGTGGTCTTGGCGGGCAGTCCGACCGCGACGGCCCGGCCGTCCTTGAGGACGGTGACCCGGTCGCCGATCCGCCGGATCTCCTCCAGGCGGTGCGAGATGTAGACGACGGCGACGCCGTCCGCGGTCAGATCGCCGACGATCCGGAAGAGGTTCTCGACCTCGTCGGGGTCGAGGGCGGCCGACGGCTCGTCCATCACGATCAGCCGTACCTCGTGCGAGAGCGCCCGTGCCATGGAGACGATCTGCTGGTGCGCCGCGGAGAGCCGGCCGACGAGTGTGCCCGGGTCGATCTCGGGGTGGCCGAGCCGCTTGAGCAGGTGCCCGGCGCGCTCCTTGGCCTCCCGGCCGCGGACGACGAAGCCGGCGCTGGTCGGTTCGTGCCCGAGGAAGACGTTCTCGGCCACGGACAGATGCGTGACGAGGTCCAGCTCCTGGTAGATGGTGGCGATTCCGTGCCGCATCGCCGCGATCGGCGAGCGCAGCGCGACCTGCTCGCCCTGCCAGTGGATCGCGCCGCCGTCGGGCTGGTGGACCCCGGCGAGGACCTTGATCAGGGTGGACTTGCCGGCGCCGTTCTGCCCGAGCAGACAGTGCACCTCACCGGGCAGCACTTCGAGGGCGACGCCGTCGAGCGCACGGACGCCGGGAAAGGACTTGGTGATGCCGTCCATGCGCAGCAACGGCTGCTGGGGCGGCTGGTCTTGCTCTGGTGCCATGACGTTTCCCCTCGGCGGGTGGCTCGGGCCGGTGAGCGGGCAGGGCAAAGCCGCGCGTCGTACCGGGCGCGGGTCCGGATGGGGTGGGCTTCGCGGGTCGCTGGGCGGATGCGATCGGGTTCGGGAGTGCGGGTCGTACGGCATGGAGGTGCCGTGCCACGCGCCCTCAGGTGCGCGTGGTGGGACGTAGGGACGTATGTGTGCCGCGTGCTTCGACGTACGCGTGGTGCGTGTGGTGCGGCCGTGCCTGACAGTGCAGCCGTGCCGGTTGGTGCGCGCAGGCCTTCGCGGGGCTCAGGCCGGCGAGAACAGGTGGTCGCTGATGAGCCGGGCCGCGCCGATGACTCCGGCGGTGGGACCCAACTCGCCCAGGACGATGGGCAGATTGCCGGTCGCCAGGGGCAGCGACTGGCGGTAGACCTGGGTGCGGATCGCGGCGAGCAGGGTGTGGCCGAGTCCGGTCACACCGCCGCCGATCACCACGAGCCCGGGATTGAAGAAGGAGACGAGACCGGCGATGACCTGCCCGGTCCGGTTGCCGCCTTCACGGATCAGCTCCAGGGCGGCGGCGTCACCGGCGGCCGCGGCGGCGGCCACGTCGGCGGCGCTGAGCCGGCCCTCGAAGCCCTCGGCCTCGAACAGGGCGGCCAGTTCGGGCGAACGGCCCGATGTGGCCGCCTCCTCGGCGTCGCGCGCGAGCGCCGCGCCGCTGAAGTGGGCCTCCAGGCAGCCCCGGTTGCCGCAGGCGCAGGGCCTGCCGTCCGGTTCGACCTGGATATGACCGATGTCGCCGGCCGAGCCCGTCGTACCGCGGTAGACCTCGCCGCCGACGACGATGCCGCAGCCGATACCGGTACCGATCTTGATGCAGAGGAAGTCGTGCACGGAGCGCGCGACGCCCGCGTGCTGCTCCCCCATCGCCATCAGGTTCACGTCGTTGTCGACCATGACCGGGCAGCCGAGGTCCTGGCTGAGCGCTTCCCGCACGGGGAAGCCGTCCCAGCCGGGCATGATCGGCGGCGCGACCGGCACGCCTTCGGGGAAGCGCACCGGACCCGGGACACCGATCCCGGCCCCGTCGAAGCCTTCGGCGAGCCCCGAGGCCTTCAACTTCGCGGCCATGGCGAGGACTTGCTCGAAGATCGCGACGGGGCCCTCGCGGACGTCCATCGGCTGGTTGACGTGGCCGAGCACTTCGAGCTCCGCGTTGGTGACGGCCACGTCGACGGAGGTCGCGCCGATGTCCACGCCGAGGAAGCGCAGTTCCGGCGCGAGCCGGATGTTGTGGGAGCGGCGGCCGCCGCGGGATGCGGCCAGGCCGTCGGCGACGACAAGACCGGTCTCCAGGAGGCGGTCCACCTCGACGGCCAGCTTCGACCTCGACAGATCGACCTGGTCACCGAGCTGTGCCCGTGAGTTCGGCCCGCCGTCACGCAGCAGGCGGAGCAGTCGCGCCTGGTGCGCGTTCGCGGGTCGAGCCGTCATTCGTCTCACGCTGCCCCTCCCGCCGTTCTCCGGCATCCACTGGCTTTCGAGGGGAAAGTAGCAGCGGTTGACCTGAGGGGGAAGAAGTTGCGCAGGAATCAGGTGCAACTTTCTCCACGCACAGGACAAAGATGCGAGCGGGCCGGGTGGGACGGTGGGGGCGGACCCTGGCCGGGCCCTCGGCCGGGCTTTCGGTCTGACCTTTGGGCCGGACCCGCCCCCACCCTCTCGTCAGCCCTTGCCGAGCAGCTTGTTCATCCGCTCGATCTCATCGGTCTGCGAGGTGATGATGGCATCGGCCATCTTCCTGGCGGGTGCGTAGGAGCCGTCGGACTTCTCGGCCCTCGCCATCTCCACGGCCCCTTCGTGGTGCTTGATCATCAGCTCCATGAAGGTGGTGTCGAAGTCGTTGCCGGAAGCCTTCTCCAGACCGTCCATCTCCTCGGCGGTCATCATGCCGCCGCCTCCGCCGTGGCCGCCGTGACCGGAAGCGCCCTCGGCGGGAACCTTCTCGCCCCACGAGGTCAGCCACCCGCTGAGGGTCTTGATCTCCGGGTCCTGGGCCTTCTTGATCTCGTCGGCGAGCTTCTTGACCTCGTCGGACGCGGCCCGGTCGGGCGCGAGCTCCGCCATCTCCACCGCCTGGCGGTGGTGCGGGATCATCCCCTGCGCGAACGCGATGTCCGCGGCATTGGCCTTGCCGTCCTCGGCCTTGCCGGCCGTGGCCGACGGCGACTTCGTGCCGTGATCACTGCCGTGCCCGGAGGCCCCGTCGTCACTGCCGCCGCAAGCGGCGAGGGCGAAGGCGGCGGCGCCCGCCGCGGTGATCGCGACGGCACGGCGGACGAGGGTACGTGTGCTCTTCATCTGGGGTGCAACTCCTTCACGCGCGGCGCAATGGCGGCCGCACGGACTCGCGGATACAAGGTGGGTCGCGCGCACGGCTCGTCGCTCCGGCGCAGGCCGGAGTACAGAGCCGGGCGAAGGAGCCCCTATATCCGCAGAAGTTGCAGTTCGGCGAGATCGGGTGGCGCGCGGCCGTTCTCCGTCGAGGCGCATACGGCCGCTGTTCCCACGGAGGCGACGGCGGGCGCTCCGCCGACCGCCGCGCTCAGCGCGGGCGGCGCGTACGACATACCGATTCCGGTCGCCGCGCAGGTGCCGTCGGCGTGCTCCAGATGGTCGGAGCCGTGCCCCTCGTGCGCGCACCGGACGGCTTCACGATCGGGCATCGCCCCGTGCGAGGCGGTGCTCGCGGCCGGAGCCCCGTGGCCCGCCCCCATCGCGGAGGTCATCCCGGTTGCCGCCGCCGGCGCGCCGGGCGGCAGCGCGTGCATCCCGAGGATCCCGGTCAGCACCGCCATGACCAGCAGCACGAGGAGCCGCCCGGCGGGGCGGCTCCTCGGTGCGGTGCTTGCGGTGCTCGTGGTCACGCGCTCATCGTACGCAGCGTGGTTCAGCCGTTCTCGCGCTGGTGGTACGTACGGCGGGTGTGCTCGGTGTGGGCGCGCATGACCTGCGTGGCGCGCTGTTCATCGCGGTCCGAGATGGCCGCGATCAGCTCGCGGTGCTCGATCCAGGACTGCTTGCCGCGCTGCCGGGCGACGGGCGTGTAGTACCAGCGCACCCGCTGGTCCACGCGTGCGGCCAGCTCGGAGAGCACGAGGTTGCCGGCCAGCTGCATCACCTTCGCGTGGAACTCCGCGTTGGTCGCGACGACAAGGTCCACCTCACCGTCGGCGACGGCCTGCTCGCCCTTCGCGCACAGCTCCTCCAGGGCGGCGATTCCCGCCGACCCGGCGTTGGCCGCGGCGAGGCGGGCGGCCTCCGCCTCCAGGAGCGTACGCACGGTGAGGAGCTGGTCGGCCTCCTCCTCGGTCGGCTCGTGCACGAACGCGCCCTGCGCGGGCCGCAGATCGACCCAGCCCTCGGTGTTGAGGCGCTGCAGCGCCTCGCGCACCGGCTGCCGCGAGACACCGAGGTGCCCGGCGAGCTCGCTCTCGACCAGGTGCTGGCCCGGGCGCAGGGACCGTGTCGTGATGAGTTCGAGCAGGGCCACGTACACGCGCTCGCGCAGCGGACCGGGCCGTTCGAGCTTGGGCACCGCTCCTTGCGGCAGTCCTGCGGACAACATCACGATCCCCCTCCTGGGCGGCTCAGACGCCGCACGGTCAACTCGCCCCTCACGGATGGGCATTGGCTATCGTCTACAGTCTACCGAGCACAATTTCCAGCGTGGGGACAAGTTGCCCTCATCACAGAGGGCTACACCCCGACACCTCGCGCAACCTCGACGGCTCCGCTCCGCCGGCTCCCCTTGCATTCCCCTCGTACGAGATGGCTTGTCGACGTCGTTCCCATACTGTAGACAATATTTCGTCGACACTAAGCAGTCGCGCTCCCTAGATCGGCTTCCCTCGACCGAACGGAGAGCTCCACAGTGAAGGTTGCAGTTGTCGGCGCCGGTGCGATCGGCGCCTACGTCGGAGCGGCGCTGCATCGCGCCGGCGCCGACGTTCATCTCCTGGCCCGTGGACCGCACTTGGCGGCCATGAGGCAGCACGGCGTAAAGGTGCACAGCCCGCGGGGCGACTGGACCGCGCACGTACACGCCACGGACCGGGCCGAGGACATCGGCCCGGTCGACCATGTCTTCCTGGGGCTGAAGGCCAACTCGTACGCGGCGTGCGGGCCGCTCGTCGAGCCTCTGCTCCAGGAACACACCTCGGTGATCGCGGCCCAGAACGGGATTCCGTGGTGGTACTTCCACCGCCACGGGGGCCCGTACGACGGACAGCGGGTCGAGAGCGTGGATCCGGGCGGCTCGGTCAGCGCCGTCCTCGCGCAGGAACGGGCGATCGGCTGTGTGGTGTACGCGGCGACCGAGCTGGAGGGCCCGGGCGTCGTCCGCCACATCGAAGGCACCCGCTTCTCCATCGGTGAACCGGACCGCTCCGTCTCCAAGCGCTGCCTCGAGTTCAGCGAGGCGATGCAGGCGGGCGGGCTCAAGTGCCCCGTCGAGCCGGATCTGCGCAACGACATCTGGATCAAGCTGCTCGGCAACATCTCGTTCAACCCGATCAGCGCCCTCACCCGGGCCACGATGCGCGAGATGTGTCTGCACGACTCCACGCGCGGAGTGATCGAACTGATGATGGCGGAGACGCTCGCGGTGGCATCGGCGCTCGACTGCCGCCCCGAGATCTCCATCGAGCGCAGGATCGCGGGCGCCGAGCGCGTCGGCGACCACCGCACGTCCACGCTCCAGGACCTGGAGAAGGGCAAGCCGCTCGAACTCGACGTGCTGCTCTCGGCGGTGGTCGAACTCGCCGCGATCTCCGGGGTCGAGGTCCCCACGCTGCGCACGGTCGCGGCGATCTCCGACCTCCTCGCCCAGGGCACGGCCGTCGCGGCCTGAACCCGCGGTACCCGGCGGGCATACGGCGCCGCACGGCCCGTATGCCCGCCGCCCGGTCCACGCGACCCGATCAACAAACCCCTTGCATGAGGCTTCCGTTGGGACGCGGGCGACAGAATACTGTATGCAATACAGGCGTGAGGAGCTCAGCGTGAAGAAGCGAGACCGAACTCCCAAGACGTACAGCCGGCTCACCCATCCCCTGGTCCGCGACGAGAAGAACGGACCGCTGCGCAGGGCGACTTGGGACGAGGCACTGGCCAAGGCGGCGGAGGGATTCCGGCGCAACCGGACCGAGCACGGACCCGATGCGTTCGCCATGCTCTCCTGCGCCCGAGCCACCAACGAGATGAACTACGTGGCGCAGAAGTTCACCCGCGTCGTCATCGGCACCAACAATGTCGACTCCTGCAACCGCACCTGCCACGCACCGAGCGTGGCCGGTCTGTCCGCGGTCTTCGGATCGGGCGGCGGCACCTCCTCGTACGAGGAGGTGGAGCACACCGACTTCATCCTGATGTGGGGCTCCAACGCCCGCTTCGCGCACCCGATCTTCTTCCAGCACGTCCTGAAGGGGATACGCAACGGTGCACGGATGTACGCGGTCGACCCGCGCCGCACCTCGACCGCCGAATGGGCCGAGAGCTGGATGGGCCTGAACGTGGGCACCGACATCCCGCTCGCGCACGCGGTGGGCCGCGAGATCATCGCCGCCGGACTGCACAACAAGGCGTTCATCGAGCGCGCCACCACCGGTTTCGAGGAGTACAAGAAGCTCGTCGAACCCTGGACCCTCTCGCTCGCCGAGAAGGTGACGGGCGTACCCGCTGCCGCCATCAAGGACCTCGCCCACGCGTACGCGAGCGCCGAACGCGCGCAGCTGTGCTGGACGCTCGGCATCACCGAGCACCACAACGGCACCGACAACGTACGGGCGTTGATCAACCTGTCGCTGCTCACCGGCCACGTCGGCCGCTGGGGCGCGGGCGTGCAGCCGCTGCGCGGGCAGAACAACGTGCAGGGCGGCGGCGACATGGGCGCCATCCCCAACAAGCTGCCCGGCTTCCAGGACATCCTCGACGACGGCCACCGCGCCAAGTTCGAGTCCGCCTGGGACGTGGTGATCCAGCCGAAGTACGGCATGACGCTCACCGACATGTTCGAGGCCATGGAGCACGGCACGCTCAAGGCCGTGTACTGCATCGGCGAGAACCCCGCCCAGTCCGAGGCCGACAGCGACCAGGCCCTGCGCCGGCTGCAGAACCTCGACCACCTCGTCGTCCAGGACATCTTCCTCACCAAGACCGCCGAACTCGCGGACGTGGTGCTCCCGGCAACGGCCTCCTGGGCCGAGACGGACGGCACGACGACCAACAGCGAACGGCGCGTCCAGCGCGTACGGGCCGCGCTCACACCGCCCGGTGAGGCGCGTGAGGACATCGAGATCATCTGCGACGTGGCGGGCCGGCTCGGCCACGACTGGAAGTGGTCCGACGCCCAGGCCGTCTGGGACGAGCTGCGCTCGCTCTCGCCCGACCACTTCGGGATGACGTACGACCGCCTGGAGGAGCACCACGGGCTGCAGTGGCCTTGCCCCGACACGGAGAAGCTGCCGTCGAGCTTCCTGCACGGCCGGTTGTGGGAGACCGATCCCGGACTGCGCGGCACGCCCGCCGCGTTCGGTCTCGTCGAGCACGATCCGCCGGTGGATCTCACCGACGAGAACTTCCCGATCCGGCTGACGACCGGCCGGCGCCTCGACTCGTACAACACCGGTGTGCAGAGCGGGAGTTTCGCCTCGCCGCTGCGGCGCGGCGAGTACATCGAGATCTGTCCGGAGGACGCGGAACGGCTCGGGGTGCGGGTCGGCGAGGAGGTGCGGGTCGCCTCGCGGCGCGGCACCGTCACCGCGCCCGTGTGGGTCGACACCGGACTGCGGCCCGGTCTCGCGTTCATGACGTTCCACTTCCCGGACGAGGTGGACACCAACCAGTTGACGATCGAGGCGAACTGCCCGATAGCGGGGACCGCCGAGTTCAAGGCCTCGGCGATCCGCATCGAGAAACTGCACGCGAACGAGCCCGTCGCGGCCGTGAGGAGCTGAGGCAGGACCATGGATCTGCACTTCGGTGACAGCAAGCCGACTGATGAGGAAAGGGCGGCGATCGACGCGCTGCTCGGTCCTCCCGAGTCGGCCTGGGAGGGGGCGTCGGACCGTACGGACACCGACCTTCGCTGGGCGCGGGGAGGACGGGCCGCACGGGAGCGGCGCGATCTGTTGTTGCCGGGCCTGCACGCGGTCAACGACCGGGTGGGCTGGATCAGCGAGGGCGCGCTCGACTATCTCTGCAGGCGGCTCACGGTTCCGCCGGCGGAGGCCTACGGGGTCGCGACGTTCTACTCGATGTTCGCCGTGAAGCCCCGTCCCGCGACGGTGCTGCACGTGTGCACGGACCTGGCGTGCGCGTCCCGGGACTCCGCGTCGTTGTGCGCGGGTCTGGAGGCGCGGCTCGGTCCGGCGGGCACGCCGTCCGGGGCGGGGGTGCTCTGGGAGAAGAGCCCTTGTCTGGGGCTGTGCGAGCGGGCTCCGGCGGCTCTGGTGATACGGGCGGGGGCCGAGCCGGCCGATGAAGTCGGGCCGGGCAGGCGCCTGTTGGGCGCTCTGAGCGGCGGCGACCCCGTGCCCGGCGAGCGGACCCGGGCCACCGCGGTGATCGCCCCGGCGACCGTCGAGGAGGCGATCGTCGCGGCGACCGCTCCCGAGACGGCTCCCGAGGAGCCGGCCGCCGCGCTCGCGGTGCCACAGGCCGGCCAGGACGGTCTGGTGCTGCTGAAGAACATCGGTGTCGTCGACCCGTACGACCTCGACGACTACCGCTCCAACGGCGGCTATACGGCGCTGCGTACGGCCTTCGCGATCGGCCCCGCGGGTGTGATCCGCGAGGTCAAGGACTCGGGTCTGGTGGGGCGCGGTGGCGCGGCCTTCCCGACCGGGGTGAAGTGGCAGGCCACGGCCTCCCAGCCGGACCATCCGCACTATCTGGTCTGCAACGCCGACGAATCCGAGCCCGGCACCTTCAAGGACCGGGTGATCATGGAGGGCGATCCGTACGCGCTCATCGAGTCGATGACGGTCGCCGGGTACGCGATCGGCGCGCGGCAGGGCTATCTGTATCTGCGCGGCGAGTACCCGCGGGCCCTGGAGCGGCTGACCCACGCCATCGGACAGGCCCGGTCCCGCGGTCTGCTCGGCGAGAACATCATGGGCCAGGGCTACGACTTCGACATCGAGATACGCCGCGGTGCGGGTGCGTACATCTGCGGTGAGGAGACGGCGCTCTTCAACTCCATCGAGGGCTATCGCGGCGAGCCGCGCTCCAAGCCCCCGTTCCCGGTGGAGAAGGGCCTGTTCGGCAAGCCGACCGTCGAGAACAACGTCGAGACGCTGGTCAACGTGCTGCCGATCCTGACCATGGGGGCGCAGGCCTTCTCGGCGATCGGCACCGGGAAGTCGACGGGTCCGAAGCTGTTCTGCGTGTCCGGGAACGTCGAGCGGCCCGGGATCTACGAGCTGCCGTTCGGCGCGACCCTCGGCGATCTCCTGGACCTCGCGGGCCCGCCGGAGCGGTTGAAGGCGGTGCTGCTCGGCGGCGCCGCGGGCGGTTTCGTACGGGCCGACGAGCTGGACATCCCGCTGACGTTCGAGGGCACGCGGGAGGCGGGCACGACGCTCGGCTCGGGTGTGGTGCTCGCGCTGGACGACAGTGTGCCGCTGCCGCGGATGCTGCTGCGGATCGCCGAGTTCTTCCGTGACGAGTCCTGCGGCCAGTGCGTGCCCTGCCGCGTCGGCACCGTGCGGCAGGAGGAGGCGCTGCACCGGATCGCCGACCGCACGGGAGCCGCGGCCGCGAACGACATCGCGCTGCTGCGGGAAGTGGGGGCGGCCATGAAGGACGCCTCGATCTGCGGTCTCGGGCAGACCGCGTGGAACGCCGTGGAATCGGCCATCGATCGTCTGGGAGCGTACGAATGACAGCACCGGCCATGCCGCGCAACTCGTCCGCCGTTCCGCTCGGACTGCCGCGCCGGCTCATCGAGTTCACCCTGGACGGACAGGAGGTCCGGGTCCCCGAGGGGTCCACGATCCTGGACGCCTGCCGGGCCGAGGGCAAGGACATCCCGACGCTCTGCGAGGGCGACACGCTGCGGCCCAAGAACGCCTGCCGGGTGTGCGTCGTCGAGGTGGAGGGCGCGCGGACGCTGGCGCCCGCGTGTTCCCGCAAGGCCGAGGCGGGCATGACGGTCCGTACGGACACGGAGCGGGCCCGGCACAGCCGGAAGATCGTGATCGAGCTGCTCGCCTCGTCCGTGGATCTGTCCACCACGCCGCGGGTCGCCGAGTGGATCAAGGAGTACGACGCGAAGCCGGACCGCTTCGGTCCGGACGCGGCACGGCTCAACGAGGACCCGAAGATCGACAACGATCTCTACGTCCGCGACTACGACAAGTGCATCCTCTGCTACAAGTGCGTCGACGCGTGTGGCGACCAGTGGCAGAACACCTTCGCGATCTCGGTCGTGGGCCGTGGGTTCGACGCCCGGATCGCCGTCGAGCACGACGGTCCGCTCACCGAGTCGGCCTGTGTGTACTGCGGCAACTGCATCGAGGTCTGTCCCACGGGCGCCCTGTCCTTCAAGTCCGAGTTCGACATGCGTGAGGCCGGGACCTGGGACGAGTCGCAGCAGACGGAGACCACCACGGTCTGCGCGTACTGCGGTGTGGGCTGCAATCTGACGCTGCACGTGCAGGACAATGAGATCGTCAAGGTCACCTCGCCGCATGAGAACCCGGTGACCCACGGCAATCTCTGCATCAAGGGCCGCTTCGGCTACCAGCACGTACAGAACCGGGACTGATCACGACATGGGACGCGTCACGGAACGGCGCCGGGTGATCCGGGTGCGGGGCGGGCATGTGTCCGCGCGCCCGGACACCTTGGTCGCCGAGGAACCTCTGGAGATCCGGCTCAACGGCAAACCCCTCGCCATCACGATGCGCACGCCGGGCGACGATTTCGCGCTCGCGGCGGGCTTCCTGGTGAGCGAGGGGGTGCTCGGCGCCGCGGAGGAGCTGCAGTCGATCGTGTACTGCGCGGGCGCGACGGCGGACGGATCCAACACGTACAACGTCGTCGACGTGAAGACCGCTCCGGGCGTCGTCCTGCCGGACATCACCCTGGAACGCAACGTCTACACGACCTCGTCGTGCGGGCTGTGCGGCAAGGCGTCGCTCGATGCCGTGCGCACCACCGCGCGGTGGCCGATCGACGACACGCAAGGGGACAGCGCTCCCCCGGTCCTGCTCGATCCCGAGCTGCTCGCCCGCCTCCCCGACCGGCTGCGGGAAGCACAACGGGTCTTCGACCGGACCGGGGGTCTGCACGCCGCCGCGCTCTTCACGGCGGACGGTCAGTTGGTCGACATACGGGAGGACGTGGGCCGGCACAACGCGGTCGACAAGCTCGTCGGACGGGCGCTGCGGGAGGGCAACCTGCCGCTGTCCCGTTCGGTGCTGCTCGTCTCGGGCCGTGCCTCGTTCGAGCTGGCGCAGAAGGCCGTGATGGCGGGCATCCCGGTGCTCGCCGCGGTCTCCGCGCCGTCGTCGCTCGCGGTCGACCTCGCCGCGGAGACCGGCCTCACCCTGGTCGGCTTCCTGCGCGGCACCTCCATGAACGTGTACGCGGGCGAGCACCGGCTGGCTCTGGGGGCGACGGCCTCCACGGGCTGACCGGCCGCTGCTCGCGGCACGACGGGCAAGGGCCCGGTACGGCGGGGAGCGCCCCCTGCGCCGACCGGGCCCTTTGCTCTTTCACGAACCTGGAGCGTGCACTCTCACCGAACCTGGAGCGTGCACTCTCGCGAACCTAGAGCGCCTCGTCCACCCGCCGCAGATCCTTCAGCCACGCCTCCGCCGTGCTGTCCGACGGCGCCCGCCAGTCGCCGCGCGGGGAGAGCGAGCCGCCGTGGGAGACCTTCGGGCCGTTCGGCATGGCGGAGCGCTTGAACTGGGCGAACGCGAAGTAGCGCTTGCAGAAGACCTCCAGCCAGCGGCGGATCTCCGCAAGGTCGTACGCGCCGCGCTTGTCGTCCGGGAAGCCGGGCGGCCACTCCCCCGCCTTCACGTCGTGCCAGGCATGCCACGCCAGGAAGGCGATCTTCGAGGGGCGGAAGCCGTAGCGCAGGACGTGGAAGAGCGTGAAGTCGTGCAGCGCGTACGGGCCGATCTTGGACTCCGTGGACTGCAGCTCCTCGCCGGGCACCAGCTCCGGGCTGATCTCGGTGTCGAGGACAGCCGTGAGCGTCGCCGCGGTCTCCTCGTCGAACTGCTCGCTGCTGACCACCCAGCGGATCAGGTGCTGGATCAGCGTCTTCGGCACGCCCGAGTTCACGTTGTAGTGGCTCATCTGGTCGCCGACGCCGTAGGTGCACCAGCCCAGCGCCAGCTCGGACAGGTCGCCCGTGCCGAGCACGATGCCGCCGCGCTGGTTGGCGAGCCGGAAGAGGTAGTCGGTACGCAGTCCGGCCTGGACGTTCTCGAAGGTGACGTCGTAGACGGGCTCGCCCTCCGAGAAGGGGTGGCCCATTTCGGAGAGCATCAGGCGGGCCGTCGGCGTGATGTCGAGTTCGGCCGCCGTCACGCCCAGCGCGTTCATCAGACGGTGCGCGTTGCCCTTGGTGTGGTCACCGGTCGCGAAGCCAGGGAGCGTGAAGCCGAGGATGTCGGTGCGCGGGCGGCCCGCCCGGTCCATCGCGCGGGCCGCGACGATGAGCGCGTGCGTGGAGTCGAGGCCGCCGGACACGCCGATCACGATCTTCGGGTTGCCGATGGATGCCAACCGCTGCTGCAGTCCGGCGACTTGGATGTTGTACGCCTCGTAGCAGTCCTGCGCGAGGCGCTCGGCGTCGGCGGGCACGAAGGGGTAGCGCTCCAGGCGCCGCTTGAGTCCGAGGTTCGCGGTGGGCGGGTCGAGCGCGAAGGCGATCTCGCGGAAGTCCCCGGTGCGGGAGTCGTGCACCCGGCGGTTGTCGTCGAAGGTGCCCATCCGCTGCCGTTCCTGGCGGATGAGGTCCAGGTCGACGTCCGCGACCGCGCGCCGGTCGCCGTCCGGGAAACGCTCGGTCTCGGCGAGCAGCGCCCCGTTCTCGTAGATCATCGTCTGGCCGTCCCAGGCCAGGTCGGTGGTGGACTCCCCCGGTCCGGCGGCCGAGTACACATATGCGGCGAGGTAGCGCTGTGAGGCCGAGCGGCACAGCAGCTTGCGGTCCTCGGCGCGGCCGACGGTGATCGGGCTGCCGGAGAGGTTCACGAGCACGCTCGCTCCGGCCAGCGCGGCCTCGGCGCTGGGCGGCACGGGCACCCACATGTCCTCGCAGATCTCGGCGTGCACGACGAGGCCGGGCACGTCCGAGGCGGCGAAGAGGAGGTCCGTGCCGAAGGGGAGCTCCTCGCCGGTGACCCGGATCGTCCCGCCGCGCTCGTCGTCACCGTCCGCGAGCTGCCGGCGCTCGTAGAACTCGCGGTAGTTCGGCGGGTACGACTTCGGTACGACGCCGAGGATCCGGCCACGGTGCACGAGGACCGCGCAGTTGTAGATGCGGTGGCGGTGGCGCAGCGGCGCGCCCACCACGAGCACGGGCAGCAGGTCGGCCGACCCGGCGACGATCTCCGCGAGGGCCGTCTCCACCTGGTCGAGGACGACGTCCTGCAGGAGCAGGTCCTCGATCGAGTACCCGGTGAGGGTCAGCTCGGGGAAGACGGCGACGGCGACGCCTTCCTGGTCGCACTCCCGTGCCTGCCGCAGGACCGCGGCGGCGTTGGCGTGCGGGTCCGCGATGTGCGTATGGCCCGTGCACGCGGCGATCCGGGCGAAGCCCTGGCTGTAGAGGGACCAGAAGTTCAAGGCGCGCCTTCCTCGACGGACTCGGTGTCTCGGTGTCCGCCGGCTCCGTGACGGGACGGATACGGCGGATACGTCGCCCCCATCCTCCCCCCGACCGGCCCCGCGTCCCAATCCGGGGCGCCTCCCGTGCGCCGTACGCCGAGCGGCCCGGCGCCTGCGGATTGACCGGTGCACGCGCCTTGTGAGGCGCGCGGTGCCCCAAGTACCGTCTGGGACTTGCACGTTGGACGTCCTACGTCCGATGTCCGTTTGAGTACGTACGCACCCGGCACCGACCCATACGCACCCACGAAGGGCAGACCCGCATGCCGGCACCACACCGCGCACGCTTCGGACCCGCTCTCGCCACGGCGCTCGCCGCACTCCTGATACCCGGCCTCCTCGCGGCCGCGTCCCCCGACGACCGGAGCAGTACCCCCGCCTTCGAGCAGCAGGTCCTCTTCAAGGCGTCCCAGGACCCCGGCTACGCCTGCTACCGGATCCCCGCGATCGTCAAGACCACCAAGGGCACGCTGCTCGCCTTCGCCGAAGGGCGGACCGACGACTGCTCGGACGCCGGCGACATCGACCTCGTCCTCAAGCGCTCCACCGACGGCGGCCGCACCTGGGGCCCGCTCCAGGTGATCAACGAGGGCAAGGGCGACACGCACGGCAACCCCGCCCCGATCGTCGACCGCGAGACCGGCCGCATCGTCCTCGCGGAGACGTACAACCCGGGCCGCACGGACGGCAAGAACTGTGCGGTGCCCTGCGAGCGGACCCCGTACATGCAGCACAGCGACGACGACGGGCTCACCTGGTCCACGCCGCGCGATCTGAGCGACCAGATCCTGCCCGACGACTGGAACTCCTGGTACGCGACGGGCCCGCACCACGGGGTCCAGCTCAGCCGTGGCAAGCACAAGGGACGCCTGGTCTTCGGCGTGAACGCGGAGACCTGGGACGGCAAGCGCGTCACCGCCAACCACGCCGCCCTGATGACCAGCGACGACGGCGGCGACCACTGGAAGATCGGCGCGACGGACTCGTATCCGATCTCCGAGAGGGACGGCACGTTCCGGCAGAAGCCCAGCGAGATGGCGATCACCGAGCGGCCCGACGGCGCGCTGTACATCAACGGCCGCGAGCAGGACGGCACCGACCTCGGCCACCGGACGCACGCCATCAGCCGGGACGGCGGGGACACCTACGAGCGGCCGTTCCGTACGCTGCCGGACTTCTACACGCCGCAAGTGCAGGGCTCCACGCTGCAGTTCAAGGGCCGCATGCTGTTCTCGGGTCCGGCCGACCCGGACCGGCGGCGCACGATGATGGTGCGCTCGTCCTACGACGGCGGCCGCACCTGGGACAGCGTGGACCGCGGCACGCGGGTCACCACGGACTGGTCGGGCTACTCGGACATGGCGCTCTGCGACGAGGACACGGTGGGCCTGCTGTACGAGGGCGGCGCGGTGGACGCCCGCGACGAGATCCGCTTCGCGCGCTTCACCGAGGACTGGCTCGCGCCGCGCCGCGGCCCCGACCCGAAAACCCCTGACCGGGCGCGCGGAGCGCAGGACGCGGCGGTGCTCGGCGGCGCGCGCGAGACGGACGGACGCTTCGGCGGGGCGGTCGCGCTCGACGGCGCGGACGACGCCGTGCGACTGCCGTACCGCGATGAACTCCCGCTCGGCACGAAGGACTTCACGGCCTCCGTGTGGTTCCGCTACGACGCCGCTACCGGTGAGCAGCCGCTCCTGTGGATGGGCGGCATCGGTACGAACCAGCCGCAGGTGTGGCTGCGCGGCGAGCCCGAGCAGAACCGGGTGACCGCCCTGATCACCACGCGTGAGGGCATGAACCCGGTGCGGTCGGCGGTGGCCCGCACCTCGTCCGCGTACAACGACGGGCAGTGGCACCGGGCGGTGCTGCGGCGCGGCAACGGCGGGTTCTCGCTGACGGTCGACGAGGAGCGGATCACCGTGGCCGATGTGCCCGGAACGGTCAGCCGCACCTCGGGCTTCGGCGTGCATCTCGGCCAGCGGGCGGACTCGCGGGCGTTCTTCAAGGGCTCACTCGACGAAGTACGGGTCTACGACCGCCTGGTGAGCGACGCGGAGCTCGATGCCGCGACCGTGCGCGACTCGATCCTGTTTATTCCCATGGACCGGATCAGCGACAGGAACTAGCGTCGCCTTCCATGTCCGCCACGGGAAAGCCGCGACCACCGCACCTTCTGGTCGTCGTGCTCGCGCTGACCTGTGCCGCCGTGCTGCTCTTCGCCCTGCCGGACAAGGACCGGCGGGGCGAGGAGCCGTGCAAGGGCCGGGTGGTCGCCTCGTGGACGGCGGACAAGAACTCCACGGCCGAGTTCGCGCGCTACGGCGACGACGGCGCCCGCACCGACGACTGGTCCGGCGGCGACGGCACGCACTCCGTGCGGCTGCCCGACGACCGGATCCTGTGGCTGTTCTCGGACAGCTATCTGGGCCAGGTGCATCCGCCGCCCAACCTGTCGGGCCAGCCGTACTCCTGGCGGGACCAGACGGCGCCGTTCGTCCGCAACAGCGCCGTGGTGATGTCCCCCGCGGGCAAGCTCGAACAGACGCTGCCCGCCCCGCTGTTCCCCGATCCGGCGCCTCAGCAGTGGCGCTGGCCGGTGGCCGCGCAGGTCGAACCGCGCTCGCCGGGCTCCTCCGAACAGGTCGTCCGGGTGCTCCTGTGGACCCGGCAGGCGGCCCCGGCCCCGTACATCTACGGCGTGCCGACGGCCACCGAGGTCGCCACCCTCACGCTGCCCGACCTGCGGCTCGAAGGGATCACGCGGATCCTCGACCAGAGCACCGTCCAGGACCCCTCGCGCCGTGTCCTGTACGGCACGACGGCCGTGTTCGAGGACGGTTTCACCTATGTGTACGGCGGCAACGACGGCAAGGCCGCCCGGCGCCCCGCCTCACACGCCTATCTGGCCCGGGCGCCGGGCGGGCGGCTCGCCGAGCCGAAGGCCTGGCGCTACTGGGACGGCGACGGCTGGAGCACGGACGCCGACGACGCACGCTCCGTGCTCGGGGACGGCGAGCGCAAGGGCGTGGGCAGTGCCTTCACGGTGGTGCGGCAGGACGGGAACTGGGTGCTGTTCACCATGGCGGCCGGCACGGAGGGCCTGCGCAGTATCGCCTCGTACTGGTCGTGCGCCCCGCACGGCCCGTGGCGCGGCCCGACCCGGGACTTCGACCCGCCGCTGCCCGAGGACGCGGCACCCCGCCAGGATGTCGCCGCGTACAACCCGCAGCTCCATCCGGACCTGGGCGGCGACGGCCTGGCGCTGAGCTACGACGTGAACTGGCTGGACGCCGCGCCGCGCGTGGCCGAGTCGCACATCAACCGGAATGTGTCGCTGTACCGACCACGATTCGTGCGGCTGCGCCTGGCGGAGCCTGATTGAGGTCCGGGCCCGCAGGTACGTCCGGGCCCGCGAGTCCGTCCCGGTCCAGCGCCTCGGGGTCGCGCGAGCGCCGCTTGGCGATCACCGCGCAGACCATCAGCTGCATCTGGTGGAAGAGCATCAGCGGCAGGACGGCGAGCGAGGCATGCGCGCCGAACAGGACGCTCGCCATGGGCAGTCCGCCCGCGAGGGACTTCTTCGAGCCCGCGAACTGGATCGCGATCCGGTCCCCGCGGTCGAAGCCGAGCCGCTTCGCGCCGAACCAGGTGACGGTCAGCATCACCGCGAGCAGCACCGCCTCGACACCGAGCAGGGCGAGCAGCCGCAGCGGGGTGACCTGGCTCCAGATGCCCTCGACCATGCCGAGGCTGAAGGCGCTGTAGACGACGAGCAGGATCGAGCCGCGGTCCACGAATCCGAGCAGTTTCTTGTGGCGCGCTATGAACGGCCCCACCCAGCGCCGCAGCAGTTGCCCCGCGAGGAACGGCACCAGGAGCTGCAGCACGATCTTCACCAGCGAGTCGGCCGAGAACCCGGCCTGTCCGCCGATCAGGAAGGCCGCGAGGACGGGCGTCAGGAAGATGCCGATCAGTGAGGAGAACGAACCGGCGCAGATCGCGGCCGGTACGTTGCCGCGCGCGATCGAGGTGAACGCGATCGACGACTGCACGGTCGAGGGGACCAGCGTCAGGAACAGGAAGCCGCTGTACAGGGCCGGGGTGAGGACGTAGGGGACGAGGCCCTTGGCGGCCAGGCCGAGCAGCGGGAAGAGCGCGAAGGTGGCGGCGACGACGGTGAGGTGCAGACGCCAGTTGCGCAGCCCGTCGACCGCTTCGCGGGTGGAGAGCCGGGCCCCGTACAGGAAGAAGAGCAGCGCCACGGCCGCGGTCGCACCGCCCGAGGCGATGTCGGCGCCCGTCCCGCGGGCGGGGAGCAGGGCGGCGATTCCGACGGTGCCGAGGAGCGCCAGGATGTACGGGTCGATCGGCAGCCGGGTCGGCCAGGCGGGGCGTTTCACGTGCGGGGTGCTCCAAAAGTGGGGGTGCTGGTCAGGCGCGGGACGTGCCCTCTCCATCGTCCTCCTGATCCCTGAAATCGGGAATCCTGCATACAGCACTTACTGTCATCGCGAATCGCGATAACGGTCTACGCTGGGCGTATGTACGACCCCGTGCACCTGCGCACCTTCCTCGCCGTCGCCCAGACCCTGAGCTTCACCCAGGCCGCGCGCCGCCTTGAGCTGCGGCAGTCGACGGTCAGCCAGCATGTGCGGCGTCTGGAGGCGGCGACCGGGCGGGCCCTGTTCACGCGCGACACGCACAGCGTCGAGCTGACCGAGGACGGCGAGGCGATGCTGGGGTTCGCCCGCTCGATCCTGGAGGCGCACGAGCGGGCGAGCGCGTTCTTCGCGGGGACACGGCTGCGCGGGCGGCTGCGCTTCGGCGCTTCGGAGGACTTCGTCCTGACCCGGCTGCCGGAGATCCTGGAGACCTTCCGGCACGAGCATCCCGAGGTCGATCTCGAACTGACCGTGGAGCTGTCGGGCACGCTGCACGAGCAGCTCGCGGACGGCGGCCTCGACCTGGTGCTCGCCAAGCGCCGGCCCGGCGACCGGCACGGCGAGATGGTGTGGCGCGACGAGCTGGTGTGGATCGGGGCGCCGGGGCTCAGGCTCGACCCGGAGCGGCCGGTGCCGCTGATCCTCTACCCGCCGCCGGGCCTCACCCGCGCCCGCGCCCTCGACGTCCTGGAACAACAGGGCCGCGCATGGCGGATCGCCTGCACCAGCGGCAGCCTGAACGGCCTGGTGGCGGCGGCCCGTGCGGGGCTCGGCGTGATGGCGCACTCGCACGGCCTGATCCCGCCCGGGCTGGTCCGTCTGCGCGGCGGCGGGCTGCCCGAGCTCGGTCCGGTGGACTTCGTCCTGCTGCACGGCCGCAGCCGCCGGGCCGGCACCCAGGAGGTGGCGACGGCGCTGGCGACGGCGATTCTGGCGAGCGGGGACAGGTTGCGGAGCAGGGGGTAGGGATGCGGGATCGGGGGTCGCTGCAGCGCCCGCGGCGGCGACGCAGCGCCGCGGGCCGTTTGCCGCAGGCCGTCCGCTGCAGGCGGCTCGCCGCAGGCCGCTCGCCGCACAGGGAACAACAAGGTCACGGCGGGGTCAGCGCCGGAACGGCCCCTCCCCCTCGCGTACGCCGATCAGCTCGCCCCCGTCGGACCACAGCGCCCGCGCCCCCGTGCGGTGCAGCCGCGAACCGGCCGGTCCATAGGGGTCGTCGACGAACCAGGACGCGGGGACGCCGCGGCCCGCCGTGATCAGATGCGGTCCCGTGGCGTACAGATCGCCGGGTACGCCCGGCGGGCAGGGACGCAGGGCGGCGTCGAGCACGTAGACGCGGGTGTTCCACGCGGGCCGGCCGAGCGGCACCGGGCCGAAGTCGTCGGGCCCACAGGCGTGGTGCGCAATCGCGCCGCTCCCGTGGGCGTGCCCGAACAGCCGGTGCAGCCGCACGCCGGGCAGGGCCCGCGCGAAGCGCCGTGCGTCGTGGCGGGACAGGACGTCCGCGGTGCAGATCACCTGCCGGAGCGCGAGCGGGGTGTGCGGCGCCCCGGACAAGACGGCGGGCTGCTCCGCCCGGTCCGCATCCGGCCCCGGATACCGCTCCGGATCGGGCTCCGCCTCCGACCCCACGCAAGGCAGCAGTCTGCGCAGCACGGACGGATCCACCTGGCAGCTCGTGACGCCCAGTTCGCGCACCGTCCGCGCCAGCCGCTCCGGCTCGCGCGAGTCGCCCGGGACGACGGCCGCCCCGGCCCGCAGCGCCCGCAGCGCCTCGGCCACGTCCCCGAGGCCCGCGGTCAGGAACAGCACACGGCCGCCGGGGCCGACGGGTGCGACGGACTGGAGCCAGCGCATCCGGTGGTCGAGCGCCGCGTGCGGGACGACGGCGCCGGTGCGCGGGCACAGGGCCGCGGCGTGCTGCGGGGTGAGCGGCCGCGGCGGGTCGATGCTCAAGTAGCCGTTCTCCGGGCCGAGTTCCCGCAGCACGGTCACGGCGGCGGGGGTCGGCGCGGGCACCCACGCGGCGCCCGCCTTGAGCGCGGCGAGCACGCCGATGAGCGTGTCGGCCGCCGTGGGCAGCGCCAGACCTACCGCGCGGTCGGGGCCCGCGCCGTACGACATCAGGCGGCGTGCCACGCGGTTGGCCCGGGCGTTGAGTTCCGCGTAGGTGACGCTGCCGCGGCGTGTGACGAGTGCGGGGGCGTCGGGGGTGCGGACCGCCTGTGCCTCGAACGGGCCGATCGCGGTGGTCGGCGGCACGGGGTGCGCGGTGGCGTTGAACTCGCCGAGCACCAGGGCGAGTTCCTCCGCGGTGGGCGGCGCGTGGACGATCCTCGGCAGCGCCGCCCGGCTGAGCACGTCGCTCACCCGACCGCTCCGAGCAGCGGCGCCCACACCTCGATCGCGGGACGTGCGGCGAGGTCCGCGAACGAGACCTCGATCCCGAACTCCCGCGCCCAGCGCTCCCGCAGCGCCATCAGGCGCACGGAGTCGAGCCCGTAGTCCGCGAGGTTCTCGTCGTCGGGGAGGTCGGCGGGGTCCTCGCCGAGCAGGTCGGCGACGTCGGCCCGGATCCGTTCCACGGTGAGTTCGGCCATCGGTCAGGCTCCCTTCAGGACACGGTCGGTGGTGGTGACGACGGCGCACTTGCCGGCCGCCCAGGCGAGCGCCATGTCGTGGTCGGCGCGGGAGAAGTCGGCGACGGCGTCGGCCACGACGAAGGCCTGGATGTCCTGCATCCAGGCGTCGCACGCGGACATCAGCACGCCGATGTGCGCGTACACCCCGGTGATCACCAGCTGGTCGCGGCCGCGCAGCTTCATGCGCTCGGCGAGGTCGGTGCGCGCGAACGCGCTGTACTTCCACTTGGTGAGGACGGTGTCGCCCGGCTCGGGCGCGACGGCACCGGCTATCGCCTCGGCCTCGGGGTCGTCGGGCAGGCCCGGTCCCCAGAAGTCCTGCTGCAGACCGCGCTCCTCCAGTGACTGGCCGCCGGGCTGCGCGGAGTAGATCACCGGGATGCCGAGCGTCCGCGCCTGCCGGGTCAGCTCGCCGACGTGGGCGAGCAGTTCGGGCACCGGCGAGCGGTCGGGGGTGAAGGCGCGCAGGAAGTAGTTCTGCAGATCGTGCACGAGCAGGACGGCACGGTCGGGATCCACGGCCCAGTCGACCCGGTTGGCGGGCAGCTCGTCGGCGGTGGGCAGGGTGTAGGGGGCGATGGCGGGCAGCGCCATGTGCGGGGGCCTTTCGGTGATGCGTACGGGAGGAGTCCGGCGCGGTGCCGCGCGGCGCGGCAGGGGTGATCCCGCCGCGCCGGTGGGGTGGTCCGGCCGTGCAGAGTGGGCTATCCGGTGGCGCCGGCGCGCAGATCCTTCTTGGAGACCTTGCCGATCCCGGTCTGCGGGAACGTGTCGACGAACTCGACCCGGTCGGGCACCTTGTACGCGGCCAGGCCCCCTTCCCGGACGAACTTCTTGATGGCGACCGGCTTGAGGGGTTCGGCGCCGGCGCGCAGGATCACGTAGGCGCAGGTGCGTTCGCCGAGATATTCGTCGGGTACGGCGACGACGGAGACGTCATGGACGGCGGGGTGTCCGAGGATGACGTTCTCGACCTCCTCGGCGGCGATCTTCTCGCCGCCGCGGTTGATCTGGTCCTTCGCCCGGCCCTCGACGACGAGATGGCCGGTCGCGGTGCGGCGCACCACGTCCCCGGTGCGGTAGAAGCCGTCCTCCGTGAAGGACCGCTTGTTGTGCTCGGGGGCACGCCAGTAGCCGCGGATCGTGTACGGGCCGCGGGTCAGCAGGTGCCCGGTGTCGCCCGGCTCGACCTCGTGGTCCTCGTCGTCGACGATGCGGATCTCGTCGTCGGCGGAGATGGGGCGGCCCTGGGTGGTGACGACGGTCTCGTACGGGTCGTCCAGACGCGTGTAGTTCACCAGGCCCTCGGCCATCCCGAACACCTGCTGCAGGGTGCAGCCGAGTGCGGGCCCGACCCGGCGCGCGGCGGCCTCGCTGAACTTGGCGCCGCCCACCAGGAGCACGTCCAGACTCGACAGATCGTGCCGTGTATCGGGCGCGGCCTCGGTCCAGACGAGCGCGAGCGGCGGGACGAGCCCGGTGATCGTGACCTTCTCGCCCGCGATGAGCGGGAAGGCGGTGTCCGGGTCCGGCGCGGGACAGAGCACGACCCGGCCGCCGGCGTACAGCGCGCCGAGCGAACCCGGGGAGCTGAGCGGGAAGTTGTGCGCGGCGGGCAGCGCGACGAGGTACACGGAGTCCTCGGTCACACCGCAGATCTCGTTCGAGCCCCACAGCGAGTAGATGTAGTCGTCGTGAGTGCGCGGGATCAACTTGGGCACGCCCGTGCTGCCGCCGGACAGCTGAAGGAAGGCCAGGTCGGACGGCGCGGGCTGCTCGTACCCGAAGGCGTCGGGCTCGGTGGGGACGTCCCGCAGCCGGGTGTGCGGCCCCGGATCGCCGACGACGAACACGTGCTCCAAAGTGGGCACCTGGCTCTGCAAACGGCTCGCCAGGTCCGGGAAGTCGAAGCCGCCGAGCTGCGCGTCCGGGACGACACAGGCGACGGCTTCGGTGAACTCGCAGAAATAGCGCATCTCGGTGTGTCGGTGCGCGGGCAGCGCGAAGACCGGCAGCGCGCCGATCCGGAAGAGCGCGAAGACCACCTCGAAGAACTCGGCGACATTGGGGAGCTGGACCACCACGCGGTCGCCCTTGCCGATGCCGTACGAGGAGAAGCCGGCCGCCATCCGGCAGGCCCGCTCGTCGAGTTCGCCGTAGGTCCAGCGCAGGCCGCGGGCGGGGTCGCTGATCGCGACCCGGCCCGGGTGGGCCTCGGCGCGGTCGGCGAGCATCTGTCCGAAGGTCTCGCCGCGCCAGTGGCCGGCGGCGCGGTAACGGTCGGCGAACTCTTCGGGCCACAGGGGTGCGTCGGGATGGTTCACGGTCAGGCCCCCACGGTGTCGCGGTCGACGCCGACCGCGTCGAGGAAGGTACGGAACTTCGCGCCGGTCTCGGCGGTCTCCGCGGCGGGCGAGGAGTCGGCGACCACGCCCGCGCCGGCGAACAGACGCAGGGTGTCCTGCTCGGCCTCGGCGCACCGGATGGTGACCACCCATTCGCCGTCGCCGCCCGCGTCGCCCCAGCCGACCATGCCGGTGTACAGGCCGCGGTCGAAGGGTTCGAGCTCGCGTATCACCTCGCGCGCGGTGGCGGTCGGGGTGCCGCCGACGGCGGGCGTCGGATGCATCGCGTGCGCCAGCTCCAAGGCGGACACCGCGGGTTCGCGCAGGGTGCCGACGACCGTGGTGGACAGGTGCCACATGGTGGCGGTGCGGATGAGGGTGGGCAGCGCCGGGACGTCGAGCTCGGTGCAGTACGGGGCGAGGGCCTCGCGTACCGCGTCGATGACGACGGCGTGCTCGTGCAGGTCCTTGGCGGATTCGAGCAGCGCGGCGGCGCGGCGGACGTCCTCGGCGAGGTCGGGGCTGCGCGGGGTGGAGCCGGCGAGCGGATTGGCGACGAGGCGGGTGCCGCGCCGCGCTACGAGGAGTTCGGGACTGGCGCCCAGGAGGGTGCGGCCGGGTCCCGAAGGCACGGAGAAGGTGTAGCCGGCCGGGTCGCGGCGGGCGAGGCGCTGGAGCATCGCGGGGATGTCGAGGGCGCCGGGTGCGCGCAGTTCGAGGGTGCGGGCGAGCACGACCTTGGCGAACTCACCGGCCTTCATACGGCGTACGGCCTCGGCGACCGAGGCCGCGTACGCCTCGGGCGCGGGGACGGGACGTACGTCCCAGCCTGCCGTGCGCGGGGCGGGCGCGGGCAGGGCTATCAGCGGGTCCTCGCGCAGCGGCGGGGCCCAGTGGACGGCCTCGGGCACGGCCAGTTGCGCGGGCGCGCCGGGGTCGAAGGGCACGGCGCCGACGACCATCGGCGCCAGGTTGCCGGCCCGGCGCTGCGCGTCGAGCGTCTCGGCGACCCGAAGGGGCAACGGCCGCTCGTCGTGCGGCACTTCGGCGCGGACGCCGTGGGCGAGCAGGGTCCGCGTGGGCGAGGCGAAGAACCGGGCGTCGCCGGGCGCATAGGCGTCGAGCAGCCCGGTGGCGGCGCCGACGATACTTTCGGCGCCCTCGGGGGTGGCCGGCGCCTCGTGTGCCGTGGTCACCAGTTACTCCTTGCAGGGTCGGGGTGTGGGGGATGCGCGGCCGGGTCACGGCCGCGAGCGGGGACCCCGGGACGGATCGTCCAGGGGCCGCGGGGAACACACGGAGGTGGTCAGGCGCGCAGGGTCGCGCCGCCGTCCACGTACAGGTCGTGCATGGTGATGTGCCGCGCCCGGTCGGAGACGAGGAAGGCGACGGCCTCGGCGATGTCGCCGGGTTCGGCGATCCGTCCGAGCGGGATGCCGACGCGGTACGCCTTGGGGTCGCCCTCTATGACCCGCTGTTCGGCGGCCTCTGCGTCGTCGCCCCACAGGCGGCGCTGCATCGCGGTGTCCGTCGAACCGGGCGAGACCACGTTGCACCGCACCTGGTCGCGGGCGAGTTCGAGGCCGAGGCACTTGGTGAACATGGTCGCGGCGGCCTTGGAGGCGGCGTACGCGGCCATGCCGGCGCGCGGTACTCCGGCCGCGTTGGAGCCGACGGTGACGATGCAGCCGGAGCGGCGCTCGCGCATCCGGCGTGCTGCGGCGCGCGAGGCGGCGAAGACCCCGGTGGTGTTCACGGCGAAGGTCTCGGCCCAGTCGCCGTCGTCGAGGTCGACGACGGGTGCGGTGCGCAGGATGCCCGCGACGTTGACGAGGATGCCGAGCGGTCCGACCGTGCGTTCCACGTCGTCGACGAGGGCCTCGACCGCGGCGGCGTCCGAGACGTCGGCGGGACGGGCGACGACGGCGGGCTCGCGCCCGTCCTCGCGGTACTCGTCCTCAAGTGCCTTGACCGCGGCGGCGTTCCGGTCGACTGCGACGACCCGTGCACCACGTGCGGCCAGAGTGCGGGCGACGGCTTCGCCTATGCCCTGCCCTGCGCCGGTGACGAGCGCGATACGCCCGTCGAGTTCGTCTTGGTGCACGAGACCCCCTGAAAGCTTGCCTTAGGTAAGGCTAACCTAACATGACGATCCCGACGGGGAGCAGAGGGTGGTGGGTAACCATTAGGTTAGCCTTACCTTATGTCTCTACTGCAAGGGGAACGCGCCGAGTTGGCCGATCCGGATCCCTCCCCGCCGGCCCGACCGACCCGCGTCCCCCTGAAGTCCGCGCTGCTCCTCGGCGCCGTCCTCGCCCTCGCCGCCGCCTCGCTGTGCATCGGCGCCGGCGAGGTCGGCGCCGCGGGCGTCCTCGACTACCTGGGCGGCAGCGACAGTGCGCGGCTCCACCTGGTGGTCGGCGAACTCCGGCTGCCGCGTACGGCCACGGCCCTGCTCGTCGGCGCCGCGCTCGGTGTCGCGGGCTGCCTGCTGCAGGCCGTGACACGCAACCCGCTGGCCGAAACCGGACTGCTCGGCGTGAACGCCGGAGCATCCCTCGGTGTCGTCGCGGGGATCGCGTTCCTCGGAGTGGAGACCGGTTTCGGGCATCTTGTGTGGGCTTTCGCCGGTGCCGTGCTCGCCAGCGGTCTCGTGCTGCTCATAGCGAGCAGTTCGGGCGGCAGCTCGCCGCTGCGCCTGGTGCTCGCGGGCGCCGCGCTCGGCGCCACCTTCGGCGGGCTCACCAGCCTGATCGTCGTCAACTCGGCCCAGGCCTACGACGGCTTCCGCCAGTGGGTGCTCGGCTCGCTCGCCGGGATCGAAGGTTTCGGCGAACTCGGCACGCTCGCCCCCGTCCTCGCCATCGGCTTCGTCGTCGCGCTCTGCGTGGTGCGTCCGCTCTCGGCGCTCGCCCTGGGCGACGATCTGGCGCGCGGTCTGGGCCACCGTCCCGGTGTCGTACGGGTGGTGGTGGCGCTCTCCGTGACACTGCTCACCGCGTCCGCCGTCGCCCTCGTGGGACCGATCTCGTTCCTGGGACTGCTCGCCGGATTCGTCGCGCGGGCGCTCGCGGGACCGCGGCTCTTCCTCCAGATCGTGCTCGCCGGGCTGATCGGTGCGGGCGTGCTGACGGGCGCCGATGTCCTGGCGCGCGTGGTGTCGAAGCCGTACGAGGCACCGGTCGCGGTGATCGTCGCGCTGATCGGGGCACCCGTCCTGATCGGCATTGTGCGCTCGCAGCGGCTCGGCGCGCTGGGGATGACCGAACCCGAAGGACAGTCGGCCGGGGCGCGCAAGGCGGCGCCCTCGGACCGGCACGTGGTGATCCGGCGCGGCCCGCTCTCGCTGTTGGTGGCCTGGCGTCCCGCGCTCGTCACCCTGCTGCTCTCGGCGTTCCTCGTGGCGGCCGTCGTGCTCGCCGCGTACGCGGGACAGAGCGACCTCGACGTGCCGCGCACCTTTCGGGCGATCTTCGGCATGGGCGATCACTTCGACGTGCTGCTCGTGCAGAAGTTCCGGCTCGGGCGGATCGTCGCCGCGCTCACCGCGGGCGCCGCGCTAGGACTCGCGGGCTGTCTCACCCAGACCCTGGCCCGCAACCGCCTCGCCACTCCCGAACTGCTCGGCGTCAACGACGGCGCGACAGCGGCCGTGCTCGTATCGGTCGCCGTGTCGGGCTCGTTCGGCGCCTGGTGGGCGGGACCGGTGGGCGCGCTCGTCGCCGTCCTCGTGGTGACCCTCGTCGCGGGCGGCCTGGGCCGGCACGGCTACCGCGTCCTCGTCGTCGGCCTCGCCATGTCGGCGCTCGCCTCCGCCGTCACCCAGGTGGTGCTCGCCCGGCGCTCGCTGAGTTCGGCGAGCTCGCTCTACACCTGGGCCTCCGGCAGCCTCAACGGCCGTTCGTACGACGTCGCCTGGCCCGTCCTGATCGGCCTCGCCGTGCTCGTACCGGCCGCCCTGATGGTGGCGCGGCATCTCGACGTGCTGCGCTTCGACGATTCGACGGCCTCCTCGCTCGGCGTCTCCCCCACCCGCGTCCGCCTGATCTGCATGGTGCTCGCCGTCGCCCTGGCGGGCCTCGCCGTGGGCATCTGCGGACCCGTCGGATTCGTCGCGCTCGCCTCGCCCGTGATCGCCTCCCGGCTCGCCGGTCCGCTCAAGGTGCCGGTGCTCGGATCGGTCCTGGTGGGAGCCACGTTGATCCTGCTCGCCGACACGCTGGGCAGGACCGTGATCGACGGTGTGGAGGTGCCGGTGGGTGTGGTCACCACCGTGCTCGGCGGGCCCTTCCTGCTGTGGGTGCTGCTCGGCCGCTCCTCGGCCGCCCGTATCTGATCCCTTTCCCCACGAGGGGCCTGTGCCCCTCCTCCCGCAAGGAGTCCGATGTCGTACGAAAGCCCCGCCCTGACCGCGCTGCGCGACGGCGGGCCGCAGGCCGTCCGGGAGTTCTGGGCGCGTCTGGAAAGCGCCGGGACGCCGCTCGTCGAGGACGACGCCGACGATCCCGCGTACCGCCGTGTCACCTTCGTCTGGCGCGACGACCCGCAGGAACCGGCCGACGACGTGCTCGTGCTGCTGCACACCGTCACCGACAAGGACCGGCACTCCGGCGATCTCACCCCGCATCTGATGCGACGGATCGACGGCACGGACGTGTGGGCCCACACGTACCGGCTGCGGGCCGATCACCGGGCCTCGTACCAGTTCCATGTGGCGCGGGGGCCGCGCGCCGAGACGCTCGGCACCCATCGCGAGGCGTGGCTGCGGACACTCGACGGGGCACTCCCCGATCCGCTCGGCCGCGGCGGTCTGCTGGCCGGGGACGGCAGGCGGCACGCCTCCTCGGTCCTCGAACTGCCGGACGCGCCCGGGCCCTTGGCGGCCGGGGACGGCGAGGACCGGACGTTCGCGGCCGAGATCGACGGGCGCCGGGTGCACGTCCATCTGCCGGCCCGCCCCGGCCCGCACCCCGTGGCGGTGCTGCTCGACGGTGAGGTGTGGGGGCCGCGGCTCGGCTTCGGGCGTGACCTCGACGCGGCGGCCGGCAAGGGGCTGCTGCCGCCGATGGTCACGGTCATGGTGGAGACCATGGGCCGCGACGCACGGGTACGGGATCTGAGCTGCAACGGGGAGTTCGTCGACTGGCTGGCCGATGTGCTGCTGCCGTGGGCGCGGACCGAGTTCGGCGCGACGCACGATCCGGCGCGCACGGTGATCGCCGGGCAGAGCGCGGGCGGTCTGACGGCGGCGTTCGCCGGGTTCCGGCGGCCGGAGCGGTTCGGGAACGTCCTTTCGCAGTCGGGATCGTTCTGGTGGCCCGACGACACGGAGTTCGACTCCGGCAGCGAGTGGCTGACCCGGCAGTACGCGGTCACCGGGCGGCGGCCCGTGCGCTTCCATGTGGAGGTGGGCCTGCAGGAGTGGATGCTCCTTGCGCAGAACCGGCATCTGCGGAACGTGCTGGAGGCCAAGGGGTACGAGGTGACGTACCGGGAGTTCAACGGCGGGCACGACTACGCGTGCTGGCGGGGTGGGCTGCTCCATGGGCTGGCCGGGCTCGCGACCGGTTGGTAGCAGGCAGGCAATACGAGAAGGGGCGGGCTTCGCGTGGAAGCCCGCCCCTTCTGCTGTGGAGCCCTCTTCTGTTGTGCCACTCGCCGTGCGGCCGATGCTCAGGCCGCGGGTGCCGGTTCCTCGTCCGGCACGGGCGGCTGCGGGGCCTGTTGCGGCATCCGCAGGGCCCAGACGACCCCGAGCGCGACGAGTGCCGCCGTCACCAGGATCGCCATCCGGTACGGACCCGCGTCCGTACCGCCGTGGCCGGAGGCACCGAGGGCCGAGACGACCGCGGCGGTCACCGCGATGCCGAGCGCGCCGCCGAGGGTGCGGACGATCGTGAACAGGCCCATGGCCTGGCCCATTCGGGGCGGAGCGATCTCGGCGAACCCGGCGATCTGGATCGTCAGGACCGCGGTGCCGAGGACCAGACCGATCGCGAACATCAGAATCCGTACGCCCCAGGTGCTCTCCGCGACGGCCGGCAGCGCGAGCGCCGCGAACACCACCGCGGCCAGGACCAGCGCGGGGGTGGCGAGGCGGCGGGGGCCGAGCCGGGGAAGGAGCCGGTCGACCACCTGCGAGGCCAGCATCAGGCCGAGCGCTTCGGGGAAGACGCTGAGGCCGGCGTCGAGGGCGGAGGCGCCGAGGACGGCCTGGTGGAGCAGCGGGAAGACGAACAGGATGCCCATGAGTCCCGCCGAGGTGACCAGGGCGAGGACGGTCGCGGAGGCATAGCTCCTGTCCTTGAGGAGTCTCAGTTCCAGCAAGGGGTCGGTGGCCCGGAGTTGGTGGATCACCGCCGCCACGCAGAGGCCGATGCCCGCTACGGTGCTCAGCGCGATCGGCGCGGTGGTCCAGCCGTGCGAGGGCCCGAAGCCCAGCGCGTAGGTGAGGAAGCCGAGGGCCGGGGTCGCGAGCAGGAAGCCCGTACGGTCGAAGGCCCCGCGGGTGCCCTCGACGTGTTCGCGGATGCCCACGAGGCCGATGAGCACGGCGGCCGCACCGACCGGCACGTTGACGAAGAACAGCCAGTGCCAGGAGAGGTGGTCCGTGAGGAAGCCGCCGAGCGGCGGACCGAGCGCCGGCATCAGGGCCGTCGGCACGATCAGGACTTTGGCGAGCTTCACCCGGGCGTGCGGAGGAAACGTACGGAAGAGCAGGGTCATGCCGACGGGCGTGAGCAGGCCGCCGGCCAGTCCTTGGAGCACGCGCGCGAGGACGAGCGCCGTCAGGGACCCGGACAGTCCGCAGGCCGCGGAGGCCGCGGTGAACACGGTGAGCGCGCCGAGGAACACCCGCTTCGTACCGAACCGGTCGCCTAGCCAGCCCGCCACCGGCAGGGCGACGGCGAGGCTGACGAGGAAGGCGACCTCGACCGTGTTCGCGGCGGACACCGGCTGGTCGAAGTCCCGGGCGATCGTGAGGAGGGCCGGGTTGACGATCGTCGAGTCGAGGCCGTTCATGCACATGGCCGCGGTGTAGACGATGACGACGGCCGCGCGGGACGGGGCCACCGGGATCTTCGGCGGAGCAGCGGTCATCGGGCGGCGGCCGGGGTCAGATCCGTCCAGTGCGCGGTGATCCAGTCGAGGGCGGGCTGCCGCTCGCACGGGCCGTGCGCGACGCTCCAGCCGTCGGGTACGGCGGCGAAGCCGGGCCAGAGGCTGTGCTGTTCCTGGTCGTTCACGAGGACCAGGAACTCGCCGTCGCCGTCGAAGGGGTTGGCGGGGGCGTCGCTCATCGGTTCTCCAGGGTGTCGATGCGGTGGATGCGCTCCGCGACCACGCGCGCGATGTGCGCGATGGGCTCGGGCAGGGTCATGTCCTTGTGCGAGCAGGCCACGTCGGTGTTGTCGATCCGGCCGGTCACGTACGGGGTCCAGGTGTCGGGCGTGAGGGTCTCGTCGATGGTGTCGACGGTGGCGCGGAAGAACAGCACGTCGCCCTCGAAGACGCGGTGGTCGAAGCCCCGGACGAGGTGGTTGGTGTTCAGGTAGAGGGTGTTCAGGGCCTCGATGGTGCGGTCGTCGAGGCTCGCGAGCGGCGAGCCTTCGCGGCGCAGGACCTCGGTGACGGCGGCGAGTTCGAGGTCCTTGCCCTCGAGGCTCTCGGGCCCGTACCCGCCCATGGTGAGCAGGGCTTCGAGGGCCTCGGCCTGATCGGGTACGGGAAGCTCGCGGAAGCCCTCCGCCGGGTAGGCGTCGAGGATCGCGAGGATCTCGACCTGTTCGCCGAGGTCCTGCAGGCGGGTGGCCATGGCGTGCGCGATGATGCCGCCGGTCGACCAGCCGAGCAGCCGGTACGGGCCGTGCGGGCGTACTTCGCGCAGCCGGTCCACGTAGTGCGCGGCGAGTTCCTCCAGCGTCGCGGGCAGCGGCTCGTCGGCGGTGGCGGCACCCACGCCCTGGGCCTGCAGCCCGTACAGCGGGATGTCCTCGGGCAGATGGCGGATCAGGCCCGCGTAGCACCAGCTGAGGCCGCCGGCCGGGTGGACGCAGAACAGGGGGTTGCCGGGGGCGTCGGGGCGCAGGGGCAGGAGGACGTCGAGCGGGTCGGACTCCTCTCCGGCGTCCAGTGCGGTCTCCAGGGCGGCCGGGGTCGGCCCCTGGAAGACCGTGCCGATCGTCACGTCGCGGCCGAGTGCCGCCTTGATGCGCCCGGCGAGCCGGACCGCGAGCAGCGAATGGCCGCCGAGGTCGAAGAAGTTGTCGTCGACTCCGACGCGGGGCAGACCGAGCACCTCCGCGAACAGGTCGCACAGCTGTGCCTCGCGCGGGCCGCGCGGTGCCCGGCCTTCGGTCACGGCGGCCGAGTGGTCCGGGGCGGGCAGGGCCTTGCGGTCCAGCTTGCCGTTGGCCGTCAGCGGCAGCCGGTCGAGCAGGACCACCGCGGACGGGACCATGTGGACGGGCAGTTCGCGGGCCGCGTGTGCGCGCAGCTCCTGGCAGGGGCTCACGGCGTACGCGACGAGGCGCTTGTCGCCCGGCGTGTCCTCGCGGACGATCACGGCGGCGTCCGCGACCTCCGGGTGGGCGGCGAGGACGGCCTCGATCTCGCCGAGTTCGATGCGGAAGCCGCGGATCTTCACCTGGTGGTCGGCGCGCCCGAAGTAGTCGAGCCGGCCGTCCGTACGGCGGCGTGCGAGGTCGCCCGAACGGTACATGCGGGTGCCGGGCGGCCCGAACGGGTCGGCGACGAAGCGTTCGGCGGTGAGGGCGTGCCGGCCGAGGTAGCCGCGGGCCAGGCCCTCGCCCGCCACGTACATCTCGCCCGTGACACCGGGCGGTACGGGCTGCAGGTAGCCGTCGAGGACGTACACGCGCAGGTCGGGGATGTTGACGCCGATCGTGCTCGACGCGCTCGCGGCGGCGCTCTCGCGGTCGAGTGCCATGTACGAGACGTGCACGGTGGTCTCGGTGATCCCGTACATGTTGACCAGGACCGGGGCATCGTCGGCGTGCCGCTCGTACCAGTCGTCTAGGCGGCCGAGTTCGAGGGCCTCGCCGCCGAACACCACGTAACGCAGGGCGAGTTCGGTGCCGGGGCGGTCCCGGTCGGCGGCGACCAGCTGGTAGAAGGCGGACGGGGTCTGGTTGAGGACGGTGACCTGTTCGCGGCCGAGCAGGTCGAGGAAGGCCGCCGGGTCGCGGCTGACCAGGTGCGGCACGACCACGACACGGCCGCCGTGCAGGAGCGCGCCCCACAATTCCCAGACCGAGAAGTCGAAGGCGTACGAGTGGAACAGGGTCCACACGTCCTGCTCATCGAAGCCGAACCAGTGGTCGGTGGCGGAGAAAAGCCGCAGGACGTTGTGGTGGGTGACGGGCACGCCCTTGGGACGGCCGGTGGAACCCGACGTGTAGATGACGTACGCCATGTCGGTGGGCCGCAGGGGGCGGGTGCGTTCGGCGTCCGTCAGATCGTGGTCGGTGCGGTCGCGCTCCGTGCGGAACCGCCCGGGGTGGTCGTCCTGCGGGGCGTCGACGAGGACGAGGGGCAGGTCGTTGGCGGGGAGCTTGCGCACCGTCGCGGTGTCGGTGATCAGGGCGGCCGGCGCGGCGTCCGCGAGCATGTACGCGAGGCGGTCGGCCGGGTAGTCGGGGTCCATCGGCAAATAGGCCGCCCCGGACTTGGCCACGGCGAGCAGCCCCACGACGAGGTCGAGGGAGCGGGGCAGCGCCAGCGCGACGATCGCGCCGGGGCCGATGCCCTGGGTGGTGAGGCTGCGGGCCAGGCGGTTGGCGCGGGCGGAGAGTTCGGCGTAAGTGAGGTGCTCGTCGCCGCAGGTGGCGGCGGTGCGCTCGGGGTGCCGGGCGGCGGCCTGTTCGTAGCGGGTGGCGAGGGTGGCGGATGCGTCGTCGGCGACCGGCTGCTGCTCCGCGTCGGCGAGCGGCACCTCGTTCCAGTCGGTGATCGCCTGGCGCCGTTCGCCGGCGGACAGGAGCGGAAGCAGGCCGATGGGGGTGTCGGGGCCGGTGACCGCCGCGGTGAGAAAGCGGGTGAGGCGGTCGGTGAGGGCCTGTGCGGTGGCGCGGTCGAAGAGATCCGTACGGAACTCGAGGAAGCCGGCGATCCCGCCGTCCAGCTGCTCGCCCACGTTCAGGGTGAGGTCGAACTTGGCGGTGCCCGACGGCACGGCGTCCATCCGCGCGGTCAGGTCCCCGAGCGCGAACTCCGTGTCGGGCACGGACTGCCAGACCAGCATCGTCTGGAACAGGGGGTGCCGGGCCAGCGAGCGCGGCGGGTTGAGGTCCTCGACGAGCCGGTCGAAGGGCAGCTCGGCGTGCTGGTGCGCGGCGAGGACCGTGCCGCGGACGCGGTCGAGGAGCGTACGGAAGGTGGGTGCGCCGGAGGTGTCGGTGCGCAGCACCAGCGTGTTGACGAAGAAGCCGACGAGCCCGGCGGTCGCCTCGTCCTCCCGGCCGGCGACGGGGGTACCGACGGGGATGTCGGTGCCCGCGCCGTGCCGTGTCAGGAGCGCGGCGAGAGCCGCCTGGACGACCATGAAAGCGGTGGTGCCTGTGTCGCGGGCCAGGGCACGCAGGTGGGCGTGCGTGGCTTCGTCGATACGGAAGGGAACGGTGTCGCCTTCGTACGAGGCGACGGCGGGGCGGGGCCGGTCGGTGGGGAGTTCGAGCTGGTCGGGGAGGCCGCCGAGCGTGGCGCGCCAGTGGTCGAGGAGACGGGTGGCGTACGGGGTGGGGGCCTCGGCGGTGCCGAGGAGCCGCTGCTGCCAGACGGTGTGGTCGGCGTAGTCCACGGGGAGCGGGGCCAGTTGCGGTGCGCTGCCTGCTGCCCGGGCGGTGTACGCGTCGGCCAGATCGCGGGCGAGCGGAGTGGTGGACGCTCCGTCGGCGGCTATGTGGTGGAGCAGGAGGAGCAGCGTGTGCTGCTCGCCGCCGTCGGTGAACAGGGTGGCGCGAAGCGGCAGTTCGGCCGCGAGGTCGAAGGGGTGCCGGACCGCGGCGCGCAGCCGCGCGTCGAGGGGGGCCGGGTCCGTCAACGGCTCGGCGGCGAACGGGACTCGGGCCTCGGACACCGGGATGACCTGCGCGAACGGCTCGTTGTCAGTGCTGCCGTATACGGTCCGCAAGGTCGAGTGACGCTCGGTGACGTCGAGCAGGGCGGCGCGCAGCGCGTCCTGGTCGAGGGGGCCGGTCAGGGTGAGGACGAGCGGGATGTTGTAGGTGGGGCTGGGGCCTTCGAGCCGGTGCAGGAACCAGAGGCGCTTTTGCGCCGGGGAGAGCGGGGGGTTGTCGTGAGGGGTGTGGTCGGTGCGCTGTGGCGCGGGCTCCAGCGCGGGGCGGTCCGTGTCGCGTGCGGCCTCGCGGACGAGCGCGGCGAGGCCGGCGGGCGTGGGGGCGCGGAACACGTCGGCGAGGGTGAGTTCGGCCGCGAAGGTCTCGCGCAGGCGCGCGGCGAGCCGCCCGGCGAGCAGCGAGTGGCCGCCGAGCGCGAAGAAGTCGGCCTGCGGGGAAGGGAGTTCGGGCAGGTCGAGCACGCGCGCGAAGAGTCCGCGTACCAGCTCCTCCTGCGGCGCGCCCTGCGCCGCGGCGCCGGTCTCGTCCGGCGTCTCGGCCGCCGGCTCGGGGTCGGGCAGCGCCCGGTGGTCGAGCTTGTCGTTGGCGGTGCGCGGCAGGGCGTCGAGCAGGGTGAGCGCGGCGGGGACCATGTGCTCGGGGAGCCGTGCGGCGAGGTGTGCGCGCAGGTCCGCAACGTCGAGGGTGGCGCCGTTCGCCGGGACGGCGTAGCCGAGCAGGCGCTTGCCGTGCGCGGTGTCGCGGGCGATCACCGCGGCCTGCGCGACCTCCGGGTGGGCGGCAAGGACCGCCTGGATCTCGCCGAGTTCGATGCGGAAGCCGCGGATCTTCACCTGGTCGTCGGCGCGCCCCAGGAACTCGAGGGTGTGGTCGGCGCGCCGTCGTACGAGGTCGCCGGTGCGGTACATGCGGGCGCCCGGGTCGCCGTGCAGCGGCCCGAAGGGGTCGGCGACGAAGCGTTCGGCGGTCAGGTCGGGGCGGCCGAGATAGCCGTGTGCGAGGCAGGCACCGGCGATGTACAGCTCGCCGGTGACGCCCGTGGGGACGGGGCGGAGCGAGGTGTCGAGGACGTAGGCGCGGGATCCGCGGACGGGGCGGCCGTGTTCGCCGGCCGCTTCGTGGTCCGCTCCGTCGGGGGCGTGTGCGTCGGCGCTGCGGACTGCCGTGCCCGCTCCGTCGGAGGTGTGTGCGTCCGCACTGCGGTCCGCCGTGCCCGCTCCGTCGACGGCGGGTGCGTCGGCGCGGGTCTCCGGGCTGCCCGCTGCGGGCGCGTCGGGCACCCAGTAGTAGGCGTCGACCGTCGTCTCCGTCGGCCCGTACAGGTTGATGGGCCGCACGCCGGGCGTCGTGGCCAGCCGCTGCCACAGCGCCGGGGGCACGGTCTCGCCGCCGACCACGATCACGGCGGGGTGGTGCCGGCCGGGGTCCAACAGGCCCTCGGCGATCAGCGCTTCGGCGTACGAGGGGGTGACGTCGAGGTAGTCGATGCGATGCGTGCCGACGTAGGTGTTCAGTGCCGTGGTGTCGCGGTAGGTGGCGTCGTCGAGGATGTGGAGCTCGTGGCCGTGGACCATCCACAGGACCGGGTCCCAGGAGGCGTCGAACGCGAACGACGCGCTGTGCGCGACGCTCAGACGTTCGCGTCCGGTGCGGGCGACGGCGGGCGCGATGTGGTCGGTGCCGTGGCCCGCGTGGAGGTTGGCGAGCGAGGCGTGGCCGACCACGACGCCCTTGGGGCGGCCGGTGGACCCGGAGGTGTGGATGAGGTAGGCGTCCTGGCCGGGGGCCGGAGCGGGCAGCGGTGTGTCCGGCCGGTCCGCGATCCGCCTGCGGGTGCTCTCGTCGTCGAGGAGCAGTGCGGGAAGGGTGGTGCGTACGGACTCGGGCAGCGAGCGCACGGCGTCGGTGTGGCCGACGATGCACACCGGCCGGGCGTCCTCGACGACCGCGGTGAGGCGCTGCGCGGGATGGCCGAGGTCCAACGACTGGCACACGCCGCCCGCCTTGAGCACGGCGAGCAGGGCGAGCACGGTGTCGGTGCCGCGCGGCAGGGCGAGCGCCACCGGCGTGCCGGGCCCGACGCCCGACGCGCGCAGTTCGTGGGCCAGTTGGCCGGCGGCCCGGTCGAGTGCGGCGAAGGTCAGGGAGGTGGGTCCGGACGGGCCGGTCTCGCAGCGGACCGCGACCGCGTCTGGGGTGCGGGCGGCCTGCTCGGCGAAGAGTTCGGGCAGGGTGCGCGGGCACGGCGGTTCCGTGCGCCCGGCGGTCGCCGCGTGCACCTCGTCGGGGTCGAGCACGTCCAGGGTGGCGACGGGCCGGGCGGGATCATCCAGCAGGAGGGAGGCGAGTGCGTCGAGGTAGCGCAGCAGGCCACGTTCGTGGGTTGCGAGTGAACCGGCGTCGTAGCAGGACGGGTTGGCGTCCAGGCCGAACCGCAGCCCGCCCGCGCGGCCCGGCGAGACGGTGACCGCGAGGTCGTCGACGGGGCCCGCGGCGAGGTTGTGGATCGTGCCCTGCAGTCCGGCGAAGTCGAGGGTCTCGTCCTCGAAGGCCTTGATGTTGACCATGGGCCCGAAGAGCGGGCCCGGGTCACCCGCCAGGCCGAGGTCGCGACGGAGCTCCTCCAGGCGGTGGCGCTGGTGGCGGCGTACGGCGCGCAGTTCCAGGACGACCCGGCGCAGGAGTTCCGCGCCGGTGTCGGACGGGCGGACGGCGATGCGCAGCGGCATGACGTTCACCAGCATCGCGGGGGTGCGCAGGGCCTCGGGGCCGCGGCGGTTCATCAGGGGCAGGCCCAGCACGATGTCCTCGGCGCCGGTGATGCGGTGGGTGTAGCCCGCCGTGGCCGCGATGACCAGCTCGGCCCAGGTGGCCTTGACGGCCTGCGCCGCCTCGGCGAGCCGGTCGCCCTCGCCGGCCGCGAGGTCGCGCACGCGCCGCAGGACGTGGCGGGCCGGGGCCGCGGGCCGGTCCGACAGCGTGACCGGGCGCGGCCGGTCGGCGAAGCGTGTGCGCCAGAATTCGCGGTCGGCGGTGTGCTGTTCGCTGCCGGAGTGCG
The DNA here is from genome assembly GCF_044458745.1 of Streptomyces sp. NPDC050418. Taxonomy (NCBI): domain Bacteria; kingdom Bacillati; phylum Actinomycetota; class Actinomycetes; order Kitasatosporales; family Streptomycetaceae; genus Streptomyces; species Streptomyces sp. NPDC050418. The sequence goes on from NZ_JBITIG010000001.1 coordinate 865,067, forward strand.
CCTGCTCCTCGGCGACGAGGGCACCTAGCGAGCCGAAGGCGTTCGGCTCGGGGGTCTCGCCCTTCACCAGCGCCGTGTAGAGGGCGGCCACGCGGGCGCAGTGGAGGGTGAGCGCGTAGGCGTCGACGGCTATGTGGTGGACGCGCTGGTACCACCAGTGCGTGTCGTCGTCGATGCGCACGAGCGCCTGTGTCATCAGCGGCCCGGACACGGGGTCGACGGGGCGTTCCAGGTCGGCGCGCATCCATGCCTCGGCCGTCGCGCGCGGGTCGGATTCCCCGCGCAGGTCGAGGCGTTCGAGGGTCCAGTCCCGTGCGCGCACGATGCGCTGCACCGGGCCGTCGGCCTCCTCGGCGAACGCGAGGTTGAGGGTGTCGGCCTCCGCGACGCCCTGCCGGAGCGCACGCTCGAAGAGCTCCGTGTCCAGCGGTCCGGTGATCTCGATGCGGTCGCCGGTGTTGAGGACCGGGTTCGCGGGGTCGAGGCGCTGCGCGTGCCAGATGCCCGACTGGGCGGCCAGCAACGGGAGCCGGCCCTCGCTCCCGGCCTGCGGGGCGGCCGTGAGGTCTTCGGTCTCTGGATGACGCATGGGAGGACTCCCCGAGGTGTAAGGCAGGTCGGTGGCCGGGCGGGTGGTGACGGGCCGGGCGGGGCCGGGCCCGGAGGCTGTCGGTCGGTTGGCCGAAAGGCGCACGCGCGGGCGCGGGATGCACATTCCGACCGCGGTACCGGAGCTCGGAGTTCAGAACCCGGACCAGAAACTTAGGTAAGCCTAAGCTATCTTACGAATCATGACCATCACCCCCTCCGCCGCACCACCCGCCCTCAAATCGGCCATCAGGGACCGCATCACCGCACACCACCGCGACACCCTGCTCGCGCTCAGCCACCGCATCCACGACCACCCGGAGACGGCCTTCGAGGAGCACCGGGCCGCCGCATGGTGCGCCGAACTCCTGCAGCAGCACGGCTACTCGGTCACGGCACCCGCGTACGGCCTGAAGACAGCCTTCGAGGCCACGCTCGGCAGCGGGCCCACGACGGTCGCGCTCGCCTGCGAGTACGACGCCCTCCCGGGGCTCGGCCACGCCTGCGGCCACAATCTGATCGCCGCGGCCGGGGTGGGCGCGGCGCTCGGCCTCGCCCCGTACGCGGATGAACTGGGCCTGACCGTGAAGGTCATCGGCACCCCCGCCGAGGAACGCGGCGCGGGCAAGGCCCTGTTGATCGAGGCGGGCGCGTTCGACTCGGTGGACGCGGCGATGATGGTGCACCCGTGCCCGTTCGAAGTGGCGGAGTTCACGTCGTTCGCGCTCGGCACGCTGGACGTGGAATTCACGGGCCGGCCCGCGCACCCGAGCCTCGACGCCCACGAGGGACGCAACGCGGCGGACGCGCTGACGGTCGCGCAGGTCGCGATCGGCCTGCTGCGCCAGCAGTTGCCCGCGCACTGGAAGGTGCACGGCGTCACGACCTTCGCCGGTGACGCGCCCAACGTCATCCCCCACCGCGCCACGGCCTCGTATGAGATACGCACGTCCGCCGCCGAGGATCTGCAGGAGCTTCGAGAGCGTGTCGAGGCCTGCTTCCGGGCGGGGGCGCTCGCCACCGGCTGCGAGGTGACGCTCAACCGCCCCGAGCCGGACTACCTGGACTTCCGCACCGACCCCGAACTCATCGCCCTGTGGCGGGCCAACGCCACCGGGCTCGGACGGCCGGAGCCGGTGGAGAAGGGCGCGTTCGCCTGCACGGACATGGGCAACGTCTCGCATCGCGTGCCCGCGATCCACCCCGTGCTCGACATCACGGGCGGCGTCTGCGGCCCGCACGAGCCGGAGTTCGCCGCGGCCGCCCGCGCGCCGCGCGCCGACCGGGCCCTGCTCGACGGCGCGGTCGGCCTGGCCTGGACGGCGGCGGATCTGGCGGCCATCCGCGGCGACCGGGCGGAGGGCCCGGCGGCGGAACCGGAGACCGGCCGCCGCGCCTGACCTTCGCAGGCAGCCGCGGGAGCAGGGCACATCGCCTCAGCACGCGCAGAGGCACGCCGCCCGGTGACAGCACTGCCGCCCGCCCACGCTCCCGTGGGCGGGCGGCAGTTCACCGGCAGGCCGCAGACGCCGGCCGGTCGCGGGAGCCCGGCGCTCCCGGCCCGACGAGCCTCACTTCGCGGTCAGTGCCGCCGTGATGTCGTCGAGAACCTCCTGGGCCGCGAGCGGCCCGCCGCGCGTCGACCACACGGAACCGTCCACCGTGGTGACGTGGTCGTTCTTGACGGCGTCGAGCTCCTTGTACGCGGGCTTGCCCTGGACGTCCTTAAGCGCCTTCTCACCGTCGGGCGTCAGCGTCGACAGGAACAGCCAGTCGCCGTCGATCTCCTCGATCTTCTCCAGGCTCAGCGCGGGCGTGTGCGCGTTGCCGTCCTTGTCCTGGGCCTTGGGGCGCTTGAGCCCCATGTCCAGGGCGATTCCGCTGGCGAACTGCTTGTTCTCCATCCAGCTCGGACCGTCCGGGTTCCAGCGCACGATGCTGACCTCGGAGCCCTTGGCCTTGCCGAGTTCGCCGCCGGCCTTCTTGGCGGCGCCGTCGTAGTCGGCGATGACCTTGTTCGCGGCGTCGAGCTTGTTCACGGCGTTGCCGATGCCGCGCAGCGAGAGCTTCCAGTCGTCGGTCGGCGCCATGGTGACGAGCGTGGCCGGGGTGATCTCGCGGAGCTGCTTGAGCACCTGCTCGTCCTGCATGTCGCCCGCGAGGATCAGGTCGGGCTTGGCGGCGATCACCTTGTCCATGACCGGCTGGAGCAGGTTGCCGACGACGGGGACGCCGTCGACCTTCTCCTCGAGGTAGGCCGGCGGCTTGTTCATGCCCTGGCCGTTGGTGATGCCCGCGGGCTTGATGCCGAGCGCGAGGACGGCGTCCAGGTCCTCCTGCGTGAGGGTGACGATCCGCTTGGGGTTCGCGGGCACCTCGACGGACTTGCCGGTCGCGTCCTTCACGGTACGGGTGCCGTCCGAGGCGGCCGCCTTGTCGGTGGACTTCGCCTTGTCCCCTTCGGAGTCGGAACCTCCGCAGCCGGCGAGCAGCAGGGCGGCGGTTCCCGCGACGGCGAGCGAGCGCAGCGTGCGACTGCCGGTGAGAGTAAGGGACTTCATTGGGGACGCTCCGGAATCCGATCGGGGACATGAGGGACGGCGGCCTCGTGAGGGGCGTGCAGGAGCACACCCCGGGGGCATGCGTGAGCACACCCCGCCGCTGGGCACGGCGGGCCGCCGACATCGAGCAGAGATTAGGTTAGCCTTACCTGACAATGCAATCGTCTGCGGTGACAGAACCGAAGAAAGGGCCCTGAACCGGTGCAGATAACCGCCGAACGCCTCAGCGCCGGCTACCCCGGCCACCCCGTCGTCCACGAGGTGGACCTCCACGTGTCCAGCGGGCAGGTGGTGGCCGTCGTGGGCCCCAACGGGTGCGGCAAGTCCACGCTGTTGCGCACGATCGCACGGCTGCACCGGCCGGAATCCGGCCACGTCCGCATCGGCGACGAGGACATCTGGCAGCTGAGCGGGCGCCAGGCGGCCCATCGCATCGCCCTGCTCCCGCAGTCGCCCCAGGCTCCGGAGGCGGTGACGGTCGCGGGGCTCGTCCGCTACGGCCGCCATCCGCACCAGGGCCTGTTCCGCCAGTGGTCGCGCGAGGACGAGGAGGCGGTACGCGAAGCACTCGCCGCCACCGGGACCGCCTCCCTCGCCGATCGCCGCCTCGACCAGCTCTCCGGCGGCCAGCGGCAGCGCTGCTGGCTCGCGATGGTCCTGGCGCAGCAGACCCCGGTGGTGCTGCTCGACGAGCCCACCAGCGCCCTCGACCTCGGCCACGCGGTCGAAGTCCTGGAGCTGGTACGGGAGGTGGCCGCCGCGGGCCGCACGGTGATGATGGTCCTGCACGATCTCGCGGGCGCGGCCCGCTACGCCGACGAGATCGTCGCGATGCACGCGGGGCAGGTGGTCGCACACGGCCCGGCGCGCGAGGTCGTCACGGCCGCACTGGTCAAGGAGCTCTACGCCATCGACGCCGACGTGGTCGAGGCTCCGGGGGACGGCGCGCCGGTGGTCATCCCGGCCTCACGGGACCGTACGCCCGCCGTCTGATCACCTGGCGCGGGCAACTGCCGAGAGGCCCCTGCCTACGGGTAGAGCGCACCCAACTCCCGTACCACCCGCGCCATTTCAGCCCTGAGCCCGGGCGGGCCGAGCACCTCCACCTCCGCACCGAGCCGCAGGAACTCCATCACCGCGAAGGTCTCCGACTCGATCGGCAGCTCGGCCCTGGTCCGGCCCTCACCGTCCGGGCGCGCGCTCTGCGCGTACGCGGCGGCCTGTCTCCCGGTGAGCCGGGCCGCCCCCGCCCCGGTGAGGCGGACCACGGCCGTGCCGGTGTGCAGCCGGTCGAGGAAGTCCTCCTGGTGGCGCCGCCAGTATGCGGCGAGATCGAATCCGTCAGGCACCTCGAACTCCTCGCCCGCGTCCGAGAGTTCGAGGATCTGGTCGACGCGGTACGTCATGGGCCGCGGCCCACCGACCACGTACCAGCGGCCCGCCTTGAGGACCAGTCCGTACGGCTCGATCCGGCGCTCGACCTCGACCGGCTCCTTCCAGCGGCGGTAGCGCACCTGCAGGACCCTGCCGTTCCACACCGCGTGGGCCACGTCGGTGAGGAACGGCACCTCGTCGGCGTCCGCGTACCAGCCGTGCGCGTCCAGGTGGAAGCGGGACTTGATCCGGGCGCTGTGGGCGCGCAGTTCGGGCGGCAGCGCGGCCTCGACCTTGTGCTGCGCGGCGGTGAGCAGCGCGCCGAGACCCAGCTCGGCCGCGGCGCCCGGCACGGCGGACAGGAACAGCGCCTCGGCCTCCCCCGTGGTGAGCCCGGTCAGACGGGTGCGCCAGCCGTCGAGCAGCCGGTACCCGCCGGCGTGCCCGGACTCGCCGTACAGCGGCACTCCGGCGGCGTGCAGCGCCTCGACGTCCCGGTACACGGTGCGCAGCGACACCTCCAGCTCCTCGGCGAGCTGGGCAGCGGTGAGGCGGCCGCGGCTCTGCAGGAGCAGCAGGATCGAGACGAGTCGGCTGGACTTCACTGACACAAGGTGGCAGTGAAGCGCTCCTACCGTCCAGCCATGGCTTTCACCGAGAAGTTCCTGTGGACTCCGCCGCCTCTCACCGTGGGCGGCCGGCACATCAAGCGCTACCACGTCAGCGCGGACCCGGCGGGCATCGCGCCGGAGGTGGAGAAGGCGGCGTACGCGATCCTGCCCGAGCTGCTTCCCGAGCCCGACGGGACGCCGCCCGCCACGTTCGTGGTGCTGCACCGCGGTGGTGACGACGGCGCGTATCTCAACGCGTACAGCTGGGTCTGGGACAACGTCCTGCACTTCGCGGGAGCGGCGGCCGGACAGCCGGTGCTCGACTGCCCGGACCGCGATCCGTCCCATTTCGTCCGCACCACGGCGCCGTGGATCGGCTGCGTCTGGGAGCTGTCGCCCGTCACCCACGAACGCGACGCATGGGTCCGTCACCTGCTCGCGCCGCCCGTACCCGACCTCGACGGCTATCTCGCCGACTCCCTGCCCGAAGGCACCACCGGACCGTTCGGAGACCCCGCATGAGCACCTCGTACGACTTCGACTTCCTCACCGGCCGCTGGACCGTCCGCCACCGCAAGGCGCTCGACTTCCTGAACCCGGAGGCGGCGGGCTGGCAGGAGTTCGACTCCGTCACCGAGGGCGGTACGCATTTCGGCGGTGCGGCGCACTTCGACGAGATCACGATGCCGGACTACACGGGGCTCACTCTGCGGCTGTTCGACCGGGAGACCGGGGAGTGGTCGCTGTACTGGGCGGACAGCCGGACCGGGAAGCTGTACCCGCCGGTGACCGGGCGGTTCGGGGAGGATGGCACCGGGCAGTTCTTCGGGGACGATCGGCACGAGGGCAAGCCGGTCCGGGTGCGGTTCGTCTGGTCGGGGATCTCCACGAGCAGCGCCCGCTGGGAGCAGGCGTTCTCCGTCGACGGCGGGCTGACCTGGATCACGAACTGGGTGATGGAGTTCTCGCGGGAGACGACGGCGACCCGGTGACCGCGTCGTACAAATTCGGTGGAGATAACAGCACCGAAACTTACCGCCCGGTCAGTAATCTGTCCCACCCTCCTACCTTGTGGCCCCATTTAAGGGGCTGACCTGGACGTATCGGTACGCCTCCCGGATCGGATGACCCCCTCCCGCCGGGGCCGGAGGTGGGGTACGTTCACCGCGCATCACGGAGCGCCACAAGGAGATCCACTTGCGCGAGTTCACCTCACCCTCCTTGGCGTCCTCGGCGCCTGCGGTGGGCGGCCTGGCGGACGCCGTGTTCGACCACGCCCAGGAGGACCCGCTGCACATCGCCCTCGGCCGCAAGGTCGACGGGCAGTGGACGGATGTCACGGCGGGCGAGTTCCGCGACCAGGTCCTCGCGCTGGCCAAGGGCCTGCTCGCGCAGGGCGTGCGGTTCGGCGACCGCGTCGCGCTGATGTCCCGTACGCGTTATGAGTGGACGCTCTTCGACTTCGCGCTGTGGACGATCGGCGCGCAGGTGGTGCCGGTCTATCCGACGTCCTCCGCCGAGCAGGTCTTCTGGATGCTCCACGACGCGCAGGTCTCGTCCTGCGTCGTGGAGCACGAGGACCACGCGATGACCATCGGTTCCGTGATCGACCGGCTGCCCGCCCTGCAGCGCCTGTGGCAGCTGGACGCGGCGGCGGTCGACGAGCTGACGGCGGCCGGTGAGCACATCGACGACGAGATGGTGCACCGCCACCGCCGCGCCGTGACACCGGACTCGGTGGCCACCGTGATCTACACCTCGGGCACCACGGGCCGCCCCAAGGGCTGTGTGATCACCCACGCGAACCTGATGTACGAGTGCGACACGATCGCCGGCCGCTGGGAGCCCGTCTTCCACACGAAGCCCGGCGACGAGCCCTCGACGCTCCTCTTCCTGCCGCTCGCGCATGTCTTCGGGCGGATGGTGCAGGTGGCCGCGGTGCGCGCGAAGGTCAGGTTCGGGCATCAGCCGGATCTGAGCGCGGCGGCGCTGCTGCCGGATCTCGCGGAGTTCCGGCCGACGTTCTTCCTCGCCGTGCCGTACATCTTCGAGAAGATCTACCGCGCGGCCCACAGGAAGGCCGAAGCGGGCGGCAAGGCCGGCGCGTTCGAGAAGGCCGTCGACTGCGCGGTGAAGTACGCCGAGGCGCAGGAGCACAAGGCCTTCGGGATCGGACCGGGCCCGTCGGCCGCGCTGCGGATGCAGCACGGCCTCTTCGAGAAGCTGGTGTACGCCAAGGTCCGCGAGGCGATGGGCGGCCGCGTGCGGCACGCGATGTCGGGCGGTTCGGGGATGGACCGCAAGCTCGGTCTGTTCTTCGCGGGCGCGGGCGTGCACATCTTCGAGGGGTACGGCCTCACGGAGTCCACCGCCGCCGCCACCGCCAACCCGCCGGAGCGCACCCGCTTCGGCACGGTGGGGCAGCCGCTGCCGGGCACGACCGTGCACATCGCGGAGGACGGCGAGGTCTGGCTGTACGGCAGCCATGTCTTCCAGGGCTATCTCGGCGACCCGAAGGCCACCGACGCCGTACTGCACGACGGCTGGCTGTCGACCGGGGACATCGGGGCGCTGGACGAGGACGGCTATCTGACGATCACCGGGCGCAAGAAGGAGATCCTGGTGACCTCGGGCGGCAAGTCGGTCTCGCCGACGCAGCTGGAGGAGCGGGTGCGCGATCACCCGCTGGTGGGGCAGTGCATCGTCGTCGGCAACGACCGGCCGTATGTCGCCGCCCTGGTCACGCTGGACACGGACGCGGTCGAGCACTGGCTGACGATGCGCGGCAAGTCCTCGCCGGCGCCGGAGGAACTGGTGCGCGATCCGGATCTGGAGACGGAGGTGCGGCGCGCCGTCGTGGCGGCCAACACCCTTGTCTCGCAGGCCGAATCCATTCGTACGTTCCGCATACTGGCGCATCAGTTCACGGAGGAGCACGGGCTGCTCACGCCGTCCCTGAAGCTGAAGCGCAAGGCGATCGAGCAGGCCTACGCCGCCGAGGTCGAGGCGCTCTACAGCAGTTGAGCCCCATCTCGCCGCGACACCGATGTCATTTCTGACGGGTCATCAATTGGCGACGCATCAGTTATTGACGGTCCATCAGGTTCCCCACAGAATGCGGTGACTTCGACGGAGGGACAGGGCTGTGTTGCGATCGTTCCGCGCCATCGCAGCAGCGTCTGCAGCGCTGCTGCTCGCTACTGCGTGTAATTCTGCTTCCAACTCCACCGACGGCTCGGGCGGCCCGGGCAAGGGTGCGACGGTACGGGGAGTGACCGACGACTCGATCAAGGTCGGCGGCATCGTCTCCATGACGACGGCGAGCGGCTACAGCAAGAAGGACACCGACCTCGGCGCCAAGGCCCGCTACGACCGGGCCAACGCGGAGGGCGGCGTCAACGGCCGCAAGATCGACTACATCGGGGCCGAGGACGACGGCCAGGACCCCGGCAAGAACCTCGCCGCGGCCCGTAAGCTCGTCCAGCAGGAGAAGGTCTTCGCCGTCTCGCCGATGAGCTCGGTGACGTTCTCCGGCGCCGACTTCCTGGAGAAGCAGAAGGTGCCCACGTTCGGCTGGGGCACCATCCCGCAGTTCTGCTCCAACGAGCACATCTACGGCTTCAACGGCTGCCTCGTGCCCATGCCCGGCGGTGTCATCACACAGTCCTGGCCCGAGGGCCTCGCGCATGTGCTCGGCGGCGCGAAGGGCAAGTCGGTGGCGGTGCTCGCCAACGACAACGACGCGGGCAAGTTCGGCATCCGCACCTACAAGCAGGGCTTCGCGGCGGCCGGGTTCAAGGTCGCCTACGCCAAGGCCTCCGTGCCCGCCACGTCGACGCCGAGCGACTGGTCCGCGTACACCAAGGAGATCCTGCGCTCCAACGGCGGCAAGGCGCCCGACGTGGTCGTCTCCGTGATGCAGACGCCGTACAACATCGGTCTGTTCACGGCGCTCAAGCGCTCCGGCTTCAAGGGCCTGCTCACCGACCCGACCGACTACGACCCGGGGCTGCTCGCCAAGAAGACCACCGCGCAGGCGCTCGACGGGGTCCATGTACTGCTGCAGTTCGAGCCGTTCGAGTCGGACAGCGAGAAGATGGCCCAGTTCAAGGAGGACATCAAGAAGGCCGCGGGCAAGGACGTGCCGCTCAACATGCACATGGTGACCGGCTACATGTCCGCCGACTTCTTCCTCTCCATCGCCGAGAAGGCCGGCAAGGACCTCACCGTGGAGTCCTTCCAGAAGGCCGCCGCGGGCTTCTCCGACACCGGCACCCTGGTCGGCGACCGCGCCCTGCCCAAGGGCCGTACGGAGGCCTTCGGCTGCGGCGCCCTGGTGCAGTTGAAGAACGGCAAGTACGAGGTGTCGTCGCCCTTCAAGTGCTACGAACCCATCCCGTTCAAGTAAGGGGCCCCGGGCATGGCTGACCTCCTTGGCTTCGTGCTGAGCGGTCTGGTCTCGGGCGCCCTGTACGCCCTGCTCGCGACCGGACTCGTCCTGTCCTACTCGGCCTCCGGACTGTTCAACTTCGCCCACGGCGCGACCGCCTACCTGTGTGCGCTCGGCTTCTACGAGCTGCACTCGGGCTTCGGGTGGCCCGCGATCCCGACCGCGCTCCTCATGGTGTTCGTGATCGCGCCGGGGCTCGGCTGGGCGCTCGACCGGCTGATGTTCCGCAAACTGGCCCGGGTCGGCGAGACGGCGCAGATCGTCGCCACGATCGGTCTGCTCGTCGCGCTGCCCGCGCTCGGTCTGTGGGTGGTCGAACTCCTGGAGGAGGCGGGCGCCTCGGTGCAGCCCGCGGAGAACCAGTTCGGCCTCCCCGGCGTCGGGCCTTCGCCGGCCGAGTCGTGGCAGCTGATGGACGGAGTCGGTATCGACTCCGACCAGCTGATCACCTGGGTGACGACCGCGGTGGTGGCCGTCGGCCTGTGGATCCTGATGCGGCACACGCCGCTGGGCCTCAGGCTGCGGGCGTCCGTCGACAACCGTTCACTGGTGGAGCTGCGCGGCATCAGCGCCGACCGGCTCTCGTCGCTCGCGTGGATGCTGTCCTCGGGGCTCGCCGGGCTCGCGGGCGTGCTTGCCACTCCCCTGCTCGCCCTGTCCTCGCACGACTACACGCTGTTCCTGTTCATCTCGGCGACCGCCTCGGTCCTCGGCCGCTTCATGTCGATCCCGCTCGCGTTCGCGGGCGGGCTCGGCCTCGGCGTGCTGCAGAACCTCGTCGCGGGGTACGCGTCCTTCGCGGACGACATCACCGGCTTCCGTACCGCCGTACCGTTCCTGATCCTCTTCGGCGGGCTGCTGATCCTGACCCGGCGGCAGCGCACGGCGGGCACGGCCGCGGTGGACGCCCCGCCGATCGACTACCTGGCGGGCAGGTCCTGGCTGCACAAGTGGGGGCCGTGGGCGGTCGGCGCGGTGCTCCTCGCGCTCGCGTTCTACACGGTCACCACGCCGTTCTGGAGCGGCATCCTCGCCCAAGGGCTGGCGATCTCCCTGGTGTTCATCTCGTTCACCGTGGTGACGGGGCTCGGCGCGATGGTGTCGCTGGCCCAGGCGACCTTCGTCACCGGGGCCGCCATGGTGGCCGGGCTCCTGATGAGCCACGGCTGGCCGTTCATCGGGGCGGCCCTCGTGGGAACGTGCGTGGCGGCGGTCCTGGGCGCGCTGGTGGCCCTGCCGGCGCTGCGGCTCGGCGGGCGCTCCCTGGCGCTCGCGACCCTGGCGCTCGCGTTCCTCGCGGACCAAGTCCTGTTCCAGATGGGCTGGTTGCGCAACGGCGACACCGGCTGGGAGATCCCGCGGCCCGTCTTCGGACCGGTCGACCTCAACGACGACCGTGCCATGGGCGTCGCAATGGTGGTCCTGGTGACGGCCGCGGTGGCCGCGCTCAGCGCCCTGCGGAACTCTCCGTCGGGCCGCGCGATCCTCGCGGTCCGCTCGGCGCCGGCGGCCGCGATGGCCTCGGGTGTCTCCGTCATCCGCACGAAGCTGATGCTGTTCACGCTGTCGGCGGGCCTCGCCGGCTTCGGCGGCGTGATGTACGCGTCGTACCAGACCCGCATCACGGCCACCGACTTCACGGCGATGCACGGCCTCATCTGGCTCGCGGTGGTCATCGCGGCCGGTGTGCGCAGGCCGCAGTTCGCTGTGGTGGCAGGGCTCGTGTACGCGGTCATGCCGCATGTCATCGCGGATTACGTGACCGAGTCGGCGCATCTGCCGGTGATCCTGTTCGGCCTGGCGGGCCTCGCGCTCGCCAATGACCCCGACGGGTACGCGGCGGCGGTGTCGGTACGGCGGCACCGGCGCAAGGCGGCGGTGGCCGCGGTCTCCGTGGCCGCCGAACCCACGGCGGCCGCCGTGTCGGAGCCGGAGGCGGCGCTCCAACTCCGGGGCGTGCGCGCCGGATACGACGGGGCGCCCGTCCTCACCGGCGTCGACCTCGCGGTACGGCCCGGCGAGATCCTCGCGTTGCTCGGCCCGAACGGCGCGGGGAAGTCCACCACGTGCAAGGTCGCGGCCGGGCTGCTCTCGGCGCAGGGCGGCACGGTGTACGTGGCCGGGCACGACGCCACGCGTCATGGCGCGGTGCGGCGGGCCCGCGCCGGGGTGGTCCTCGCGCCCGAGGGCCGGGGCATCTTCCCCTCGCTCACCATCGAGGAGAACCTGGCGCTGCAACTGCCCGCCAAGGAGGCACGGGACGCGGTCTACGCCCGTTTCCCGCGGCTCGGCGAGCGGCGCCGCGTCCCGGCGGGTTCGCTGTCGGGCGGCGAACAGCAGATGCTGGCCCTCGCTCCGCTGCTCCAGGACCCGCCCAAGGTCCTGATCGCGGACGAACCCTCCCTCGGCCTGGCCCCACGGGTCGTCGACGAGGTCTTCCAGCTCCTCACCGAACTCCGGGACGCGGGAACGGCGTTGCTCCTGGTCGAGGAGAAGGCCGCCGAAATCCTGGGCGTCGCGGACACCGTGGCGTACCTGTCGCAGGGCAAGGTCACATGGACCGGGCCCCGGTCGGAGGTCGAGGCGGACCGGTTGACGGAGGCGTATCTGGGGATCGCCGGGGGGTCGAGGGCGGAAGGGGCCGACGGCCCCGGTGGCGCTGACGGGTCGGAGGGCTCGGACGGGTCGGACGGGTCGGAGGGCTCGGACGGCTCCTCCACGGAGGCATCCGACGGCTCGCCCACGGACGCATCCGACGGCTCGTCCACGGACGCATCCGACGGCTCCCCGGAACCAGCCACCCCTGCGGACACCCCCGCCGCGAATGGAGCCGTCCCCCGCCAGAACCGCCCCGCCGCCTCCACGAGCGCGGACGGGCATGAAGCCGGATCCGGTCCCGGCCCCGACCCTGGGGCCGGATCCGACCCCGCGTCCCCGACGGAGGTGGCCAAGCCATGAGCAGATATCTCCTGGAAGCCTCCGGTGTGGGGGTGCGGTTCGGCGGGATCAAGGCGCTCGGCGAGGTGTCGCTGGGGGTCGCGCCCGGCGAGGTCTGCGGGCTGATCGGGCCGAACGGGGCGGGCAAGACGACCCTGTTCGACGTCGTCTCCGGAATCCGCAGGCCGGACGAGGGCCGGGTGCTGCTCGACGGCGCCGACATCAGCCGCCGCTCCCCCGTCTGGCGGGCGCGCCACGGGATGCGGCGCACGTTCCAGCGGCAGCAGCTCTTCGGCCAGCTCACGGTGACCGACAACCTTGTGGTGGCCCAGGAGTGGCGCGGCGGAGGCGGCGGGCTCGCCGCCGACCTCGTCGCCTCGCCGACCCGCCGCGGCCGGGAGACGGCCCGCCGCGCCCGGGCCGCGGAAGTACTGCGGTCCTGCGGCCTCGACCGGCTCGCCGGGGACTACGCGGGCGCCCTGCCGGTCGGCAGCGCCCGCATGGTCGAGCTGGCGCGCGCCCTCGCCGATCCGCCCCGGGTCCTGCTCCTCGACGAGCCGGCCTCCGGCATGACGGCCGAGGAACGCGCCCAACTCGCCGCGGTGATCCGCCACTTGGCGGACCAGGAGGGCTGTGCGGTGCTCCTCGTCGAGCACAACGTGGCCTTCGTCATGGAACTCTGCGCCCGCGTCGTGGTCCTCGACCTCGGCACGGTCCTGGCCGAGGGCACCCCGGCACAGGTCCGCGCGGACCCGAAGGTGAGGGAGGCGTATCTGGGGCTCAGCCCCGCGGGAGCCTGACGCGAGGGACCGGGGCGCCTGCCGTCCCGGTCCCCCGGGTGAACATTCCGGCGCGACACGGAATGGATCAACCGCCACTCTGGTTGCTACAGAGACGTCACTCCCCACCACGTAAGGATCCATCGCTCGTGAGCAAGGTCCCCACCATCACCCTCAACAACGGCGTCGCGATGCCGCAGCTCGGCTTCGGTGTCTGGCAGGTGCCGGACGAAGAGGCGGCGAAGGCGGTCGCCACCGCCCTGGAGGCCGGGTACCGCAGCATCGACACCGCGGCGATCTACGGCAACGAGGAGGGCACCGGCCGCGCCATCGCCGGCTCCGGTGTCGCCCGCGAGGAGCTCTTCGTCACCACCAAGCTGTGGAACGCCGACCAGGGGTACGACTCCACCCTGAAGGCCTTCGACACCTCGCTGGCCAAGCTCGGCCTCGACTACGTCGACCTGTACCTCATCCACTGGCCGCTGCCGTCGAAGGACCTGTACGTGGACACGTACAAAGCCTTCGAGGAGATCTACTCCTCCGGCCGCGCCAAGGCGATCGGCGTCTCGAACTTCACGGTCGAGAACCTGGAGCGCCTCCTCGGCGAGACCTCCGTCGTGCCGGCGGTCAACCAGATCGAGCTGCACCCGCAGCTGCAGCAGTCCGAGCTCCGCGCCCTGCACGCGAAGCACGGCATCGCCACCGAGGCCTGGTCGCCGCTCGGCTCGGGCAAGGGCCTCCTGGAGGTCCCGACGATCGTCGCCATCGCGCAGAAGCACGGCCGCAGCCCCGCGCAGGTCGTGCTGCGCTGGCATCTGCAGACCGGCAACGTCGTGATCCCGAAGTCCGTCACACCCTCCCGTATCGCCGAGAACATCGACGTCTTCGGCTTCGAGCTGGACGCCGAGGACCTCACCGCGCTCGCCGCCCTCGACGAGGGCAAGCGCCTGGGCCCGGACCCGGCCGTCTTCGACGTGGCCTGACCGCGCACCTGGCGAAGCCGCCGACGCACCCGGTGAAGCCGCCGCCCCTCGCGTGGGGCGGCGGCTTCACCGCTGTCCGGAGGGTGGCGTTACGCCCGATACGGCCGCCATTCTGCCGCTCCCCGCCGCGCTCTTCTGCCGACAGCAGAACGTTCCGGCACGCGTGTCCCGGCGACCGCTCCTAGGCTGGAGAGGTGACGAGCCACGAGAACGCGCCGGACAACGCCCGAGTCATCCCGCTGCGCCCGGGCCACCGCCCCGCGCAGCGCCCCGCCCCGCAGGCCGCACCGGCCAGGGAGCCGCTGTGGCGCGACCTCGTCGGCGATGTGCTGCGCGGTGAACGGCTCGCACAGCAGCGGACGTTGAAGGACGTGGCGGACGAGGCGCGGATCTCGATGCCGTATCTCTCCGAGGTGGAGCGCGGCCGCAAGGAGGCCTCCTCGGAGGTGCTCGCCGCCGCGGCCCGCGCCCTCGGCCTGACGCTCTCCGATCTGCTCGCGCGCGTACAGGGCGAGATCATCAAAGTCGGCGCTCTCACCTCGGCCGCGCCCTCGCACGCCGCGACCCGCGCCTCGGCACTGGGAAGGGGCGAGGTCCGGCTCGCAGCCTGACCCCGCCCCGTATCCGCCTGACCGTGTCCGCCGGGAAGCTCAGGCCGCCGCGAGGGTGCGGCGGCTGAGCACCTGGTCCGCGAGCCCGTACGCGACGGCCTCCTCGGCCGTGAACACCTTGTCGCGGTCCATGTCGGCCCGCAGCGTGGCCACGTCGTGCTCCGTGTGCCGGGCGAGCACCTCCTCGACCTGGCTGCGGATCCGCACCATCTCCTGGGCGCGCAGCGCCAGATCGGAGACCGTGCCCTGCGAGCCGCCGGTGGCCGGCTGCCCGAGCAGCACCCGTGCGTGTTCGAGCACGAAGCGCCGGCCCGGGTCGCCGCCCGCGAGCAGCACGGCCGCGGTGGAGGCGGCCTGGCCCACGCAGTACGTGGCGATCGGCGCGGAGATGTACGACATCGTGTCGTAGATCGCCATGAGCGAAGTGAACGATCCGCCGGGCGAGTTGAGGTAGATGGACACCTCGCGCTCGGGCGCCGACGACTCCAGATGAAGCAGCTGCGCGATGACGACGTTGGCGACGCCGTCGTCGATCTCCGTGCCGAGGAAGATGACCCGCTCGGAGAGCAGCCGGCTGTAGATGTCGGAGACCCGCTCGCCCTGCGCGGTGCGCTCGATGACGCTCGGAATCGTGTACTGACCCATCGTCAGACCCCCAGTCCCATCCGCGGCTTCGCGCTCTTCGGGCGTACGTCGTCGAGGGAGGCCAGGACATGGTCGACCATCCCGTACTCCTTGGCCTCCTCGGCCGTGAACCAGCGGTCGCGGTCGCCGTCGCGGGCGATGGTCTCCGGCGACTGCCCGGTGTGCTCGGCCGTCAGCCGCTCCATGCTCTGCTTCAGATACGCGAGGTTCTCGGCCTGGATCGCGATGTCGGAGGTCTGCCCTCCGATCCCGGCCGACGGCTGGTGCATCATGATCCGCGCGTTGGGCAGCGCATAACGCTTGCCCTCGGCACCGACGCAGAGCAGGAACTGCCCCATGCTGGCGGCGAATCCCATCGCGAGCGTCGAGACGTCGTTGGGGATGAGCCGCATCGTGTCGTAGATCGCGAGCCCGGCGTGCACGGAGCCGCCGGGGCTGTTGATGTACAGACTGATGTCGGTACGGGAGTCCTCCGCGCTCAGCAGCAGCAACTGGGCGCAGACCCGGTTCGCGGAAACCTCGTCGACCTGCGTCCCGAGGAACACGATGCGCTGGCTGAGCAGTTGGGCGGCGAGGTGGTCGTCGTAGCGGGTGGGCGGGGTGTCCCCGTCGGTTGCGTACGGGATCATCGCTCCTCCTTGCGGTGGTGGGGTCGTGCGGTCCGATGACTCCACCTTCGGCGCGGAGGGGCGCCGGCGTAAGGGATCTTGGCCCTGGGCAGATTCGCCGAGGGCAGAGCGCCTCTTTGCCGCCCCTTATGCCGCCCCTCTATGCCACCCCTCCATGCCGCCCCTCCGAAGTGCCCCTACTTCACGGCGAAGTGAACCGTCTGGGCACCCAGCACGAACACGTCATCACGTCGGTGGACACTCAGCTCGTCGTCAGGGTCGACGAGACGGTCGAGGGCGGCGAGGTCCTCCGCGTCCAGGTGCTCGCCGAGCATGGAGCGGCTGCGCTCCAGGGTGTCCGCGATGTGGGCACGGGCGTCCGGCGACGGCGGTGCGGGCAGGTCGATGAGGTAGCTGCGGGTGGCCGCGGGGCGCAGGCCCGCCGCGGCCAGCAGCGCGGGCCAGTCCTCGGTCTCGCGCTTGGCGCCGTGCAGCGAGTCGCGCATCTCGTTGAACCAGCCGTCCCGTACGACCTCGATCCGGCTCTCCAGACCCGGCCGTCCGAACCCGAAGTCGCGGGGCAGGAAGCGGGTGGAGAGCCCGCCTTCGAGCAGGACGAGCATGCCGCCCGGGGTGAGGGAGTCGGCGAGGCGGGAGAGGGCGGCCTGCTGGTCGCCCATGTGGTGCAGGGACTGCCCCAGCCACACGAGGTCGGCCTGCCCGAGGTCCGAGAGCCCGTCGGGCAGCTCGGCCAGATGCGTCCGCACCCGCCCGTCGAGCCCCTTGCTCCTGGCCCGCTCCTCGGCGCGCTCCAGCAGCGCGGGGGCCGCGTCGACGGCGATGGCCTCGGCCTCCGGGAAGGCCTCCGCGAGGCGGCAGGTGAGGATGCCTGGGCCGGACCCGGCGTCGATGATCCGCTTCGGGGTCCGCTTCAGGAGCGAGCCCCTGAGGTCCTCGAAGATCTGGGTGTACTGGGGCGCGTACACGGAGGCGCGCTGCTCCAGGGCCTCGGCCATGGTGCCCCAGTCGTGGTCTTTGCTGTGGTGGTCGTGAGCGTTCTGGTTGGTGTGGCCGTGGCCGTGTGTGCCGTGTGCGCCGTGTGCCATGTCGTCTCCCGCACCTGTGTCGTCTGGCTGCTGGTGCGTCCAGCGTCCGGGGTGTGCGGTGCTGGCGGCAAGTTCTGTTGCGGTTACGGCAAGTTTTCTCCCCTGACCCGCCCCTTCCCGAAACTGGGGCTTCGCCCCAGACCCCGGATCCGAACTTCGTTCGGATGTCCTCAAACGCCGGACGGGCTGAGTATTCAGCCCGTCCGGCGATTGAGGACGAGCGCCCTTAAGGCGCGATACGGGGGTCCGGGGGCGGAGCCCCCGGTTTCGGGAAGGGGCGGGGTGGGGGCTGAAGGCGCTTGAGCGCGAGGAGGCGGAAGCAGGGCTCTCCCCGGGGCTCACCCGGCCGCGGGAGGGATTCCACACGCGAGGCCAGGCCCTCCAGCGCGCCGGAATCGACCTGGACCCGCGTCCGGTACCAACCATTCCGCAGCTTCGACGCCACCGTCCGCGGGGAACGCCCCTGCCCATGCCCCTGGAAGGTCGCCTCTCCCACCGGGGAGAGGCCGTGTGCGCGGGCCACACGCAGGACGTGGGAGGCGGCATCCGCCGCCCGCCCGGTCGCGTACGGCGCGAGGAGCGTATCGACGTCCGATCCGACGTCGTGCCCGGCATCCTTGTCGACGGTCACCACCAGCACGCCACCAGGCCGCAGCACCCGCGCACACTCCGCGATGACGGGTTCGGCGTCGGGAAGGAGATGCAGCAGCCAGATCGCGGTCACCGCGTCGAAGGTTGAGGACGCGAAGGGGAGCCGGGTGCCGTCGGCGAGGAGTACCGAACCCGGGACCCGCGCGGAGGCGAGGGCCGCCATGCCCGGCGCCGGGTCGACGCCCACGACGCGCCGCCCCGGCGCGCCGAGCCGCTCCGTCACGATGCCCGTACCGCACGCGACGTCGAGCAGCCGCGAAGTCCCCGGCGGCAACAGCGACCGAACGGCCGCCGCGGCCGCATCGGCCCGCGGCGCCCCACCGCGCGTGCGGTCGTACTCGGCGGCCTCCGCGGTGTAGTCAAGCACTCAGCTCGCTCCGTGCCCGGCCGCCAGGGCCTCCACGCGCTCGGCGAGCGCGAAGTCGAGTGCGGTGACCGCGCCGCCCGCGCTGTGGGTGTTCACGGCCAGGGCGACCGTGTTGTAGCCGAGCGTGAGGTCGGAGTGATGGTTCAACTCCTCCTGGACCTGGGCGACATGGACCACCATCGCGGCCGCCGCGAAGTGCGAGCCGAGCCGGTAGGTGCGGGTGAGCCGGTCGTCGGCCACGGACCAGCCGGGCAGTTCGCGCAACCGGTCCTCGATCTCCTTCTGCGAGAGCGGTTCGTCGGACATGACGTCACTCCTTGACGGGACTTCTCGCCTGGCGCCGGCAGTGATCCGGCATCTTCAGCGTGCCACAGTCCGGCGAGGGCCGATGCTTTACGGTCGTACGTATGACCTCTGCCCCCAGCAAGCAGTCCGCCCCGGCACGAGGAACCACCAGGGCCGCCGCGAACGGTGCGGGACCGCTGCTGCGTGCCTGGCGCGAGCAGCGGCGGATCAGCCAGCTGGACCTGGCCCTGCGCGCGGACTCCTCGGCCCGCCATATCAGTTTCGTGGAGACCGGCCGCTCGCGCCCGAGCGAGGACTTCCTGCTGCGGATCGCCGACCATCTGGATGTTCCGGTGCGCGAGCGCAACGCGCTGCTGCTCGCGGCGGGCTACGCCCCGCGCTACCCGGAGACCCCGCTCGACGAACTGGGCACCCTGCGCGAAGGGCTGGAGCAGCTGCTGCGCGGATACGAGCCGTATCCGGCCCTGATCGTCGACGCCACGTACAACGTG
The DNA here is from genome assembly GCF_044458745.1 of Streptomyces sp. NPDC050418. Taxonomy (NCBI): domain Bacteria; kingdom Bacillati; phylum Actinomycetota; class Actinomycetes; order Kitasatosporales; family Streptomycetaceae; genus Streptomyces; species Streptomyces sp. NPDC050418. The sequence continues at coordinate 884,135 of NZ_JBITIG010000001.1, forward strand.
ATCGCGGCGAACCGCGGGCTCGCGATGCTGATGGACGGACTCCCGGAGGAGCTTCTCACCGCTCCGCTCAACGCGATGCGCCTGGCCCTGCATCCGCGCGGCCTCGCGCCGCGGATCCGCAATCTCGCGGAGTGGCGGGGGCATCTGCTGCACCAGATGGAGCGGCAGATCGCGCTGCGCCGCTCCGAGGAGCTGCGGGCCCTGTACGAGGAGGTGGCGGCGTATCCGATGGCGGATCCGGGGAGCAGTGCCGTGGACGACTCGCCGGTCGCGTATGTCGCCCTGCCGCTGCTCGTCGAGCACGAGGGCCGCACTCTGTCCTTCGTGTCGTCCATCTCGACGTTCAACACGCCCATGGACGTGACCGTCGCCGAGCTGGCCATCGAGACTTTGCTCCCGGCCGACCCGGCGACGGTCAAGTACCTGCAGTCGATGCTTCCCTGAGCCGATACTTCCCTGAGCCGATGCTTCCTTGAGCCCGCTCAGCTCCTGGTCATGGCGCGCAGGGCGGTGTACTGGAGCGCCGCGAACCCGGCCACCGTGGCGGCCTGCATCGGAATCCACACGGTGCCCGCGGTGCTCGGGCTGAACCACGCGACGAGTGCGACGAGGCTCATCACCGACCAGATCAGGTTGATCTCGACGACGGCCTTCACGGGCAGCACCGGAGGCTGCGGGCGCCGGGCGAGCAGCCCGACCCCGGCCGCGTACGCGACGAGTCCGAGCCCGAGGGCGAGCAGCAGCCCCTGGTCGACGCCGAGGAACCGGCCGAGCGGCCCGGAGGCGACGGCGTAGGCGAGCCCGTTCGCGCCGGTGACTACGGCGTCGAGGCCGAGGAAGAGCCGGAGCGCGGCACGGGGCTCGCGGGTGCGCAGGGGACCGGCGGTGGGGGCCATCGAGGATGCGGACATGGGATCAACCTCCGACGCGATACGGGGACTTGGGGCCGGCCGCCGAGACCGAGTGCGCGGTCTCGGTGGCCGGTGACCTCACCATGCCGGGCCGGGGGTGGGGTGGTCGATTACGTCGGAGGTAATGACGCGGCCACCGAGGGGTGGAGCGGGCTACACCTGCAGGTGGGGAGGCTGCCTGCTCGTGCGGATCCCCGTCCTCTTGCGACCGTTTTCCTGACGCGACCGGCTCGGGAAGGCGGACCACATGTTCAGGCGGCGTACGGGGGTGCCCTCGGGGAGGGCGGCGGAGGGCGGGGCAGTGGCTGCCCTTGAGCTGGACGGGGTGAGCCGCGCCTACCGCAAAGGGGCGCGGGCCCTGGACGAGGTCAGTCTGAGCGTGCCCGGCGGGCGGTTCGTCGCGGTCATGGGGCGGTCGGGGTCGGGGAAATCGACGCTGCTGCAGTGCGCGGCCGGTCTCGACCGTCCGACGGCCGGGACGGTACGGATCGGGGGCACCGATCTGTCAGGGCTCGATGAGGCCGCGCTGACGCGGGTGAGGCGGGACCGGGTCGGTTTCGTGTTCCAGGCGCTGAACCTCGTGCCGTCGCTGAGTGTCGTGGAGAACGCGGGTCTGCCACTGCTCCTCGCCGAGGCGGGCGAGGACTCCGACCGTGACGCACGCGCGCGCGACGCACTCGCCGCGGTGGGTCTGGCCGACCGGGCCGAGGACTCCCCCGCCCGCCTCTCCGGCGGCCAGCAGCAGCGCGTGGCCCTCGCCCGTGCCCTGGTCACCGAGCCCGCCGTGGTCTTCGCCGACGAACCGACCGGCGCGCTCGACCCGGTGACGGCCGACACCGTGCTCGGGCTGCTGCGCGCGGCGGTCGACGATCAGGGGCGGACGGTCGTGATGGTGACGCACGATCCGGCGGCGGCGCAGTGGGCGGACGAGGTGGTCTTCCTGCACGAAGGGCGGCTCGCGGGGCGGGTGACGGATCCGGGCGCCGAGTATGTACGGGATGTGCTGCGGGAGTTGGCGCACACTGCGGCGTTCTCCGGGAGCGCGTCATGAGCAAGGCCTCCGCCCTCCTCGCCTCCCGCGCCCACCGCACGCACCGCCGGGCCTGGTCCGCGGTGGCCGCCGCGCTGGTCCTGACCTCCATGCTCCTGGGGTCGTTCGCGCTCGCGCTCGGGTCGATCGGACTCGGGCACGCGCGCGTCGAACGGTACGCGGGAGCGCCGGTCGTGGTGGCCGGTGACCAGACCACGCGGTACACCGCGAAGCCCTGGGGTTCGGACCCGCAGACGGTGACGGCTGCGCTCACCGAGCGGGTCCGGGTGCCGGAGCGGGCCGTGGAGGTGGTACGGGGTGTGGACGGGGTGCGGGCCGTCGTGTCGGATGTGGTCATCCCGCTCGGCACCGGCACACTCACCGGTCACCCTTGGGCTGCCGCCCAGTTGGCGCCGTACGGACTGATCGAGGGACGCGCGCCGAGGTCGAGCGGCGAGGTCGTCGTGTCCGCGCGGGAGGACGGGCGGTCGCCGGGCGAACGGCTCGAGCTGCGTGTCGACGGCACGCTGCGCACGTACACCGTCGTCGGGGTCGCGCAGGGCGAGGGCCGTGTGTACTTCACGGCGGGCCAGGCGCGTTCGCTCGCGGGTCACCGCGGGTCGGTGGATGTGCTCGGGGTGCTGCCCCGACCAGGCATCGAAACGGCCGAGTTGTACGAGCTGACGCGTGCCGCGCTCGACAAGGCGGGCCTGAGGGACGTCAGCGCGCCCGAGCGCGCCGAGGACGATGCGCGCCCCTTGCGGGTGCTGACCGGCGACGGGCGCGGGCTCGCCGAACGACTGGAAGCGCCGGCCGCACGGACCGGGGCGCTGGAGATGCTCGGCGCCATCGCCACGTCCGTCGTCCTGATCGCGCTCCTGGTGATCTCCTCCCTGGTGGCGCAGGCCCTGCGGCAACGCTCGTTCGAGCTCGCCTTGTTGCGCGCGGTGGGTGCCTCTCCGCGGCAGCTGCGCGCGGCCGCGGGGCGCGAGGTGCTGCGCGTGGCGGTACGTCCCGCGCTGCTCGGCGCGGTCCTCTCCGTACCCGCCTTCTTCGCACTGCTTCACCTGCTGCGATCCGGCGGCGCGCTGCCCTCCGGGCTGGAACTGCCCACGCCGCCCTGGCTGTTCGCGGCTCCACTGGTCGCGGCCGGGCTCACGATCGGCGCCGCGCGTCTGGCCGCTCTGGCCGGCTGTGCGCGGGCCGCGCGGGTCCGTCCCGCGCAGGCGCTGGGCGAGGCGCGGGGTGCGTCCGTGGATCCGGGGCAGGGGCGCCGTATCGCCGGGCTCGTGTTGCTGGGGATCGGGGTCGGTTCGGCGGGAGTGTCCGTGACGCAGGGCGGGTCGGCGGCGGCGATGGCGGCCAGTACTGCGGCGCTCACGATGGTCATCGGCTGTGCGGTGCTCGGACCGTGGATCGCGCGGGGCGCCTTGGTGGTGCTGGGACGGGTGCTGCGGAGACGCGGTCCTCAAGGGAGGCTTGCGGCTGCCGAGTTGGCGGCGAATCCGGGGCGTTTCGGCGCGGCGATCACGCCGATCGTGCTCGTGACGGCGTTCGTCCTGGTGCAGCTCGGGGCGGGGACGACGATGCAGCACGCAGGTGAGCGGCAGGCGCGTGCCGCGCTGCACGCCGAGCTCCGTGTCGGCGGCGGTGTGCCGGTGGATGAGGTCCGGCGCATTCCTGGGGTCGAGGCCGCGACGGAGGTCGTTCGCAGCACGGTTGTCGTCGCCGGTGAGGAAGCCGGATCACCCCGGTTGGAGCGGCTGCCGGTCCTCGGCGTCACGCCCGAGGGGCTGTCGCGCACCCTGGACCCCAAGCCCGTCGAGGGCTCGCTCGACGGGCTGCGTCCGGGCGAGGTGTCCGTCGGCAGCGACCGGGCCCGGGCAGAGGAACTGGGGATCGGTGCGCGGGTGACCGTGCGGTTCGGCGATGGCGTACAGCGCTCCCTGAAGGTGGTCGCCGTCCATGAACGCGGGCTCGCGGTGGGCGAGTTCCTGTTCGCGCGCGATGAGCTGGCCCGTCATATGGCGTCCCCGGGGCGTGGCGAAGTACTGGTGGCCACGAAGCCCGGCAACGATCCGGCGGCGGTACGCGACCGGCTGAGCCACTCCCTCGGCGCCGAGGTGAGCGCGGCGGCCCCCGTCCACCTCACCCTCCCCGACCAGGCACTGAGCGACCGGCTCGGACAGGTCGCCGTCGGCGCGATCGGCGGCTTCACCGTGATCGCCGTGCTCAGCACACTCACCCTGATCGGAGTGGGCCGCCGCCCCGGGCTGCGGCTGCTGCGCCGCGTCGGAGCCGGACGGCATCAGGTCCGCGCGATGCTTCGCGCCGAAGCGGCGGTGATCACGGTGACGGGTCTGGCCGTGGGGGCGGCGGTGGCGGCAGTGCCACTGCTCGCGTTCGGTTTCGCCGCGGCCCGGACGCTTCCCTATCTGCCGCCGGCCCAGGTCGCGTTGATCGCGGCGGCCGTGGCCGCGACGGCGGGCGCGGGCACGTTCCTGCCGACGCGCAGGGCCACGCGTTGAGCGAGCCGCCGGACCGCGCGAGGCCGGGGCGGCGTCCCGGCCTCGCTCCGCCCGCCCGGACTTGCTCGTCTCAGTGCGCGGCGTCCAGACGGGCCCGCTGCTCGGCGGTGAGTTCGAGGTCCACCGCCGCCAGGTTCTCGTTCAGCTGGGCGAGCGAGGACGCTCCCGCCAGTGGGATGGTCGGCAGGTCGCTGTCGATCAGCCAGGACAGGACGACCTGGTTGACGGTCGCACCGGTCTCCCTGGCGACCGCGTCGAGCACCTCACGGCGCTTGGGGGTGCCGGCGTGTTCGAGACCGTAGTCGAGCGGCTTGTCCGTGCGGGTGTAGACACCGGCCAGGAGCGGGCTGTACGCGACAAGGGTCAGGTCGCTGTTCGCGCGCACGTAGTTCTGCAGGTCGCCGGAGAACACACCGATGTCGCCGTCCTGCGACAGCTGACCGGGCACGTCGGTGCGCCGGCGCAGATACGTGTGGTGGTACTGCAGCACCTCGTAGCCCGGCAGGCCCGCGGCGGCCGCGAGGGCGCGGGCCCGCTCGACCTTCCAGGCCCAGTGGTTGCTGACGCCGAGCAGACCGACGGTGCCGTCCTCGACGAGCGCCGCGAAGCCCTCCACGGTCTCGGCGAGTTCGGTCCCCGGGTCCTCGATGTGCGCGTACAGGAGGTCGAGCTTCTCGACACCGAGGCGCTCCCTGCTGGCCTCCGCGGACTCACGGATGACCTTCGCGCCGAGCCCCTCCGCGTTGTCGACATAGCTGGTGCCGGGGGCGAGCGGACGGGCGCCGAGCTTGGTGGCGATGACGATCTCGTCGCCGATGCCACGGCTGCGGCGCCAGTTGCCGATCACCGTCTCGCTCTCGCCGCCCTGCGAGCCGGTCTCCCAGAAGGCGTAGTTGTTGGACGTGTCGATGAAAGTGCCGCCCGCTTCGACGAAGCGGTCGAGGATCGCGAAGGCGGTGTCCTGGTCGGTCCGGGTGCCGAACAACATGGCGCCGAGGCTGAGCACGCTGACCTCGCGACGGGTCTGCGGGTTGCTGCCGATCGTGCGGTAGCGCATACGGATTCTCCTGTCCGGGGCCGCGGAGTGCGGGCCGTTGCGCAGGAGTCTGCGTGTTGAAGTGCACGCGAAGGCAAGGGGGTTGAGCAGCGGCCGCACTTCGGACCCGGATCACGGCACTTCGGACGCGGATCTCCGCTACGCGTTCAGATACGCGAGGACTGCCCGCACCCGCCGGTGACCGCCGTCCGCCTGCGGCAGCTCCAGCTTCGTGAAGACGTTCCCGATGTGTTTGTGCACCGAACGCTCGGTGATCACCAGGGACTTGGCGATCGTCGCGTTGTCGTGGCCCTCGGCCATGAGCTGGAGGACCTCGCGCTCGCGCGGCGTGAGCGAGGCGAGCGGGGAGTCCTGGCGCCGGCGCGAGAGCAGTTCGGTGACGACCTCGGGGTCGAGCGCGGTCCCGCCCGAGGCCACCCGTTCCAGGGCGTCGAGGAACTCGTCCACCCGCCCCACCCGGTCCTTGAGCAGATACCCCACACCCCGCGCTCCCCCGCCGAGCAGCTCCGCCGCGTAGGTCTCCTCGACGTACTGGGACAGGACGAGCACCGGCAGGTCCGGCAGGGACTCACGCGCGGCGAGCGCCGCCCTCAGCCCCTCGTCGCGGAACCCGGGCGGCATCCGTACGTCCAGGACGGCGGCGTCGGGGCGGTGTTCGAGCAGCAGCGGCAGGATCTCGGGACCGGTGGCGGCGACACCCGCCACCTCGTGGCCCGCCGATCGCAGGAGCAGTACGAGGCCCTCCCGCAGCAGGGCGTTGTCCTCGGCGATCACCACGCGCACGGCAGCTCCACATCGATCTCGGTCGGCCCTCCGGCAGGGCTGGACAGGGCCACAGTGCCATCCAGGGCGGCCACGCGGCGCCGCACCCCGAGCAGTCCGCTGCCCGCCGACTCGTCCGCTCCCCCGCGTCCGTGGTCGCGTACGGTCACGCGCAGCCGCATCGGCGTGCGCTCGAGCGCGACCTCCGCGCGGGTCGCCCCGCTGTGCTTGGCCGCGTTGGTGAGGGCCTCGGCGACGACGAAGTACGCGGCGGCCTCGACCGCGGCCGGAGCGCGCGGCCCGTCGGCGACCCCGTCCGCAATGACCTCCACGTCCAGGCCGCTGGAGGCCGCGAGCGCCCGCACCGCGCCGTCGAGTCCGCGGTCGGTGAGTACGGGCGGGTGGATGCCCCGTACGACATGGCGCAGTTCGGCCAGGGCCTGTTCGGCCTGGTCCTGGGCGTCGTCGAGGAGTTTGCGGGCGGCCTCGGGGTCGTGGTCGTAGGCGCGTTTCGCGAGGCCGATGCGCATCGAGAGCGCCACGAGCCGGGCCTGGGCGCCGTCGTGCAGATCGCGTTCGATCCGGCGCAGCTCGGCACCGTGCGCGGCGACCGCGCCGGCCCGGGTGGCGGTGAGCTGCTCCACGCGCTGGGCGAGATCGGCGCCGGGCGGCGGCCGTAGCAGCCCGCGTGACCAGGAGCAGCTCAGATCGGCGATGACATCGAAGACGGGCAGGACGACCGGGCGGCGCCCGAGCACTCCGCACCAGATGCCGTCGACGACGATCGCGGGCACCCACAGGAGCAGTGCCAGATAGCAGAGGATGAGCCCGTAGAGCAGCTGGGCGAGGACCCAGCGCAGGTCGCGGTAGGTGGCGGGGTCGCTGGTGGCGTGGCGCAGCCGCTCGGCGAGCGGTCCGGTCAGCGGCAGATACGCCTCCGGGACTCCCTCGCCGGTGCGGTCGGCGACACGGCGCCGCTCGAAGGACGCGAAGCGCCGTACGGTCTGCACGGTCTCGGGCAGGATGCCGGCGCCGACGATCAGGAGGGTGGCGGCGAGGCCCAGCAGGATCAGCCCCAGCATCAGATAGCAGGCAAGGCTGATCCCGGCACCGATCAGCAGGTGCCGGAAGGCGCGCCAGGCCCGCCCCATCGCCGCGTCCATGGTCATCAGGCTAGACGCCCCGCGCGGTCGTGCCCGGGGCCGTCACGCCTGCTGCTTGTCGCGCAGCAGCCACAGGCCGACGGCGGAGCCCAGGAAGACGACGCCGGTGGGGACCGAGACGGCCACCTGCGTCACGCCCTCCCACAGGAAGCTCGTGGAGACGTTGACGATGAGGGCGGCGACGAGCAGCAGCCAGAGGAAGGGCTTCATTGCGGACTCCGTGGGGTCGGTGGGCGTGTGGTGCCTTGCGTGATCCATCCTGTCCGCCGCCCGGTCGCGCGACGACGGTGCCCTCTGGTCTGTCCATGGTGTAGCCCGCTCCACCATCCTCGCCCCGCATGCCACCGCCCCGTACGGCCCTCGCCGAAATGTGCCGTGCGACCAGCGGACCTACCGTCGGCTCATACGTGTCCGCACGCGAAAGCCGTGTCCGCACGCGCCGACCTAGGGAGCCGAGCGGTGACCGACCAAGTGACCGAGCCGGGCGCCGCACTGTTGCGCGCCGGAAAGTTCTTCCGGCGCGGCAACGCCGCCCCTGACATGCACAGTGTGCAGCTCAAGGGCGGACGGCAGGCCGACACCTTCTACCGGGACCGCTGGAGCCACGACAAGGTCGTGAACTCCACGCACGGCGTGAACTGCACGGGATCCTGCCGCTGGAAGGTGTACGTCAAGGACGGCATCATCACGTGGGAGACCCAGCAGACGGACTACCCGAGCGTCGGCCCCGACCGCCCGGAGTACGAGCCGCGCGGCTGCCCCCGGGGCGCCGCGTTCTCCTGGTACACGTACTCGCCGACGCGGGTCCGTTACCCGTACATCCGCGGTGTCCTGTTGGAGATGTACCGCGAGGCGAAGGCGCGGATCGGTGATCCGGTGCAGGCCTGGGCCGACATCCAGGCCGACCCGGAGCGGCGCAGGACGTATCAGCAGGCCCGCGGCAAGGGCGGGTTGGTGCGCGCGACCTGGGACGAGGCCCTGGAGATCGTCGCGGCCGCGCATGTGCACACCATCAAGGAGCACGGCCCGGACCGTATCGCCGGCTTCTCGCCGATCCCCGCGATGTCGATGGTGTCGCACGCGGCGGGCGCCCGGTTCATGGGCCTCATCGGTGCCCCGATGCTGAGCTTCTACGACTGGTACGCGGACCTCCCGGTCGCCTCCCCGCAGGTCTTCGGCGACCAGACCGACGTCCCCGAGTCGGGCGACTGGTGGGACGCCGCGTATCTGATGATGTGGGGCTCGAACGTCCCGGTGACCCGTACGCCCGACGCGCACTGGATGGCCGAGGCGCGCTACCGCGGCCAGAAGGTGGTCGTGGTCGCGCCGGACTACGCGGACAACGCGAAGTTCGCCGACGAGTGGCTGCACCCGCACCCCGGCACCGACGCCGCGCTCGCGATCTCCATGGGGCATGTGATCCTCAAGGAGTTCTTCGTCGACAAGAAGACGGACTTCTTCGACGACTACGTCCGCAAGTACACCGACCTGCCGTTCCTGGTGACGCTCACCGAGAAGGACGGCGGGTACGTGCCGTCGAAGTTCCTGCGGGCCAGTGACATCGGGCAGGACTCCGAGGCCGCCGAATGGAAGACGGTCGTCCTCGACGAGACCACCGGGCAGCCCGCGGTCCCGAACGGTTCGCTGGGCTTCCGGTGGACCGAGTCCGGCGAGGGCAAGTGGAATCTGGAGCTCGGCGGCATCAAGCCGCAACTGACGCTGCACGGCACGGAGTTCGCGACCGGCGTCGAGGTCAAGCTGCCCCGCTTCGACACCGAGGGCGGTGAGCACGGTCAGGGCCGCGGCGAGGTGCTCAGCCGCGGTGTCCCGGCGACGCGGCTCGGCGGCCAGGACGGCCCGCTGGTCACCACGGTCTTCGACCTGCTGCTCGCGCAGTACGGCGTGCCGCGCGAGGGTCTGCCGGGCGAGTGGCCCGCCTCGTACGACGACGCGGGAAGCCCGGGCACCCCGGCCTGGCAGGAGGAGCACACTTCCGTGCCGGCCGCGCAGGCCGTGAAGATCGCCCGGGAGTTCGCGCAGACCGCGGAGAAGTCACGGGGTCGCTGCATGATCCTGATGGGCGCCGGCACGAACCACTGGTTCCACTCGGAGCAGATCTACCGTGCGTTCCTGGCGCTCCTTCAGCTCACGGGCTGCCAGGGCCGCAACGGCGGCGGCTGGGCGCACTACGTCGGCCAGGAGAAGTGCCGTCCGGTGACCGGCTGGGCGACCCTCGCGGGCGCGGGCGACTGGTCGAGGCCGCCGCGGCAGATGATCGGCGCGGCGTACTGGTTCCTCAACACCGACCAGTGGCGCTACGACAAGTTCCAGGCCGATGTACTCGCCTCGCCGCTCGGCAAGGGGCTCTTCGAGGGCATGACGGGCGCGGACTGTCTGGCCCTGTCGGCCCGTTCGGGCTGGATGCCTTCGTATCCGACCTTCGACCGCAATCCGCTGGAGCTCGGCGAGTCCGAGGATCCGGTGGCGCAGGCCGTCTCCGAACTCAAGGCGGGCACCCTCAAGTTCGCCTGCGAGGACCCGGACGCCCCCGAGAACTGGCCGCGTGTGGTCACCTTGTGGCGGGCCAATCTGCTGGGCTCGTCCGCGAAGGGCGCCGAGTACTTCACCAAGCACCTTCTCGGCACGCATTCCTCGCTGCGCGCGGAGGAGGCCGGAGAGGACGTGCGGCCGCGTGACGTGAAGTGGCATGAGGAGGCACCGGAGGGAAAGCTCGATCTGCTGCTGTCCCTCGACTTCCGGCAGACGTCCTCGACCCTCCTGTCCGATGTCGTCCTGCCGGCCGCCACCTGGTACGAGAAGCACGATCTGTCGACCACGGACATGCACCCCTATGTGCACTCGTTCACGCCCGCGGTGAACCCGCCGTGGCAGGCACGGACCGACTTCGACACCTTCCTCGGCCTGGCGCGCAAGTTCTCCGAGCTGGCCCGCCCCCACCTCGGCACCCGCAAGGACCTGGTGGCCACGGCGCTGCAGCACGACACCCCCGGCGAGATGGCGCAGCCGGGCGGTGTGGTTCTCGACTGGAAGCGCGGCGAGTGCGAGCCGGTCCCGGGCAGGACGATGCCGAACCTCGCGGTCGTCGAGCGTGACTACACGGCGATCGGGGAGAAGTTCGCGTCGCTCGGCCCGCTGGTCGAGAAGCTGGGTCTGCCCGCGAAGGGCATCGCGCTCCACCCCGACCAGGAGGTCGAGGAGCTCAAGCAGCGCAACGGCACGGTGCGCGGCGGCCCGGCGGACGGACGCCCGCTCCTCGACACCGCGATCAAGGCGGCCAACACCATCCTGGCCCTGTCCGGCACGACCAACGGCCGGCTCGCCACCCAGGGCTTCCACACTCTGGAGAAGCGCACGGGACAGGAGATGGCGCACCTCGCCGCCGAGGCCGAGGGCAAGCGCATCACATACGCGGACACACAGGCCGCGCCCGTACCGGTGATCACTTCGCCGGAGTGGAGCGGCAGCGAGTCCGGCGGCCGCCGCTACACGGCCTTCACGCTCAACACCGAGCATCTGAAGCCCTGGCACACCCTCACCGGACGCCAGCACTTCTTCCTCGACCACGACTGGATGCACGAGCTGGGCGAGGCGCTGATCGGCTACAAGCCGCCGCTCGACATGCACCGGCTCTTCGGTGAGCCCAGGCTCGGCGCGGACGGGCAGAAGGAAGTCACGGTCCGGTACCTCACCCCGCACAACAAGTGGTCCATCCACTCCGAGTACCAGGACAACCTGTTCATGCTGTCGCTGTCGCGCGGCGGCCAGAACATCTGGATGTCGCCGCAGGACGCCGACGCGGTGGGCGTGAAGGACAACGACTGGATCGAGGCGGTCAACCGCAACGGTGTCGTCGTGGCCCGCGCGATCGTCTCGCACCGGATGCCGCAGGGCACGGTCTACATGCACCACGCGCAGGAGCGCACGGTGAACGTTCCGAAGACCGAGACCACCGGCAAACGCGGCGGCATCCACAACTCGCTCACCCGCGTCCTGATGAAGCCGAGCCATCTCATCGGCGGCTACGCGCAGCTCTCCTGGGCGTTCAACTACCTCGGCCCGACGGGCAACCAACGCGACGAAGTCACCGTCATCCGTCGCCGTTCGCAGGATGTGGAGTACTGACATGCGCGTGATGGCCCAAGTGGCGATGGTCATGAACCTCGACAAGTGCATCGGGTGCCACACCTGCTCGGTCACCTGCAAGCAGGCGTGGACCAACCGCACCGGCATGGAGTACGTCTGGTTCAACAACGTCGAGACCCGGCCCGGACAGGGCTATCCGCGGCGCTACGAGGACCAGGAGAAGTGGCAGGGCGGCTGGGTCCTCAACAAGCGCGGCGCGCTCAAGCTGAAGAACGGCGGCCGGCTGAAGAAGCTCAGCCACATCTTCTCCAACCCCAAGCTGCCGGAGATCAAGGACTACTACGAGCCCTGGACGTACGACTACAAGAACCTCACGGACGCCCCGCTCGGCGACGACTACCCGGTGGCGGAGCCGCGTTCGCTGATCACGGGCAAGCCGATGAAGATCGAGTGGTCGTCGAACTGGGACGACAACCTGGCGGGCGCCGTCGAGCACGGGCCGCAGGACCCGATGGTCGAGAAGGTGCGCGAACAGGCCGCGGAGAAGGTCAAGTTCGCCTTCGAGCAGACCTTCATGTTCTATCTGCCGCGGATCTGCGAGCACTGCCTCAACCCGGCGTGCGTGGCCTCCTGCCCCTCGGGCGCGATGTACAAGCGCAACGAGGACGGCATCGTCCTCGTCGACCAGGACCGGTGCCGCGGCTGGCGGATGTGCGTGACCGGCTGCCCGTACAAGAAGGTCTACTTCAACCACTCCACCGGCAAGGCCGAGAAGTGCACGATGTGCTATCCGCGCGTCGAGGTCGGTCTGCCCACGGTCTGTTCGGAGACCTGCGTCGGACGGCTGCGCTATCTCGGCGTCATCCTGTACGACGCCGACAAGGTCACCGAGGCCGCGTCGACCAAGGACGAGAAGGCGCTCTACGAGGCCCAGCTGGGGGTGTTCCTCGACCCCGACGACCCCGAGGTCCAGCGGGCCGCCGAGGCAGCCGGCATCCCGTACGACTGGATGGAGGCGGCCCGCCGCTCCCCCGTGCACGCGCTGATCAACAAGTACAAGGTGGCGCTGCCGCTGCACCCGGAGTACCGGACCATGCCGATGGTCTGGTACATCCCGCCGCTCTCCCCCGTCGTGGACGCGCTCACCGAGACGGGCCACGACGGTGAGGACGCGGGCAACCTCTTCGGTGCCATCGACACGCTTCGTATCCCGCTCGAATACCTCGCGGAGATCTTCACGGCAGGTGACGTGGCGCCCGTCCGGGCCTCGCTGAACAAGCTCGCCGCGATGCGCTCCCACATGCGGGCCATCAACCTCGGCGACCGGCCCGACCACTCCATCGCGGACTCGGTGGGCATGAGCGCGCAGGAGATCGAGGAGATGTACCGGCTCCTGGCCATCGCCAAGTACGAGGACCGCTATGTGATCCCGACCGCGGCGGTCGGCGACGCGAAGGCCCTGGAGGAGTCGGCGCTCCCCGACAGCTGCTCCCTTGACTACGACGGCGGTCCGGGTATGGGCGGCGACGGGCCGTTCGGCCAGGACTCCGGCAAGAAGCAGCTGCCGCTGGTGTCGATCGAGAACTTCCACGCCGCCCGCAAGCGGCAGACCGCCGACGAAGAGCCGGCCGATGTGAGGGAGCAGCAGCAGTGAACCACGCGGTCCTCCACCAGGCAGCGTCGTTCTGCCTGTCGTACCCCGACGACGAGTTCCGCGCGCGCCTGCCGCTGCTGCGCCAAGCCGCGCCGCAGCTGAGGGAGTTCCTCGACTTCGCGGATGAAACGGACCCCGCCGAACTCGCCGCGCACTATGTGAAGGTCTTCGACTTCAAGAACCGGCACAGCCTGTATCTGAGCTGGTGGCGCGACGGGGACACCCGCCGGCGCGGGATGACGCTCGTCGGCTTCAAGCAGGTCTACCGTGAGCACGGCCTCGAATTCTCCGATGAGGAGCTGCCGGACTTCCTTCCGGCGGTCCTGGAGTTCTCGGCGCGCGTCGACACCCGGCTGCTGCTCGAATTCCGGCCGGGGCTCGAATTGCTGCGGCTCGCCCTCACCGATCACGGCACGCCCTACGCGAGCGTGCTGCAGGCCGTCTGCGCGACGCTGCCCGGCCCCTCCCCCAAGGACAAGGCGGCCGCGATGGCGATGGCCCGCTGCGGTCCGCCCGTGGAAACCGTCGGCCTCGAACCCTTCACCCTCGTGGGAGAGCCCTCATGAACACGCTTCTTTGGGGGGTCCTGCCGTATGTGGCCATCGCGCTGCTGATCGCGGGCACCTTCTGGCGGTTCAAGTACGACAAGTTCGGCTGGACCACCCGCTCCTCGCAGGTCTACGAGTCGAAGCTGCTCAACATCGCCTCGCCGATGTTCCACTACGGGCTGCTCTTCGTGCTCGTCGGCCATCTGATGGGTCTGTTCATCCCCGAGTCGTGGACGGACAAGGTCGGGCTCGACGAGGACATGTACCACAAGCTGTCGTTGTACGGCGGCACGGCGGCCGGTGCGCTCGCGGTGCTCGGGATCGTGCTGCTGCTCTACCGCCGCCGCACGAAGGCCCCCGTGTTCAAGGCGACGACGGCCAACGACAAGGTGATGTACCTCGTCCTGCTCGCCGCGATCGTGATGGGCATGTGGGCCAAACTCACCAACTCCAGCCCGTCGCACGGCTACAACTACCGCGAGACCATCGCGCCTTGGGCCCGCTCCCTGTTCACGCTGCAGCCCGACGTGGACAAGATGGTGGGCGTCCCGCTCACCTTCCAGATCCACGCCGTCATCGGGCTGCTGCTGTTCGCGCTGATCCCGTTCACGCGTCTGGTGCATATGTTCAGCGCGCCCGTGCAGTACCTGTTCCGGCCGTACGTGGTCTACCGCAGCCGGGACGAGACGCAGCTGGGTGCGCGGCCGGAACGGCGCGGGTGGGAGCGCACCAAGCCGTAACGCCCGAAACGTCCGACGGGACGCCTATGCCGCGCCCCCCTTGGTGTCGCGTTCGTCGTCCACGATCTCGGCGTCGACCACGTCGTCCTGGGGCGCGGCGTCCTCGGCCGGGGCGTCCTGTGCAGCCTCCCGCTGCTCCTGGGCGCCCTGTGCCTGTGCGTACATCGCCTGGCCCATCCGCTGGCTGACCGTCGCCAGCTTCTCGGTGGCGCCCCGCAGTTCCTCGACGTCGGCGCTCGGCTGCCCGATCACACGCTTGAGCTCGGTGAGCGCGTCCTCGACCTCCGTCTTCGTGTCCGCCGGGATCCGGTCCGCGTTGTCGGCGATGAACCGCTCGGTCTGGTACGCCAGTTGCTCGGCGCCGTTGCGGGTCTCGGCCGCCTCCCTGCGCTTGCGGTCGTCGTCCGCGTACTGCTCGGCCTCGCGCATCATCCGGTCGATGTCGTCCTTCGGCAGCGCCGAGCCGCCGGTGACGGTCATCTTCTGTTCGCGGCCGGTCGCGAGGTCCTTCGCCGAGACGTGCATGATCCCGTTGGCGTCGATGTCGAAAGTGACCTCGATCTGCGGCACTCCACGCGGCGCGGGCGGCAGCCCGGTGAGGTCGAAGACCCCGAGCTTCTTGTTGTACGCGGCGATCTCCCGCTCGCCCTGGAAGACCTGGATGCCGACGGAGGGCTGGTTGTCGGCCGCGGTGGTGAACACTTCCGAACGGCGGGTGGGGATCGTGGTGTTGCGCTCGATCAGCTTGGTCATGATGCCGCCCTTGGTCTCGATGCCGAGGGACAACGGGGTGACGTCGAGCAGCAGCACGTCCTTCACGTCGCCGCGGATGACACCGGCCTGCAGCGCGGCGCCCACCGCCACGACCTCGTCCGGGTTGACGCCCTTGTGCGGCTCCTTGCCGGTGAGCTGCTTCACCAGCTCGGTGACGGCGGGCATCCGGGTCGAACCGCCGACGAGAATCACATGGTCCACGGCCGAGAGCTCGATCCCGGCGTCCTTCACGGCCTGGTGGAAGGGCTGCTTGCAGCGGTCGAGGAGGTCCTTGGTCAGCTCCTGGAACTGGGCCCGGGTGAGCTTCTCCTCCAGATGCAGCGGACCGGCCGAACTCGCGGTGATGTAGGGCAGATTGACGGTCGTCTCATTCGCGCTCGACAGCTCGATCTTCGCCTTCTCGGCGGCCTCGCGCAGCCGCTGCACGGCCATCTTGTCCTTGGCGAGATCGATCCCGTGCCCGTTCTTGAACTGCTTGACCAGATATTCGACGACCCGCTGGTCCCAGTCGTCCCCGCCGAGTTTCGTATCGCCGTTGGTGGCCTTGACCTCGATGACTCCGTCACCGATCTCCAGGAGCGACACGTCGAAGGTGCCACCGCCCAGGTCGAACACGAGGACCGTCTGCTCGTCACCGCGGTCGAGTCCGTACGCGAGCGCGGCAGCCGTGGGCTCGTTGATGATCCTGAGCACCTTGAGGCCCGCGATCTCGCCGGCCTCCTTGGTGGCCTGGCGCTGCGCGTCGTCGAAGTACGCGGGCACGGTGATCACCGCGTCCGAGACCGTCTCGCCGAGATACGCCTCGGTGTCCCGCTTCAGCTTCTGCAGGACGCGCGCGGACAGTTCCTGGGCCCGTAACCGGCTCCCGTCGATCGTCCCCTCGTCCGGGAAACGCCACCCGGTCTCCCCCATGTGCCGTTTGACGCTGCGCGCGGTGCGCTCGATGTTCGTGACCGCCTGCCGCTTGGCGACCTCGCCGACGAGCACCTCGCCGTTCTTGGCGAAGGCCACCACGGACGGTGTGGTCCTGGCGCCCTCCGCGTTGGCGACCACGGTGGGATCGCCGCCTTCCAGTACGGCGACCACGGAGTTCGTCGTCCCGAGATCGATCCCGACCGCACGTGCCATCTCAGACCCCTTCCCGCACCCCACTCCGGCTCTCCAGCACAAAACTTGAGCGGGCCGTTGTCAATGCCCCGTACGGTCGGTCCGGTGGTGTTCCCCCTGCGCCGTTGTACCGTCGGGTCATGGAGCAGCGCATCACTCTGATCTCACTGGGCGTCACTGACCTCGCCCGCGCGAAGGGCTTCTACGAGGCGCTCGGCTGGCGCGGCCAGGAGGTCGAGGAGACGGTCTTCTTCCAGGCGGGCGGCTCGGCGCTCGTCCTGTGGGACCGGGAGAAACTCGCGGCGGACGCGGGGGTCGACGCGGGTGCGGGGCCGGTGTTCGGTGGCATCGTCCTGGCGCACAACGTCCGTTCGGACGACGAGGTGGACGCGCTGCTGGCCGCCGCGGCCTCGGCCGGCGGCCGGGTGAGCAAACCGGCCGCGGTCAACGTCGTCGGCTTCTACTCGGGCACCTTCGCCGATCCGGACGGCCATCTGTGGGAGGTCGCGCACAACCCCGGCTTCCCGCTCGCCGAGGACGGTTCGCTGACGCTGCCGGACTTCGGCGGAGCCTGAGCTGCGCTTCCCTGGGCCGCGGGTTCCCCGGCCGCGGCTTCCCTGGGCCGGAGGGGTCCTGGCATGCTCGCCGCATGCTGTTCGACATCGACCGTCAGGGCGCCGAGCACCCGGAACTGTGGGCCTTCCTCAGCTCCCTTGAACGTGGCACGCGCCTGAGGGGAACGGTCGCCGCCATCGAGCACTTCGGGGTGTTCGTCGCCCTGGACGAGGGTCCGCCCCACCCGTTCTACGCGGGCGTCGGCTTCCTCACGCTCCCCGAGCTGTCCTGGGTACGGTTCGAATCGGTGCACGACGTCGTCGCGGTGGGACAGCACATCACGTGCGCGTTCCTCGGCTTCGACACCTACCAGGGCGAGGCGCGTCTCTCGCTCCGCGCGCTGCAGCCCGATCCGCTGCGGGCGTTCGCGGACGGGCATCCCCCGGGAGCCGTCCTGCCGGGCACGGTGACGAAGGTCGTGCCGTTCGGGGTCTTCGTGGCGCTCGGCGGCGGCCTCGAAGGCCTGGTGCACCGGGATCTGCCCGGTGGGCCCGAGTGGGGCACGCTCGAACCGGGTGCGGGCGTGAACGTGGCGATCACCGAGGTCGACTGCGACCGCCGGCGGATCTCGCTCGCCTGGCACTGAGCTCCACGCGGTCATCACAGCGCAACGCCCCCGTACCGGACGCGACGTCCGGGACGGGGGCGCAGGAGCGCGAGCGATCAGGCGAGCTTGGCGCTCAGGGTGATCGTGGTGCCCGTCAGGGCCTGGCTGACCGGGCAGTTGGCCTTCGCGTTCTCCGCGGCGGCGACGAAGGCGGCCTCGTCGACACCCGGGACCTCGCCCTCGACCGTGAGGTGGATCCCGGTGATGCCGGTGCCCGGCTGGAAGGTGACGTCGGCGGAGGTCACCAGCTTGGTGGGCGGGGTGCCCGCGCCGGCCAGGCCGTGCGAGAGGGCCATCGAGAAGCAGCTGGAGTGCGCGGCGGCGATCAGCTCCTCGGGGCTGGTCTTGCCGTTCGCCTCCTCCGCACGCGAGGGCCACGAGACCGGCTGCTGACCGATGCCGGACGAGTCGAAGGTGACGGTGCCGGCACCCTCCATGAGGGAGCCTTCCCAGACGGTGTGTGCGCTGCGCGTGGTGGCCACGGCGGTGTTCCTTCCTCTGCGGGACGTCGACGGACGGTTGGGGTGACGTCCACCCCCCATCCGACCACATCCGCGCACTCGGCCGCGCTAAGAGCCTGTTTCCGAACCCCCGTCGTTCGTCCGGAGGACGGCGCAGCGGCGTTCGGTGCGTGCTCTCGGCGTGCGGCGTTACCGGTCATGAATGGGGTCTCCCCTGCTCGAACGAAGTTGAGAGCTTGGGGAAGGAGCCACCTGTCCGGAGGCGCCGTGCGGCGAGAGTGCGTGCCGGGCGTCGGGGCGCAGGCGGGGGTTCGGAAACAGGCTCTCAGGTCACGCGGAAAACGGGACCTTTGGGGGTGAACGGCAGGGATCCTCCGGTGCGGAGGAGGAACGCGTGCTCGCGGCGGATGCGCAGGACGTCGCAGTCGCCGTCGGTGATCACCAGGACCGGCGCGTCCGGCGGGAAGTCGTCGGCCCGCAGCAACAGGTCGATACCGGGCTGCAGTTCGGTACCGCCGCGCCCCCGGACCCGTACCTTCTCGGCGATGTCCGTGACGGGGAGATAGCCCGCGTCGAACGGGGCCACGTCGCAGAACACGACCCGCGCGGCGGGGACGTCGCGCGAGGTCGCGAACGAGGCGATGGCGCCCAGGCCCTTGCCGAGCAGGGTGCGGCTCATCGACGCGGACGTGTCCAGGACGACGCCGAACGTGCAGCGCCGGATCTCCTGCGGCGGGAAGTGCCGCCCGGCGCGCGGGATGTCGGGCGTGGAGGCCTGGCGGCGCGCGGGCCGCGCATAGCTGCGGACGGGCTCGGGCCGGGGCACGTACTCGTCGAACCACGCGGCAAGCCGGGCGTCCCACGGCAGCGGGGGCTGCGAGAGCGCCTTGATCTCCTCGATCAGCCCGGCGGGCAGCGTGCCGCGCTCGCGCCGTTCGTGCAACTCGAAGCCCTGGGCGAGGCCGCGGCGATAGTACTCGTCGAGGTCGACGTAGTCGGCGGGCCCGGTGAGCGGTTCACCGAGGACGTCACCGAGCCCCTTTCCGCGCAGGGTCGCGAGCCGCCGCATCCGGCGCAGGTCGCCGGTGATCCGGTCGTAGACCTCCTCGGTGGACAGGCCCGCGAGGTCCGGGTCGAAGAGCAGCCCCTGCGGCATCACACCGATGTCCATCTCGCGCAGCCAGCCGTTGATGACGTAGTCGGCGGCGACGTTGAAGAGATACGGGTCGCGCGCACCGCACCGGTCGGCGTGCCGCAGCGCGGCGTGCAGCATCTCGTGGGCGAGGACGAAGCGCCATTCCTCGTCGCTCATGCGCACCATCGGGTTGATGTAGATCTCGGCGGCTGCCGCGTTCACCGCGGCGATGGAGATCCGGTGGGCGCGGGCCAGTTCGGCGTCGGCGACGACCGTCATCCCTGCGGCGATCCCGCCGAGCAGCGGGTACGAGGAGACGAACCAGTTGAGCGCGTGGTCCCAGGCCTGGCGCCGGGTGCGCTCTCCGTCGAGCCCGTCGCGCAGCCCGCCCGCCATGTCCATGGCCCGGGACATGGTGCCGGTCAGGGCCCGCGCGAACGCGCTCTGCCAGTCAGGCACCTGGTTCTGCCAGGTGTCGTAGGGCACGAGCAGCTGATCGGCCGTCGCGCCCGCCGTACCGCAGTGTTGGTACGTGGCGGGGATGCCGTCGCGGCGCCAGCCCGCGGCGAGCTGCTCCTCGTCGCCGCCCGGGTACGAGCCGGGCAGGTCGTCGGGCGGGCGGCCGACGGGGAACGTCAGGAGGAAGCGGTTGACGACGGCGCAGCGCGCGGCCAGGTCGAAACGGTCGGGCTGGGTGCGCTCGTTCTTGGCCGCGGGCACATGGCCGAACCCGAGGTGGATGACGGCGTGCGCGAGCGACCAGGCCCAGGTCGCCGGGTCGGTGACGCGGGTGGCGTGGGCGTGCACGGTGCCGTTGGAGTCGACGACGGCGAGGCCGCCGGCGGGCGCCGCGGCGCACTTCGGCGTCCGGCAGAACGTGGCCCCCACGGCCCGCAGCGCGGGGTTGGAGCGTACGAGGTGCAGGCCCGCCTCGTACGCCCGGGTCGCCATGCTCTCCGCGGGCTTCTGGCCCTGCTGCTGCTTGCGGCTCATCGCCGTGCTTCCACCAGGCGCGGCATGTCCCGCGCCGCCTCGATCAGGAACCACGCGGGCAGCACGGGCTGGTCGTCGGCGTCGTCCGCGATGACGGTCTGGGCGACCTCCACGGAGATCTCCGCGAGCTGCACGAGCAAGGCCTTGGCGCGGTAGGCGAGTTGGCGCCCGTTCGCGGTGACGTGCTCCTTGGACGCGGGCAGTTCCTTGCGCAGCCGGGCGCGGAAGGCCTCGGCGAGGAAGTACAGCAGGTCGCGGTCCTCGACACGGCGCGGCCAGGACGCCTCGCCCTTGATGATCGCCTCGATCCCGTACGCGTGGCGCACGATCTTCACGTAGCCGCAGAAGGAGATGGCGTGCGCGGGCGTGAGGCAGCCGTGCGCGATGACCTTGAGCGTCTCCTCGTCGAGGGTGGGCCCGAAGGAGTGCAGCGCGTCGGAGAGCATGTGCCACGAGCGGGGCGTGGAGAAGGGCTGCTCGGTCTTGGGCGGCTTGGACCACAGGTGGTCGGGCCGCTCGGTGAGGTGGTCGAGGACCCAGGGGTGGATGCCGTTGCTGTGCGCCCAGACCAGCCAGTCCTCGGAGGAGGCCGTCAGGTGCACATGGGTGAGGCGGTTGATGAGCGCGGAGGCGATGGGGCGGGCGAGCGCGTTGTCCGTCGAGCGGTTGCCCGCGCCGATGACGATGGAGCCCTTTGGCAGCTCGTAGTTGCCGATGCGGCGGTCGAGGATCAGCGAGTAGAAGGCCTTCTGGACGTCCGGGGTCGCCGCGTTCAGCTCGTCGAGGAAGAGGCAGTACGGCTCGTCGCGGGCGATGGCCTCGGGCGGGCAGAACACCGAGCGCCCGTCCCGGATCTGCGGCACGCCGATGAGGTCCTCCGGCGCCAGCTGCGTACCGAGGAGGCTCACGCATTCAAGGCCCAGCGAGTCCGCGAACGCCCGGACCAGGGAGGACTTCCCGATGCCGGGCGCACCCCACAGGAACACGGGACGCACGGTGGCGAGGCCGAGCAGCAGCTCGGGGACACGGGCGGGCGTCACGGCGACGGCGGGCTGCAAGCGGGACTCCTGGAGGGTGCGGAAGGCAGTGGTCACGGCCCTGGGCCGGGTGACCAGTGTGAGCCGAGCACCCCGCCGGGCGCAGCCCAATTTCCGCTCAGGCGGCCTGCGCGGCCCGCGCCTTGCGCGCCGACATCCACGCGTAGACGAGTACGCCCGCGAACAGGAACAGCACGCCCTGGTAGACGGGCTGGTAGCCGGCGCCGGCCACCAGCCACATCGAGAACGCGAACGCGGCCAGGGCGATCACCGAGTCCCACACGAGCCGCCCGCGGTCCACCAGATCGCCGCGGCCGGCGAGCAGATGGAAGATCTGCGCGGCGGCCGCCAGGAGGTAGGGCACGGTGGCCATGAACGTCGTCACGGTGACCAGGAGCGTGAAGACACCGTCCGCACCGGCCGCGTACTGATAGATCGTCAGGAGCGAGGCCAGGACGACCGTGATGGCCACACCGACGGTCGGCACGCCGCGTTCCTTGTGCGTGAAGATCTGCGGGAACAGGCCGTCCTTGGCCGCGGCGTACGGCGCCTGGGCGCTCAGCAGCGTCCAGCCGTTGAGCGCGCCGAGGATGGAGATCACCGCGGCCCAGGCGACGAGGGTGCCGCCCCAGGTGCCGTCGAACATGACGTTCACCGCGTCCGAGAACGGCGCGGTGGAGTTCACGACCTGGTCGTGCGGCAGCATCCCGAACACCGCGAGCGTGCCGAGGAGATAGACGACGGCGGCGCACATCAGGCCGAGGACGGTGGCGCGCCCGACGTTGCGCCGCGGGTTGCGCACCTCGCCCGCGCTCATCGCCGCGGACTCGACACCGAGGTAGGAGAACAGCAGGATCGCGGCGGCCGCGGAGATCGCGCCGAGCGGGCTCTCGCCGTCGGCGAGGAACGGTCCGAGGTTGTCCGCGTCGAAGAAGAACAGACCGCCGATCGCGACGAGCAGCAGCGGCGCGAACTTCAGGACGGTGGCGACCAGCTGGACCGCGCCCACGTACCGCGTCCCGGCGAAGTTCGCGAAGCCCGGCAGCCACTGCACGATGAGCGCGGCCACGCACATGGACCACTTGTGCTCGGTGATCGAGGGGAACAGAACGCCGAGGTAGCCGACGGCGATGACGGCGAGCGCGGCGTTGGAGACCCAGGCCGTGATCCAGTACGACCAGGCGGCGAGGAAGCCCGCGAAGTCCCCGAAGGCCTCACGGGCGTAGACGTACGGTCCGCCGGTGCGCGGGTCGCGCTTCGCGAGCCGCCCGAAGACCAGCGCGAGGGCGAGCGCCCCGACGGTGAGCACCCCGAACGCGACCAGCGCGATCGTCCCGTACGGGGCCACGGAGGCGGGCAGCAGGAAGATGCCGCCGCCGACGATGTTGCCCATGACGAGGCAGGTCGCGATCGGCAGCCCGAAGCGCCGTGCGTGCTTGCTCCGTTCGTCGGGCTCGTCGGGTCCGTCGGTTCCGTCCGGTCCGTCGGCGGGCAGCGGTGCGGTGGTGTCGTACGCCATGCGGACACGCTGCACCACATCACGGCGATTTGTCCGGTACGGCGCGTTCGGGCGCCGCAACATCACCGGCCGGCCGCATCGGCGCGTCAAGGTCCGCCGGGTCCGGATACGGCACGGGCACCTGCGGGCCGTCGGCCTCGCGCAGCCAGCGCCGCAGGACGCGGTGGATCCGCTCGGCACCGACCAGGTCCGTGCCCTCGGGGACGGGGGCGGACAGGGCCTGCGGCGAGAGCAGGAACGGGTGGCTCTGCTCACCGCCGAGCCCGCCGTGCGAACCGATCTGCTCCTCGAACGCGAGCACCTCGCCTTCCTCGACCGCCGAATTGACCATGATGTCGGCGGTGTTGGGGAAGGAGTCGGTGCGGCGTACGGCGGCCAGGGCGCCGGGGCCGAAGTCCTTGAGCAGGTCCGCGTCCGCCGCGTCGTCGGCAAGGTCGTCGAGGTACAGCTCGGTGCCGCGGGCGCCGAGGAGCACGCCCGCGCCGCGCTGCGAGCGGACGAGCAGGAAGCCGACACCGGGGTGGTTGGCGAGCGTGGGCAGCAGCGCCGGGTGCCGGGCGTCGATCTGTTCGCGCGTCATCCGCTTCGGCTCGTCCGGGAACGAGACGAGGCCGAGGTTCCCGGAGGCGAGCACGATGGGGTCGCGGCCCCGCTGCGGACGGCGCTCGCCGCGGCCCTCCTCGACGGGCCGGTGCATCGCGGCCCGCACCGCGGAGCGCGCCTCGGCGCCGCTGTGGGTGCCGCGGGCCTTGCGCGGCACGGGCAGTCCGCAGCCCGCGCGGACCAGGTCGCCGAGCGAGAGGCCGTAGCGGGAGCGGAAGGTCTCGCCCGGGCTCTGCCCGTGGTCGGAGAGCAGCACGATGCGGTACGGGCGCGGCGCGTGCTCGGCGACCTTCGCGATCAGCGCGATCGACCGGTCGAGGCGCTGCAGCACGAGCGCGGCGTCCTTGCTGTCCGGACCGGAGTGGTGGGCCACTTCGTCGTACGCGACGAGGTCCGCGTAGACGGCGGTGCGGCCGACGAGCATGTCCCCTATGACCGCGGCGACCACGACATCGCGCTCCACGACCGTGGCGAAGGCGCGAATGAACGGGTAGAGGCCGCCGCGCTTGACCCGCGGCCGGGTCCGCTTCAGACGGCCGCGCGTGGACTGGCCGATCTCGCGGCCCACTTCGGCGATGAACGACATGGCGGTACGCACGGCGTTCGCGGGATCGGAGAAGTAGGCGAAGTACCCGGCGCGCGAACGGTTCTCCCGGCCGCGGCGTGCCGCGACCGAGAGCACCAGGGCCACCTGGTCGGCGCCGCCGCTGAACAGGTTGCCGCGGCTGGCCCCGTCCACGGTGAGCAGCCCGCCGTCGCCGGTGCGGGCGATGGCGCGGCGCTGCAGTTCGACGGCGCTGGCGGGCCGGTTGCAGACCATGACCTCGCCGGTGTCCTTCTCGTACCAGCGGAAGGCGGGGATGCCGTGGTTGTCGCCGTGCAGGATGCCGAGCTGGCTGGCGCCCGTCTGGCTCGACCAGTCGGTGCGCCACGGGGTGAGGCGGTGGGTGTCCTTCAGCCAGCCGGCGACGGTGGGCATCAGACCGTCGTCGACGGCCCGCCGGAGCACGTCGTGGCCGACGCCGTCGAGCTGCAGGAAGACCGTGCCGGGGACACGGGGTCCGCGCAGGACGGCCTGCTTGCGGCGTTTGCGGTCCGCGAGGCGGTAGAGCCTGCGGCGGTACGCGTCGTCGTCGCGGACGGCGAGGGCCGCGGCGGTCGCGGAGGCCACGGCGGACATGACGGCCGCGACCACCACGGCCGTCTCGGGATTCGCCTCGCCGCGTCCGTCGGGGATGAGCCGCAGGGCGAGCAGCAGCAGCGAGCCGTTGAGGAAGAAGACGAGGAGTCCGAGGACGAGCGCGGGCACAAGGAGCAGCGCCCGCACGATCAAGGGCCAGACGAGGGCGCTGAGCACACCGAAGACGGCCGCGCCGATGCCGGCGGTGATGCCGATCCGGGTGGCGCTGTCGCCGGATTCCGCCTGGAGGCGGAAGTCGGGGAGCAGACCGGCGAGGATGAGCATCGTGAGCGTGCTCGCCGCCCAGACGATGAGCGCGCGCCACAGGGCGCCGCCGGTCCGCCGCCATCGTCCTTCGCCGACCACGTCCACCTCACGCGTTTCGGGCCCCGGGTTCGGGCCGGTCCCCAGGGTTTCATACGGGGCGCGGTGGTTTGTGGCGGTGCGGGGTCGTTGTCCGGGGCGGGCGGCGGGTGGGCCGGGTGTGGGCCGGGACTCGGACCGTCGCGCGAGCCGGACTCAGCAGCCGTCGTAGCCGGCCGTCGGCATCGAGAGGCGGCGGTGGACGCGGGCCTTCATCTCGGCGCTGTACGTGGGTTCGCACGCGTCGACCGTCGCCAGCGGGACGTCCCGGCGCACGCACTCGGCGGTGAACTCCGGGAGCGAGCGCAGCGCCCGGCGCAGGACGCGCTCGTTCGGCGCGACGAAGGCGTTCACGTCGCCCTCCTCCACCGCCTGCCACAGGGCGTCGTGGTCGGCGCGCAGGGCGTGCAGCAGGAGTTCGCGGGCGATCACGTGCCCGCGGTCCGCGGCCCACTGGGCGCACATCGCGTACTGGCTGCGGCTGTCCACGAGGAACGGCTCGCGGTCCAGCTCCTCCAGCGGTGTCAGGCTGGCGATGGCGGCGACCCGCAGTTGTGCCATCAGACGTCCCCCCGGGTTCGACGGGTCCCGCACCCGCGCGGTGCGGCGCCGGTTCCTCGATTCCGCGCCGACCCTACTGCGCGCCGTATGGTCGTAGCAGGTACGTGAGGCGAACAGTCGCGGAACGGACGGCGGAAGGGAACAGCTCGGTGCCGGTGGAGATCACCTGGTGGGGGCACGCCACCTGCACGGTCGAGGACTCGGGGACCCGGGTGCTCACCGATCCGCTGTTCGCGCGGAGGCTCGCGCATCTGCGCCGGCGGCGCGGCGACGTACCGCCGGAGCGGGCCGCCGAGGCCGAGGCCGCGCTCGTCTCGCATCTGCACGCCGACCATCTGCACGTGCCGTCCCTGGCGCGGCTGTCCGAGGGCACGACCGTGCTGCTGCCGCGCGGTGCGCGGGCCGCGGTCCCCGGACTGCGCAAGCTCACCGGGCTGCGGTTCGAGGAGGTCGTGCCGGGTGACGAGGTACGGGTCGGCGCGGTGACCGTACGCGTCGTGTCCGCGCGGCACGACGGGCGGCGGCTGCCGGTGGGGCCGCACCGCTCGCCGGCGCTCGGCTTCGTCGTCGAGGGTACGGCGCGGACGTACTTCGCCGGGGACACCGGCCTGTTCGACACGATGGCCGAGGAGGTCGGTCCGGTCGACGTGGCACTGCTCCCGGTGGGCGGCTGGGGCCCGTTCCTCGGACACGGGCACCTCGACGCGGGCCGGGCCGCCGAGGCGCTCGCCCGGATCGCGCCGCGCAGCGCGGTGCCCGTGCACTTCGGCACGTACTGGCCGATCGGCATGGACGCGGTGCGGCCGCACGAGTTCCACGCCCCGGGCGCGGAATTCGTCCGCCAGGCCGGGCTGCGGGCGCCCGAGGTGGCCGTGCATCTGCTCGACCAGGGCCAGCGGGTGCGCCCGGAGGTCGCCAAGTGAACCTGCTCGCTCTCGCCGACGCCGTGCCGCCGGAGTCCACCCAGCAGGCCGTCGGCTATCCCTCGCTGTTCCTTCTCGTGGTGCTCGGCGCGCTGGTGCCGGTGGTGCCGACGGGGGCCGTGGTGAGTTCGGCCGCGGCGCTCGCCTTCCACCATTCGGCGCCGCAGTCGCAGCTGTACGTGTTCGGGGTGGCGGCGCTCGCCGCGTTCATCGGGGACTCGGTCCTGTACTGGCTCGGGGCACGCGGCATGCGTTCGCGCAACGGCTCGCGCTGGCTCAACGCCATCCGCGACCGCGCGCCGCAGGAGCGGCTCGAACTGGCGCAGTCCAAGCTGCACGAGCACAACGTGTCGGTGCTCGTCCTGTCGCGTCTGGTGCCGGCCGGGCGGATCCCGGTGATGCTCGCGTGCCTGATCGCCCGGTGGCCGCTGCGGCGCTTCGCGCGCGGCAATCTGCCGGCGTGCCTGGCGTGGGCGGTCACGTACCAGCTCATCGGGATCTTGGGCGGATCGCTGTTCCCCGAGGCATGGCAGGGCGTGGCCGCGGCGATCGGTCTGACGGTCCTGATCAGCGTGACGCCCACGCTGTGGCGGCGGGCACGGGCGCGGCTCAGCCCGGGGTGACGGCGCGGCTCAGCCCGGGGTGAGGCCGCCCGGGTCCGGGCTCGCGGGCTCGATGACCCGGGACGCGCCGACCGCGAGGTCCCACAGGTCCGCGCGGGACCGGCCCGCCGCGCGCCAGGCGTCACGCACACGGTGCAGGGGTTCGAGGACGGGTTCGGCCGAGAGCAGGAAGGTGGCCCAGTGCATGGGCGCCATCCTCCGCGCGCCCAGGTCGACGGTCGCCCGTACGGCCTCCTCGGGATCGCAGTGCACGTCGCGCAGCCACCAGCGGGGCTCGTACGCGCCGATCGGGAGCAGCGCGAGGTCGATGCCGGGGTGGCGGGCGCCGATCCGTTCGAACCAGTGGCCGTAGCCGGTGTCGCCCGCGAAGTAGACCTTGCGGCCGCCGTGGTCGGTGAGGACCCAGCCGCCCCAGAGCGTGCGGCAGGTGTCGGTGAGGCCGCGCTTGGACCAGTGGTGCGCGGGCACGAAGTCGAAGCGGACGCCGTGCAGTTCGGCCGCCTCCCACCAGTCGAGTTCGGTGACGCAGAGGAAGCGGCGGCGGCGGAACCAGCGGCCGAGTCCGGCCGGCACGAACACGGGTGTGTCGCGCGGCAGGCGCTTGAGGGTGGGGGCGTCGAGGTGGTCGTAGTGGTTGTGGCTGATGACCACGGCGTCGACGGGCGGCAGCGCGTCCCAGGCGACCCCGGCGGGGGTGACGCGGGCCGGGGTGCCGAGGATCTTGCGGGACCAGACGGGGTCGGTGAGCACGGTGAGCCCGCCGATCCGCAGCACCCAGCTGGCGTGCCCGACCCAGGTGACGGCCACGGTGTCGGCGTCCGCGCGCGGCAACGGGCCCGGCTCGAACGGGAGGTGGGGCACGTCGAGGAGACAGGACCGGTCGGGCCGTACGGCACCTTCGCGCGCGAACCGGGCCAGCGCCCGCACCCCGGGCAGCGGCGCGGTCAGCCGGTCGGCGAACGTCCGCGGCCAGCTGCGGTGTTCGGCCAGCGGCCGCAGCAGCGACGACGCCGGCCGGGCCCGGTCCGCCCGGGAGGCGAGGGACTGCGACTCCTGTGTCATCGGGGCAACTCCTGTCGCGTCGGGGCGGCGGCTCGGGCTGGGTGGTGCGGTCGGGCGGCGGTGGTGGTCGGTGGGGTGCCGGGCGCCGGGTGCCGGCTCGCCGAGGCGCCTTCCGGGCGAGAACTCAGGTACCGCCTCGGCAAGGTGGCTGCCGGGCCGCAGCGCGGCAGTTGCCCCGGCCCGGTGCTCACCGTTCCCGAACCGGCGCGCCTCGCCTGGGCGATTGACGGGTCACCGGGCGGCTTGCGGTTCATCGAGGCGGTTCCGTTCGCCGCGTGTCGGCCCGCAGGCCGTCGAGTGCGTCGGTGAGTTCGGCCAGGGCACGTCGGATGTGCGGGAGTTCGAGCGGGTCGGTCGCGGTGAGTGCGGTGAGGCGTTCGGTGCGGTCCGTGCCGAGGAGCGGGCCGACGGGGATACGGGCGCGCAGGGCGCCCAGGTCGTCGCCGAAGCGGTGGCCGCCCGGCACCGGCATGCCGAGCCGTGCGCTCAGATGGTCCTCCAGTTCCATCGCGTCGCTGACGCCGCGCTCGGCGAGGGCGGCGCGCAGCGGCCCGAAGTCGGCGTAGAGATGGCGTCCGGCGACGGGGGCACGGCCGAAGGCGCCCGCGGCGAGGACGATGCGGTGCACGGCCTCGGCGACCCGGGCGTGCAGGCGGACGGCGGCGGTCAGCCGCGCGGTCACCTCGGCGGGTTCGCCGAGTGCGTGGGCGGCGGCCGCGGCGACGGGCGCGGCGACCGAGGAGCCGAGGACGGTCAGGACGTCGAGGGCGCGGGCCCGCAGCGCCGCGCCCTCGTCCGTGGCGGGGAAGCGGGCCGTCGCGGCGGGCCAGTCGGGCGGCAGGAACGCGCCCGAGAGGTCGGCGAACACGGTGACCTGCCGCGGGAGCATCTCGGCCGGGCCGATCAGGATCGTCTCCTCGGGGTGGTGCAGTGTGTCGCGCCACGTCTCGTCCGAGGCGATGTGCAGCCCTTCGCCGAGCGCCGCCTCGACCGCAGCGTGCATCACCTCGGGCGGTGCGACGGTCGCGGTCGGGTCGTCGGCGACGGAGAGCACGAGGAGCCGCGGATCGCCGCCTTCGTCGCGTACCCGCCGGACGGTTTCGAGGAGCGCGTACGGATCGGGCACTCCCCCGCACTCCGCGGGCGTCGGCACATGGAAGGCCTCGCGGCCGAGCAGCCGCACCAGCGGCGCCCACCAGGCGCAGCAAGGACGCGGCAGCAGGACATCGCCGCCGGTCGCCGCGATGAGGGCGCACAGGAGCGGGGCGGCGCCCGCGGCCGCGGCGAGCTGACCGCGTTCGGCGGGCAGTCCGCGCCGCCGCCAGTACCCGGCGGCGGCGTCGAGGAGCACGGGCCCACCGCCGGGCGGCTCGACATGGGCGCGTCCGGCGGCCGCGGCGAGGACGGCGGCGAGTTCGGGGAGCACGGGCAGACCGAGGTCGGGGGCGGGCGGTCCGTACCGCAGCGGACCGTGGCCTTCGGGGACCGTCGGCGGCATGCCTACCTCCGTGAGCGCGCGGGAGCCGGTGGGGTCGGGTGCGGGCGCGGCGGGGTGCCGCCGCCCGTCGTCGTACCCGGGAGGGGCGGCGGATCCGGCACGCGCGCGGTCAGCTCTCGGTCTCCGACTGCCGGCGGCGGATCACGTAGAACGTGGCGCCGAGCGCGCCCGCGACGAGG
The DNA here is from genome assembly GCF_044458745.1 of Streptomyces sp. NPDC050418. Taxonomy (NCBI): domain Bacteria; kingdom Bacillati; phylum Actinomycetota; class Actinomycetes; order Kitasatosporales; family Streptomycetaceae; genus Streptomyces; species Streptomyces sp. NPDC050418. The sequence continues at coordinate 913,872 of NZ_JBITIG010000001.1, forward strand.
AGCGCGCCGGTCACCATGGTCTGCGCGGAGTCGGTGAAGCTGCCGCCGACCCCGCCGCGTACGCCGTAGTGGATGGGGGCGTTGCGGGCGACGGTGAAGCTCGCTCGCCACTCGGTGCCGCCGGGGCACTTGCCCTCGACGCTCCAGTTCGAGGAGTCGCCGACCGCGTTGGGGCCGTTGCCCGAGAAGTTGGCGTTGGCGGCGATCCGGGCGGTGCCGTTGTAGGCGGGGCCGACGCCGGGGATGGCGGCGTTCTCGACCTTGTGCAGGCGCACACTGCCGTTGGCGAAGGCCTGGGAGTGCGCCTCGATGGAGTCAGGGGCCCAGCCCCGCTCCGCGTAGGGGCAGGACACGGAGACCGTGACCATGCCGCCGGGCGCGACGGTGCGCGGGCTGACCTCGGCGGAGGTGTCGGCCGCGTGGGCCGCGGGCACGGCACCGGCCACGCCGGCGGCGACGAGCGCCCCGGCGGCGAACACTCGGGCGATACGCATGGGTGCGGGCTCCTTCGACGCCTCGGCCGCGGCACGCGTTCGTGCCGCGCACCCATGGAAACCTGACCCTTCATCACCCGCCCGCGCCGACGGGCCATTCGCGCGATGGCGAGGGCCGGTTGGGTGAGGCGGCGGGCCCTTCGGGGCCCTGCGGCGGGTGCGGCGCGCGTGGCCCGTGAGCCGGGGGTCAGGCGCCGTCGTGCAGCGCCGGGGGTCAGGCGGCGTCGCGCAGCGCCCGGGGTCAGGCGGCGTCGCGCAGGACCTCTTCGCGTACCGTCGCGCAGCAGCGGCTGATCAGCCGGGAGACGTGCATCTGCGAGATGCCGAGCTGTTCGGCGATCCGGCTCTGGGTCATGTCGTCGAAGAAGCGCATGTAGAGGATGGCCCGTTCGCGTTCCGGCAGGGCCCGCAGCCGTGGTGTGACGGACTCGCGGTCGACGACCGCGTCGAGCGCGGGGTCGGGCGCGCCGAGGGAGTCGCACAGGGTGTGTCCGTCGCCGCCGCCCGGAAGTTCGGCGTCCAGGGACAGGGCGGTGAAACTGTCGAGCGCCTCCTGGCCGGTACGTGCCTCGTCCACGGTCAGCCCGGCGTGCTCGGCCATCTCCTCCAGGGTCGGGGCCCGTCCCGGGATGCTCTGCGCGAGGTCCTGGCCGGCCTGCCGTACACGTCGGCGCAGCTCCTGTACCCGGCGCGGCACATGGAGGGTCCACAGGTGGTCGCGGAAGTGGCGTTTGATCTCGCCGGTCACGGTCGGCACGGCGTAGCTCTCGAAGGCGTGGCTGCGCTCGGGGTCGTAGCGGTCGACGGCCTTGACCAGGCCGAGCGCCGCGACCTGGCGCAGATCCTCGTACGCCTCGCCGCGGCCGCGGAAGCGTCCCGCGAGCCGGTCGGCCATGGGAAGCCAGGCGCGGACGAGTTCCTGGCGCAGGGCGTCACGCGCGGTGCCCTCGGGCAGGGCGGCCAGTTCGCGGAAGCGTGCGGCCGTGTCGGGGGCGTCGTCGTGTGGATGCCGGGTGGAGCGCGGTGTGAGGGTATGCATGAGTGCTGCAACTCCCTGAAGGGTGCGCATGGTCGGGCACGGTCACCGGGGAGCCGTCCGCGCGGACCGGTCTGCGACGCGGCCACTCCCGCCTGTGCCTCAGGTGGTGTCCGGCGGATCATGCCCCGGGTCCGAAGCACGAGGTGCGCCTGCCCGCACACCACCCGGTCAAACGCCGCGCACCCCCGCCCGGCCCGCCTCGGCGTGCCCGCCCTGCCCGCCTCAGCGCGCCCGCTCGACCCGCCGCTCGTCCCACACCGGTCCGCTCGTCTCGCGCACCTTCCCGTCCGAGCCGAACACGAGGTAGCGGTCGAAGGAGCGGGCGAACCAACGGTCGTGCGTGACAGCGAGCACCGTGCCCTGGAAGGACTCAAGGCCCTCCTGGAGCGCCTCGGCGCTCTCCAGGTCGAGGTTGTCGGTGGGCTCGTCGAGCAACAGGGCGGTGCAGCCCTGCAGTTCGAGCAGCAGGATCTGGAAGCGGGCCTGCTGGCCGCCGGAGAGCCGGTCGAAGGTCTGCTCGGCCTGGTTCGTGAGCTCGTAGCGCCGCAGCCGGGACATGGCCGCGCCGCGGTCCTTGGCGTGGTCCTTCCAGAGGATGTCGAGGAGGGTGCGCCCGGACAGCTCGGGGTGCGCGTGCGTCTGCGCGAAGTGGCCGGGGACCACGCGTGCGCCGAGCTTCCACAGGCCCGTATGGGAGACGTCGCCGCCGGCGAGGAGCCGCAGGAAGTGGGACTTGCCCGAGCCGTTGGAGCCGAGGACCGCGACGCGTTCGCCGTAGAAGACCTCCAGGTCGAACGGCTTCATCAGCCCGCTCAGTTCGAGGTTCTCGCAGGTCACCGCGCGTACTCCGGTGCGTCCGCCGTGCAGGCGCATCGTGATGTCCTGCTCGCGCGGCGGCTCCGGCGGCGGCCCGGCCTCCTCGAACTTGCGCAGCCGGGTCTGGGCGGCGTGATAGCGCGAGGCCATGTCGGGACTGTTCGCGGCCGCCTGGCGCAGGTTGAGGACCAGCTTCTTCAGCTGGGCGTGCTTCTCGTCCCAGCGGCGGCGCAGCTCCTCGAAGCGCGCGAAGCGCTCCTTGCGCGCCTCGTGGTACGTGCCGAAGGAACCACCGTGCACCCACGCGTCGGCGCCCGCGGGGCCCGGTTCCACGCTGACGATCTTCTCGGCGGCGCGGGCGAGCAGCTCGCGGTCGTGCGACACGAAGAGGACGGTCTTACGGGTCTCGGCGAGGCGCTCCTCGAGCCAGCGCTTGCCAGGGACGTCGAGATAGTTGTCGGGCTCGTCCAGGAGCAGCACCTCGTCGGTGCCGCGCAGCAGCGACTCGAGGACCAGGCGTTTCTGCTCGCCGCCGCTGAGCGTGCGGACGTCACGGAACTGCGCGCGTTCGTAGGGGACGCCGAGCGCCGCCATCGTGCACATGTCCCACAGCGTCTCGGCCTCGTAGCCGCGGGCCTCGGCCCAGTCGGAGAGCGCCTGTGCGTACCGCAGCTGGGCGGCCTCGTCGTCGATGGTCATGATCGCGTGCTCGGCGGCGTCGACGGCCTTCGCGGCCTCGCAGATCCGGGGCGTGGCAACGGAGACGAGCAGGTCACGGACCGTGGTCTCGTCGCGTACGGAGCCGATGAACTGGGGCATCACGCCGAGGCCGCCGCTGATCGTGACGCCGCCGCCGTGGGGCTGGAGCTCACCGGAGAGGAGCCGCAGGAGGGTGGTCTTGCCCGCGCCGTTCGGGCCCACGAGGGCGACTACGGCGCCCTCGCCGACCCGGAAGGAGACATCGCCCAGGAGCGCCCTCCCGTCGGGGAGGTAGTACTCGAGGTGCGCGGCTTCCAGGTGTCCCATGGGCCGGATTCTGCGTTGCCGCCGCGGGATGCGGCAAATCGTTTTCGCGGCGCCCGGCCTTCGCGGGGACCTCCCGCACCGGCATGCGCCCGCGGACGTGTCCCGACAGGCGCGATCGTGGGTACGCGAGGAGCATGGTTTCTTACGATGCTTTCGCCGATCCGCACGTCAGAGGCCGGGTAGCCGTCGTGGACGCCGGACGGTCCCGGCTCGTCGCGCTCGACATCGCGGCGTTCGACGCCGTCGCCGGGCGGCACTGGCCCGGGGCCGATCCGCTGCTGCCCTGGCTCAGCCGGACCGCCGACCACTCCGTGCTGTGGTGCGCCGCGGCGGGCGCCATGGCGCTGACCCGTTCGCCGCGCGCCCGGCGGGCCGCTCTGCGCGGGCTCGCCTCGCTCGCGCTCGCGTCCGCCACCGTGAACACCGTGGGGAAGCGGGCGGTGCGCCGGGCGCGGCCGCTGCGGGACGCCGTCCCGCTGATCCGGCAGCTGAACCGGCAGCCCTTCACGACGTCGTTCCCGTCCGGGCACTCCGCGTCCGCCGCGGCCTTCGCGGCCGGGGTGGCCCTGGAGTCGCCGCGGTGGGGTGCGGTGGTCGCCCCGGTGGCCGGTGCGGTCGCGCTCTCGCGGGTCTACACGGGCGTGCACTACCCGGCGGACGTCCTCGCGGGCGCGGCTCTCGGTGTCGGCGCCGCGTTCGCAGTACGGGGCCTCGTACCGACCCGCGACCAGCTCCCCTCCCCCGGCCGGCCGCCTGCCGAGGTACCGGCGCTGCGGGACGGCGCGGGTCTGGTGATGGTGGTCAACTCCGGTGCGCGCACCGCCGACCGGGCGCACCTGCTCCTCGCGCAGCTGCCCGGCGCCGAGCTGGTGGAGTGCGAACCGGCCGCGCTCGGCGAGGAGTTGGAGAAGGCGGCCGAGCGGGCCCGGGTGCTCGGGGTGTGCGGCGGCGACGGGACGGTGAACACCGCGGCCCGGGTCGCGCTGCGCCACGGCCTGCCGCTCGCCGTACTGCCCGGCGGCACGCTCAACCACTTCGCGTACGACCTCGGCGTGGAGGGCGAACGGGATCTCGCGCAGGCGATCACACGGGGCGAGGCGGAGGCGGTGGACGTGGGGCGCTTCCGTGCCGGGGACACGGACGGGGTCTTCCTCAACACCCTGAGCCTGGGCGTCTATCCGGAGCTGGTGCGCCGCCGGGACCACTGGGCGCGGCGGGTCGGCGGCTGGCCGGCCGGGATGCTCGCGGCGGCCGACGTACTGGGCGCGGAGCATCCGCTGGAGGTGGAGATGGGCGGGCAACGGCGACCGCTGTGGCTGCTGTTCGCGGGCAACGGGACCTATCACCGCCGGGGTCTCTCGCCCGCCCGGAGGCACGATCTGGCCGACGGGCTCCTCGACGTCCGGGTCGCGCACGGCGGCCGCGGGCCGGGGGCGCGGCTGCTCGCGGCGGCGGTCGCGGGACCGCTGAGCCGCTCCCCCGCGCACGCGGCGGTGCGGGTGCGCAGGCTGCGCGTCCACTCGCTCGCGCCCGGCACCCCGCTCGCGTACGACGGTGAAGTCGTGCCGGTCGGGCGGGAGTTGAGGCTCGACAAACTGCCGGGTGCGTTGCGCGTGTACCGACCGCGGCACACCTGACCCACCGTCAGTCGCGTCTCGCATTTCAAGATGGGGATCTCATTATTCGGCCGACGAGCGTACGGTTCACTGCATCGCCCCGGGTGACGGCACCCGGGACCTTGCCGGAAGGGGACCGGTCATGGCCGAGGAGACCGCTGTCTACACGCACGGACACCACGAGTCCGTACTGCGCTCGCACACCTGGCGCACCGCCGCCAACTCCGCGGCCTACCTCCTGCCGGAGATCAAGCCCGACCAGCGCATCCTGGACGTGGGCTGCGGCCCAGGCACCATCACCGCCGACCTGGCCGCACTGGTACCGCAGGGCCATGTCACCGGCGTCGAGATCGCGGCCGGCGTCCTGGACCGGGCACGGGCCGCGGTGACCGAACGGGGCCTGGTCAACGCCGAGTTCGAGGTGGCCGACGTGCACCGGCTGCAGTACGCGGACGACAGCTTCGACGTCGTGCACGCCCACCAGGTGCTGCAGCACGTGGGCGATCCCGTACAGGCACTGCGCGAGATGCGCCGCGTGACACGGCCCGGCGGAATCATCGCCGTCCGCGATTCGGACTACGCAGCCATGACCTGGTACCCGCAGTCGCCCGTCCTGGACACGTGGCAGGCCCTGTACCAGCGGGTGGCCCGGGCCAACGGCGGTGAGCCGAACGCCGGGCGCCGTCTCAAGTCGTGGGCGCTGCAGTCCGGTTCGGCCGAACACGAGATCACCGCCACGTCCGCCACCTGGACCTACTCCACACCGGACGAGCGCGCCTGGTGGAGCGGCCTGTGGGCGGACCGCACCACGAGCTCCTCGTACGCGGGTATCGCCGTCGAGGGCGGGCACGCCACCACCGAGGAGCTGGCGGAGATCGCGGAGGCCTGGCGGGCATGGGGACGGGCCGAGGACGGCTGGTTCTGCGTGCTGCACGGGGAGCTGCTGATCCGCGTCTGAGATCCGGGTGCCGTTGCCGGGAAACGATCTCCCGGCCGCATCGCGCCAACTACCCTCGTCCCCATGGAGATTCTGGGCACCACGCTGCGTATCTGCGTCGAGGATCTGGACGCCTCGGTGGCCTTCTACGAGCGGCTCGCCGGCGTCAAGGCGCTGCGCTTCGAGCGGGGCGGCGTGGAGGTCGCCGCGGTGGGCTGCTTTCTGCTGATGAGCGGGCCCGAGGCGGAGCTCGAAGTGCTCCGCAAGGTCACGGCGACCATCGCGGTGCCCGATGTGGACGAGGCACAGCAGGTGCTCAGCGCGTCGGGCGCGCACATCGTGGCCGGTCCGGTGCCGACGCCCGCCGGCCGCAATCTGATCGCGGTGCACCCCGACGGCACCGTCTTCGAGTACGCGGACCAGCGGGCCGTTCGCGGCTGACCCGCCGCCCCTCCCCCGAAGAGTCCTCGCTCACCGCTCCTTGCCCGGCGGCCGCATCCGGAAGTCGTACGCGGCGGGCACCGGCTCGTCCGCAAGGAGCTCCCAGGTCTCGGCCAGCGCCTCGGAGCCCTCGCGCAGATCGGCGACCTCGAAGCCCTCGTCGTAGATCCGGCGGGCCGCGGCCGTGTCGCCCTCGGCGAGCAGGAGCTGGACCTCGATCAGCCGGAAGCGGCCGCGTTCCCTGGTGGCGGGACGCAGCCGGTCCCACACCGCGCGGGCGGCCTGCGGACGGCCCGCTGCGAGCTGGGCCGCGATGGCCTCGCGGCCCAGCGCCGCACAGGCGGCGGTCCACACCTCGGTGTCACGGCGCTCGGCGCACAGGTCGTCGAAGGCCTCTGCATACCGGTCGGCGCCGCGCTCCAGCTGGCCCGCCGCGCAGTCGGCGAAGGCGAGGCAGCGCAGCAACGGCCAGATGGACGGGGCCAGTTCGAGCCCGCGCTCCCAGCTGCGGACCGCCTGCGAGCGGTCGCCGGAGTGCCATTGGGCGACACCGAGGTGGTACTCGGTGAGCGGTGCGGCGGGCGCGGTCTCCAGCATGTCCCGCCAGTGCGGCGCGACCAGCGTGGGGCCCGGCGGGGTCACACGGCGCGGTTCGGGATACGAGCCGGTGTGGGCGAGTTCGAGCCACGGGGACTGCTCGGCGTCGAGGGTCTCCTCGTCGAAGGGGGTGCCGGGCAGCTTGTGCCCGGCCCGGATCACCTCGAGGGCGCCCCAGCCGGAGCCGGTGGCGAGCCGCTCACCGGGTTCGGTGTCGGCGTGGGCCCGCCACTCCTCGTACACCTTCTGCAGCTCCGCCCGGGGCAGCACCTCTTCGAGCCGTCCCGCCGCCTCGTCCCGCGCCGCGCCCCAGTCGTCACCATGGACGCGGGCCGGGTCCGCGCTCAGCGGTCCGTACGCCTCGCACCAGCTGAACTCGCCCGCCGCCTCAAGACGCACATGCTCCAGCTGAGTGCGGGCGAGTCCGGCCTGGATCTCGGCGTAGCCGCCGGTGCCGGGTTCGGTGAGCCACTGCTGCCAGCGTCGGCCGCCGGTTCCGCTGCCCCAGGTGAAGAGCTTGCGGCCGCGCAGCCGGTCGGTGGAGGCGTGGACGAGGCCGTGGCCCTGCTCGTCGAGTGCGGTGATCCAGCGCCGGGCGGTGTCGGACAGCTCGTAGAAGTAGTCGGCCGGGGTCGGGCTGTTCAGGGGGTACGAGCGGTCGGTGCCGTCGAGCAAGGGGACGGGGACGCGGTGCAGGGCGCGCTCGTAGCCGTAGTGCCAGGCCTCATCGGCGGGGGCGAGGACGCGGTGCTCCTCGGGGACCGCGATGTTCGACCACCAGTAGACCGGCACGGGCTTCTCGTGCGGATTGCGGATCCGTATGCCCACGTACAGGAAGTCCGAGTCCTCGGGCAGCCACAGATCGACCTGGTACGGGGTGTCGCGCAGCCGCTCCCACTCCCAGAGCCGCAGCATCGTGCCGCCGTCGGGCGCCTCGACGGGGGCCGCGTGGACGGGGGCGCACGACAGGGTGGAGTGTCCGGTGGCGCCGATGTTCCACTCGATGCCGCCCGAGAACCAGGCGCCGTTGAGCGCGAAGTCGGCGGGCTGGAACACCGGGTTGGAGTAGAGCAGTTCCCGGCCGGTGGGCTTGTGGTGCAGCGAGTGGATCCGGCCGCCGAGCCCGGGCAGGACGGTGACCCGCAGCCGTGCGTTCTCCAGGACGAGCGTGTCCAGGGTGAGCGTGCCGCGGGTCCGGTCGTATCCGTCGAGGACGAGGACCGGCAGGATGCTGTCGAGCGGGCGGTGGCCGAGCTGGCGCCGCATCTCCAGGGGCATGCCCGCGCGCACCCGCTCGTCGACGGTGACCGCGTGCACCCGGCCCGGCAGGCGGAACGCGGGCAGCGGGTTCGGCGGGCCCAACGGGGCACCCGGCAGCGTCAGTTCTGCACGTCGGATCGTCGTCATTCGACCATGGAAGCCGCAGATCGCGCCGGTCGCCAGGGGCCTGCCCGGTCAGGATTGCGCAAAACCCGCGGGCCGGGGTCAGTCCTGGCGGTGACCGGTGAGCGCGTCGACCACGAGGTCGGCCAGGAGCGCGCCCGCCGAGCCGTCGGGGTCGAGGTCCGGGTCGTAGATGGTGATGTTGAGGCCGACGCAGTGGTCGGAGGCCGCCAACGTGCCGAGCAGGGCGACGAGTTCCCCGGGCTGCAGGCCGTCCGGGTCGGGGGCGTCGACCGCGGGCATGATCTCGGGGTCGAGGCTGTCAGCGTCGAAGTGCACCCAGAATCCGTCGAGTTCGGGGATCTCCAGGGTCTGGCGCACGGCGCCCGCGATGGTCTCGGGCCCCCATTCGCGGATCTCGCCGACGCTCGCGTTCGGGATCTTCAGCTCCCGCAGCTCGGGGATCTGCGGGTCGTCGTCGCGGATACCGAAGAGGCGTACGTCGTCGTCGCGCAGATACGGACGCAGCCCCTCCAGATCGGTCAGGTCCCGCTGGCCGCGCCCGGTCGCGAGCGCCAGCTCCTCGCCGCCCGCGGCGCCGACGCGCTCCGAATTGCCCGGGTGGCGGAAGTCCGTGGAACCGTCGATCGCCGCGAGTCCGTAGCGGCCCATGCGGCGCATCGCGAGCGAGGCGCCGAGCTGGATCGAGCAGTCGCCGCCGAGCACCACGGGGAAGTCGCCCGCGCGCAGATGGTGCTCGATACGGTCCGCGAGCTTGACGGTGTACGCGGCGATGGCGGCGGCGTTGAAAACCCCGTCCCCCTCGCGCCAGTCACCCCGGTCGTAGCGCGGCGGCACCACGACGCCGCCTTCCAGCGCACCGAGCCGCTGCACGATCCGCTGCTCGCGCAGGGCACCGGCCAGCTTGTAGACCCCGGGGACGGTGCCGGGGGCCGGCGGGCGCAGGCCCAGATTGGACGGGGCGTCGAGGACCACGATGCGTCGCATGGGTTCCATCCTGGGCGACGTAGGGTTGATCGGTCCACGGGTATACGGGGCTCCGGCCCCCGCGACGGAAGCAGATCGGCATGGGCGCAGCACACACGTACCGGGTCATCGTCCGAGGCGCCTTCGAGGACCTCGGCGAGGCGACACGCGCCCGGCTGCTCGCGGAGGTCGACGAGCACGGCATGAACGCGATGCGCTTCAGCGAGGAGGGCTCGCTCGCGTACGACCGCACGCTCAAGCACTTCTCGTACCGCTATGTCGTCGTCTCCGACAGCGATGACGGTGACGAGATGGCGGGGGTCATCGCCGAGGACCGCGCGGAGAGCGCGCTGCGGGAGCTCGGCGCCGGGCACGGTGCGCTCAAGGCGAAGGTGACCGACATGGACACCATGAAGATCAACCGCAAGGGGCGCTGAGCGGCCGCGGCGCCCGTTTCACCAAAGCCGCGGCCTGCGCCCTCGGGTCCGGCCGCCTCAGCCCGCCGCGAACTCCACCACCGCCAGACCGCCCGCCGGGTGCACGCCCACGAGCTTGAGGCCCGACTCGCCCGCCAGGTCGGCGAGTTGGGACACCGTGCGCTCCTTGCCGGCGAAGAAGACGAGCATCCGCAGATCCATCTCGGTGCGCAGCTGCTCCCCGTCGCCGCCGATCTGCTCGATCACGAAGACGCGGCCGGTGCTGCCCGCCGCCTCCGCGCAGCGGCGCAGGATCGCGACGGCGGAGGAGTCGTCCCAGTCGTGGACGATCGAGGACAGCAGATAGCCGCCGTACCCGGTGGGCAGTTCGTCGAAGAAGCTGCCCTCGACCGCGTCACCGCGCTCCTTGAGCCGCTCGGCGGCGAACCGTATCCGGGCGAGCTCGGCGGTACGGTCCCGGTCGAGCACCGTGCCGTGCAGGGTGGGGTGGGCCGTGAGCAGGGCGGTGAGCAGGGCGCCGTTGCCGCCGCCGACGTCGAGGACGCGGCCGAGTGCCGCCCAGTCGTAGGCGGCGGCGAGCAGCGGTCCGTCGACGCCCGCGTTGCGGCTCATCAGGGTGTCGAACCGTTCCTGCCGGTCGGGCGTCGTGGCCAGATCGTCCCAGAACGAGGCACCGTAGCGGAGCGGGAAGCCGGGCAGCCCGGTCCGTACGGAGTGCAGCAGCTCGACCAGGGAGAGGTCCGCGCGGCCCAGCGGTGAGGCCATGTCGAGCCAGGGGTGGGCGCCCGAAGGGTGGTCCGCGTGCAGTTCGGCACCCAAGGCGGTGAGGGAGTAGCGGCCCACGGCGTCGCGGGCGAGGACCGCCTTGGCGGCGAGATGCGCGAGCATCCGTTCCAATGCGTCGGCGTCCGCGCCCACCACGGCGGCCAGTTCACGGGCGGTACGCGGCCCCTCGTCGAGGGACTCCGCGATCCGCAGTGTGGCGGCGGCACGGATCGCCATCGGCGTCGCAAGGTCGGCCAGCGCGGCGAGGGTTGAAGGTGGACGGGTGGGTTCGTGGACCGGATCGCCGGTCGGTTCACCGGCTGCATCGGCGGTTGGTCCGTCGGTGGGTGTGGTCGTCGGGCCGGTCCCGGCCGAGGCGCTCTCGGCGTCCGTGCCCGGAATGTCCGCAGTCATGGTGCGCGTCCTCTCCCCAGCTCCCCCGGCCCTCTCCCCCGGCGCGGACGCGGTGGCGTCGCCTACCGGACCATTTCCCGCGTGAGGGCCCACCGCTCATGGTCGCGCCACGCCCCGTCGATGTACAAGAAGTCCGGCGAGAACCCCTCCAGGCGGAACCCGCAGCGGCGGGCCAGCGCGATCGAGGCGGCGTTGTCCGGCTGGACGTTGATCTCCAGGCGGTGCAGCCCGAGCGCGGGCCCGAAGGCATACGTGATGAGCAGCCGCAGCCCTTCGCTCATCAGGCCCTGTCCGGCGGCGTGCGCGAACGCCCCGTATCCGAGCGCGCCGTTGCGGAAGGCGCCCTCGACGATGTTGTTGATGTTGACGTAACCGGCGATCCGGCCGCGGGCCGGCTCGTGGCCCTCGTCTACGCCCCGTTCGCAGATCAGGAACCCGGCTCGCGCGGGATCCTCGATCAGCCGCTGCGCGTACAGGGCGAACTGCTCGGCGGTCACGGGCGGGGCGAGCCACGGATGGTGCAGCTCGCGGCTCTCGCGCGCCAGCGCGACGAAGACCTCGCCGTCGGCGTACGTGAGGCGGCGCAGGCCGACGCGGGGCCCGGTGGCGAGGTACGTCGTGGTGCTGTCATCCATGGCCGCACCTTAGAACGCCGCGGCCGTGCGGCCTCGGGTTACTCCCGGGACCGGTGCCTGCCCCGGGACTTCGCGGGCTACGCCCTGGGGCAGGTCTCCGTCTTCTTGACCACGCCGATGTCGATCGTCTGGCCGGTCAGCTCGACGCCGGGCGCCGGGGTCTGGGTGCAGACCTTCCAGTTCAGGGGCCACAGGACGTTCCGTTGGTAGCCGCTCGCGTCGTGCAGATCGACGCGCGTGCGGTAGTCGACCGTGCGGAAGACGTCCATCAGGCCCTTGCCCCGGAAGTCAGGCATCGGCGGTCCTGCCGCCGTCGCGGTCGTCACGGTGAGGGCCGTCGTGGCGAGCACGGTGCCGGTGAGCACGGCCGCCCGGCGCAAGAGTGTGGTCACTTCCGTCTCCTGATGAAGTAGGCCCCGCACAGCGCTCCGATCACAGCCGTCAACAGCAGCGCCATCCAGAGCGGCATGGTCACTTCGGGGATGAGCAGACGGATCTTCGTGCTGCGGGTGTTCTCGAAGATGAAGACAAGGCCGAGGATGCCGATCGCGGCGACCGTCAGACGTCCGGGCGTCATCAGCCCCTTGGCCTTGCCGCCGCCGGTGCCGCTGGTGCCGTTGGAGTTCTTGGAGCTCATGCGGGCCCTTCCGTCCGGGGTGACGCCGTCGCCCCCTTCGGCCAGCATGGGCAGCCGACCGTCCGGCCGCACGCGGCCGGTGCCCCTGCGGGTGGCGGGCTGGGCCCAATGGGTGAGGCGGGTGGCCCTCGCGGGGAGGGCCTGGCTCACTGGGACTGCGGTGGTACGGCCGCCTTCCCGGACGGAGTGGGTCATGGCGCACGAGGTCGAACTCGGGCAGGTGAAGGAGACCCTCCTGATGACGCTGTATCTACGGGCCGTCGACAGCCGCAAGGCCCATCCCGTCCTCGGCGACCCGTACGCCCAGCGGCTCGTGGAACAGATCGACTACGACTTCGCCCGGCTGCGCGGACTGCGGCCCCTCGCCCCGCTGATCGCGACGCGGGCGCGGCGCTTCGACCACTGGACCACCGCGTTCCTCCAGGAGTGGCCGGACGGTCTCGTCCTGCATCTGGCCTGCGGCCTGGACAGCCGTCCGCTGCGGGTCGAGCGGCCCGCGTCCGCGATGTGGATCGACGTGGACTACCCGGAGGTGATCGCGCTCCGCGAGCGCCTCTACGGTCCGGTCGACGGTGTACGGGCCCTGGGTTCCTCGGTCACCGACGCCGGATGGTGGGACGAGGTGCCGCGCGACCGGCCGACGCTGGTCGTGGCCGAGGGGCTGCTGATGTATCTGCCGCCGGACGAGGTGAGCCGTCTGGTGAACCGCGTCGCCGGTCACTTCTCCCGGGGACGCCTCGTCTTCGACGGAGTGGCCCCCTGGCTGCGGTCCCTGGCGGGTTTCCACCCGCTCCTGCGCCACACGCGGACGTCCTTCCGCTGGGCCCTGCCCGCCCCCGACCGCTTCGCCCGGGCCCACCCACCCCTCCGTCTGCTCGCCTCGCTCTCGGTCCTCGACGAAACGGGCCGCACCTGCCAGTGCACCCCGTCCCGCACGGTGCTGCGAGGGCTGGCCCGCATTCCTCCGTTGCGGGACGGGTGGCGGTTCGTGCGGTACGGGTTTGTGGCGGGCTCCTGAGATCGGGGAGTGCGGCCGAGGAGTTCGGCCCGAGAGTTCGGCCGGGGAGTTCGTCCTCGCCTCGGACGACGCGGCGGCGCCCGGAGCGCGGCTCACCTCAACGCGGGTACCTCCAGCCGCAGTTCGCCGGCCTCCGCGTCCAACAGGGCCGGTACCCCCAGCGGCAGCGTGAGCGCACCGTCGCAGTGGCCGAAGCCGACGTTCTCCAGGATCGGCACGCCCAGGCCGCCGAACCGGTCGGCGAAGACCTCGCGCACCTCCTCGTACGGACCGCACTCCTGCCAGGAGCCGAGCAGCACCCCCGCGACCCCGTCCAGCCAGCCGCTGCGCAGGAGTTGGGTGAGGAGACGGTCGATGCGGTAGTCCTCCTCGTCGATGTCCTCGATGCACAGCAGCCCGCCCCGCGCGGACGTCCGCCCGAACGGGGTCCCGAGGTCCGCGACAAGCAGCGCCAGGCAGCCGCCGAGGGTGACACCCCGCGCGCGACCGGGCGTGACGGACGGGTCCGACCGGTCCCCTCCGCCCGCGCGGGCGCCGGTGCCGTCGGGCACCAGAGCCTGGCCGCCCGTGATCGTCTGGACCGATTCCGGTGTGAACAGCGTGGCCTTCAAGTGCTCCTGCGCCCGAGCGTTCTTGAGGAAGTCGGCCGTCGCCGCCATGGGCCCGTGCAGCGTGACAAGACCGAGCCGCAGCGCGAACGCCTCGTGCAGCGCAGCGATGTCACTGAACCCCACGAACACCTTCGGCCCCGCAGCCCGCATCGCATCCCAGTCGAGCAGATCGACCATGCGTTGCACGCCGTACCCACCGCGCGCGCAGATCACCGCGGACACCGAGGGGTCGCACCAGGCCGCCTGGAGGTCGGCGGCCCGGTCACGGTCGGCTCCGGCCAGGTAGCTCAACTTCGGGTGCGTGGCGAGCACATGGGGGGCGACGACCGGTTCGAGGTCCCAGCCGCGGAGGATGTCCAGGCCCGCTTCGAGCCGCTCCTCGGGGACGGGTCCGCTCGGCGCGACGACGGCGACCCGCGCGCCCGGCCGCAGACGCTGCGGCCGGGTGAGCGGCGCGACGCCCCGCGTGGGTGCGGGATCGTCCCAGCCGCTCTCGCCCCACCCGCTGCGGATGGTCTCCCCTTCACGCCTCACTTGCTCAGCTCCAGTGTGTCGATTCCGGGTGGCCGCAGTCCGAACACCTGGGCGTACAGCGACAGTTCCGCCTCCAGTGCCCGGATCATGGTGTCCGCGCGGCGGAACCCGTGCCCCTCGCCCTCGAAGGCGATGTAGGCGTGCGGGATCCTGCGGCCCGCCATCCGCGTCAGGAACCGCTCGGCCTGGCTCGGCGGACAGATCACGTCGTCGAGCCCTTGCAGCAGTAGGAAGGGCGCGGTGACATGCTCGGCCTGCGAGGTGGGCGACCGCTCGGCATACCGGCCGGGGACCTCCGCGAACGGTCCGACGAGCGATTCGAGGTAGTGCGACTCGAAGTCATGGGTCTCGTCGGTGGCCCAGCCCTCGAGGTCGAGGACGGGATAGATGATCGTGCCGCACGCGTAGACATCCGTCGTGGCGAGCGAGGCGGCCGTCGTCCACCCACCCGCGCTGCCGCCGCGGATCGCGAGGCGCGCCGGGTCGGCGGTGCCCTCCTCGGCGAGCGCGCGGGCGACCGCCGCACAGTCCTCCACGTCGACCACGCCCCACTGCTCGCGCAGCCGTTCGCGGTAGGCGCGGCCGTAGCCGGTCGAGCCGCCGTAGTTGACCTCGGCGACGCCGATGCCGCGCGAGGTGAAGTAGGCGATCTCCAGGTCGAGCACGAGCGGTGCGTGCCCGGTCGGCCCGCCGTGCGCCCAGACGACGTACGGCGGCAGGGTGTCGTCCGGGCCTCGGTGGCCGGGGTTGTGCGGGGGGTAGATGTGGGCGTGGATGTCACGGCCCAGCGGTCCGCTGAAGGTGCGGATCTGCGGCTCCGGGTAGTACACGGGGTCGACCGGGTCGTCATGGGCGGCGCCGATGACGCGGGCGCGGCCCGTGCGGATGTCGAGCTCGACGACCTCCGCCGCGCTGCGCGGGCTGGCCGCTATGCCGACCACACGCGAGCCGTGCGCCGCCAGGGTGGGCGACCACTCCGTCCAGGGCCCGGCGACGTCCACGACGTCCGTGGTCTCGGGGTCGAGGATGCCGAGCGCGGTCGCCCCGACGCCGTGCACCACGGCCACCGTCCCGTTCTCCAGCGGCACGAACCACTGCTGCCCGAGCTTCCACAACGGCCCGGCGAACTCCTCCTCTCTTGGACAGAGCGCCACCGCGAGGGGGCGGCTCGCCTCCGGTCCGCCACCCACAGCGGGCGTCCCCTCAGGTCCGGCACCCGCCAACGCACCCGCACCCGCACCAACCCGGCAGCGGTACAGGTTCCACCACCCGCTTCGGTCCGACGCGAACACCAGCGTCCCGTCGTGCGCCCACTCGGCCTGGGCGATGGACTCCTCCAGGCCGCCGGCCACGACCCGGGCGCCGGTGAAGGTGCCGTCCGGTGCGATATCCGCGACGGTCAGCTCTGTGCCGTCCCACGGCATCCGCGGGTGGTCCCAGCCGATCCACGCGACCTGTCCGCCGTCCGGCGCCACCCGGGGTGTGGTGATGAACCGGTGCCGTCCGTCCGACAGTTCACGCACCGCCGCGCGGTCGTGCGCGGCGGACCCGTCGAGCGGCACCGCGGCCGCCACCCGCCGTACCTCCTGCGGGCCCTCCCCCGTGAACTCCTCGAGGACGCACCACACTTCGCCGCGCTCGGCGAGGATCTGTGGCTCGGCCCAGCGCAGCCCGCCGCCCACCGTGGAGACCGGCGTCAGCGGCACGGGTTGCGCGCCGGGCCGGTCCGGCTCGTACGCGTAGAGCCGCTGGTCGGCGAAGTCGCTGAAGACCACCAGCGGTCCCGTGGCCCGCTGGACCGCCGCCCATGGCCGGCCGCCGTATTCGATCACGCGTGTCCGCACATTCCACGGCAGTGCGAGCACCGACTCCTCGCGTCCGTCGGAGCGCCGGCGCAGCAAGGCGCGGCGGCCGGCCTCCGCCGGGCGCGGCTCGGTCCACCACACCTCGTCGCCGACGAAGCCGACCCACTCCGGGCGGCCGTCGTGCGAGGCGGCGAGGGCCGCGTCGATCGGCGAGGCCCACTCCCCGTACGGCTCGGTGCGCACCATGTCCCCCACTCCGCTAGGCCGTTCGCAGGAAACGGCTCAGTACCCGGGCGCCGAAGTGCAGGGCCTCGACGGGCACCCGTTCGTCGACGCCGTGGAACATCGCCGCATAGTCGTAGTTCTCCGGCAGCTTCAGCGGCGAGAAGCCGTAGCCGGTGATGCCGAGGCGGGAGAACTGCTTGGCGTCCGTCCCTCCTGACATGCAGTACGGAAGGACATGCCCGTCCGGTTCGAATTCCTCGAGAGCGGCGCGCATCTTCCGGAACGTGTCCGAGTCGACCGGTGCTTCGAGGGCGACCTCGCGGTGGTGGAACTCCCAGTCGACGTGTGGTCCGGTGAGCTCGTCCATGGTCCGGCGGAACTCCTCCTCGCCGCCGGGCAGAAACCGCCCGTCGACGTAGGCCACGGCCTCACCCGGAATGACGTTGATCTTGTACCCGGCCTGCAGCATCGTCGGGTTGGAGCTGTTGCGCACGGTCGGCTCGACCAGTGCGGCGGCCCGGCCGAGCTTGCCGAGCAGTTCGTCCGCGTCGAAGTCCGGTGCGTACACATCGGTCTCGACGCCGTGCAGCCGTGCCAGTTCGCTGAGGGCGGCACGCACGGTCGGGGTGAGCCGCACCGGCCACTGGTGTTCGCCGATCCGGGAGATGGCCTGGGCGAGATGGGTGACCGCATTGGCCCGGTTGACCTTGGAGCCGTGGCCGGCCCGGCCGCGCGCGGTGAGCTTCAGCCAGCCGGTGCCGCGCTCCCCCGCCCCGATCGGGTACAGCGACATACCGGGCGCCGCGTGGAAGGTGAACGCGCCGGATTCGCTGATCCCCTCGGTGCATCCCTCGAAGAGCCCGGCGTGCTGGTCGGCGAGGAAGCCCGAGCCGTCCTCGGCGCTGGCCTCCTCGTCGGCGGTGAACGCGATCACCACGTCGCGCCGAGGTCGGATTCCCTGGCGGGCCCAGGAGCGGACCACGGACAGGATCATCGCGTCCATGTTCTTCATGTCGACCGCGCCACGGCCCCAGACCACGTCGTCGCGGATCTCCCCGGAGAACGGGTCGACCTGCCACTCCTCGGCCTCGGCGGGCACGACGTCGAGATGGCCGTGCACGAGGATCGCGTCGGCCGAGGGGTCGGTGCCCTCGATCCTGGCCACGACATTGGCGCGCCCCGAAGTGCGCTCGAGGAGGGTCGGTTCGAGCCCCGCCCCGGCCAGTTGCTCCGCCGCGTACTCCGCGGCGGGGCGCTCCCGGCAGTCGCCGCCGCCCCGGTTGGTGGTGTCGATACGGATCAGGTCCGACGTGAAACGGACCACCTCGTCGAGCCCGGTCGCATCGATCCCGCTGTCCGCCGAACTGTCCGGACCCTGTGTGCTGTGCTCAGCCATACTGCTCCTCGACCGCGGCGGAAACGACCGTGGTGACCGCCTTGAACGTACGAATCCCCTCATACATCGTGGGGCTGGTGTAGGCCACCCTCCGCTCCCCGGAGCGCGCGACCCCGGGGACGACGGTGGCCGCCTGTGACAGATGCTCGGCGTCGAACTCCAGCTCCACGGTGAACGGCCCGCCCTGCACCGGCTCCTGGCGCACCGCGAGCGCTGCCGCCTCCTTGGCCGCGGCGCGGATGTCGGCCGCGGTCCTGGCCGGTGTGCGGCAGACCGCCGCATAGCGCGACACATGATCCTTCACCGCGACCTTGAGGGCGCCCGGCGCATACCCGAGCGCATCCTCACAGGTCAGATCGTCACCCGTGACGAGCACGACGGGCACACCGAACTCGGCGACCACATGCGAGTTGAGCAAGCCCTCGCTCGCCCGCACGCCGTCGACCCACACTCCCGTGATGGAGTTGGCCAGATACGTATGTGCCAGAACTCCTTCCGTGCCCGCGCCCGTGTGATAGCCGATGAACGCGATCCCGTCGACATCCCCGTGCTGCACGCCCTCCACCATGCTCAGTGACTTGTGGCGGCCGGTGAGCATCTGGGCGCGGTCATCGAGCTGTTCGAGCAGCAGATTGCGCATGGACCAATGCGCCTCGTTGATGAGCACCTCATCGGCTCCGCCGTCGAAGAAGCCGAGCACCGCGGCATTCACGTCCGAGGTGAACAGGGAGCGGCAGCGCTCCCATTGCGCGTGGCCCGGCAGCACATCGGCGGGCCAGGTCACGCCCGTGGCGCCTTCCATGTCGGCGCTGATGAGGATCTTCATGCGGAGACCGTACGCGCTCGGTCGCGAGGCCCACCAGCCCTGTGGATAACTGTCGCTGGACTGGACCTCTGGCTTTTCCACAGGGGTTGCCAGACGTGTTCTCCGAGCTCAGGAAGGTGCCGTCGGCCGAGGCGCGGGAGCCCTGCCCGCCCTCCGGCTCATCGGCCCACCGTCCCGCCCATGCCGTACGGCCACGATCTCGGCCGCGATCGCCAGCGCGACCTCCTCGGGCCTGCGCCCGCCGAGATCCAGGCCGATCGGCGACCGCAGCCGCGCCAACTCCCGCTCCCCGACGCCCGCCGCGAGCAGCCGCCGCCTGCGGTCCTCGTGAGTGCGCAGCGATCCCATCGCTCCCACGTACGCGACCGGCATGCGCAGCGCCAGCTCAAGCAGCGGCACGTCGAACTTGGCGTCGTGCGTGAGGACGCACAGCACGGTCCGCGGGTCGACCGGTGTGCGCGCCAGATAGCGGTGCGGCCAGTCGACGACGATCTCGTCCGCGTCGGGGAACCGCGCCCGCGTCGTGAACACCTCGCGCGCGTCGCACACCGTGACGCGATAGCCGAGGAACGCACCCGCGCGCACCAGCGCGCCCGCGAAGTCGTTGGCGCCGAACACGATCATCCGCGGCGGCGGCAGACTCGACTCCACGAAGACGGTGAGCCCGCCGGGACACCGCGAGCCGTCCTCGGACAGCTCCACGGTCCCGTTGCGTCCGGTGTCGAGCAGCGCCCCGGCCTCCTCGGCGACGGTGCGCGCCAGCCGGTTCGCGTCCCCGTCCCCGCCTCCGTGCCCGTCCGCGTCTACGTCCGCATCCGCGTCCGCCGCGCCGCCGATCGTCCCTTCATAGGTCCCGTCCGCACATACGAGCACCGCCCGCCCCACCAGCTCCGCCGGCGCGCGCAGCACCCGGGCGAGTGCCACCCCCTCCTCGCGTACGGCGGCCTCGACGGCTCGGGTGAAGAGGTCCCGCTCGCGCGCCTCGGGGCCCACGGGCGTGACGAGGACGTCGATCGCGCCGCCGCAGGTGAGCCCCACCGAGAAGGCGTCCTCGTCGCTGTAGCCGAACCGTTCGAGCACGGGCTCGCCGTCCGTGAGCGCCTGTGCGCACAGCTCGTACACCGCACCCTCGACGCAGCCTCCGGAGACCGAGCCGAGCACGGTGCCGTCCGCGTCCACGGCCAGGGCGGCGCCGGGGCCGCGCGGTGCGCTGCCGCTCGCGCCGACGACCGTGGCCACGGCGAAGGACCGGCCCTCGGCCAGCCATTCGGTCAACTCTGCGGCGAGGTCGAGCACTTGGGGGCTCCTACGGGCACGTACACCCTTGAAGTCTGGCTCAGCAGCGGCAGGGCTGCGACAGCACAGGGCCGGCAGCGCTACCCTGAACCAAGCGGACAGCTGTCCGTTATCCGAGTATACGAGGAAGTACAGGCACAGCCCATGGCCGACGAGGCGAAGCAGGTCACGGCACGCAAGCGGTCGGACGCGCAGCGCAACCGCGAGCGGATCCTGGAGGTCGCGCTCGACGAGCTGACCCGCGATCCCGCCGTACCGCTGAGTGCCATCGCCCGGAAGGCGGGCGTGGGGCAGGGCACCTTCTACCGGAACTTCCCGAGCCGTGACGAGCTGGTCCTGGAGATCTTCCGGCACGAGATGACCCAGGTCGCCGACAGCGCGGCCGAGCTGCTCGCAGCCATGGAACCCGCCGAGGCGCTGCGCGCCTGGATGGACCGCCTGGCCGCGCACGCGCGCGCGAAGGCCGGCCTCGGCGAGGCGATGCGGCACGCGATGAGCGCGACCGGCGCGGAGAAGCCGTCACCGGCCGCCCTGATCGCCGCGGTGCGCACCCTGCTCGCGGCCGGCCAGGAGGCCGGCACGCTGCGCGAGGGCGTCACGGACGAGGACTTCTTCTACCTGATCGCGGGCCTGTTCAGCATCCCCGTCGACGAGCGCTGGCAGGAGCGCTCGACGCGCATGCTCGACCTGGTGATGGAGAGCCTGCGCGTCCGCCCCTGACCGCGCCGTACGGATCCCGCCGCCCCGCAGAGCAGCCGACTACGACCGCCCCACGATCAGCCACTTCGACGGCAGCTCGATCCGCTTCCCGTCCGCCGTGTAATCGGTGGTGATGAGCGGCATCTCGCCGCTCTCCAGGATGTCCAGACCGGCCGCCGAGAACAGGTCCGGCACGGCCGCATCGGACACCTCCGCGGGCGCGATGCCGTGCTGGAACACCGGCAGCAGCTTCGGCGGCGGGCCCGTGGGACTCTTCGCGAGGCCCATCAGGATCGGCCCGGCCTGTTCGGCGAGCTCGACGACGAAACCGCGGCCGCGCGCGCCGAGCAGGGTGGCGATGGAGTCGGCCAGGGGGCGTCGGTCGGCGGGCTCGCACTGGTGCAGGACGCCGCGCATGTAGACATGGGCGTCGCCCAGTTCGTCGCGCAGCGCCTCGATTCCGGCCTTGTCGATGGCGTCGAGCCGGCGGTACTCGGCCCGCCCGATCGTCTCGGGCGCCGCCGCGTCGGCGTGCTCGGCGTGCTCGACCGCCGCCTGCGAGAGGTCGATGCCGACGACGCGCGGGAAGCGGTCGGCGAGGAAGCGGGTCTGGGTGCCGTTGCCGCAGCCGAGGTCGATCAGGGGCAGGCCCGCGGCCGTCAAGTAGGGCTCGGCCAGGGCGAGATGGAGCCCCGCGGTGAGTGCGGGTTCGGAATCCCAGAACACCGCGCCCTGTTCCTCCGGCGCCTCGCGCCAGAAGCCCTCCCACGCCTCTTTGTACCGGCTCGTCACGCTCATGACCGACTCTCCCCAGGTTGTCGCATGTAGAGATCGGTCTACCCTCGGCAAGGGCGCCCGGACAAGCTGCCGACGCATACCTTCACCGATCGTTCGAGCCGCGCACGCCCCTTGTGCGCCTCCGTGCGCCCCCTCGCACCGGGGAGCGGCGCCACACGACTCGGCGCCGGAGGAATTCTCAGCGCCGCACCCGCGGCAACCCCAGCTCGAACCATACGGACTTGCCCGCCGCGGTCCGGCTCGCTCCCCACTCCCGGGCGAGCCGCTCGACGACGCCCAAGCCGCGTCCCGCCTCGTCGGCGGGCCCGGCGCTGCACAGCGTCGGCAGCATGTGGTCGTCGTCCTCGACCTCGCAGAGCAGCACATCGGTCCGGACCAGCCGCAGCTCGACGGGCCGCCCGTGCGCCTGTCGTACGGCATTGGTGACCAGCTCGCTGACCAGCAACTCCGCGGTCTCCGTGACCCCTTGGAGCCCCCAGTCCGCCAGCTGTGCGCGCACCAGACGGCGGGCGCGGCCCACTTCGCGTGGATCCAGGGAGAGCTGCCAGTGGGCGACGTCCTCGGATGTCACCCCGTTGAGCCGCGCCATCAGAAGCGCCACGTCATCCTTGCGGCCGCCCCGCGTGTTGAGCGCGCGGATGATGGTGTCGCAGGCGTCGTCCATGGAGGCGGCGGGGTGTGCGGCCGATTCGCAGAGCGTCGCGAGGCCCACACCGATGTCCTCGCCGCGCACCTCGACCAGGCCGTCGGTGCACATCACGAGCCGGTCGCCGGGCTCCACCGGCACGCGTACGGTCTCGAAGGGCACCCCGCCGACGCCGATCGGCGCGCCCGTGGGCAGGTCGAGCAACTCGCTGCGGCCGTCCTCGGCCCGTACGATCACGGGCGGGATGTGCCCGGCGTTGGCGAGCTGCAACTCGCCGGCGATCGGGTCGTACACCGCATACAGACAGGTCGCGAGGTACTGCTCGCCGAGCCGCTGCGCCAGATCGTCGAGGTTGCGAAGGAGCTGCGCGGGCGGCAGGTCGAGCGCCGCCATGGTCTGCACGGCGGTCCTCAACTGGCCCATCATCGCGGCCGAGTTGAGCCCGTGCCCCATCACGTCACCGACGACGAGCGCGGTGCGGGAGCCGGGCAGCTTCACCGAGTCGAACCAGTCACCGCCGACCCGGCCGAGCAGCGTGCCGGGCAGATAGCGGGTCGCGATGTCGCAGCCCGCCATCCGCGGCGCGATGTGCGGCAGCATCGAGTCCTGCAGCGTCTCGGCGACGCTCTCCTGGTACGTGTACATGCGGGCGTTGTCGAGCACGAGCCCCGCGCGGGCGGCCAGTTCGGCGCCCGTGACCCGGTCCATGTCGTTGAAGACCTGCCGCTCCGGGTGGCGCAGCAGGATCATGAAGCCGAGCACCACATTGCGGGCCTTCAGCGGGACGACGAGCATCGAGCGGTTGCTGATCAGCGGCCGGATGTCCCGCTTCTCGAACTGGGCCGCGATCTTGGTGCCCATCTCCTCGCTGATCCGCGGCACGAGGACCGGCTGCCCGGTGGTCATGCACTGGAAGAACGGGGTGTGCACGGGGAACGGCATGGACTCGCCGACCGGCACCACGTCGTCCCAGCGCCCCGGCTCGTCGGTGTGCTCCAGCGCGACGCGGTGCCACATGGTGGTAGCGTCCGGCGGCCCGTCGGGGAAGCCCTCGCCGGCGACGACCTGCTCGCGCAGATACGTCCCCGCGACGTCGGTGAAGCGCGGCACGACCGCGCGGCTCACCTCGATAATCGTCTGCGCCAGGTCGAGCGAGGTGCCGATGCGCCCCGAGACCTCGTTCAGGAACTCCAGATGCTCGCGGACGGCCGCGTACTCGAGGTCCTCCTGGACCTCGTCGAGCGCCTGCCTCGGCGCCGGGATCGCGCCTTGCACGGCGGCGCGCCGACGGCGTGCGCGGCGCTCCTCACGGCGCGGCACACCCCAGTCGGGCGTGACGGGAACGCGGTCGCTCTGGCTGAATTCCAGGACCGGATAGCCCAGTTCGAGCACCTGCGAGACGATCCGTGAGCTCTCACCGACGCTCATGCTCGGCAGGATCTCCGGCAGCCTGCGGGCCAGTTCCTCGCTGCCGTCGAACTCGGTGTGCAGCGCGAACCCGGGCGCGATCCGCTCCACCGGACCGTCCTCGTCCATGTGCACGCCCGCTGTGTCGGCGGCGAGCACGAGCAGCCGCTCGGGGCCCGGCCCGACCAGCGGATACGCCCACCACAGGACATCGATCCGGTCCGGCCCCGGCGCACCGAGCCGGGCGCGGCCCGCGGCCGGGTAGGAGGTGCGGCCGCCGAGGGAGGCCTCGAGATCCTGGCCCAGTTCGCGGTACGCCTCGTAGTCCTCGTACGCGCCCACGGCGGGCAGTTCCTCGGGGAGCGCTCCGGAGACGGGCAGCAGATCGACGGCGGGTTGCCCCACCGCGTCCTCACGCGGGTGGCCGAAGAGCCGACGCGCGCCGGTGCTCCAGTGCGAGACGAGACCCGCGCCGTCGACCACGACGACGGCGAGCGGGATCCGGCCGGTGACCGCGTGCTGCGCGTCCGGCTCCTGTCCCTCGCCGTGCCCCGTGGGCTCGCCGGGCCCCTGCAGGGGATCCCTGGACCGGTCCATCGTCGGGGCTCCCCTCCTTCCCCTGGTGCGTGGGCGCACCGAAGATCCGTGCCGACATCAACCACGGTACGGCGACGGCGCCTTGAGATGTGCGGCAACGGGGAAATAGGGGCGCACGCGCGCCCCCTCGCGCCCGGCGCGGCTCAATTCTCAGTCCTCGTGGCCGAGTTGGAGATCGCGCTCGGTGCGTCCGCCGCCCGCGACCTGCAGCACCGTGGCCACCGGCGGATAGCCCGCGGCGATCACCGTGTACTCCCCGGACGACAGGTCGACGAAACGGAAGGTGCCGTCGGGTCCCGTGGTGAGCGTGTCGACGACGTTCCCGGCCGCGTCGAGCAGCGTCACGCGGGCGTCCTCGACGGGCCGCCCGCCCCCGGCCCGAACGGTGCCGCGCAGCACCGCGCCGCCCGCGAGCTCGATGTCCTGCCGGGTCTCGCGCGCGGCCTGCACACTGACCGGGAGCGCGGCCGGGCGGAACGCGGGGGCGCTGGCGGCGAGGGTGTACTCGCCGGCCACCAACTCGTTGATCACATAGCCGCCTTCGCGCCCGCTGCGGGTACTGGCGACCACTTCGCCGCGCACATCGGTGAGCGTCACGGCCGCGTCGCGCACGGGTGAACCCTCGGCGGTCACCACGGTCCCGGCGAGCCGTCCCGCGCCGCCGAGCACGACGTCGAGTTCGACAGGCCGCTCTCCGACGGTGACCGAGACGGCCTGCGGCTGGTGTCCGCCGGCGGCCGCGATGAGCACATACGCGCCGGCCCCCGGCGTGGACAGCGCGTACCGCCCGTCCTCGCCGCTCGCGCCCCGGCCGATCTGCCGCCCCTGGACGTCGATCAGCGTGAGGGCGGCGCGCGGGACGCTGCTGCCGTCGGAGTGCTGCACGGATCCGCACACGGGGACCCCGGCCGCGTACGCCGTACGGGCCTGCGGGATCGGGGCGGCGGGCTCGGTGGCGGGGGCGTTGTGGGACACCAGCGGTTTCTCCTTGAGGAATAAGGCGAGGACGAAGCCGAGCAGCAGCACCGGCACGAGGTAGAGGAAGATCCGCGGCATCGCGTCCGCGTACGCCTGGATGTAGCCGTCCCTGAGGGCGGGTTCCATGGCGTGGACGAGCTGCGGTGTGATCGATTCCGCGTCGGGCAGGTCCACTCCGACGGGCAGCTCGTCGGCGAGGGCGTCGGTGAGCCGGCTGGCGAAGAGTGTGCCGAAGACGGCGGCGCCCACGCTGCCGCCGATCTGCCGGAAGTAGTTGTTGGCGCTGGTGGCCGTGCCGAGGTCGGCGGGCGGCACCGCGTTCTGCACGGCGAGGATGAGCACCGGCATGATCAGGCCGATCCCGACGCCGAGCACCGCCATCCAGACGCTGTACGCAAGGCGCGAGGTGTCGGTCTCCAGAAGCGAGAGCAGCCACATGCCGACCGCGGAGACCAGACCGCCGATGACCGGATACGCCTTGTAGTGACCGGTCTTGCTGATCAGCTGACCCGAGATGATCGAGGCGAAGACGATGCCGCCCATCATCGGGAGCATCAGAAGACCGGACTCGGTCGCCGAGGCCCCGTCGACCATCTGCAGGAAGGTCGGCAGATAGCTCGCCGCGCCGAACAGCCCGACGCCGATCACCGCGCCCACGATCCCGGTGAGGTTGAACGTCGCGTCGCGGAACAGCCGCAGCGGGATGAGGGGTTCGGCCGCGTACTTCTCCGCGACGAGGAAGAGGACCGTCGAGACGACGGCGCCGGCGGCGAGAGCGAGGATGACGCGGTCGCCCCACTCGTATTCCGTGCCGCCCCAACTGGTCAGCAGCACAAGGCAGGTGGACGCCGCGGCGAGCAGCAGCGAGCCGAGGACGTCGAGCCGCGGCCTGGCCTTCGGCTTCGGCAGCTTGAGCACGACGGTCACGACGGCGAGGGTGATCAGGCCGAACGGGACGTTGAAGTAGAAGCACCAGCGCCACGACGCGTGGTCGGTGAAGAACCCGCCGAGCAGCGGTCCCGCGACCGAGGCGAGCCCGAAGGCGGCGCCGATCAGGCCCATGTAGCGCCCGCGTTCGCGTGGCGGGACGATGTCGGCGATGATCGCCTGCACCCCGATGAACAGGCCGCCGGCGCCCACGCCCTGCAGCGCACGGAAGGCGATCAGCTCGTTCATGGTGCGTGACCAGCCGGCCAGCGCCGAGCCGATCACGAAGACGACGATCGCGAACTGGAAGACGCCCTTGCGTCCCCACAGGTCCCCGAGCTTGCCGTAGATCGGCAGGCCGATCGTGGACGTCAGCAGATACGCGGTGATCGCCCACGGCATCCGGTCGAGCCCCTGCAGATCACCGACGATCTTCGGCAGGGCGGTCGCGACGATCATCTGCTCGAGCGCGGCGAGCAGCAGGGCCAGCATCAGCCCGAGGAAGACCAACTTGACCTGGCGCGGACCGAGTTCGACCGCCTGCGCGGGCGGCGGCGTCGGGTCCTGCGGGGGCGCCTCGCCCGGCGCTTCCTTCACCAGAGTGGTCCCGCCCACGTACCCGCTCCCCTCATCGCGCTTATCGCTCAATTCCCGCAATACGCGACAACTGCGATAAGCGCGACGAGTTACGGCGGAATACCCACCGTTGACGAGAACCACTCGAACCAGTGACTGGGGCAACTACCCTTTCGAGTGGGTCACTTGACGCCCGGGTGCCACCCCACTGAGCACACGGTTCAGGCCGCGGGCTTCTCCATCTCGGCGGCGAGCTTGGCCAGCACGGCGTCGTAGATCCGGGCGAGGCCCTTGGGCGCGAAGGTCTTCTCGAAGAAGCCGCCGATGCCGCCGGCACCGTTCCACACGGTCTGCACGACGACGCGCGCCTTGCCCTCGCCGGCCGGGGTGACGGTCCAGGTGGTCACCATCGAGGAGTTGCGGTCCTTCTCGACGAGCTGACCCTCGGTGGGCTCGTCGACCTCGAGCAGGCAGTCGCGGATGCGCTTGCTGGTGGCCTGCAGCTTCCAGTGCACGAGGGTGCCCTTGCCGTCGCCGCCCTCCCGCACCTCGTACTCGCTGAAGTGCTCGGGCAGCAGCTTCGCGCGCGTACCGCTGTAGTCGGCGAGCGCATCGAAGACATCGTCCGGCTCCGCCGCGATGATCCGCTCGGTCACGGCTTCGACCTGGGCCATGGTCTTTCCTCCACTGCTGCGTCACGGGGTGGGGGGGGGGGGGGGGGGGGGGGGGGGGGGCGCGCGGGGGGGGGGGGGGGGGGGGGGGGCGGCGACCACCACCGAAACCACCACGACCACAAAAACAAAAAACAACAAAAA